>CAJUDM010000022.1 GCA_910584915.1 uncultured Lachnospiraceae bacterium
TTGGATGCTTCGGTACTTTGAATCTTTGCAATCTCAACAAGTTTCTCAAGTTCTTCCGGCTTTTGTTTCAGATACATTTCCTGTTTTCCGACTTCTTTATATATTGCTGCAATCAGACCAAGGATATCTGAATCCCACTTTTGATTCTTAATTTCAGAATAATTAAAAACTCTCATAACCTCACCTCTGAGTTATTCCCTTAAATTATAGTGAAAAATAAGGGAAATATCAATAAGCTAAGGGGTACACCTTACCTACGCCCTGCGGGGCTGTCGCACAGACACGCACCGCAGCGCATAAACCCTGTTCCCGCAATAAGAAAGCTCCGTCAATCCATCTTTCAGCGGGTCCATGCAAAGGTACTTCCCGTCCTTCACGCCGACGATCAGCACATAATGTGTATTCCCCAGGATGTACATCCTGACTCTTGCCACCGGGTAATGCCCCTCTAAGAGACAGGCATCTATGATATCTGTGGAAACTTCGCTGTAAACATCGACCTGATACTCCTCCAGCCCGGAAAGCGGCTCCCACTGGAGATTCCCTTCCCCATCGTAGGCTTTCTCCTCAGAAAGCTTCGCATTTAATATCCCGGGCGTCTCCTCCCTTCCGCTCTCCATAGAGACCGCGGAGGCGATACAACTCACCAGACAGCCGGAAGAACCCATGGTATAGTCCGAATCTCCCAGATGATCCTCCCTCCACCTCTCGTCATCCTGCCTGTAGAATACCACCTCCGCATCCGGCAGGATATCCCTGTCTTTTGGCGCCCTCACCTGCACGCCGCCCCTCAGCCGAAGACAGGCAAAACCTGCCCCTGCAAACAAAAGCAATAACACGATCATGAAACTTTGGTTTCTTTTCTTTTGTTTCATCTAATTTGTACTCCCTTTGCTCTGCTCGGGCACAAATTCTTTCCTGTATTTCTCACCCACACAACTGTGCCCTTTTTCTCATCATAGTTAATCCTCTTCAAAAATACTCAGGATTCATAAACACCACCGTCAAGGACACCGCCTCTCCCCTCTCATCAAACCCCCAATAGCCGCTGTATATACCGTCCCCCATACCGCTCATAAACAGCAGGAGCCTCTGCCCGCTCCCCGGCATCCGCCAGGCGAGAAAACTGCCGCCCGGGTTCTGGAACTCGGGATGTGCCTCATAACTTTCCTGAAACAACTCTTTAAAATAGTCCGTGTACTTATTTTTTCCGGGCTTTTCCTGCTGCCATTTTTCAAAAAATCCCCTGTACTCCTCAGAGATCTGCGTATCCGCAAAACATGCCAGCCCCGTATCCACGCCGAAAAATGTCAGGGCGCCCGCCGATTTCCAATCTTCTCTCTTCTTTCCCTTCGGCATGGCGATCTCATAGGTAACCGCATGCCCGCCGCCGATCACAAGCCTTGCCGCCGCGTACCTGAGCCCCACGATCCGGGACAGGCAGACGGAGAGTTCCACCGGATAAGATCCCGCCGGGATCTTCCGATCCAGCACCGTCTCATATTTGCTGCCCAGATACGCCAACGGATCGGCAAGCACCACCTCCCCGGTGGGAAAATCCACCTCCCCGGCACGCAGAACCCGCATTTTCTCGCTCTCCGCAAACAGGGAGGCAAAAAAATCCGCAGAATAGGTATTCTGGTTGAGAAATTTCAGGTTTTTCTCAAAGGCAATCTGCCCCGGATGCTTCACCGGCTCCCTGATCTCCTTCCCCGTCCTCGTATCGACAAAATATTTTCCCGTCCTGTCATCGCGAAATTCCAGATCGCTTCCCATCGGCATATAAAATACATTCACCACCGTCGGCTCGATATTCGCCAATGTATTGAAATCCACGATCTCCAAATTTCCGGCGTCATTCACATACTCCTGCGTGTCCTTATCGCCAAAAGCCACCCAGCCGTTCCCACGCCCTTCATCCTGCCTGAACAGCCATTTCAGCTTGGATGTCCCATTCAAAATGGACTTTGTGACGATGGTCCCGCCGGCTCCCTCAATATACACCTTTCTCTCTTTCGGCTTTTCTTCGTTCTTCTCCTGTCTCTTTTTCTGAAACATTCCCATAGGGCAATACCTCCTTTATCTGCCATTTTTCTCCACTTCGAAGCACCTTGCGCTGAGGATACGAACAAAATTTCAGATTCTGCTCTGCGATCACCAGAATTCGTGACGCTTCGGCACAAATTCGCGTTTCCCCTACATTCTCCTGTAATACCAGATTCCCATCGCGATCATATAAAAGAAAAGATAGACTCCGGATGCTCCCAGTACCACCACATACTTCCTCTTTAGTCCCGCCGTGTAGCTCTCCGCGCTCTCCCAGGGCTCCACCGTAATATATGTACCGTCCGACGGAATACTGAGCACCCGCCGTTCCACGATCTCGACAGCATCGATGATCACCTGTCCCTGCTCTCTGGACAATACCTCTCTGGACCACTGATATCCTTCTCCCGATCCATCAAAATAATATACTTTATATACTGTCTTTGTCGGATTCATGCGCCGATCACGCCCGCTTGCACCGGTATTTTTTACAGAAACCGGATACACCTCATACGGCACAAACGTATGGACGCCCCTGTCCTGATATTCATCGGCGGGAAGCATATCCGACAGATAACCGACCGACAGGGCTCCCAGAACCGCCGCCAGAATAAAAAGCATTATACCGGCGGTAAAAATGAGTGCTTTTATTTTATCCCTGAGCTTTGACATTATATACCTCTTTCCTTCTCTTTCATTTTACATGATATTTCTGTCAAAGGAAACGTAAAATACAACTTTTTTAAACGACAAAATAACAGTCCAGCCGAAGACTGAATCAATGTCAGTTAGTTAACCATGCCGGACGCCGAGAGGAAAATAAAATACTCCGTCGCCACGCTCTCGCTCCGTAAAAAGCGTAACGGACACTAAGCTCGTGAACTACCTCGCTAAGTGCCAACGCTTTTTAAGGGGCTCCTTGAGCATTTCATTTTCTTCTCGGCTGGACTAAGGCGCTAACTAAATGACTCTGAGGCTGAACTGTCATGAAAATATAAACAAAATACCTACTCCACCAACATCTCCTCAATAAAGATCCCATACCCTTTCTCCGGCGCGTTCACCAGCACGTGGGTCACTGCCCCGACCACCCTGCCGTCCTGCAAAATAGGGCTTCCGCTCATGCCCTGGACGATGCCGCCCGTCAGGTTCAGCAGTTCTTCATCTGTCACGAGGAGTTCCAGCCCCTTGTTGCCGCCGTCATTTCCCATATGGATCGCTGTAATCTCTATATCATATTCCTTCATCTCATCGTTAATCGTGGAGATCATGGTGGCCGGTCCCGGATGGATGTCCTGCTTAAAGCCAATCTCCTGGGTATCCAGAACGATCCCCTGCTCTCTCAGTTTCTCCAGGTCAAGCCGCCCGAAAATGCCATATGGTGTATTTCTTGTGATCTCGCCGATCACATTCGCATCATCGTACTCTATCATGCCAGTCAGCTCCCCGGGAACGCCATCCGTGCCTTTTCTGACCGCCACGATCTTTGTGCCGTACAGGGAACCGCGCCCGAGTTCCATCAGCTCCCCCGTATCGGAATCCGTAATGCCATGTCCCAGCGCGCCAAAATTTCCCTCGGCATCCACAAAAGTCAGTGTGCCTACCCCCTGCGCATTGTCTCTGATCCAGATTCCCATCTTATACTCGCCGTTCTGATTTTTTGCGGGCACAACCCGCTCCTCTAAGTACACACCGTCCCTCTCGATGCCAAGCAGCACCTCAGTGCCCCGATTCTCCGAAAGCAGGTTCATAAACTGTTTTTTGCCGGTGACTTCCTCACCGTTATAACTCAGGATATAGTCGCCCTCCGCGAGGAGTCCTTTGGAAGGTTCCCTGAGTGCACCGTCGCTGTCATTAAAACTGCCGACGCCCACCACCATAACTCCTTTCGTCTTTAAAAAAATACCGATCGGAAAACCGGCGGCAGAGACATTCCGCTCCCCCATCACCTGGATCTCTACACTCTTTAACGGGATTACCCCTAAAAGCTTTACATCCATCTGATAGGTAGCCTCCGAAGCCCCGGTCACCATCGTGACAGGACGGAACAGCCCCGCCTCCATCCTGACGCTGCCGGTATCGATGCTGGCGCTGGCGGGCACTTTGAAATTCATCTGCTGCTCCTTTTCCGTTGTCAGCCTCACCTGAGAAGGCACGGAATCATAGCAGAAATACCAGCCCACAGCAAGCGCTCCGACACATGCAGCCGCAAAGATTCCTTTATAAAAATTTCTGATCACCTTTCCCATCTTGCCCTGTTCCTCCGCTACCTGCAAATATTATCACCGAAATTTTCTGCCTTTATCTCGAAAATCATAAAATTTTCAATACCTTCGGAAACTTACAACATTCGACAGAATATTCCAGATTTTGCGCTAAACGACACCAGCATGCCCGCACATGCCGGCGTGTATGCAAAAGGACACAGACAGTGTTTTTACTGCCGTGTCCTTTTTAGTATGCGTAGGTAATCGAAATTCACTACACTCATTTTTTGTTTTATATGGAATTTTTTGCCATCTGTATCAATTCTTCCGCGTTCTTAAGCGCCGCCTCGGATATTTCTTCTCCGCCCAGCATTCTGGCGATCTCTCTGATCCTCTCTTTTTCCTGCAGCGGAGAGATGGACGTCTTTGTGACGCCTTTTTTCACCGTTTTTTCAATATAAAAATGAGTATCTGCCATCGCCGCGATCTGGGGCAGGTGGGTAATACAGATGACCTGGCGCTGCCTCGATAGCATGCCCAGTTTTTCTGAAACCTTCCAGGCGGTCCTGCCGCTGATGCCCGCATCGATCTCGTCAAAGATCAGCGTCTCCACCCCGTCCTTGTCAGCCAGTACGGTCTTTAGTCCCAACATGATCCGGGACAACTCACCGCCGCTTGCCACCGTGGACAGGGGACGGGGCTCCTCGCCCTGGTTGGTGGAGATCAGAAATTCCACATCATCCCACCCCCGCGCGCTCTGCCATGTATCGCCGCTTAACACCTTCACCCGGAAATCCACATGCGCAAAATTCAGGTCATAAAGCGCCTGCCTCAACTGCTTCTCCAGCGTTTTTGCCGCCTGGGAGCGCACTTTGGACGCTTTTTCACAGAGATCATCCATCTCTTCCTTCGCCTTTTGAAGCTGCCCTTTCAGCTCCTCCTGATAGGTGTCGAAATCAGCCAGCCTCTGCCGCTCTTTATCGCGCTTCTCCCGGTATGCCAGCACCTCCTCCAGCGTTTTTCCGTATTTCATTTTCAGATGGTTTAAATGATTCAGCCTCTCCTCCGCCTTTGCGAGATCGGCTTCGTCGAAATCCATCCTCTCCTGATAGTCTGCCAGATCTCTGTTAAAATCATGCAGAAGATGATCGATCTCATCGAGCTGCGACGCGATGCCGGAGAGTTCCTCGTCCAAATCTGACACGGATGTCATCTCTCTCAGGGCATGTCCGATCAGGTCGGCGGCTCCCTCCGCACTCTCGCCGCCGGTAAGCCGGCAGGCGGCAGATATGCTCTCCATGATCCGGCGCCCGTGCGTCATTCTCCGGTAATTTTTTTCCAGTTCTTCGTCCTCCCCCGGTATGATATGTGCCTCCTCGATCTCCTGCACCTCAAACTCCGCGAGGGAGAGCTCCCGCATTCTCTCCGCCTCATCCATCCCGGCTTCCTCCAGCTCCTTTCGGATGCCCGAAAGCCTCTGCCAGCTCTCTCTCAGGGAGGGGAGAAGCTTCTTTAACTTCTCCCCGGCAAATTCATCCAGTATTTCCTGATGCTTTTTTTTGTGCAAAAGGGACTGATGCTCATGCTGCCCGTGGATATCCAGAAGCAGTTCCGCCAGAAGCTTTACTTGCTTTGAAGTCACAGTTTCCCCGTTGATGCGGAAAACGCTCCGGGAGGGCTGGATCTTCCTCGAGATCATCACCGTTCCGCCCTCCCAGGGCAGGTCCAGTTCCTCCATCCGCTTTTTCACCTGCGGCGAATCCTCCTCAAACAACAACTCGATCAGGGCATAGTCCGCCCCGGTCCGTATCATCTCCTTATCCGCCCGCTCTCCCAGCGCCAGGTTCACAGAGCCGATCAGTATGGATTTTCCGGCTCCTGTCTCGCCGGAGAGAATGTTCAACCCCTCCCCGAACTCCACCTCCTCGGCATCGATCAGCGCCAGATTTTTAACACTTAAATTTATCAGCATAGTTTATATTCCAATTCCATAAATATTCCAACTCACAAACGCTTCGCTTTTTGTTCGTATCCCTCGCTTTCAGCTCGGTCTCTCCCAGTTCCGCAGATCCGCTTCCCGCATATCTGCTGTTATTGTTTATCTACCACATGGTTGATCTTCTCTCTGACGATCTCCGCGTCCTCGACGGAGCGCACCGCCAGCATGATCGTATCATCGCCGGCGATGGTGCCCACGATTTCCTTCATATGCATCGCATCCAGCGCCGCAGCCACCGCCATCGCCATCCCCGGTACCGTCTTCACGATCAGAAGGCTCTGCGCCATCCCCATGCTGCTCATGCCTTCCCGGAGGACCCGGACATATTTGTCGCTCATCTCCCCGTGAGCCCCGCGCAGCAACACATATTTCTGCCTGCCGTCCCCGATGGACACCTTGGACAGCTTTAACTCCCGAATGTCCCTCGAGACCGTCGCCTGCGTCACATCATACCCATCCTGCCGCAGCTTTTCCGCCAGTTCCTCCTGAGTCTCCAGATCATATTTCTCAATCAGTTCCACAATTTTCGCATGACGGTTTTTCTTCATTTCCAAATACCCTCTCTTTCCCCTACACATCCATCTTTCTATGTAATACCTCCACGAAGCTGTCCTGGCTCAGTTTCAGCATTTCTGTCACTTTTTCAGCTCTCCTGATCTCCATCCTGTCACCGGCATACATCTCCAGTTTCACACTGCCGTCAAAGCACGCCTCCACTTCCTGCACAGCGCCCTTTTTGTTCTCCCCGATCTCGATCACCACCTCGTCCTCCGCCGAGAGCACGATCGTCCTCGAGCTCATCGTATGGGGACAGATCGGCGTCAACAGTATCAACTGAGCATGGGGCTCCACGATAGGCCCACCCGCCGACAGGTTATAGCCCGTAGAACCGGTGGGCGTCGCCACTAAGATCCCGTCCGCATGACAGGTGTGCAGAAGCTGCCCGTTCACATAGATATGAAAGGTGATGATCTGCAAAGAGCCCCGCCTGGTGATCGCGATATCGTTCAGGGCGCAGTCCTCCCGCCGCTCCTTCGCTCTGTCCGCGCAGGACACTCTGCCGGAGAGCATCATCCGCTTCTCCCTCGTGAAATCATCCGCCATCAGCTGATCCAGCGCTTCCTCCACATAAGCGCTGTCCACCTCCGCCAGATACCCCATCGTCCCGAGATTCACACCGATCAGAGGCACCTTCGCGTCGGCAGCATTCCGCGCCGCCCGCAGCAGTGTCCCGTCGCCGCCCAGCACGATGACGCACTCTGTGCCACTCGGGATATTCAGTTCGGAAACATCCCCGGTCTCTGTAAGGCAGCATTTCCCGTGCCTCTCCAGATAACCCCTGATCCGATTTGTACAGGCAAACGTCGAATCCTTCTGTTTATTTGTCACAACAAGAAAATTGTCCATCAAAACTCCTATTCGCCCGCCGGAAGTTCAGGCATTGCCATCGCGATCCAGCCCCTCGTGGGCGCTCTCCACTGTCTCTTCGACCAGGCGCCTCATCTCAACCTCAGATGAGAGCCCCGCATCTCTCTCCCGCAGGGCAAAAAGCCGCCTCTCCGCCTCTGCCTCCGTCAGTTCCGAGAGCTTTGCCGACCTCCCGGCGTTCTTTTTCAGATACAAAAGATACTCGATATTCCCCTCCGGCCCCCTGATCGGAGAAAAGGAGAGCCCCGCCGCCTCAAAGCCGATATCCGCCGCAAAATCCAGGATTTTACAGATCACCTCCCGGTGCACCTCCCTGTCCCGGACCACGCCTTTTTTGCCCACCTTCTCCCGCCCCGCCTCAAACTGGGGCTTGATCAGGCAGACCATCTCTCCTCCATCCTCCAGGATATTGCGCGCCGGGAGCAATATTTTTGTCAGGGAGATAAAGGACACATCGCAGGAGGCAAACTTCGGCTTCTCCGGGATATCCTCCGGCGTCAGATGGCGGAAATTGGTCCGCTCCATACAGACCACCCGCTCATCGCTTCTCAGCCTCCAGTCGAGCTGCCCGTGGCCCACATCTATGGCATACACCTTCGCCGCGCCGTTTTGCAGCATACAGTCCGTAAAACCGCCGGTGGAAGAACCGATATCCATGCAGGATTTTCCCTCTAAAACAAGGGGAAACACCCGCAAAGCCTTCTCCAGCTTCAGCCCGCCCCGGCTTACATAGGGGAGCGCGTTCCCCTTTACCTCCAGCGTCTTTATCTTTTCCGGGTCGAAAACCGTCCCCGCCTTGTCCTCCCGCTGGTTGTTGATAAAAACATCGCCCGCCATAATGAGCGCCTTCGCCTTCTCCCTGGAGGGCGCATAGCCCTGCTCCACGAGCAGTACATCCAGGCGCTTCTTCTTCGGTTTCTCTCTTCTGTTGTCAGCCATTCCCATTTCAGCCATCTGTTTTCTCATCCAGCGATCCCATGTTTAATAACATTTGTTATGATATTAATCCGCCGTCAACTGCCCACAATTACTTTCCGCAAATCATACGTACGGCAGATGCCCCGTCACGATCCGCCTCCCACGTACTCCGTCACGATCCGTCTCGCGATACAGCCGTCCGTCAGTCCCAGCTCTTCCTTCAAAAGATCCACGCTGCCATGTTCCACATACATATCCGGCAGGGCGACCGAAACCACCCTCATCCCGCAGCCGGGCAGAGAGTCCACATAACTTCTGACGCTCTCGCCGAACCCTCCCTTTGCCACGTTCTCCTCCAGCGTGACAAGAAGTTTATGGCTGTGGGAGAACTCCTCGATCAACGCCTCATCGATGGGCTTTACAAAGCGGGCATTCACCAGGGAGCAGGCGTAACCGATATCTTTCAGGATCTTCCTGACAGACGCCCCCTCCTTCACCATGCTGCCCACCGCCATGATGCAGATGTCCTCCTCCTCATAGAGGACTTCGCTCTTCCCATAAACCACCGGCATGCGAAACTCCTGCATACCGTCCCAGGCTTCCCCTCTGGGATAACGGATGGCGATCGGCCCCTCAAACTGCAGGGCGAACTTCATCATATCCGACAGCTCCCACTTGTTCTTCGGCGCCATCACATGCATGTTCGGTATGCTCGACAAGTAGGACAGATCAAAGATGCCCTGGTGCGTCTCCCCGTCGCTCCCCACAAGCCCCGCCCTGTCTATGGCAAAGATCACCGGCAGGTTCTGGATGCAGACATCGTGGATGATCTGGTCGTAGGCGCGCTGCAAAAAGGAGGAGTAGACGGCAACCACCGGCTTAAGTCCCCCTGCCGCCAGCCCCGCGGCGAACGTCACGGCATGCTCCTCCGCGATGCCCACATCAAAAAACCGCTCAGGATAGATATTGCGAAAGCGCTTTAGCCCTGTCCCGTCCGGCATCGCCGCCGTGATCGCCACCACGCGCTCATCCCTCGCCGCCAGCTTGATCATCACGGTGGAGAAAATATCGGTGTAATTTGCCTTTGTGCGGGGATGCGCCGGAAGCCCTGTCTCGATCTCAAAGGGCTCCGCCCCGTGGAACCGCGCCGGATGCTTCTCCGCCGGGCCATATCCCTTCCCCTTCGTGGTCAGCATATGTATCAGGACAGGGCCCTCCACCTTTTTCGCCTCCTGGATAAACCTTGTCATCTTCTGGATATCATGGCCGTCCACCGGTCCCATATAAGTGACGCCCAGATCCTCAAAATACATCCCCGGCACCACCAGGCGCTTCACATCGTTCTTCACTTTCCGGATGCCCTCCACCATGGATTTTCCGTGGTAGAAGCCGATCAGCTTATTGTAGACCGTATTTTTCAGGTCCAGATAGTTCTCCGTTGTGCGGATGGCGTTCAGATACTTCGACACGCCGCCCACATTCTCAGAGATGGACATATTGTTGTCGTTTAAGATAATAATAAAGTTGGTCTCCAGTTTGCTGGCGTTGTTGATCGCCTCATACGCCATGCCGCCGGTCAGCGCGCCGTCCCCGATCACGGAGACCACCGTAAAATCCTGTTTTTGGAGATCCCTCGCCTGCACCATGCCGAGCCCCGCGGAGATGGAGGTGGAACTGTGCCCCGTATCAAAACAGTCGCAGTCGCTCTCCTTCCGCTTCGGAAAACCGCTCATGCCGCCGTACTTGCGCAGGGTATCGAAGCCGTACGCCCTGCCCGTAAGCAGCTTGTGGGTGTATGCCTGATGTCCCACATCCCAGACGATCTTGTCCTTCGGCAGATCCAGCGCCAGATGCAGCGCCATGGTGAGTTCCACACAGCCCAGATTGGAACCCAGGTGCCCGCCGGTAACGGATATCTTCTGAATCAAAAACTGCCTGATCTCCTCCGCCAGGTCATACAGATGTTCCTTCTCTATTTTTTTGATATCATTTGCCTTTTTGATCTTCTCCAAATACATAACGGCTCCGCCTCCATCATCACCGGACAGTGACCGGTCGTATCTATACATAACAGCACAAAAGTCCGGACTTTATCCTCTACTTCCTTCTTGTGATCAGGCTCATGACAAGCTCCTCAAGGAACACGTTTCTCTCCCGCCGGTTCCCGAGTATATCAAGCGCCTCCCTCGAGAGCCTCTCCACATCCTGTTTTGACTTTTCCAGCCCGTAAACCGACACGTATGTCAGTTTATCGTTCCTCTCATCGCTGCCCACAGGCTTTCCGAGCTCTTCTAACGTGCTTGTGACATCCAGGATATCATCCTGGATCTGGAAGGCGATACCGATGGCATATCCCGCTTTTTCCAGTTCCCTCACGGCTTCCTCATCCGCCCCCGCGAGATGCGCGCCGATCATCATGGCAGACTGGATCAGCGCCGCCGTCTTATGCTCGTGGATAAACAACAGTTTTTCCCCGTCCAGGCGGAGCTTCCTCTTCTCCGCCTCCACATCCACAGCCTGTCCGCCGATCATCCCGTAGATGCCCGCCTTCTTTGCCAGGATCGTCAGCGCGCCGCCGACTCTTCCCGCCTCTCTATCGGACAGCCCGCCCATAGAAAAAGCTTTACACGCCGTCTCGAAGGCAAAGTTCAAGAGCCCGTCCCCGGCGAGGATCGCCATCGCTTCCCCATACACCGCATGGGTCGTCTTTTTCCCTCTCCGGTACAGATCATTGTCCATCGCCGGCAGATCGTCATGCACCAGGGAATAAGTGTGGATCATCTCCTGCGCTGCCATAAAGGGCTCTACGATCTCCCCGCTGCCCCCGAACAGCCTGTAGCACTCCAGCATGAGAAGGGGGCGCAGCCGCTTTCCTCCCGCCAGAAAACTGTAGTTCATCGCTTCTAAAAGGCTCTTCTGGAACCCCTCCTCCCTCGGGAGATATTTCCCTAAGATTTCTTCCACTTCGCGTACTTTTTCCTGTAGTTCCTTCTGAAAATCCATATGGTTAAAATTCCTCCAAACTACCGTCTTCATTTAATTTCAACACACTTTTTTCCACTCTGTCGATGGCAGCGTTGCACTGTTTTAACAGCTTCATGCCTTCCTGATAAACCTGAAAGGATTCCTCCAGGGATATGTCCGGGGATTCCAGTTCATTCAACATCTCGTCCAGTTTTTCAAAAGATTCTTCCAGACTGATCTCCTTCTTCGTCTCTTCCATATTCGGGCTCCTTCTCCTCTACAGCCTTTCTCTCTCCGCTGTCACTGCTTTTATCCTGTCCTATAACACTTTCATCCTGATCTGTCTGAAAACTTCACAGACCATGTCTTATCACCATATCCTGCGTCAATGCCTCAGGGCACTTCATAGCGGATCCTCTCCGCCCGCACCACATCCGCTTCCACAAAGCCGTCTGTGACATAAACCTTCAACCGCTCCCCATTCCTTACCTGTTCCACGGAAACAAACGTCTTTCCCTCCGCTGTAGCGGCATAGGCATATCCCTGCCTCAGCTTCTCAAGGGGAGAAAGCCCTTTCATCCGTTCGATATAGAGGAGCAGGCGCTGCTTCTTTTCCGCCAGCCTGCGGTCCATCGCATCTTCAAACGCCTCCTCCAGCTTCATCGCAAAATTCCGTTTCTCCCTGATCTGGGAAAGGGGACTTAAATAGTGAAGCCTTGTTCTCCTGTTCTGAAGCTGCAGGGCAGCCTCCCGCAGCTTTCTCTTCATTATCCGCCGATATGATTCTCGGAGGGTGCCAAGCCTCTCCGACAGTTCCCTGATATCGTAGACCGCCAGTTCTGCAGCCGCGGAAGGCGTCGGCGCCCTCAAGTCCGCCACATAGTCCGTGATCGTCGTGTCCGTCTCATGCCCCACCGCAGAGATCACCGGTACCGTACAGTCAAAAACGGCCTGCGCCACAGACTCCTCGTTGAAGGCCCACAGATCCTCGATGGAGCCGCCTCCTCTCCCGACGATGATCACATCGACGCCAAGAGCCTCCAGCGCATGGATGCCGTTTATGATACTCGGCGCTGCCGCCTCCCCCTGCACGACCGCCGGATAGAGTATGATCTGCACACAGGGATTTCTCCTGCCGGCAATATTGATGATATCCCGCACTGCAGCGCCGGTCTGCGCCGTCACCACGCCGAGAGTTCTGATATACTTCGGGATCCTTCTCTTATATTCTGACGCGAACATCCCGCGCTCTTCCAGTTCCCTTTTGAGCTGCTCAAACCTGACATACAGATCCCCGATTCCCTGTCTGGTTATCTTCTGCGCATACAGCTGATATTTTCCGTCCCGCTCATAGACATCGATCCTGCCCGCCGCTATGACCTGCAGTCCCTCCTCCAGCCGAAACGTAAGACCGGAACGGCTGCCGGCGAACATCACGCAGGCAATCGTCCCGGATAAATCCTTCAAAGTAAAATAAATATGTCCTGAAGTATGATATTTACAGTTACTGACCTCTCCCTTGACGGAAACAGATTGCAACATATAGTCCTGAGTAAACATATTTTTGATATATGAGTTTACCTGAGCGACAGTATAAACATTCTGCATAGTGATCCTCTATTCCAGTACCGCAGATATTTCTGCAGTACCCTCTTCCATTATCCCTGTTCCTCCGCTTTCGCAAACTTTGCCAGAACCCCGTTCACAAAAGCCGCCGAGCCATCCTGTCCGTAGCTCTTTGCCAGCTCTACGGCCTCATTGATCGCCACGCCGGTCGGAACAGTCTCATCAAAGCAGATCTCATATACCGCAAGACGTATGATCGTAAGATCGACTTTTCCCATACGCCTGCTGCTCCAGCCTGTCGCCTTCTCATCGATCATCCTATCTATCTCGGAAAGTTTCGCCGCAATGGCGTCATATTTTTCCGTGATCTCTCGCTTGTCCTTCTCCTCCGCATCCTCCGGGAAATCCTCAGTATCCTCCAGAAACAGTTCCTTCTGTTCCTCCATTTCCCCCGTCTCATAAAATTCCACGCGGAACAACAGCTTAAAGATGCGTTCCCTTATTTCCCGTCTGTTCATAATGCTCCCCGGCCATTTCTTTTGTCTGTCAACTGCCCCGATCATGTCCGCCTTTTTACTTCGCCGCCCTCGCCATGTTGACACCGGCGATCCTGATATTCACATCCGTCACTTCCAACCCCGTCATGCTCTCAATGGCATTCTGCACCCTTGCCTGGATATTGCGTCCGGTTGTAGGAATATTATATCCATATTCAATATTCACAGAGATATCCACTTTGACTTTTTTATTGTAGACCTCCACCTTCACACCCCGGGCTATATTCTTATATCCCATCTTGTTCATCAGCTCATGGGTGATATTGCCGACCATGGAGGAAACTCCTTCCACCTCCGTTGCCGCTAAAGCCGCGATCATCGCCACCACATCGTCCGCGATCTTCACAGAACCCATACTGTCATCTTCTCTCAGTTCCAGACTTTGTCTTTCCATTTCTTTGTTCATTTTGCTTTCTCCTGTCTTATTTACTCGTTAATATTATTTCCACTCTGTTTCTCTGCATACAGATATACACCGTCTTATCTATATTTAAACACAAAACATTTTCCCTTTCATCAGTATACCAAAAATCCGTGATTTTGCAAAGCATATTTATGTCCGGCAGACAGAACTGCCGGGATGGACGTCAGCTTCCCGTGAAACTCCCGGAGGACGAGCGCCTGCGCTGCCCGGGATCACTCCCAGAAACTGAGCGTATACAGTTCCTCATTCCCGGAATATGCGATCTTATACTCCCCGTCCGCCTGATAGGTTCCAAAATAGTCAAATATCTTCTGCGCACCGATCAGATTATCGTAAAGTTCTCTGTACGCCTGGCTTCCGGAAGCTTTGAGCGCCACGGCACTCATCCCCTGTGCCTTTGCCCCCTCAAAGATCTCAGCGATCTTTTCCTCCTCATACCCATACAGATAAAGTCCCTCCCGCACAAAATAGTTGGCACTTACAGCCGTACAGTCAGGCACCGCAAACGCCGTATCGATCCCGTGATTTTTGCTGATCTCAGCAGTCGTCACGCAGAGATAACTGTAGTCGATATCCGGCGCTCCCTCTTTTTCCTCCGCCGCGGAAGAATAATATGACGGATCACCCCATGTGGTATCTATATGATAATATGCCCCGTCGATCTGCGCAATATTCCAGGCATGGGCGCCGCCGTTAGCACTGCCGTTCACGATGATACAGGGAATTCCCATATAGTTTAACATATACTGGAACGCCTTCGCATATCCGTTGCAGACTGATTTTTTATCCAGAAATACAGAGCAGATATTCTGGTTGTCCGGCGAATCCATACTGTAATCCGTGGACAGGATCAGATCTTCATAGATCCGCTTCACGATCTCATACTCGTCACTGCCCTCCAGACCACTGACTTTTGACTCCACCTCCGCATCTATCGCATCCTGCCGCCTCGCCACCTCCTCCGCGTCATAGAGATATCTGCCGGAAAAAGTGATGTACTGCACCTCTTCTCTCCTTGTATACTGCGTGTAGGTGTAGCCATTCAGATAAAAAAGTTCCGGATGGTCATTGATCACACATTGATATACTTTCGTCAGCTGCTCCGCATCCGTCGCCGTGAGAAGGATATCCTCCTCCTGCATCATCAGGATCTGGTAACATTCCACATAGAGAATCTTTTCATTGCTTCCCAGCTGTTCATAATAGTAATTGCCGGCCTGGGACTCCTGAAGCCCTATGACATCCGCCTGTGAAAGCCCGATCTCCTCCCGCCTTTTCTCAAGATCGCTCTTCGTCAGGCTTCCGCTGCCTTCCTCCACTCTGTTCTCTTCGATATCGCGATATTCCTGACCGCCTTCCGTTTCCTCAGAGAGCGCATCACCCGACACAGCCCTGGCTCCCTCCCCCGAAGCCCCCTGCACCTCTGCATCCTCTTCCTCTTTCAGTCCGGACATGTCAGATTCCTGCTCCGTTTTTAAAAGATCCGTTATCCCGCCGCAGCCGGTGAGACACAGAAGGCACGGCAAAAGCGCCATCCAAAAATATAATGTTCTTTTAACCTTTCTTTTATCTTTCGTTTCCGCCTTTCTCTTCTTAAAATATCGCATGCTATTTATTACTCAGCCTTTCTGCAATAAGCTTTTTCATTCCATGCCCCACAGCCGGATCCCTGTGATCATCCGCTTTTTCCGGCCTTATCAGCATTTCGCATAAATTAAATCTTAATTTAATTTTTTCCAAACTCAGACAGCCGCAACTCCTTGTTCCTGTCGCATGTCATCCGGATACTCCACTCGTTCACAAACAACAGCAGCGGATTACCTTTCAGATCCTGGATCTTCTTCATATCCGAAGTCCCCTGAAGTTTCGCCACATCTATCTCTTCCTTATTCTCGATCCAGCGGATATACTCATAGGGGAGCTGTTCCAGGGCGATATCCACCCGGTATTCGTTCTCCAGCCTGTATTTCAGTACCTCGAACTGCAGAACGCCTACCACGCCCACAATAATCTCCTCCATACCGCCCGCCAGCTCCTGAAAGACCTGGATGGCGCCCTCCTGTGCGATCTGGCTGATGCCCTTGATAAACTGCTTCCTCTTCATCGTATCCATCTGCCGCACTCTGGCGAAATGCTCCGGGGCAAAGGTAGGGATCCCCTCGTACCGGAAATTCTCTTTCGGCACACAGAGTGTATCCCCAATGGAAAAAATACCCGGATCGAAAACGCCAATGATATCCCCCGCGTAAGCTTCCGACAGGATCTTCCTCTCGTCCGCCATGATCTGCTGCGGCTGGGAGAGCCGCATCACTCTGCCGCTCTGCACATGCCGCACCTCCATCGCCGCATCGTATCTGCCGGAGCAGATGCGCATAAAAGCGATCCTGTCCCGATGCGCTTTATTCATGTTCGCCTGTATCTTAAATACAAAAGCTGAAAAATCATGTTCCGCCGGAGATAACAGGCCGATATCCGCTTTTCTCGGCAGCGGCGTTGTCGCCATCTCCAGAAAATGCTGTAAAAAGATCTCCACACCGAAATTCGTCAGGGCGGAGCCGAAAAACACCGGTGTCAGATTGCCGCTCCTGACGTCCGCCAGATCAAATTCCGCGCCCGCACCGTCCAGAAGTTCCAGTTCCTCCAACAGCCTGTCCATCGCCTCTCTGCCGAGGTTCGCCGAAAGTTCCTCTCTGTCCTCCAGAGGAATCTCCTTTGAAACCCCCTCCTTTGTGCCTTTTTCCGTATCGGAATAGGTGATGACCCTGTCGCCTTCCCTGTCATAGACACCTTTGAAACCTTTCCCGGAACCGATAGGCCAGTTCACGGGACAGGTGGCGATGCCCAGTTCCTTTTCCACCTCATCCAGCAGATCAAAGGTATCGCCTGCATCCCTGTCCATCTTATTGATAAAGGTAAAAATCGGAATGTGGCGCATGGCACAGACTTTAAACAGCTTTCTCGTCTGCGCCTCCACCCCCTTGGAAGCGTCGATGACCATCACCGCTGAATCCGCTGCCATCAGAGTCCGGTAGGTATCCTCCGAAAAGTCCTGATGTCCCGGCGTATCCAGAATATTGATGCAAAATCCGCCATATTCAAACTGGAGCACTGAGGATGTGACCGAAATTCCTCTCTCCTTCTCGATCTCCATCCAGTCCGACACCGCATGCCTCGCCGTGGCCTTTCCCTTCACGCTGCCTGCCAGATTGATCGCGCCTCCATACAATAAGAACTTCTCCGTCAGCGTTGTCTTGCCTGCATCCGGGTGGGATATGATGGCGAAAGTCCTTCTTCTGTTAATTTCCTTTGTAATATCTGTCACTGATCATTCCTCCAGATTATTCTATTTCCATATGCGTCTGGCGGGACAGGCTGCCTCCCGGACATCCCTGCGCCGCCCAAACGGCACATATCACTGCCCCTGCCTGTGTACAGCAGGAAAACAGGGAGGATTATCCGCCCCCTGTTTCCCTCTCCAGACGCCAATATGAGTAGTATAACACATATTTATCCTAATTCAAAGTGGTACTGATCACAATATTTTCAATCGGTGTACCGGTCTTTCGCATGATAATATCCTCGATCTGAGCCCGCTGAGTGTCTGAAAGGTCCGCGCTGTACACCACCACATCAACCGTATCTCCGGTGATGCTGACCACCGCGTCCTGAAATCCTCTCGCATCCAACAGGATCTCCGCCGACATCTCCTTCTCCGCGGTCTCGGTAAGCCCTACAATACTGTTTAACGCGACCTGCTTCTGATCGTCCGCTATATTGGTGCTGTTGATAATCTGCATTAACGCCGCCTTGTTCTCTGCCCTGGTCTGTTCCTTCATCAGCTTTGCCCCCTGCAGGGTATTGACATTGACTGTCGCCGTAAAGACGGCCTCCCCCGGTACCTCGCCGTCCTGCACATCGGAACTCTCCGCAAGCATGCTCTCAATGGAGGAAAGCTCATCCTCATATCCGTCGTCCACATCCGCGACATCACTGTCAAGGCTTTCAATATCCGTCAGCATATCCTCATCAGAAATGTCCAGAAGCGCCTCCTCGCCATCGGTGGCACTCATATCGCTGTTTACCTCCATCTCTGCCAATTCATCAGCCGTATATGTATCTTCCACCGTGTATTCGATCATGCTCGCCGCCTCAGATGCGGTGCTCTCCGCCTGTTCCTCTCCATCGCCCTCCGATATGGTGACCTGGTCAGACACATCACCGGAAAAATGCAGGTAACCCGCCACTGCGATCATCAGGGCTAAAGCCGTTATCATAAGCTGGTTCTTTTTAAATATTTTCTTCAAACCTCTCTCCCCTTTAAGATTTCATTCTGATTACTTTTATTCTATGCTCGTTCAAATTAAATAATACTCCAACTGCTCCAATTATATTTTCTTTTACCCTCGCGTCCCCCGCTCCCTCCGCCATCACCACCACTCCAGTCACTTCGGGCAGCTTTCTCTGCACCACATAAGGTATCTCATTTCCGTCGGCATCCCTCAGATACACCACTTCCTCGCTCTGTCCGCTCTCCACATTTTTCCGCCTGCCTCCGGCATCGTCAGTCTCCTCCAGATCCGCCGCAGTGGTCTCGGAGTTCCTCTCCAGTATCTCCATCCCCGTATCAGACACGGTGATCATCACCTGTACCTTCCCCGCCCCCTCCATGCCGGAGAGCATTTCTTCCACCCGTTTTTCCAGATTTCCCACATACACATCCAGATCAGAATTTTTTTCACTGCCGAAGTTTCCCGTCTCCAAAACTGCACTCCCTGTACTCCCCTTCTCCTCCGCATTTCCGGCGCTCCGGATGATCTGCTCACCCCCGGCGTCCTTATCATCCCTGAAAACCCCCGTGTCCGCCCCCTCTTCCTGTCCGCCCCCGCCTCCAAACCCTGCGGCATTCTCCTTTCCCCCGCTCCCCCTGTCAGTCGGCAGAGAGACGATCAGCAGAAGCACCCCAAAAAGCAGCAGAACTATATAGTCCTCTTTTTTCATGCTGCGCAGCTTCCGCCTGCACTTTTCAATGACTTTACCGGTCAATCAAAATCACCTCCAAATTCTCCTCCTCCATGCCGAGAACAAGAGCAAACTGTCTGTGGAAAGTTGCCAGATCCACTTTTTCCGTCTTTCTTTTTGCTGCCTCTTCGCCCTGTTCCCTCCCCCCCGCCTCCCCTTTGCCTCCCTCTCCAGGCGTGATCGTTCCGATTTCCACCTTCTCAATTTCGACATTTTTTGCAGGATTTCCTTCATTTGTCTCTTTCATCTCTGCCGTGTCTCCCTGTACAAAGGTATTTTCATCCCGAATTTCTTTTAAAAACACCTGTAATTTTTCTTCCTTCTGTTCCACTTCTTCAATCTTCACTCCATATTGAGCGGCAAAATAATTATATTTAGATTTAATTTCATTTTCCGTATACTTTTCTACGAGATCTTCCACAGGAATTCCCGACATAAAACTCTCGTCAAAACTGTCCATATCAAGCTGCCTTGAAAGCGCCTCCTCCATGCTCTGCCGCATCCCCGCCACCGCCCCTCCGGCGGCCTGCATCTCCCCGCTCTCTATGCCAAAAGACTGAAGTACGTTCAGGATCATGCCCACGATCCCCGCTAATACCAGAAGCTCCAGGATCATCCTGCAGATCTTCTCATATTTCTTCCCGCTCTGAAAATACAGAAGCGTCTGACCGCAGATCATGAAAATGCACAATTCCTTTATCTGCTCCCGCATAATTCAAACCTGCCTCCTACATACTTCTGTTGACCGCCAGCACTGTGACCGCGATGCTCAGCAAAAACAGTCCCATTCCGGTCAGAAGTACCTTGCACAACATAAACGCCGCTTCTGCCGCCTTATCCGAACACGCCGTCAGTCTTGAATGGTTCACCACCGATCCCAGCGCGGAGGAAAGCTTCAGGCAGCCTGAAAGCACAAACAGCTTGCATAACGGCACCAGACACAAAAACAGCAGCATGACCGTAAAAAAGATACCTACCCCGTTGCGGATCAGGATTGCTGATCCCACAAAAATTTCCGAGATCCCCTCCGAAATATTTCCCACCCCCGGCACCATTCCCGCCACTTTTTTTGCCGTATTCCACTTCAGAGAGTCGATAACGGGTGTTATCATTGCCTGCAGGACTCCAACGCTCCCAATGATCCAGAGCATTGCCTTTAAAAGCAGTTCTATCCCCCTCTTCAGGCTCTGCAGCAATCCCCCCAGTTTTTCTCCCGTCCAGACACCGTTCATGACGGCCAACAGCATATACAGTTCTATTCCGGGCAGAGCCACATGGCACAGCACCTCCTCCACACACCAGATCACAAGCAGGATCCCCTCATAGTACACGGCGGCAGTGGCACTGCCATTCGACATTCCCAGCGCCGCCGTGTACGCCGGCACCAGTATTTTGACAAAATCCGTGACATACAGCAGTATTTCCTCTGTCTCCATATAGATGGTCCGGAATATTCTGGCGAGCATAATGCACAGCAGTAGATACAGAAAATAGAATCCCAGATGAGATACCTGCTGATTTTCCACAATATCCATCACCACTGTGAAGAGCGCCGACAATACCGCGAGCAGTAAAATGTTCATAAAGATCTCCCGCCCCGCCGAGAATTCAAAAAACAGGTTTCTTACGGCTGACGTTCCGAACTCTTTTATGCCATTCTGCAAGTTTCCCTTCATGATTTCCCGCCACAGTTTGCCGGTGTCTATCTCTGTTCTCCCATATGCTTCATCCAGATAATCTGTGATCTCCTGCATATAATTTTCATTCCAGAGCCTGTTCAACTCTCCGGAAATGTCTTCCAGCCCCTCTGTTTTTACTGTTTCTCCCTCTTTATTCTCTCCGAATGTATCCTCATCAATGACGGAAGCCTTGCATTTTATGTCGAAAATGCCAAAAAAAAGAAGAAATACCATGCAAATCAGCAATAACATGTGTTTTTTCATGCGAAATTTCCTATAGTCTGCAGGAGCGAGATCACAATCGGCAGCCCAAACAGCAGAATACAGACCTTCCCGAACACTTCTATCTGTCCCGCTATTGTCTGAAATCCCGCATCCCGGCAGATTCCTGCGCTGAATTCACAGATATAAGTAATGCCGATCATCTTTAACAGGATATTCAGATACTCCCTGTTTGCCGCGACATACTGCTGCAGCTGCCCGAACTGCTGAAATACTCTGGCGAGGTACTCCACGATAAACACGCAGATCAACCCTCCGCATGCCACTCCGATATAGGCCGCGTACTCCGGTCTGAGTATCTTAAACTGAAGCGCCAGAAGCACCGCCAGCACTCCGAGTAATGAAATCTTCACTACGATCATCTGCCACGCTCCTCTCACAACGAAAATAAATTCTGTATGGACATAAACAGATCGTATATATACGGCATGATCCAGGTCAGCACAAGGATAAGCCCCGCAAGCGACACCAAAAAAGCCTGCTCCTCCCTGCCGCTGTGCTTCAAGACCTGTCCCAGTATCGTAACCAGTATGCCTACCGCCGCTATTTTAAAAATCACACTAACTGTCATGTCCATCTCCCATTTCTTCTCTGACTTTTTCACCTGTTTTTCTGCGAGCCGCTTGTTTTTTTCTGTGGTCGTTACATCAGAAAACTCGCAAATCCGCGCTGTCGCGCTCTATGTCCGATTTCATCGGACATTTGCTCGTTAACGATCACAAAAAACCAAATGTCTGCTCCGCAGCCGCTTGTTTTTTTCTGTGATCGTTACATCAGAAGTATCGTGAGCAGCAGTCCGCCCATCACACCGGCGCAAAGGGTCAGCCTGTTTTTTTCCCTGTTCAGGTTCTCCCGCTCTTTCAGATGCTTCTCCAGATACCGTTCCATGTCAGACAACATCTTCCTCTGCATCCCGCCGTCCTCAAAACAAAGCCTTTCCCCCAGTTCTTCCACTTCCTTCTCCACCGTCCTGCTCAGAGGCTCTTTCTCGAAGATCAGCTTTGCCTCCCTCCTCCAGACATTCCCCAGCGTATCGCCGCCATCCCTGAACGCCTGCCCGATTCTCTCCAGAAAATACTTTCTGTTTTCCGAAAGACGGCTTCCTATCCTTGCGCAGATCTCCGGCAGGGAAGACTTCTGAAAAGCGATCTCATTTTCCATCAGCTCAAACAGTTCCATCCACTGCCTGCACCACTCCAGATAATTTCCCCGCTCCTTCACAATGCTGTACGCACAGCCGCTGCTCCCTGCCATAACAACAAAAATCCCAAAAATACGCATCAGAACATCCTCACTCACACCGATATATCTTCCTGACCACACAACTTCCGTTTTCCTTCCCCAGCACGATAAACCTCCTGAAAGCCCTCTCCGCAAGCAGCTTTCTCATAAAAACTTTCTTCACTAACTCATCCATATCCTCCGCATGGATCGTGGAGAGGATCTGGCAGCCGCAGCGCAATACCTTTTCCACCGCTTCCGCATCTTCCGGGCTCCCCAGCTCATCTACAGCGATCACCTGCGGCGACATGGAACGGATCAACAACATCATCCCCATTGCTTTCGGACAGCCGTCCAGCACATCCGTCCGGATTCCCAGGTCATTCTGAGCCACTCCCAGATAGCTGCCTGCCAGCTCCGATCTCTCATCCACCACGCTCACAAACATCCCTCTCCCCCATCTGTTCCCGTTTGAGATCTCCCTGACAAGATCCCGCAGCAGCGTAGTCTTCCCGCAGCCGGGTGGAGACAATATCAGAGTATTACAGAACCGTCCCCCCTCATAAACTTCCGAAATCACCGGTTTTGCGGCTCCTCTTATCTCATGGGCAATCCTGATATTTAAATAACGTATGTTTTTTATTGTCCTGATCCTGTTTTCATCCTCCAGGACAGCCTGGCCTGCCACACCCACCCTGTGTCCCCCGGGCAGAGTCAGATATCCCTGCCTGATCTCATCCGTATAGGCGTACACAGAATATTTGCAGATATGCTGCAAAATCTGTTCCAGTTCTCCGGCATCCATCCTTCTCGCCGCGGCAGCCTCCTTTGTCATTTGTCCTTCTCCGGTCAGGAAATACTCTTTCTGCCTCCTGATCACGATCACCGGCTTCTCCGCCCGCAGCCTTATCTCCTGCAAGTCTTCCGCACCACATGCCGCCACATCAAAAAGCCTCCGCAGGGATGACGGAAACATATGCAGGATCTCCTCCTTTTTCACAGCCCCGCCTCCTTCCACTACCATAACCGGAAAACAGTTCTTCACCATATCTTGATGGTACATGTTCTCCTATCCCTATATATATGTACCTGTCCCTCTTTTCATCACTCTTCTCAAACAAAAAATCCTGAAATCTGAACATGCGGTAATTCTTTATCCTCACCTGCAGCCTGATGTGATCTCCGCACGCCAATCCAGGGATCCGCCGCCGGGCGCACATCACAAAAGGCAGAGACTCCTGTAGCCTCTGCCTTCTTTTTTCAATACTTTTTCCTGCTCTTCAGTTCCTCATATAACACAGTATAATTATGATACCTCACATCACTGATCTTTCCCGCCGAAAGAGCCTCCTTCACGCTGCACCCCGGCTCGCTCACATGAGCGCATCCCCGGAATCTGCATTTCCCCTCATACGCCCTGAATTCCGGATAGAAATCCCTCAGATCCTCCTTCTCCATATTAAAGAGCTGCAGGGAGGAGAATCCCGGCGTATCCATGATGTAGCTTTCCCCGTCTAACGCAAAAAGTTCCGAATGGCGGGTGGTATGCCTTCCCCTGTCGATCTTCTCGCTGACAGCGCCGGTCTCCATCTCCGCCCGGGGATGCAGGTAGTTGATCAGGGAGGATTTTCCGACACCGCTGGGCCCTGCCAGCGTTGTAGTCTTACCCTGCAGGAAAGAGCGCACCTCCTTGAGCCCCTCCCGCTCTCTGACGCTGATAAACAACACCCGATAGCCACAGCCCTCATAGGCCCCGCGGAGCTCCTCCCGCTCTTGTTCTGTAGCGATATCGCTCTTGTTAAAACAAACAGCGCAGGGCAGTTCCTGTTGTTCCATCATGATCAGGAACCGGTCCAGCAAATTGAAATTCGGTTCCGGCTTCAGGATCGCAAATATCACCAGCGCCTGATCGATATTCGCCACCGCCGGGCGGATCAGCCTGCTTTTACGGGGCAGGATCTCCCTGATATTTCCTGTCCTCTCCTGCCGGTCGAGCACCTCCAGCTCCACATTATCTCCCACAAGAGGCTTTACATTATCTTTGCGGAAGATTCCCCTCGCCCTGCATTCATAGATGCTCAGATCCTCGGCATGCACATAATAAAATCCTGCTATTCCCTTGACTATCTTTCCCCGCATGCTGCATTTCCTGTTATCTGCATATGAAGTGATCCTGTCTGTCCGGTTTATACTCCGGCATCCAATATCCCGAACGCCGCCGCCGGACAGCTAACTCTCCTTCGTAAACTCGATTGTTCTCTCTATCGTTTTCTCCGTGCTGGTTCCCGGCTTCTCCACCGGATTTCCCGCTTCATCCACTCCCTGTGTGGGCTCCGTGGTATTCGTGTAGCGAAACGTGATCTTACCTGTCGCGGATTTGATCCCCGTATAGTTGACCGCCACCGGGAAAGACGCCGTCTCCGTATCTAAAAGCCTCGTTCCGTCCGCCGTCTCGATCGTCACCTTCACCTTTGTCCCGTCCCTGTACTCCGGATCCTCCGCCGCCGTAGGACCGGTGATATTGCCGCTGTAGCTGTAAGTCTCCGCCTTGCCGCCCATACTGATCTTAATATCGATGGCAGTCCCCGGATCCACAAAGGAACCTACCGAATAACTCTGATAGCATACCTGCCCTTCAGGGTAATCCTCGCTGTTCATCTGCCCTACTGTGCCGAGCCCGAGCCCCGCCTCGATCAACATCGCCAGAACTTCATCTTCCTCTCTGCCCATCAGTTCCGGCACCCTGATCTTGGAATCCTCCGCGCCGGTACTCACAACGATCGTTACAGCCGAGCCTTTCGGCGCCTTCGTGCCGCTCTCCGGGCTCTGGGAGATCACAATATTATTTTCCACCGTGGAGGATGAACTCTCACTGCGGTTGACCACGAAACCGGCTTTCTCCAGCGTATTCTTCGCCTCCTCGTAGGTGATGCCGGTGGCTTTCGGCACACTCACACCCTCCGTGCCCGCGCTGACCGTCAGCGTGATCACCGTACCGGGATCCACCATGATCCCCTCCTCCACGGATGCGCTGATGACCTGATTCTGGGGATAGGCAGCGTTCTCCACATACTTGAGTTCTACCCTCAGCCCCATCTTCTCCAACCTTTCCTGCGCCGTTTTCACTGCCATACTGGTGACATCTATCATTTCGACCTGCTGCGTCTGCTCTTCCTGTCCCGTCTCATCCCCGTTTTTGCCGCTCAGATGAAAGAGCCCGAGAGCCCTTCCCACCAGCACGATCACAATGCAGCCGATGATGAGCGCAGCCACAATGGCCAGAACAGTTGTGATCTTCTCCATGCGGGGATCGTAATCTTCATCGTAATCCTCTTCCTCCTCTTCCCCGCCGTCCGTGTATCTCCTGTTGAGCCGCATGGACTCTTCCATATTGTCCTTCGCCGCCGAAGCCCTTTTGATCCGCTCCATCTCCCTCTCCGTGATCATGCGGGTGGACGCCTTCCTGTCAGGCTCCATCACTTTCACAAAGTCTTCGTCGGGATTGAGGAGAGACTGCTTCAGGTCATCGATCAGTTCCGCCATGGACTGATACCTGCGGTCAGGGCTCTTCTGGCAGCATTTGAACACGATCTGCTCCACGCTGACCGGAATCTCCGGCACATATTCCCGCGGGGAAGGCAGTTCCTCCTGAATATGTTTTATAGCGATCGCCACAGTCGTCTCCCCGTTAAATGGAACCCTGCCCGTGAGCATCTCAAACATGGTGATACCGAGAGAATAAATATCACTCTTCTCATCGCTGTAGCCGCCCCTCGCCTGCTCCGGCGATGTATAATGGACAGACCCCATCACATTGGAGGTGATCGTATTGCTGGTGGCAGCTTTCGCGATGCCGAAGTCCGTCACCTTCACCTTGCCCTCTTTGGAGATCATGATATTCTGAGGCTTGATGTCTCTGTGAATGATATGGTTATTATGGGCAGCCTCGATGCCCATGGAAACCTGAATTGCTATACTGATGGCCTCCTTGACGGAAAGCCTCGCTTTCTTTTCAATATACTTTTTTAAGGTAATGCCCTCTACCATTTCCATGACGAAATAGTAGATACCGTTCTCCTCCCCCACATCATAGACGTTCACGATGTTGGGATGCATCAGCCCCGCCGCGGCCTGCGCCTCCGTCCGAAACTTGGAGACAAAGTTCGCATTCTCGGAAAATTCCTGTTTCAATACCTTGATCGCCACAAATCTGTTGAGTTTATGACATTTCGCTTTATAGACATCAGACATGCCGCCGGTTCCGATCTTTTCCAAAATCTCGTAGCGGTCCCCTATCATCATTCCAATTTTTATCATGTTTATACTCCATTAACCCACAATCTGCAGGTCCGCGGTATCACAGACCTGCGAGCGAAGGCACCGTTGCCGCCTTCACATCCCGACCGCGCCCGCAGAGCGCGGCAAACATCAAATATCCGGCTCGATCAGGATCAGGGAGATATTGTCCCTGCCTCCGTTCAAGTTCGCAACTCTTACAAGAGCTTCCGCCTTTTCCATGATGTCGCGCTGGGCATTTACTATCATTCTTATTTCTTCATCCTCCAGCATATTACTGAGTCCGTCAGAGCACAGCAGGATAATGTCCCCCTTCTGCAGTTCCACCTCATAGAAATCGGCTAAAACCGCATAGGTAACCCCTACCGCCCTTGTAATAATATTCTTATTCGGATGAGTTCTGGCACTCTCTCTGTCTAATCCCCCCATCCGGATCATTTCCTCCACAAGCGAGTGGTCCGTCGTGATCTGTCTTATACTTTTTCCGTTTACGATATAAAGACGGCTGTCGCCCACATTGCCAACCTTCAGGCATTTTCCGTAGATCGTCGCCACAACGACCGTGGTACCCATGCCTTCCAGATCCCTGTTTTCATTGGAAAGTTCAAAAATACCCGCGTTCGCCTTATTGATAGCACTCTGCAGTATCCTCTCCGGGCTTTTTTCGGCGGAAGCCTCCGCCTCCCGGCATATCGTATCCACCGCATAGCGCGAAGCATAATCCCCCGCTTTATGGCCGCCCATGCCATCGGCGATCATAAACAGGTTCGGCAGATTTCCAACCGGCAGTTCCGAGGAAAATACCACATCCTGATTCAATTGTCTCCGTTTCCCCTTATCCGATAAGGAGGCTGTCTTCATCAACGCCCTGTTCCCCCTGAAGCTGTATCTGCTGACTGTACCACAGACAGATATTTCTCTGCTGTAACACCACAGCCTGCGCGAAACACCTGTCCACGCACCACAATGCAAAACCGCGCCCGGCGCTTCTCTGCAAACTGCTGTCTACAAATTAAAATACTACCACATAAATGGAAAAGGGGCAAGAAAAATCCAAATCCTGCCACCTTTTTGTAACAGTTCAGCATAAAAAATCCCCAATGGATCCGCTCTGCTCCTGATCTGTCACTCTCTATTCATCCTATTTTACCAGATTTTGTCTGAAATATGTACGGTTCAGAGCATTTTATTCCCGCGGGCAATGAGCCAGGTGCCGTGTCTGCGGTGCATGCCGCTACCCCGTACCTGAACAGGGATCTTCCGCACAGGGTACTAGTACTGCATTGCGGAAATAACGGTGAAAATCAGTGCCCGATATTTGTGTCAGGGCAAGGCGGAAGAAGGAGGCGATGCGGTGGCATCGTTGACTGATGACAACGCAGCAATGACGCAAAGAGTGGGGGCTGAGTTCACCGAAATTTCCGCAGGGTAGTACTAGCCGCGCCCGGCGCTGTCATAATTTCTGCGCAGCTGCCCGCAGGCGCCGTCAATGTCCCGCCCCATCTCCCGCCGCAGTGTCACATTGATGCCGGCATCCTCAAGTTTTTTCTGAAACATTCTGACTGCCTCTTTGCCCGACGCGGTATATTTTCTCTCCCTGACAGGGTTCACCGGGATCAGATTGACATGCGCATGGAGCGCGGATGCCAGGCCGATCAGTCCTTCGGCGTCCTCCCGCGTATCGTTCACGCCGCCTGCAAGGGCATACTCAAAAGTGATACGCCGCCCTGTCCTCTCAAAATAGTACCGGCAGGCTTCCATCAGTTCAGCGATACTGTATCTCTCCGCGATGGGCATCAACTGTCTCCGCTTTTCATCGCTCACGCCGTGGAGGGACAGCGCCAGTGTGATCTGCAGGCCTTCCTCCGCCAGCTTCTTTATCTCAGGCACCAGCCCGCAGGTGGAGACGGTAATGCTGCGTTTACTGATATGCAGCCCCTTATCGTCCGTCAGCATCCTGATAAAACGCAACAGATTCTCCCGGTTATCCAAAGGCTCCCCTATGCCCATGACCACCACATTCGACACCCGCTCACCGGTATATCGTATGATGCCGTAAACCTGCTCTAACATCTCCGCCGCGGTCAGATTCCTGACAAGCCCGCCCAACGTGGAGGCGCAGAACTTACAACCCATCCGACAGCCCACCTGGGAGGAGATGCAGACCGAATTGCCGTGGTGATATCTCATCAGCACGCTCTCCACCAGATTGTGATCCGGCAGTTCAAACAAAAATTTTTTTGTGCCGTCCGTTTTGGATTCCTGCACCTTCACCGGCTTAAGCGTTGTCAGGGAAAACCGCTCCCCACAGCTCTCCCGCAAAGAAAATGACAGATTTGTCATTTCCGAAAAATCCCGCGCCAGCTTTTTGTGCATCCACTCATAGAGCTGCAAAGCGCGGAATTTCTTCTCTCCCATTTTTTCCATCTCGTCCTGCAGTTCCGGCAGGATGAGGGATCTTATATCTGTTTTACTCATATCTGCTTCCTGTAACCAACAACATCAAAGGAGTTTCTGAACTTTTTAAATGACATGACATTACATGCAAAACCCTCACAGTTCTCTCCTCATCCTCGCCAAAAAGAACCCGTCGCACTGATGTATCCCCGGCACAAGCTGCAGGGTTCCTCCCTCCGCCTCCCCGCATCTGAGCGCTTCCGGCAGATACGGATTCAGGCTCTCTCTCTCAAGCGGAAACTCCCCGCACATCCATCGGACCTGCTCCTCGTTTTCCTCCGGACGGACCGTACAGGTACTGTACAGGATGATGCCGCCTCGTTTTACATATCGCCAGCAGGTTTTTATGATCTCCCGCTGAAGCTTTACAAGCTCCGCAAGTCCCTCCCTCGTCACATGGTACTTGATATCCCGCTTTTTACCCAGAATACCGAGGCCTGAACAGGGCACATCCAGATACAGCACATCCGCCCTTGCCTCCATTTCACTGTCAAAAACACGTGCATCCCACACTTTTACCTTCAGGTTTCCCGCCTTCATCCTCACGGCGTTCTCACGGATCAGCGCCGCTTTCTCCTCTGAGATATCTCTGGCCTCCACCATACCGCTCCCTCTCAGCTTACAGACAGCATGAAGGCTTTTCCCCCCCGGCGCGGCACAGACATCCAGCACAAAATCCCCCTCTTTTATCCCGGCGCATTCCGCCACCAGCATGGAGCTTAAATCCTGCACTGTCACAAGCCCCTCCGAAAAACCGGGAAGCCCCTGCAGTCCCTCCAGATTCCGGCAGTTCCACGCATAGGGAAGGCAGGGATGCCTCTCACAGACGATCCCCTTTTCCTCCCACTCTTTTACAAGTTCCTGCTGTGCCGCCGGGGAAATATCCTCCGACATCCGCAGGCTCACCGGCCTCACATCGAGCAGCGCACGGCACATCTCCTCCGTCCGCTCCCTGCCATAGTCCCTCTCCCAGATGTCTATCAGCAGTTCCGGCATCGAGTACCGGACTGAAAGCGCTTTCCGCCAGTTCTTTTCCGGATCGGGATAAACGATCTTCTCCCTGTTTCTTGCGATATTCCGCAAAACACCGTTGACAAAGCCCTTTAACGACTGAAAACGCCTCTTCTGTGCCAGGCGCACAGCCTCATTGCAGACGGCGTTATCCGGCACCGCATCCATATAAAAAAGCTGATAGACGCTCATACGCATCAGTTGTCTGATCAGCGGTTTCATCTTAGATACGGGAACACTGGAAAACTGATCCAGTATATAGTCAAGCTCTATCCGGCGCTCCAGAGTCCCCTCAGTCACCCGCTTGATGAACGCCTTCTCACGAAGAGGCAGGTAATCATACTTCTGAAGCACCTGCCTCATGAACAGACTGTCAAATCCATCCTCTTTTTCCATCCCCAGCAGGCTGTCCAGTATAATCTCTCTTGTATTTTCCACTAATCTCTGTCCCTTCCGCCTCTGCCGCCAAACAGGAGAACAAGCCTCAGGAGCTGCAAAATGGAGGAAGCCGCCGCAGCCACATAGGTCAGCGCCGCCGCTCCCAAAACCTTGCGCACATGCCCCACTTCCTGCTGTCCCAAAATGCCGTACTGGGACAACATCCGCATGGCCCTGTCGGAAGCATTGAACTCCACCGGCAGCGTCACGATCTGGAACAGGACCGCCGCCGAAAATACCCAGATACCAATCTGGGCAAGCAGGGATCCCGTCCCTCCGAAGATCACCCCGAGTATAATGAGCGGAAGTCCCAGCCTGCTCCCGATATTTGCCGCAGGGACAAGGGTGGAACGGATCTTTAAGGGCGCGTATCCCTTCTGATGCTGCACCGCGTGCCCGCACTCATGCGCCGCAACGCCGATCGCCGCCACGGAATTGCTGGCGTACACCGCATCCGACAGGCGCAGCACTTTGGCTGAGGGGTCATAATGATCCGTCAGATTCCCCCTGACATGCTCCACACGCACATCGTAGATGCCGTTCTGGTTCAGGATCCGTTTCGCCGCCTCCGCGCCCGTCATGCCGCTCATGCTCCGCACCCGGGAATATTTGCTGTAGGTGCTGTTCACTTTGGCGCTCGCCGCCATACACAGCACCGCGCCGATCAAAACCAGAATATATGTCCAGTCCATATAATAGCCGTATCCAAAACCGTATCCCATCTTTTTCCTCCCTATCCGGCAGGATCCCCGGCTGTGACACGCGTGTCACAGCAGAGTCCCCGCCCTCTCACTGTACCGTCTCTGCCCGTTCATCCGCTTCACAGACTTCCAGAAATTCTCCTGTTATTCAAGAATCTCGCCTTCCTTCACCTGATATCCCAGAAGGAAATCCTTTACAGGCATCCGTTTTTTTCCCTCCAGCTGCACTTCCCTCAGGATAAGGATATCCTTTCCGGTCTGCACATGGATGCTGTCCTTCGTGACAAGAACGATCTCTCCGGGCTGCACCATATTCTTTTCCCCGATATGCTTAAACAGCCCGTTATGGGCGCCTCCCTCTCTCTGCTCCTGCCTGAAAACCTCCGCCTTCCAGATCTTCATGCTTTTTCCCCTGCATGTACAGAACGCGCTGGGCCAGGGATTCATGCCCCGGATCAGGCGCTCCAACACCTCCGCATCCTTCTCCCAGTCTATTCTGCCCATTTCCTTGCGCAGCATACGCACGTGGGTGGCATCCTCCTCCTGCTGTTTTACCGGAATGATATCCCCCGCCTCAATCCTGGGCAGCGTTTTCACCAGAAGCTGCGCGCCCAGCACACTCAATTTTTCAAAGAGGCTGCCGCCGGTGTCCTCCCTCTCCACAGGGATTGCCTTCATTGTAAGGATATCGCCGGTATCCATCCCCTCGTCCATCTGCATGATCGTCACGCCGGTCACATCGTCCCCGTTTAAGATGGCGTACTGTATCGGCGACGCCCCTCTGTATTTTGGCAGGAGCGATGCGTGGATATTGACACAGCCGTATTTCGGCATCTCCAGTATCTCTTTTGACAGGATCTGCCCGAACGCCGCCACCACAAAAATATCCGCTCTGTATTTCCTCAACTCTTCCACAGCCTCCGGCTCCTTGATCCTTGCCGGCTGTAAAACCGTGAGCCCGTGCGCTAAAGCGCACTCCTTGACAGGAGAAAACTGCACTTTCCGCTCTCTCCCTTTCTGCTTATCCGGCTGCGTCACCACCGCAGTGATCTCATGCCCTGCCTCGATCAGCGCTTTAAGCGCTCCCACCGCAAAGTCCGGTGTTCCCATAAAAACAATCTTCATACCTGTTTTACCCTTTGCCTCTTACTTCCATCCCGCAGGCGCTTTACCGCTGCGCCATATCCGATGAAACCGTTACCTGTACGACACTCCTGCCTTCCGGCGCCTCTGTACGCCTAAGCCTCCTCCTCTTCCTCCTGCAGTTCCTCCACATCCATCAGCCTTCCCTCCACCTTTTCCACATAGAGGTGCCCGTCCAGATGATCGTATTCGTGACAGATCGCCCTTGCCAGAAGTTCTTCCCCCTCCAGCTCAAAATATTCCATCTTTTCATTGTAAGCCGCTATCTTCACATAATTTGGCCTTGTCACAACGCCGGTCTTTCCGGGTACGCTCAGGCAGCCTTCCTGCCCCTTTTGTTCTCCGGAAGTCTCCAGGATCTTAGGATTTACAAAAATATAGGGATCTTCTCCCGTCACATCCACCACAAAGATCCGCTTCAGTACACCCACCTGTGCCGCCGCCAGCCCCACGCCGTTCGCCTCGTACATGGTATCCAGCATATCTTCTATCAGCTCCGCCGTTCTCGGGGTGATCTCCTTCACTTCCTTGCTGATCTTGCCGAGGATCGCGTCCCCCTGTTCCCTTACATTTCTCAGTGCCATCTTCCGCCTCCACTCCCTGTTTTGTGCCTGTATCAGTATTATTTTCCTCTTTGCGCCGCCGGATGCCCTGATAAGAGTATCCCGGCTGATCATTGTCCCGATCAATACATAGTATAATACAAATCATATTATACAATATAATTTATCCCATCTCAGTACCCGCTGATGGGATCAACATCAAATTGTACCTGTTCTGAACGGTTTTGTAAAGACTCTATAAATCGTTCCATGGAATCCCTCACATCAGACAGCCTCTTCCCATCTGCACTCTTTACATAAAACACAAAGCGGTAGCTGTCACTTAACTTCGACAAAGAAGCGCTGCCGGGCCCCAATACCGTCAGTTTTCCATCCGCCGCTTCCCCTCTCGCAAGCGCCGCCAGGGCAGCCGCCGTGTTCTTTGCCACCTCTTCCTCCTTTGCGGCGACAAGCACCGCCAGCATATGCGCCGCCGGCGGATATGCGCCGATCTCCCGGTAGAGGATCTCTTCCCCATAAAAGCCTTCATAGTCCTGGGAGGCGGCATGGACAATGCTGTAATGTTCCGGCTGATAAGTCTGGATCACCACTTCCCCCGGCATATCGCCGCGCCCTGCCCTCCCGGCAGCCTGCGTCAGAAGCTGGAATGTCCGCTCCGCCGCCCGGTAATCCCCCGCGAACAGGGACATATCCGCCGCCAGAATGCCCACCAGCGTCACCGCCGGAAAGTCGTGCCCTTTCACGATCATCTGGGTTCCCAGCAGTATATCCGCCTCCCTGTCCGCAAAAGCGGAGAGTATCTTCTCATAGCTGTCCTTCCTTTTCGTGGTATCGCCGTCCATCCGCAGCACTCTCGCCCCCGGGTACATCTGATGCAGTTTTTCTTCCACCGCCTCCGTCCCCGCCTTAAAGCCCAGTATATAGGGGGAGCCGCAGGACGGGCATACCTTCACGGCGCGCTCCTCATAACCGCAGTAATGGCAGACCAGTTTTCCGTTTCTGTGCTCCGAGAGAGAAACACTGCAATGAGGGCATTTCATCACATGGCCGCAGCTTCTGCAGGAGACAAACCCCGCCATGCCCCGGCGGTTCAAAAACAGCATCACCTGCTCCCCTTTTTCCAGCCTGTCGGCGATCAGCTCCTGCAGCCGCCTTGAAAAAATCGAGCGGTTCCCCTCCCGCAGTTCCCTGCGCAGATCCACCGGATACACCTTCGGCAGCACATTTCCGGTGAGCCGCTCCTTCAATTCAAACAGGCCGTACTCCCCCCGCTTCGCCCTGTAATAACTCTCCAGAGAGGGCGTGGCGGAACCGAGCACGACGGATGCTTTATGGAGCGACGCCAGATAAATTGCCGTCTCCCTGGCATGGTATTTGGGCATGGTCTCACTTTTATAGGAAGGCTCATGCTCCTCGTCGATGATGATCAACCCCACACTGGAAAAAGGCGTAAACAGAGCGGAGCGCGGACCGATGATCACATCGATATCACCGTTTTTTGCCCGCTCGCACTGATCGTATTTTTCGCCCGCCGAAAGCCCCGAGTGCAGGATCGACACCCGCTCTCCGAAACGCCTCGAAAATCTGACCACAGTCTGGTAGGTCAGCGCGATCTCCGGGATCAGCACGATCGCCTGTCTGCCCCTGCTTAAACACCCTTCGATCAGATTCATATACACTTCCGTCTTCCCGCTGCCGGTGATGCCGTGTATCAGATAGGTTTTTCTGACACCCGCGTCATAATCCTGCAGAACGCTGTCCACGATCCTTTGCTGCGCCGCGCTCAGATCAGGCCGAAGCCCGCCGAAAGCGTTTTTCCTGTTTGCCAGAAGGACGCTCCCCTCTATGGGATTGCGGTAGACCCGCTTTTTTTCCACCGAAAGGGCGCCCTGTTTTTCCAGCGCTGCGATGGTGGCCGGTGAAATATGCAGCTTTTCCCTCGCCAGTTCCATGGGCAGCCTCTCCTGCGCCCTCAGCGCGTCCAGAAGCCTTGCCATCGCCGTTTTGTGCTTTGCCCTGCACTGCTTGGCGAGCGCCTCTGTCTCTTCCTCTGACAGCAGGCGGCAGATCTCCTTCTTTTCCAGGCTGCGCTTCTTTTGCTTTGCCGGGAGCACCGTCTTAAGCGCCGCGATCATGGTGGAGCCGTACTGCGCTTTGATCCAGCCGGCAAGCCGCACCAGAACCGCTGACGCCGCCGCATCCTCCGGGGCGCTCCCTGCGATCTCTTTCACTCTGCTCTCCTCAAAAGAGATGCTCTCCCGAAATCCGATCACGTACCCCCGGCGCAGTGTGTTCCCTCTCCCGAAAGGCACAAGCACGCTCATCCCTGTCTCCAGTTTCCCGATAAGTTCCTCCGGTATCCGGTAGGTAAAGGGTTTATCCACGCTCTCATGGGATATATCCACTATGATATCCGCATATAAGTACATGTATGTTACCTTCTTATCCCTTCTTCTTCCAACACCTCCGCGATCAGTACCCGCTCATCCATCGGATGCTGCACCCCTTCGATCTCCTGGTAATCCTCGTGCCCTTTTCCGGCAAGCACTATGATATCGCCGGGTTCACCGTGGGTGATGGCATAGCGGATTGCCTCTTTTCTGTCCGGAATTTCAATGTAAACGCCGTCCGTCCTGCGCATACCTGTCTTAATATCCTCTATGATGGCAAGGGGTTCCTCAAATCTGGGATTATCCGACGTAATGATCGTAAGATCCGCCAGCTTTCCGCTGACTTCCCCCATCTCATAGCGGCGCAGCTTAGAGCGGTTGCCGCCGCAGCCAAAGACTGCCACCAGCCTCTCAGGCTCATACTCCTTCAGCGTAGTCAGAAGGCTCTCAAGCGCCATGGCATTGTGGGCGTAATCGATCATCAATGTGAACTCCTCAGAGACCTTCACCATCTCGATCCGTCCCTTCACATGGGCTTTTAAAAGCGCCGCCTGGATATCCTCCGCCGACACGTTGAAATGACGGCAGATGGCGACAGCCGCCAGCGCGTTGTAGACGCTGAAACGCCCCGGCGCAGGCACCTGGGCATGAAAATCCATCAGCCCCTTCACATCGAATGCCACGCCCAGCTCGCCCGGTTTTTTCACAAGCGTAAGGTGCTCCGCCCGGAGAGCCGCCTCCTCCTGAAAGCCGTAAGTCTCCAGCCGGCAGGTATATCCCTTCAGCACCTGTTTCCAGTGTTTATCATCACAGTTGACAATGCCTGCCTTGCACTGCTGAAAGAGCAGCCCCTTACAGCGGGCATAATCGTCAAAGTCCTTATGTTCATTCGGACCGATATGATCCGGCTCCAGATTCGTAAAGACACCCAATTCGAAGGTAAATCCCTGGGTCCTGTGCAGCATCAGTCCCTGGGAGGACACTTCCATCACGCAGACCTGACAGCCCTCATCCAGCATTCTGCGGAATGTCTCCTGCAGCAGATAGGACTCAGGCGTGGTGTTGTGCGCCGGAATATGCTCCTTGCCGATGATCGTCTCTATGGTACCCACCAGCCCCGTCTTATAACCCGCATGTTCCAGAATGGACTTCACCAGATAGGTTGTGGTCGTCTTTCCTTTCGTCCCGGTCACGCCGATGACTTTCAGTGTATCCGCCGGATGGCCAAACCAGGCGGCGGAAATAAACGCCATCGCATATCTGGTGCTCTCCACCCTGATCACCGTGATATCCGCCCGCTCCGGCAGCTCCACATCCTGTTCCACCACAAGTACCGCCGCCTTTTTCTCCGCCGCCTCCACTGCCTTGCTGTGGCCGTCAAAATTTGCCCCTTTGATGCAGATGAACAGACAGCCCGGCGCGATCTTTCTCGAATCCATCACCACCGACGCCACTTCCACATCCACGCTTCCCCTGATACAAGTATATTCCAGTTTTTCTATTAAATCCTTACAACAAGCCATTTGTCATACCTCTCTTTTATTTTCTTTCTGTTTTTTATACGTTTCTCTTATTGTATGTATCTGACAGCCGCAAAGTCATATCTCCTTAGCTATCATACCACAATCTTCTTTTTCTGACAATTTGGACTTGAATTATGACAAATTTATTGAAGCTGTTTGGCTAACTAATGCCGCTGTTTTATCTGAGAAAGTGGAAAAATTCATCCGTATATGGTAAAATGAAAAGCACATATACAGGTATGGGATAGGATACACTGATCGGAGGAAGATAAAAGTGGCGGGCAGAGAGGTTGGCTTTATTGTGGATGATGAATATAAAACATGGATAGAGAATATAAAGAACAGGATAAAGCATAGTCAGATAAAGGCTTCTGTCAAGGTGAATCATGAGTTGCTCGATTTATATTGGGATATTGGCAGAGATATTGTTGCCAAGCAGAAAAACGCGAAATGGGGAGAGGCGTTTCTTGCAACAATGAGCAAAGATTTACGAAAGACTTTTCCTAATATGTCAGGTTTTTCAGTGCAAAACTTGAAAAGTATACGTTATTGGTACAAATTTTATAATTCCGATGAAAATGGCTTACAGCCTGTAAGCCAAATGGAATTAATTGAAAAAATAATTAAATCTATTCCATGGGGACATAATCAGAGGATTATGTATAAGTGTAAAAATATTGCGGAAGCATTGTTTTATGCGCAGAAAACGATGGATAACGGTTGGAGCAGAACTGTTTTAGAACATCAAATAGAAAGCGGCCTGTATGACAGACAAGGCAAAGCTATTACCAATTTTCAATTAAAATTGCCAGAGCCTCAGTCCGATTTGGCTGAACAAACATTGAAAAACCCATACAATTTTGACTTTCTGACTTTGAGAGAGAAATATGACGAAAAAGAATTAGAAGATGCCCTTATCAATCAAATTACTCTATTTCTATTGGAATTAGGCACAGGATTTTCGTATCTTGGCAGACAAGTACATTTGCATGTCGGTGAAAGTGATTTTTACATGGATTTGCTTTTTTACCATGTCCGTCTCCATTGCTATGTTGTCGTGGAATTGAAAACGGAAAAATTTAAGCCGGAATTTGCAGGTAAATTAAATTTTTACGTCACGGCTGTCAACAAACAGATGAAAACAGAACAGGATAATCCAACAATAGGTATTCTTATTTGCAAGGATAAGGATGATGTTGTCGCCGAGTATGCACTTGATGATATTTCACAACCGATCGGGATTGCAGAATATGAATTGACAAAGGTACTTCGTGAGGAATTTAAGAGCAGTCTGCCGACAGTTGAAGAAATAGAAAGTGAGCTGTCTGTATAAATTGGCTTACAGATTGTAAGCTATATAAGCAAAAAAACAAGTTATATGGGATCACCAAATTTGAATGTCAGAGACTTTCACCCATAAACCGCATCAATAAACCAGAGTCAGCAGCAAGTAGTAATCTCTCACTGCCTGCTGTCTCTGGTTTTATTCCGCAATTTTTTACAATTCAAATTTCGTGCTTATTGCTATGATATCAACAGACAGAACACCGTCAATAAAATTTGAAAGGAAGTGCTGAGAATGAATTACAAAAATCTGTTTGAACAATTCAACGAGGGAGGAAAGCTGCTTTTGCCGGATGCCGCGGTTGCTTTTGACACTGTTGCGTGGTCGAAACATCCCGCCTTTGAGGGAGTGGAGTTAAAACATATCATCACATCCGAAAAGACAGATGGACAGTTCAGTTTCCATCTTGTGCGGATAGCTCCAAATAAAAAGATCGGCAATCATATCCACGAAAAGCAATTGGAAACACATGAGGTTATTTCCGGCGCAGGTACATGCGTGAACAATGGAACGAAACTGCCCTATGAACCGGGCGTAATTTCCATTTTTCCTATCGGGGTGCCGCATGAAGTCATTGCGGGAGAAGATGGCATTTATCTGTTTGCCAAATTTATACCTGCGCTGTGCTGACTCATTTCCCCGGTTTTCATTTGCTCAATATTGCCGAATGGCATAGAGATACCCTATAGGATTGTTTGGGAAGATAATTTGTAAGTCAGCGGGGATAAACCTATCTGTTTTTCAAATTGCTTTATGAAGTGGCTTTGGTCGCAAAAACCTGTGGCATAAGCCACTTCTGTTATTGTTTCGGCATTGTGCATCAATCGTTGTGCCTTGCGAATGCGGTTTTGAAGCTGAAACTGATGCGGTGTAAGCCCCACTTCTTTCTTAAAGCGTCGGATAAAATAGTATTTACTGATACATGCGTTTTGTGCCATTTCGTCAATACTGAATTTGTCTTCGGGATATAATTCCAACCGCTTTTTCAGGTTATCGATAAATGGATTTTGGTCCTCAGAACGCCAGTCTGTACAGGCGGCAGGCGAGTTCAAGCCGTCCAATAATTGTAATATCCGGCATTGATTGATTCTTTCTGTACTGAAAGTATTCATCAACAGAGCCGTTATGTTATGCCTTATTTTATCCATGGAATATTCTGCGGCAATATTTTTATCAATACATAAACTCAGCAAAGTATAGGCGCTGTGTGCCGAAATGCTATGGGGCATATATGGGCAAAGGATAAATGTCTGATTTTTTTCGTAAACCTTTGCATTGTTATTTGCGGTGAGCACAAGTGAGCCATCTAACACAATGCCGATTGTAAACACGGAAACATGGTTATGTGTTGGATAGGATATTGTCGAATTTTCGCAGAAAATCAACTCTATGCCCATATTTGAATTGTATATGTAGTGTATACTGTTTGCTGCCATAAGTATTACTTCCTATCTATTTATGTGCATGACAGATATTGTACTTTATTCTTGCGAGCAACGAGCCAAGCGAGCATACTGGTATATCCATTTGGCGACTGCCGCGAGGGAAAAATATCCTTTAGGATATTTTTCTCACCCGCCAAGGTTTTCATCCCCCCATTGTTTCATATGTTCAAATACGGGAATAAAGCTTTTCCCCAGGTCCGTGAGGTTATACTCCACATGGGGTGGTACTTCCTTGTAGTCATAACGGGTAATAAAGCCGTCCGCTTCCAGTTCCCGAAGCTGCTTTGTCAGGCTTGACTCCGTAATGTCACCGATATGCCTGCGAAGCTCTCCGAAACGGTGTATGTCCCTGAAGGCAATGTAGTAAATGATTTCAATCTTCCATTTACCGCCCAGGATTTTTTGTATGGTAGAAACTGTTTTACAGCGTTCTACAGCCAATGTACTTTTTTTCATTCCTGCCGCTCCTTTCTGAAACAGTATAGCACTCCTTCTCTCTGAAATCAATGTACCGTCTTATTATTAGTACTACAAAAAAGTACAGTACTTGTAAAATCATCGTACAAAAGTATAATTGGTATAAAACTACAAAAAAGGAGGTATTTATGCACTACACAGGAACAATCTGGCGGCCGCCGTACGAAGCGGCATCACTTTTGTTAGAGGTAACGGCAGGCTGTACGCATCATAAATGTAAATTTTGTACTTTATATCATGATTTGCCGTTCCAATTCAGAATGTCCCCTCTGGAGGATATTGAGAGCGATTTACGGGAGGTCAAAAGAGCGGTGAAAAGTTGGGACAGCGGGCGTACCAGCCGAGTGTTTTTGACGGGAGCCAACCCCTTTGTTTTATCTTATGACAAATTGACTGCCATTGCAGAACTGATCCGCAGTTATCTCCCGTTCATTAAATCGATCGGCTCTTTTGCAAGAATTACAGATATTACCCCTAAAACCGATCAGGAGCTTGCCAAGCTGCGGGATATGGGATATGACGGCCTGACGATCGGAATAGAAACAGGCGATGACGAAGCCCTGCGGTTTATGAACAAGGGATATACTTCTGCCGACATCTACGAGCAGTGCCGGAGATTAGATGCGGCAGGCATCCATTACAGTTTCTTTTACCTGGCAGGCATTTCCGGGGTACGCCGCGGAGAAGCCGGGGCAAAATTGACGGCTGAGCTATGTAACCAGTTACACCCTGCGCTTATCGGGGCGAATATGCTTACGATTTATCCCGACTCTGAACTTTATGCTGAAATACAGCGCGGGAACTGGCAGGAGGAAGGCGAACTTGAAAAATACAAAGAAGTACGGACGCTCATCGAAACTTTGCAGATACCTACCGTCTTTGCGGCAATGGGAGCTTCCAATGCGTACCAGTTTCACGGGCAACTGCCGAAAGACAGGAAAAAACTGCTGGCGCTCCTCGATGAAATCATAGGAACTATCAGCGAAGAAAAATTGCAGCGGTATAGGAGAAGCGTTCATCATCTGTAGATAAAACACGCTGCGGGTATACCATTACGCGCGAAGGAACAGCACCGAAAAGAAGATACGCACGCACCTGCTTGCAAACACGGTATCCAATTTCACGCCGGTAACGGCTTATCTCCCCTATGACCGTGAAAAAGTGACAAGCGAACTGCAATTTGTTTTAGATAACACGGACGAGATGGAGATGCGGGAATACAGAGACAGTTTGAAGGCTTTGGGATGAGGCTTGCATTTTTTATTTTTTTAATTTTTCCATTTTCTTAATTTTCCTCACAAAATTTTCATCTCGGGAACACAATTTCGTCACATTTCCCGTTTATAGTAAATAATGATAGTTGAAGCAATTCACTATCTCCCCCCTCATAAGTAAAAAACGCCCGGTCTTCCGGGCGTTTTTTACTTATATCAAATATTCTGTTCCGATTCAATTATAAAAAAGTAAATTCCAGAAAATTGTTATAAAACCAGAAAAAATCCTTGCATACATGGTCACATCCCGTAATATAGCCTACAAATCCACAAAAAACAGGAGTGCCGAAGCATTCCCTAAACCCTCTTGCAAAATTCGCAGTGTTGGTCTATAATCAGACAACCGAACGATATTGAAGCGTCCAACGGTTGACAATCGGAAACGAGTAATCAATTTTATAAACAAACGGATTACAGGCTATCCCCTATTGGCAGTAGAGGATAGCCTTTTCCGTTACTTGCGGTTGTTTCTGTTGTCTAAATATGTTAACGCTGCGAAAATGACCAACAGCAGTGTAAATATCTCAACTTTTCTTTTATAAACGATCCCATTTTCCTTATCACCAGACATCCTTCCAGAACATATCATAACAAAAACGGAATCCTGCCATGAACCAACAATACAAATTTATCAATGCCCCGCTGCCATATGCCTACGACGCCATGGAGCCCTATATCGACGAAACGACCATGTGGCTGCACCACAACAAACATTTACAGGCCTATATCGATAACTTAAACGATATACTCTGCAAATATCCTGCCCTCCAGAACTGGACGTTAGAGCAGCTCATCCTGAACGTGCCGAGCCTGCCGGAAGAGATCCGGACTCCGGTCAGGCATAACGCGGGCGGTGTCTTTAACCACCGGTTTTACTTTTCATGTCTCGCAAACCCGGCTTCCCCGCACCCCGAGGGCGCGCTGTGCGAAGCCATCGAAAAGGAGTTCGGCAGTTTCAAATCCTTCCGGGACTGCCTGAAAGAGGCGGCTTTATCTGTATTCGGCTCCGGCTATGCGTGGCTTGTGGTCAACGCCGCCGGAAAGCTGTGCATCACCACGACAAAGAATCAGGATACGCCTCTGCCCCTTAACATGCTGCCCGTTTTAAACATCGATGTCTGGGAACACGCATACTATCTGAAGCACTACAATCTGAGGGCGGATTATATAGACGACTGGTTCCATGTCGTAAACTGGAAGCAGGCGGACAAAAACTATGCGGACTGTTTCCGCATGGCGTATTAAGCTCAGCAGTAATTTGTTATCACAAATTCCACTTCCCGCTTTCCTCGAAATTCATTGACGCTCGGATAGTAGGTAATGGTGAGCGGCACACCGGCAGGACCACCGGAAAACAGCCTGCCGGCATCCGCACCGTACTTGTCAAAAAGGAATGTTTCCAATCCCTCCACATCCCCGAAATAGACTAACGTAAAATGCCTGCCCTCCTTATCCTGCGCGTCAAACTTTGCCACATTCCTGTTTTTTCCAAAGATCCGCCCGGAACAAAGCCGCACATCCTTCTGCGCGAACACCGGCTTCTGGTTTCCGGTACCGAACGGTGCAAGGCGCTCTAACTCCTCTATAAAATCCTCCGAGACATAGGACAGGGGCAGGGCGATATCGATATGTACCTTCGGCACAAAATCCTCCTCGGCAAGGGAACAGTTCTCATTCAATCTTCTTCGCAGCTCTCCCAGCCTTTCCTTCGGCAGCGATAACCCTGCCGCCATCTTGTGCCCGCCGAATTTGTCAAACAGATCCTTGCAGGCGGAGAGCTCCGTGAACATGTCATACCCTTCTATGGAGCGCCCGGAGCCCTTTACGCCTTCCTCCGCATCCGTCAGGACGATCGTCGGTTTGTGATACCGCTCCCTGATGCGCCCGGCGATAATACCCGCAAGGCTCTCATGGCAGTCTGGCAGATATACAATCAGTACTTTATCTTTTTGATCGGAGGACAGTTGCGCCTCTTCATCCGGCAGTTTCACTCCACGCTTTCCATCCGCAGTCTCCCTCTCCGGCAGATTTCTCTCCCGCTCTTCCTCCGCAGTCTCCCGCTCCAGCAGCTTTACCGCCTGCTTCACGCCCGCTTCCGTCATCTCCTTGCGGCTGTCGTTCAGATTTTTCAGTTCCGCCGCCATCGGCACTGCCTTTTTGTAATCCTCCTCCAGCCAGAGGTTTAAAGAAAGCGCCGCGCTCTCCAGCCTACCCGAGGCATTGATGCAGGGGCCTAAAATGAAGCCGATATGATAGGCATCCAGCTTCTCCCGCTCCAGCTTATTGACTTCGATCAGCGCCCGCAGCCCGGGGTGGGATGTGCGCCGTATCCGCTTTAACCCCTCCCTGACAATAATGCGGTTCTCATCCTTCAATTCCATCACATCGCCCACCGTGGCAAACGCCGCGGGCTCCAGAAGGGCATCCAGAAGCGCCCCGTCCGTCCCCAGCGCCTGCGCCAGCTTATAGGCGACCACCGCACCGCAGATTCCCGGAAACGGATACGTCTCCCCCGGCTGTTTCGGGTCAACCACCGCCTCCGCCGGCGGCAGATGATAAGTCTTTTCCCCGCCCGGCATATCCTCCGTGAAAGGCACTTCATGGTGGTCTGTCACAACGACTTGCATCCCCAGCCCGTTTGCCAGTTCTATCTGGGGCGCCGCCGCAATGCCGTTATCACAGGTGACGATCAGCTCTACCCCGTCATCCGCCGCCTGCTCGATCAGATGGTCGTTCAGCCCGTAGCCGTCCTTAATCCGGTGCGGGATCGCCATATCCGCATCCGCCCCCAGAGACCGGAAAGAGCGCACCAGAATGCAGGTGGCGCAGACACCGTCTATGTCGTAGTCTCCGATCACCCGTATCCTTTTGTTCTCCGCAATGGCATCCCGGATAACAGATACCGCACGGTCCATCCCCTTCAGCAGCTTCGGCTCATATAAATCCTCCAAAGTGCCATGCAGATACTTCCGGATCTCCTCCTCCCCGCAGACATCCCTGTTGCGGATCAGCCTCGCAAGCACCGGCGATATGCCGAAATCCTGCGCTATCTTGTCAAAATCCGCCCTTTTTGCCGCCACAAACCAGTTTCCCATCCCTCTCCCTTCTTTCTTCCAGTTTATATTCTATTATCTTACTTACTGATATGGAAAAAACTCAGGCTTTCCGGAAAAGCCCTCGTCATCACAACCCTGGCGCAGTCCCTCGGCACCTTTGCGGTTGTCTCCCTCGCCTTCGGCGTTCTCTTTGCCGTGACAAAGATACCGGTCTACCTCGCCTTTGCCTTCGGCGGCATCACAATCACCATGATAACCGGGCTGATCCTGAACACCTGCTTTCTTTCCGGTATTACGCTCAACTATATGTTGATGGGCGTTTCCTTTTCAGCTACGTTCTCCAATATAGCCACAACGGAACAGTTGGATCAGGTAAACCGCTGCTTTGCCCCCATCCTCGGCATAGCCCTGCTCGCGGCTATCGTCGACCTCGGCGCCCCTTTAGATTACCATCTGATCCTCAGAGCCGGCTTATATACGTTCCTTTATATCGCGGCAAGGGCCTTCGGAAAATATTTCGGCGCAAGATGTGGCGCAAAGTTCACCTACATGCCCGACACCGTGCGCAAATATCTCGGCCTTACACTGCTGCCCCACTCCGGCGTCTCGCTTGTGTTTACCGGTATCATCTGTTCGACGCTTTCTTCCGCTCCGGAACTCGTGCAGATCGTACAGGGCACTATTGCCGCCGCCGCGATCATCAACGAATTTATCGCTGTCATCGTCGCAAAAAAAGGATTTGAACTTGCCGGTGAAATCAAGCCATAACCTTTTGCCTGTTTATTCACAGTAAATTTCAATAAGGCGGTTTCTCTTTTCCCGATCCAGTTTGTACTGGCAGTCAAAAAATTCATCATAACTGCCATACTTATCTTTCACGGAATCGATGGTCAGCCGGATAAAATCTTCCTGAACCCCCAGCAGAGGTTCACACATCCGCCTGTACTCATCAGGAATATTCAACTGTCCGGCAAGATCATCGATTCCCCGCTTCAGGTATTCATTGGACAGCAGGTATTCTCCGACGGCGTCCTCCTCATCCATGCCGAGCGCCATCATGACCAGAAACCCCGCAACTCCCGTCCTGTCCTTTCCGGCTGTACAGTGAAAATAAATATGTCCGTCATTTTTTAAAAGCAGTTCAAACAATCTTTGATATGCCGGATTGTCGAACGCCATGGCCTTATATCCCTCTTTCAAATATCCGAGAATATATTGAAACTGCTCCGGGTCCATTTTGTTCTTTATTATCTCTTCAAAGTTAAAGCCATTGTCATCATGTTTTTGCCCCCTGAGCGCACTGATCTGCTCATACTCCGCCATATGAAACGGATGATCCTTCGCCATTTCGGTCTCTTTTTCATCCCTGAAATCAAGAATATGCCTGACTGCCAATGTATTTTCAAAGTAGTCCGCCTCCTCCTGCGTCATGCGGTCCAGGGCGCCTCCGCGAAAAATCATATTTTTTTTCATCACTTTGCCGTCACGGTTCTTATAACCGCTGATATCTCTGAAATTACGTATATTCATACCTGTCACTCCTCAATCTGCCTGCGGCATCAAAAACAAAAAGCAGGGTCCATCCGCCATAGTGATGAACCCCGCCAAACCGATATCCGGCTTCTTACATCGCCATTGATCACGCCTCTTCCTTCTGCCTGATCTTCGTCCGCAGCACATACCACAGCGCGCCTGTGATGCATACCGATGAGTAGGTGCCGCAGAGGATACCCGCCATCAGCGGCAGGGCAAACTCACGGATGCTCGACACGCCGAATACATAGAGCGCCGCCACCATGATGAACGTGGTCAGGGATGTGAAGATACTTCTCGAGAGCGTCTGTGTGATGGAGTGGTTCACCATCTCCTGCAGATCATCCTTTCTCGTCATCACGCGCATATTCTCACGTACGCGGTCAAAGATAACGATCGTCGCGTTGATAGAGTAACCTACGATGGTCAGCATGCAGGCGATAAATGTGGAGCCCACGGAAACCCTCGTCACCGCATAGAACGCCAGCACCACCAGCACATCGTGGATCAGCGCAATCACCGCGCTGGCGCCGAAGCGGATATCCTTAAACCGGAACCAGATATAGAGCAGCATGCAGACCGTCGCAATGGCAACCGCCACGATCGCATCCATCTGTGCCTCAGAACTGATCGTGGAACTGATGGTCTCCGCCGTGATCGGATATGCGTCGTCCAGCGTGAAGTTCTCTTCCAGCATCGCATCCAGCGCTTCACGCTCTTCCACGCTCAGCGTCCTGGTCTTAAAGATGACCTGGTTGCCGCCTGCCACTTTCTGTACCTGTACATTGGCATCTTTTGTGATCTCCTCGATCCCCGGCACTACCTCGGCATCCAGCCTCTCAATAGAATAGTCCTCCGCGAAGGTCACCGTTGTCTGGGTACCGCCCATGAAGTCCAGCGAATAATTCAGGGCGCCGTTTCCACTGCCCTTCTGCACGCCCATCACCACAAAACCGGCGAGCACCGCCGCGACGGAAATGCCGAAGAATATATGCTTTTTGTCCAAAAATCCGATGGATTTTTTCTCCTTTGCCACGCCGAAGAGTTTGACGGAGTCAAGCCCCAGCCCCATCAGCGCGTTTAAGATAACGCGGGTGATAAACACCGCCGTAAACATGGACAGGATAATACCGAGCGCCAGCGTCTGCGCAAAGCCTTTGATCGCGCCCGTTCCCCGAAGTCCCAGCACGATGGCTGCGATCAGTGTTGTGATATTGCCGTCAATGATAGCGGACAGCGCCTTGTTAAAACCGATCTTGACAGAGGAAGCCACCGTCTTTCCGGTAGCCAGTTCCTCGCGGATCCTGGCAAAAATGATCACGTTCGCGTCAACCGCCATACCGATGCCGAGGATGATACCTGCGATACCGGGCAGAGTCAGCGTGATATTGAAAGATCCTAACAGGATCACCACCAGTTCCACATACATCAGAAGCGCCAGCACCGCCGCTAATCCGGGCAGGAAATAAACCGCTATCATAAACACCGCAATGATGGCAAAACCCACCGCGCCGGCAATCAGCGCCGTTCTGATGGCATCCGAGCCGAGCTGTGCGCCCACCACGTTGCTTCTGAGTTCTTCCAGTGTCAGCGTTAGTCCGCCGATCCTGATCGTGGATGCCAGGTTCTGCGCCGCCTCGATGGATTCCATGTTGGTGATCACGCAGTTACCGTCCGTGATCTGCTGCTGCACTGTCGGATAGCTGATGATCTGGTTGTCGTACACGATAAAGATCGGATCGTGGTTCGGCGCTGCCGCTCCGGTCGCCTCGGAAAATTTCTTCGCCCCTTCGTCCGTCAGCGTCAGGCGCACCTGATAATCGGTGTTGCCCATATCGTTCTGACTGCTCGCCGCCTGGGCATCCACCACATCGGTTCCCTCTAAGACCAGTTCTCCGTTCACATCATAAAACTCCAGGGAACCGGGACGTCCCAGTTCAGCGAGGATCTCGTTGGCGTCATCCACGCCGGGGATCTCGATGCTGATCCGATCGCTCCCCTCCTGATAGACCTGCGCCTCCGTGCTGTAACCCTCCACACGCTTCTGCAGTTTGTAGATCGTGTCGCTCATATCCGCGGCACTGGGATCTTCCTCGCCCACCACCTGATAGGTGATGCTGACACCGCCTTCCAGATCAAGTCCCAGCTTGATATCGCTGCCGGAACCCGATTTCGTCTCACCCCAGCCATATGCTGCCGTATATCCGAACAGCGCCAAAAGCGCTATCAGAATGACCAGTACTATGGCTGATTTTGTTTTGCTCTGTTTCATTGCTTTTTTCTCCTTATTTATCGCATTTATCCGATACTTCCTATATTTTGTAGCGGGAACCGCTGCAAATCGTAGCGGGAACCAACACAATTTATTTCATAAATTGTGTTGTAGCGAATAACTCCACCTGACGGTGTAGTTATTCTTTATTCCGCCCCGGCGGCTTTCAACATGATCGCGCACTCAATCCGTTTTCTCTGCAGTTCACAGCCAATCTCGTAAACGTCCGTGATACTCCTGTGGAAATTCCAGGAGTTCGCCGCACAGCCGCCGCTGCAGTAAAATTTTGCGAAACAGTCCCTGCATGTTTCTTTCGCATAGACATTGCACTCTTTAAACTCGTCCCTGATATCCGTGCGGATTATGCCTTCATCCACATTTCCCATCAGAAACTCCTCCTGCCCCACGAACTGATGGCAGGGGTAAAAATCCCCCCAGGGCGTCACCGCCAGGTACTCCGTGCCGCTGCCGCAGCCCGAGAGCCGCTTTGCCACACAGGGACCGCCCTCCAGATCTATCATAAAATGGAAAAAGTTGAAACCCTTTCCTTCTCTCCGGCGGCATAACATCTCCTTCGCCAACTTATCGTACTCCTCGAGAAGCACCGGAATGTCTTCCATGTGGAGCGCATAGTCTTCCATCTTATCAGCCACCACCGGCTCCACGGATATCTGTTCAAAACCGAGATCCGCCAGATGGAGCACATCCTGCGCAAAATCCAGATTGTTCCTCGTGAATGTCCCCCGGACATAATAGTTCATCTGGTTCCGGCTCTTTGCGGCTTTCTGAAACTTCGGCACGACCATATCATAACTGCCCTGCCCGCCCCGGAAGGGACGCATCAGGTCATGGATCTCTTTCCTCCCGTCGATGGAAAGCACGATGTTTCCCATCTCCTTATTGCAGAATTCCAGCATCTCATCATTCAGCAGCACGCCGTTTGTCGTCAGCGTAAAGCGGAACTTTTTGTGAAAGGGTTCCTCGAGGCTTCTGCCGTATGCCACCAGGTCCTTCACCACCTGCCAGTTTAAGAGCGGCTCTCCGCCGAAAAAGTCCACCTCCAGATTCACCCGATTTCCGGAGTTTGCCACCAGAAAATCCAGCGCTTTCTTTCCCACCTCGAAGGGCATCAGCGCCCGCCTGCCGTGGTATTCTCCCTCCTCCGCAAAACAGTATTTGCAGGCGAGGTTGCAGTCGTGGGCGATATGCAGACAGAGCGCCTTCACCACAGTCTGCCTGTTCTTAAAATCAAAGATATAATTCTCGTAGATATCCTCCGTGTAGAGCTGCCCTGCCTGCGCCAGCGCAAACAGTTCTTCTGCGACCTCGCGCTTTTCCTCTTCCGGCGCGGAAAGTTCCCGCAGCGCTGTCACAGCCTCCTCGAGAAACGCCTCCGGAATGCCAGCCTCCTTCTCCGCCGGGGAGGCATTCTCCTTCGCGTTTTCCCTCCATCTCTCCCAGACGGGCTCAAGCAGCGGCACGGCCTGATAACAGAGCTCGTCCATCACATGGACACTGCCGCTGTTCACATCCAGGACGATCGGATATCCGTTATTGATGTACTGATGTATCATACAAAATCGTCAACCTTTCCACACCCTGCAAATCCCATGCAGGCAAAAATACTATTTTATCTGTCGTATCTGCCCGCATACTTTCGACATACAGGTACTTTATGCCATATACCGGCAAATATACAGACTCGCACGGTGCCTTATATCATATGCCTGCACAACATACAGGGCTGTATCAGTTCTACCGCCCCACATCACAAAGAAGCAGCGAGATCTCCCGCTGCTTATTCTCTCCGATTCCTATGCAGTGCCTATTTCTGAACCTGTTCACAACTCTGATTACCAACCGTACAGGATGTCTTACATGCTGACTGGCAGGATGTCTGGCACTCGCCGCAGCCGCCTTTCTTCATGGATTCCTTTAAATCTCTGGTTGTCAATGTTTTAATATGTTTCATAACAGGACCTCCTACCTTATCTTATCGACTTTCCACCGGCATCCGTCTTTAACGGACACATCTTTTAGGAGTATAGCATAAAAAAGCAGTGATGAAAAGAGGGAATCTGAATTTTTCACGGATTTTGTTTTGTCTCACAGTCCGGTCACAGAGACTGCCATGACCGAACTGCTACCGCATTTATCGAAAAAAGTTCGGAGAGAAAATTACTTCACCGCCTCAAACGCCGCATCCAGCGCTGCGATCAGATCCTCCGCCTTCTCTATCCCTACGGAAAGACGGATCGTATTTTCCCTGATCCCCTGCTCTTCCAGTTCCTCTTTTGTGCACTGGCTGTGCGTGGTTGTCGCCGGGTGGATCACAAGGGATTTCACATCAGCCACGTTGGCAAGCAGGGAGAAGATCGCCAGATTGTCAATGAACGTCTGTGCCGTTTTCGCATCCCCTCTTATCTCGAAGGTAAAGATGGAACCGCCGCCGTTCGGCAGATATTTCTCGTACAGATCATGCGTCGGCTCGCCGGGCAGGGACGGGTGATGCACCGCCTCCACCTGCGGGTGTTTCGATAAATATTCCACGATCCTCAACGCATTGCTGACATGTCTCTCCACCCGGAGGGACAATGTCTCAAGCCCCTGCAAAAACAGGAATGCATGGAACGGCGACAGGGTTGCCCCGGTATCTCTGAGTATCACTGCGCGAATATAGGTGACAAACGCCGCCGCCCCCGCCGCGTCGGTGAAAGATACGCCGTGATAGCTGGGATTTGCCTCGGAGATCCAGGGATATTTCCCCGCCGCTTTCCAGTCAAACCTGCCGCTGTCAATGATCACCCCTCCGATGGCGGTCCCATGGCCGCCGATAAATTTCGTGGCGGAATGGATGACGATATCCGCGCCGTACTCGATCGGACGGATCAGATAGGGCGTGGCGAAAGTGGAGTCCACCACCAGCGGAATATTGTGTCTGTGCGCCACCTTTGCCAGTTCCTCCAGGTCGATCAGGTTGGAGTTTGGATTGCCCAGCGTCTCCACAAAGATCGCCTTTGTGTTTTCCCGGATCGCCGCCTCGAAAGAACCTTCTATATAAGGATCCACAAAGGTGGTGGTCACCTGATTATTCAATGGGAAAGTATGCGCCAGGTAATTGTAAGTGCCTCCGTAAATGGTCTTGGAAGCCACGATATGCTCCCCGGCTTTTGCCAGCGCTTGGAACGCGTAGCTGAGCGCCGCAGCCCCGGAAGCCACCGCCAGCGCCGCCGCTCCGCCCTCCAGCGACGCGATGCGCTGTTCAAATACATCTTCCGTCGGATTGGTCAGTCTCCCGTAAATATTTCCCGCATCTTTCAGCCCAAAGCGGTCCGCCGCATGTTTGGAATCGTGAAATACATAGGATGTCGTCGCGTAGATCGGCACTGCCCTCGCATCCGTCACCGGATCTGCCTGTTCCTGTCCGATATGTAACTGTCTTGTCTCGAACCCCCAGTTTCTGGAATCTCTGATATCTGCCATTTTTGTTTCCTCCTGTGTTTTGATTTTTGACAGCAGTTCTCTCTCCTGTGTTCCCCGCCTTATCTGAGCTCTGTGCCACTGCGGGAGATGCGCCATCCTAGTACTACCTTGCGGAAATTTCGGTGAACTCAGCACCCGCTCTTTGCGTCATTGCTGCGTTGTCATCAGTCAACGATGCCACCGCATCGCCTCCTTCTTCCGCCTTGCCCTGACACAAATATCGTGCACTGATTTTCACCGTTATTTCCGCAATGCAGTACTAGTCTGCTGTTCTTTTTCTCATAAACATACTAGCATAATAGGTTTATGATGTCCAATATAGAAAAAGAATACCCGGTCATAGGCTGATCCTATAACAGAGTATTCTGCTTTCAGTCAATATAATCATGTAATGCATGCGCCACTCCGGCTTCATTATTCGTCAAAGTGACAAAATCAGCTTTCTCTTTCAGCGCCTGTATCGCATTTCCCATTGCGATTCCGATGCCCGCCGTTTCGATCATGGGAATATCCAGCTCATGATCCCCTATCGCAACCACATTTTCCGTGCCGATATTTAAAAGGGCGCACAGAGATACAACAGCTTTTCCTTTATCCACATTCTTCGGAAATATTTCGAGATAATTTCCGCTGGATCTCGCGACATCAAATGTTCTGTTTTCCGACTGTTCCAGCTCTGCCTGTATTTCGCCGATCTTTTCCTCTTTCGCCGCTATCAGAAATTTGTTGGGCTTTATCCCGGTTTTGTCCCAGTTTTCAGCCAGCTCATACGGATCCACAACATCCGGGTGATATTTTATAATATCCGTTTCCTTCTCCACAAAGCTGTCTGTGTCGGTTACATACCACTTATATCCCTGAAAAATCCACAGCGGAACATGATGCTTTCCGGCAATATCTGTATACAACTGCCTCATCACATGGGTTGACATGATCTCTTCCTTCACGCACACTCCATCCATTATGATAAAGGTTCCGGCGTTGCACACTTTTATACAGTCAATCCCAAGCTGTTTTTCGACCTGCTCCACTGCAAAGGGCATTCTCCCGGAGACAAGCGCGATTTTTCTGCCCTTTTCATACTGCCTTTTCACGGCGTCTTTCACCTCGGGCAGCACTTCTTTTGCATCGTTTAAAAGTGTCCCGTCAATATCGATACAGATCAATCTGCAATGCATGTCATCTCTCACTTTTTGCCCCCGTTTCTTTCTTACATATGGTTTGTACCGGACCTGGAAAACCAAGCCCGGTACAGTTTTGTCTATAGTGTATCAAAAAAGTATTAGTCTTTCAACAGAGCCAGCCTGTCGGGATCATCCGCAAATACCTCTTTTGCATTGTCCTTTGTCACAACCACAGGGGGCAGTTCGTAAATGGGAACCTCCATCACGCCATTGTCCGCCGTCACATCGGTCTCCGGCATCCCGTTGCCTCCAAGCAGGCTGTCGATAATGGAAACTGTCTCAGCGACAAGTGCATTGGTGGGTTTTGCAACTGTGGAATACTGTCTGCCGGACCATACCCACTCAACCGATTCATTTTCCGCATCCAGACCCGATACTACAGGGATCGGCTGGCCTGCATTCTCACAGGATGTGATGATCGCGCGGGCGATCCCATCGTTCGGTGAAAGAACACCGTCGATCTCAATGTCTGAATAGTTGCCCGCGAGAATGGCGTCCATACGCGACTGCGCCTTGGAGTTATCCCAGTCAACTGTCGCACACTGTGTGAAATCTGTCTGGCCTGATACAACAACCAGTGTCCCGTCATCGATGAGCGGCTGGAGCACTGACATTGCGCCTGTGAAGAAATTCGGTGCGTTCGGATCAGCCGGGCCGCCGCCGAACAGTTCGATGTTGTAAGGAGCCTCGCCCTTCAGTTCCTCCAGCCCCTGCAAGAGCGCCTGTGCCTGCAATTCTCCTGTCTTCACACTGCCGAACTGCACTACGCCGTCAACGCCTGTTGTATTTTCCAGCAGCCTGTCATACCCGATCACGTAAACGCCCGCATCTTTTGCCTTCTCAAGCACCGAGCCGAGCTGTGAGCCGTCAACGGGGCCGACAACGATAACCTGCGCGCCGTTCTCGATCATGGACTCGATCTGTTGCTGCTGCTGCGGAACCTTCTGGTCAGCCGCCTGAATGATCGCCTCATAACCCGCAGCCTCAAGCTGTTCCTTAAACATCACTTCCGCCTCTGCCCAGTTCTGTGTTCCGAGCCACGGCAGCGCCACACCTACGATACCGCCGCCTGCGGATGTCTCCTCAGCCGCCTCTTCCGTCTCTGCTGTCTCCGCGCTCTCGGTTTCAGGAGCCTCCTCCGCCGCTGCAGGTGTCTCAGCCGTCTGCGCGGTCTCCTCCGTTCCCCTGCCTCCGCCGCAGCCTGTCAGCACACCCGCCGCCAGAGCCGCCGTCATCAGAAGTGATAATACTTTTTTTGCTTTCATAACTTCTTTCCTCCTTTTTGAATTTCGGGTTCTTATCCCCTGTTTTTCTTGTTATATACATCAAAGGCTACCGCTGCCAGAAGCACAAAGCCCTTTATAACCTGTGTTTTGTCTGCGCCGACGCCCATCAGCATAAGCCCGTTGTTTAAGACCGCCATCACCAGGCCGCCGACCATCGTCGCAATGACGGTTCCGACACCGCCCGATACAGCCGCACCGCCGATGAATACGGATGCGATGGCGTCCATCTCCCATGAAGTGCCGTCCGCCGGTCCCGCCGCCGTGGAGCGCCCCACAAACAGGATGCCTGCCACTGCCGCCAGGACGGACATGTTGAGCATCGTGAGAAAATACGTTCTTCTTACATTGACGCCGGAGAGTTCCGCCGCCGCCTTATTTCCGCCCACCGCATAGACATGGCGTCCGAAGGATGTTCTCTCTGTGATCAGATAGTACAGGATAATCAGGATCACAAGGATCAGCCCCGGGATCGGAAAACTCGTTCCCACTCTCCCGCTTCCGAAAAGCCATGTCGCATAGCCGATCACCACCGACACGATCCCGATGCGGACCGCATACGGCCAGAACTCCTCTTTCTTTCCGGTAACATCCCCCGAATGGGTAAACTTCCTCATCTGGGCAGCCACAAACACAGCTATCGCAATGATTCCAAGCAATAAAGTTGAGTTGTTCATCCCGGTAAAAGCAGGTCCCCATTCAGGAAGATAACCGGCACCAAACCATTTCAGCTCTGAGGGAACAGGAACTGAAATTGAGTTTGATATCCAAATAACACCGCCTCTGAAGATCATCATGCCGCCAAGCGTTGTGATGAATCCCGGAATGCCGAGCCTCGATAAGAAAAATCCCTGCCACGCCCCGGCTATCATGCCGATCACCAGCGCGATCAGAATCGCAATATACCACGGCAGGTTAAACTGGCGGGCGGTGATCGCCATTACCATGGAGGCAAATCCTGCGACCGAACCCACCGACAGATCGATCTGTCCGATCACGATTACCATGAGCATTCCCAAAGCCAAAACCAATACATAGGCGTTTCCCGATATTAAATTTTGAAAGTTCGAGGAAGTAACCATCTTACCTCCCGATGCAATATTGAAAATTATGATGAGCGCTGCCAGGGCAACTACCATCGTATATTGACGAAGATCTTCGCCCAACACCTTTTTAATATATTTCATGATCGTCTCCTCTTAAGCCGTTATGGTCATCTTCTTCATTAACATTTCCTGATTTGCCTCTTTTGCGGAAATCTCTCCTGTGATCCTTCCCTCGAAAATCGTGTAAATGCGGTCCGCCATCCCGAGAAGCTCCGGGAGTTCCGAGGACACCAGAATGATCGCTTTCCCCTGGTCCGCAAGCTCATGGATCAGTTTATAGATCTCGTATTTCGCGCCCACATCGATACCCCTCGTGGGCTCATCCAGAATGAGAATATCCGGCTCTGTAAACATCCACTTGGAAAGAACGACTTTCTGCTGGTTTCCGCCCGACAAAGTGTTCACGCCGACACCCACATCGCGGCACTTGATCTGCAGGGTATCCCTGTATTTTTCCGATGCCGCCCTCTCCTTGTCAAAATCCAGAAGCCCTTTTGTCTTGATCGTGTCAAGATTTGCGGAGACAACGGTTTTTCTGATCGTGTCGAGAAGATTTAACCCCAGTCCCTTTCTGTCCTCCGGCACATAGGCGATCTTATTTTTGATCGCTTCCCTGACCGAATTGATCTTAACCTCCCTGCCTCTTATCTTCATGTTTCCGCCTCGGAAGATCCCCATATTCTTTCCGAACAGAGATCTCATCAGTTCCGTTCTGCCCGCCCCCATAAGGCCGGCAAACCCGACGATCTCCCCGGCTCTGACATGAAACGCGGAATTTTTGCAGAGCATTTTCCCGGGAACTTTCGCATCCTCAACGCTCCAGTCCGAAACCTCAAGGATCACTTCCCCGATCTTCGGCGTATGCTCGGGATACCTGTTTTCAATCTCACGCCCCACCATCGCCCTGATGATTTTGTTCTCGTCAACCTTGCCTGCCTCCACGGCGTAGCCGTCCACGGTTTTCCCGTCCCTGATCACCGTCACATAGTCGGAGACCGCAGCTATCTCATTTAACTTGTGGGAGATCATAATACAGGTAATCCCCTGCTTTTTCAGTCCAAGCATCAACCGCAGCAGATTTTCCGAATCCGATTCATTTAACGACGAGGTCGGTTCATCCAGAATCAGCACTTTTACATTTTTGGACAACGCCTTTGCGATCTCGACAAGCTGCTGCTGCCCGACGCCCAGATTTTTGATGATCGCATTCGGATCAATATGTAAGCCGACCTCTTTCAGCAGCTCTCTTGTTCTCTTCCGCTGTTTCTCCCAGTTTATGAGCCCCTTTTCCACAATCTCATTGCCCATGAAAATGTTTTCCGCAACGGACAGCTCCGGAATCATCGTAAGCTCCTGGTGAATGATAACGATCCCTGCGCGCTCAGAGTCCTTGATGTTTTTGAACGCCATTTTTTTACCCTGAAAAAAGATATCACCCTCGTAACTGCCATACGGATAGACGCCTGACAAAACTTTCATCAAAGTGGATTTCCCCGCGCCGTTTTCACCGCATATCGCATGGATGGAAGCCTCCGAAACTTCTAACGTCACATCGGAGAGCGCCTTAACTCCCGGAAATGTTTTGGTAATGTTTTTCATCTGCAAAATATAACTCTCACCCATCTGACTCATACCTCCCTTCCCTGTAGTATTCATTTTGCTCTCGTTATTTTAACTGTCTCTATTGTAGAAAAATTGCCGCGGCCTGCCTATTGCCGGATGTCATATCTTTGACAGTGACATTCGTCAAATAAAAAAACGGCCCGCATATGACAAATGTCATGCCAAAAATGGCATTGACATTTTTTACTCATTTGCGAAACCGTTTTAAATACTTATTACTATATAATCTCTATTCATTCAGGAAGCTTCTGACCTGTTTTTCTGTCATCTGCAGCCCGATCTTTGAATCCGTCCCGTTCTTTACGATATCATTGATGCCGGCGCCGATCATCTCCTCGACCGATGTGGTATCCTTGAAGTTATAATTCGGCTCGGCATGGTCCATGATAGATGTGATCAGGTTGATGTCCATTCCGCCCTCCTCGGACAGCACCTGATTGATGCTAAGCATGGTCGTCATGGAATCGGTGACCGTTTTCAGTACGGACGCGCCCCCCTTATAGGTATAGATCTCACTCTGGATCTCTATATCGTAACAGAAAGTTTTGATCAGCTCCCAGGCAAGCTCCTCGTTGTCCGTCCTGGAATTCATGGCGAGCAAAAGCGTGCTCATGGTCGAATTGTTGTCGCCCCTTTCTCCCCGCGGCAGCGTGATGCAGTCAAGTTCAAAGTTCGTATACTTTTTTATGTTCCACGGATAGGGCTTATAGGTCCTGTAATCCGACAAAAGCGCAGGCATGAACGCCACATTCCCCTTATCGAAGTCATCCGCCGTGACAATATTTCCTTTGGTGAGCCCGTCCATCTCCTTCAGGAAATCCACAGCCTCTATCGCATTTTCACTGAGCAGATTGCAGTTCGTACCGTCCCTGTCAAAGAAATCCACGCCATTTGTCATAAAGGCGTGCTGCCAGGTATAACCGCAGACGCCAAACTGATCCTCGATTCCATTGCCGTCCGTATCTTTTGTCACCCTGTCACAGATCTCATAAAAATCTTCCCAGGTCCAATCCTCCGGTATTTCCCTGATCCCCTCGTTTTTCAGCAGCGTTTTATTGACAAACATCATGCTCGGCACACTCTCGAAAGGAATCCCGTACTGACTGCCGGAAATATTTCCAAACTCGAAGGATGCGCTGTAATATCTGGATGTATCATAATCCGCATCCCTGTCGATATACCCGTCCAGATTCATCAGGGCGTCCGTACCCGCGAACGTAGAAAAATCTTCCGGCAGTACAAAGAAAACATCCGGCGCGTTTCCCTTGATCAGAGCGGACGCAATGTATTCCGAATAGTCATCTTTCTGGATACCGCTGACATACTTAACCTTTACGCCGGGATGGTCCGCCTCAAACTTCTCCACCGCATCATCGATGAGCTGATAGGTGTAGGCATCCGGGACATCCCAGGGGCTTCCGGTAAAAAACCCTAACGTTATCGTCCTTTTCTGTTGGAAATAATATGCCGAAGCCGCCGCTGCCGCCAAAACCGCCGCCAGAAAAACGCCTGCGGCGAATTTTTTTCCTATGATCTTCTTTTTCATCAAGGTCAACTTCTCCTCCACTGCACAGCCCAGATCGCCAACTGTGTCCTGTCGCGCAGATCAAGCTTTTTTAAGACAGAACTCAAATAGTTTCTCACAGAGCCTTCCGTGAGGTAAAGCTCTGCCGCTATCTCCTTGTTGGACAGCCCCTTTGACACAAGCCCTATCACCTTCCACTCCGACTCCGTAATTTCCTTTATGTAATTCTCATCCACCGTGATGACCGCCGCGTTTTCTCTCGCCATCTGGGAAAACATCTTCACGACCTTCCCGGCGATATCCTCGTTGATCATGGCATTTCCGTGATACACCTTATGGATCGCCTCGATCAGACGGTCCGCGGAAATCCCCTTCAATAGATAGCCGCTGGCGCCATGCTTCAAAGCGCTGAAAATGTATTCATCGTCATCAAAGGTCGTCAGGATGATGATCTTTATCTCAGGATAGTTTTCCTTGATGATCTGGGTGCACTGCACGCCGTCCATCTCCGGCATTCTGACATCCATCAAAATGACATCCGGTTTGTCCCTCCTGACAGCCCTGACCACCTCGATACCGTTCGCCGCGGTGTCTACCGAAAAATCCGGATTGCCCGCCAGCACGATGCGCAGACTGTCTCTTATCAGTTCCTGATCGTCCGCAATAAGTATTTTAATCATTTTCCTTCCCCCACCTTATCGGAATTTCCGCCATCACGCAAAATCCGCCTTTTCCGTCAACCTGTATCTTCCCGCCGAGCATGTCCAGCCGTTCTTTCATGTGTGTGAGCCCAAAGCCCGGCTCAATATTTTCCGCGCCGATACCGTTATCCTTTATGGTTATCGTCACAATATTGTATTCCCGTGTGATCCGGATCTTCACCCTGTCCGCCTTTCCGTGTCTAATGGAATTGGTGATGCTCTCCTGAATGATCCGGTAGATCACTTCCTCCTCATCCTCGCCGAAGGACAGCCTGCCCGCACTGTTGTCCAATGTGATATCCGCCTTGGAGGCAGCGCTCATCTGGGAAATCATTTTCCTGATTGCCGACAGCAGGTCCCTCTGTTCGAGCGCGTCGGGCCGCAGTTCGTTGACGGAACGCCTTACATCCGTCATGCCCTGCCTTGCCACATCGGAGACCAGGGAAAGATACCGCTTCAACGTTTCAGGTGAGACATCCGCCACCGCCTGCGCCGCGTCGATCCCTGCGATAATGCCGGTCAGGGTGTGCCCCAGCGTGTCATGTATCTCTCTTGCCAGCCTGTTTCTCTCCCTCGTCTGCGCCAGTTTCTCCGACTCGGCGGCATACATTTCAAGTTCCCTGTTTGCATCCTGAAGCCGCTCGTTCAGGGAATTGATCTCATCCTTTTCATCCATCTGTTCCCGCAGGTGCAAAATGGTGTATACAATAAACAGAATGATGTTCAACGTCGCGAAAAGATTTTTGATCAGGATCAGGATCGCTGCCACTGTCCCGATATAATACTCCGTATAGGTCTCAAAGGAAATAATGTCAAAAATATTGGAGCAGGCGTTGAAATCAAAGATCAGGAAAAATGTACTGCCCAGTATCAGGGGGAGGAGTTTTTTGCTGCTTCCCTCAAAGTATTTCATGATATGCGCCACAAAGAGAAGTATGACGCCGTTATAGTTTACCTGCAGCGCGGCGATCACAGAAACGGTACAGATAAATTCCATGACAATAACAGCCCACTGGTGTTTTATCTCATAGTTATCATGCACGTACATCAGAACCATCAAAAGCACAAAAAAGCTGAGGGAAATAAGCAGCATTTTCCCCGGGACCGGCGGCAGGGTGTTTACCTTTTTCAAAAACATAACTGCCCCCCCGGAGTTCCCGATTTTCAGTATGGTCACCGCGGAAACAACGGAGATATACAGCACCGCTATGAAGTTAAAGCTTTTCATAAAACTCAATGTGGAATTCTTAAGCGCCGATGTGTCCATTTGCTACTGCCATCCCTTTGTACTGAATTCGTCTATGTTATCCTCGCTGATCAGATTGACCGAAACCTTTATTTTCTTTTCGACCGGCCTGCCCTCTATCATATTGTAAAGCTGATCCACCGCGCTCTGTCCGATTTCAGACGGATACTGTGCTGACGTTGCGAGCATGATTTCTTCTTTTATCATTGCCTTCGCCTCCGGCGCGCCGTCCACTCCGAGGACAGAAATGCCGTCCAGCCTCCCGTAGTCCTTCAGCGCCGCCATCACGCCGAGGGCGCCCACATCGTTGATGCAAAAAACGACATCAAAGTCCGCACCCTTTTTCAGTTCTTCGATCATCAGGGGCATGGCGATCTCAAGCTGTCCCGCATAATCCAGCCTGCCTGTGATCTCAAAGTTCCCATTCCCCTCTATCGTATCCGCAAACCCCTCCACGCGGTCATTCGATGATTTGGTCGTCGGATGTTCAAAGATCAGGATCTTTCCCTCCGCCTTTTTCTGCAGAAGATACTCGGCGCAGAGCACCCCCGCATGATAGTTGTCCGACACAACCGTGCAGTCCGCCAGGCTTTCATCATAGATCTCCGTGTCCACAAATATGATCTTTACGCCCTTCTCCCTCCCGTACTCGACGGCGGGAATGATCTTCTCGAAATCAACAGGCGCAATAAAGATGGCTTCCACGCCCTCGTCTATCAGGTCATAGATCTGTTTTGTCTGTCTGACCGCGTCGAGCGCCGGGTCCCTTGTGATCAGGATATCCCCGTTTGATTCCACGGTGGCGCGTATCGTCTCGTTGATCACTTCAAAGAACGGATTGTTCATGGTCATATAGGTCGCCCCGAATTTATGTACGTTCTCCCTCTGAGTCAGGGAAAAATCATTGTTTTTATCAAGAACAGCCAGTACAGCCAAAAGGACCAGCACCGCCGCCATCGTATAAAATACCGTTTTCATTCGATTGCATAAAAGTCTCATTTCATCTTATCCTCTGAATCGAGCAGGAGAAGAACCATCTTTCCCTGCTCGCCGCACCGCCTGCATGCTGCCCTTGCAGCAAACTTCTTCATGCCGGTAGGCGCATAAAAAGCAAAAGGAAAGAACATATAAGCCCGGCAGGCTTATATTGATCTTCCCTCAACTATTCATCTGATATGCGACAGGATACTCTCTCTCCGGTCATTTTCTGCCATTGAACATAGTATAGCAACTCAGAAGATAAAAATCAATAGTCGTTTTATTCATTTTTGCGTGTCAGGAAAGCCCCAATAACCGCACCTGTGAGGATCATCGGCGCCGCTCTGACAAACAGCCATTCAAATGAGTGGATTGCCACTCCGAGTACAGCGGTTTCGGGATCGCTGTAGTCCCATCCCAGATAAGGGCTTTCTGATACCGACAGGATTGCAAAAATTGCTGCTGTGATCACGCACAAGGCGATAAGGAACCAATGCAGAATCCTTCTCCTTGCGGTTTTTCTCCGCGCGAGCTGCAAATTTATCACCTCCAGTTTTGCAGAAATCGCCTTTAAATCATCAACCTCCGACTCGATGACGTTTTTTCCGAGCAGCGTACTCACGGGCGTTTCCAGGGCTTCCGATATGGAGATCAACATATCCGAATCGGGAACCGACAATCCCTGTTCCCATTTGGAAACTGTCTGCCGCACGACGTTCAGCTTGATGGCAAGCTCCTGTTGTGAAAGTCCTTTTGACTTTCTGATTGTTTTTATATTTTCGTTGAGCATGAAGCATCGCCTCCTTTCACCACTATTATGGGCAAAACCGCCCGTTGCCGCAAGCAACGCAAATTAACATTGCCGCTTTTTCAGATGGCACCATTGACTCCCGCGCATATTACGGATATACTCTCATTATTGCTATAGTGAAATACCCCGCAGCAGTCGCCAGTGGATATCCAAGGCGAACAAGTTCGCCGGCAAGCACGGCTACCTGGCTCGTTGCCCGCGGAAATAAATTATCAGCCCTGTCTCTCACTGTTCAAACATGCAGATTTCAGTGGAACATGGCATTTCCGCCTCCACGGAAAGAATACCCTGATTTTCAAAAAACTTGCAACAAAATACAGGCATGGAGTAGACCGATGCGTAAGATCATAAGTGGCAGCGTTACCGCCAAAGAGAACAATATGAAACTGGAAAGCTTTCTGAAAAACAGGCTCCATCTCACCAAAAATGAGATCAGCCGCGCAAAATTCCTGGAGAACGGGATCTGTGTAAACGGAAAGCGAAGCAGGGTAAACACACTTTTAGAAACCGGGGATCTGGTGGAAATATTGCTGGAAGGCTCTGACAGCACTTCCCCAAACCTGACCGCCCTGAAGGAATCTCTCACCGTTCTCTATGAGGACGAGGATGTGATCGTGGTGGATAAACCCGCCGGCATTTCGGTCCACCCGGCGTGCCGGAAAGAAACGGATACGCTGGCGAACCGGCTTGTCTTTTATCTGAGAAATAAGGGGGAAGATTCTGTGATCAGGATCTTAGGCAGGCTGGATCAGGATACTTCGGGTGTGGTGCTGGCGGTAAAAAACCGGCCGGCAGCCACAAGATTAGAACGCCAGCGGGAAAACGGCTCTCTCTTCAAAAGCTATCTGGCGATCACAGAAAATGTGCCAGATCCTGCCGCCGGAACTATCAGCGCTCCCATCGGCAATGATCCCCAAAGCCGGAAGCGGATGTGTGTCACGCCCCACGGAAAAACCGCCCTCACTCATTACGAGACTCTGACCGCAAACGAGAAGTTCGCTCTTGTCCGCCTCTCCCTGGAAACCGGCAGGACCCATCAGATCCGGGTACATATGGCGCACGCAGGCTGTCCGCTCCTCGGCGATCCCCTTTACGGAAATGGGGCACGCAAAAGTTTTCCGCCAAACAGCCTGCCCCCGCGCCACGACGATACGCCCGGTAAAAACATGGCGCTTCCTCTGATAAAGCGCACAGCCCTTCATGCGGAGAGCATACATTTTCTGCAGCCCTTTACCGGAGAGGAACTTCTGATCGAAGCTCCCTTCCCGGATGATATGCGGCTGTATTTATCAGGAATCAATCTTTAATCAATCCTTTTCCGCCACAATTTCCACCAGCTTTTTCATCAGCGGAATGTAGGTGAGAACAAAGACAAGAAACGCCAGGATTCCCGCCTCCTTTTTATCCTTTTTCGGTATCTGCATTCCCGCCAGAATCCCCAGAGAAAAGAGGCAGAATTTCAACATGGCAACCTCTTTCCAGGTACTCTTCTCTATATATCTGTCCGCATAATAAAACAATTTTTTCATTTGAATTCCTCCTGTACATTTATGAACTCCTGCCGTGTTTACCGCAACTACTCAACTCTTTTGTTTTTTCACCACAACCGCCTCATAAGCCCGCAGCACCATATCTTTTCCCGCTTTCGCATCCTTATAATTCCCGGCTAAAATCCTGCCCTTCAAAAACTCCTCCGGCACATCAAAAGAAACCTCCCTCGCCGTAAAATTGCAGACAACTAAAAGTTTCTCCTCCCCCAAAGTCCTTGTGTAAGCATAGATCTCCTTCGACTCGGGCAAAAGCAGGTCATACGTGCCATATATGATCACTTCATTTTCTTTTCTCAGCCGGATCAAATTTCGGAAGTAATGGAATACGGAAGTCCCCCGGCACATCTGTTCCCCGGCATTGATCTCCCGGTAGTTCGGATTCACCATGATCCACGGCTTCCCGGTCGTAAAGCCTGCATTTTCCTCCGCATTCCACTGGAACGGCGTCCTCGCGTTGTCCCGGCTCTTATATCTCAGGTACCGCATCATCTCTTCCTTCGTAAATACACCGCTCCCCGTCAGCTCATGGTACGCGTTGATGCTCTCCAAATCCCTGAAATCCTCAATGCTCTCAAAGGGAACGTTAGTCATCCCCAGCTCCTGTCCCTGATAAATATAGGGTGTTCCCTGCATCATATAGAGACAGGTCGCCAGCATCTTGGCGGAAACCTCCCTGCATTCCCCGTCATCACCAAACCGGGAGACCGAGCGGGGCTGATCGTGGTTCTCCCAGTAAAGGCTGTTCCACGCCACATCCTCAAGCCCTTTCTGCCATCTGGACAAAATTTCTTTCAGATCCCTCAGATCTGCTTTCCTGTCCGACCATTTGCTGTTTTCGCCGGAATCCACCCTCATATGCTCAAACTGGAATACCATGTTCAGCTCAGTCTCGCTGCTGTCCGCATACTTCTTTGCCTCCTCCAGTGTTACACCCGAACATTCCCCGACCGTGATCGTCTCCGTCCGGTTCAACACCCTGCGCCGCATCTCCTGCAGATATTCATGTACATGGGGGCCGTTTGCCACCTCATCGATGCCTGCATACCCATTGATACCCGGCACACCGTCCGGCAGGTCAGGCTTTTTGGAGATCAGGCTGATCACATCCATCCGGAAGCCGTCCACGCCCTTGTCGATCCACCAGTTCATCATACGGAACACTTCATCCCTGACTGCCGGATTATCCCAGTTCAGATCCGGCTGCTTTTTGGAAAACAGGTGCAGATAATACATATCCGTCGTCTCATCGTACTCCCACGCCGGTCCCGAGAAACAGGAACCCCAGTTGTTCGGCGCGCCGCCGTCCTTTCCCGGGCGCCAGATATAATAGTCTCTGTACGGATTATCCAGAGACTTTCTGCTCTCCACAAACCAGGCATGCTCGTCGGATGTATGGTTCACCACCAGATCCATCACCAGCCTGATGCCCCTCGCATGTGCCGCCGCCAGCATCTCATCGAAGTCCTCCATCGTGCCGAACTCCTCCATGATCGCCTGATAATCGCTGATATCGTAGCCGTTGTCGTCGTTGGGCGACTGATAGACCGGCGAGAGCCAGATCACGTCGATCCCCAGTTCCCTCAAATAGTCCAGTTTTGAGGTGATGCCCCTGATATCGCCGATGCCGTCTCCGTTGCTGTCGCAGAAACTCCTCGGATAGATCTGGTACACCACACATTCTTTCCACCATCTCTTTTTCATGTTCTCACTCCTTTTTTCAAATATTTTTATTGCCATAACAGCTTTTTTATCCTGCTGACAGTTTTCCTGTCCAGAGAATTATACGACTGGCCATGTATTGCGCGGTCGATCTCTTTGAACGATCTCAATATCGTATCATTATGTAACGGACTATTATTATTGAGCAATAAAACATAACCGTCAACCCAGACATTGATTCCATAATATTTCAAAAACCGAGCCAGAATATATACCTGACGTCTGACTTGTTTTATTGGATTACGAACCTGTTTCACATAAGTGTTCCCGCCCCTGCTGACTTTATATTTTGTCCATTCGTAATCATCTTCTTCCCCCACCAGTTCTCCGCTATAATTTTTCACTTCAATAATAAACACACCACTTCTGTTTATAATCACATTGTCCAGTTCCGTCTCTTTTTCTCCATACTCGACACAAATATTTGTGAGCAGTACATCATCTTCATTTAAAACATGTTTTATAATTTCTGCCGCTCTTTTCTCCCCCTGCCTTCCCGCTCTGACTTTAGACGAACCATAGACAGTTCCCCATAACACCACCAGAACAACAATAACAAGAAAAATAGCGACACTCAAAAATATAAGCATATATGCTTTCGTCATCTCTGTCATCTGTCAGTTTCCACTGCATTTTATCTATACCAACGTGTAGTTTCATTTCCATCTTAACAAAAAAACGCTGTCTTATCAATCAAATTCAGGTGATGCAGCACTTTTGATCATGTGTAAATCTCCGGCATACGAAATGGCAATCACATAAATGAAAAAAGAAAATTTTTTCGTGCACAGTATTGTATTTTACATACAAATAACATATACTGTAATCATCAGCAGAAAAGGAGATAATTATATGACTGGTTCTACTACAAACATCAGTATCCGCATGGATTCAAACCTGAAAGCACAGGCCGAAAGGTTGTTCGGAGAACTCGGGATGAACCTGACAACGGCGTTCAATATTTTTGTCCGCCAGTCTCTTCGCGAGGGACGGATTCCCTTTGATATTTCCCTCAACCTGCCCAACAGTGAGACGGTCGCCGCCATGTTGGAGGCAGAAAGGATCGCGAAGGATCCATCAGTAAAAGGATATACCGATCTGGATCAACTGTTCGCGGACCTGAAAGAATGAAAAACACAAAATATACAGTCAAACCTACAACTCAATTTAAAAAGGATTACAAACTGGCAATAAAGCGCGGATTGGATATCAAACTGTTGGAGGATGTGATCACTGACCTTGCCATGGGAATCCCCCTTCCGGAAAAGAACAGAGATCACGCCCTGTCTGAAAAATAATTTATGTCTTCTTTTCTACCGCTCACGGTATCACCGAAAAATCAAACGTCTCCGCCAGTTTCTCAAGTTCCTCCTCACCGATGCCAAAGGTTCCGCCCCAGACATCTCCGACCACATTGACCGTCACAAAAGACTTCTCCCTCTCCGCGATGATCAGCGCCTTTGTCGTGCCGTTCGTCGCAAGCAGTAAATTTTCCCCGTTCTCTGTGGTGTAATTCCACTCCTTATACTCCTCCAGATTTCCCACATTCAGGCCTGTTCCCTGGAATGTGCCTTTCATCGCCCGCGAAAACTGGTAATCCGTCGCGATAAGCGAAGAACCTCCGATCATCGCATTCCCGTCATAGTCAAAAGACCCGTCCGCGTAAAACCAGCCGGATATATACTCCGCCTTTACGTCATCCGCCGTACCTTTCAGGAAATCACCGACTCCCGCGCCACTGCACAACTCCTCGTAATCCTCCGGCAGCGTAAAACCTCTCAGTTTCTGCAGGTCGTACTTCTCACAGATCTCATCGATCTTATCCGCCATCTCCTGACTGTAGCACAGATACTCTCCATATTCCTCCTCAAATCCTGTGAGGCCATCCCCCACAGTATCCAGGATGCTCTCATCCTGGTCGTAACTGTCCAGAAATTCCTGCCACTCCACATCCGCCTCGTGTTCCGGACTTCCCTCCACCCCGGCGAGTGAGATCATATCCACCTCCTTTAAGGGAATTTCCTCCGTAGTCCCATACTCTGTTTCCTCAAAAGGCTCCGACAGATCGAGCACTTCCTCTTTACCGGTTCCTGTATCTTTCAGCGTGAAATAATAGACCGCATAAGCTGCCGTGCCGATCAAAAGGCATCCTGCCGCCGCCCCCGCCGCAAGACGAAAGCCAAATTTTGCACTCTTTTTTCTCATATTTCTTTTTTTCTCCTTTTTGATAAATTCTTTCTGCATCGCCGCGTTCCGAATGTTTTTCATCATCCTTTTCCTCGCAGCATCATCCGGTTTCATACTTTCATATGCCCTGTAAATCTCATCTTTCCACATAAAATAACCACCACCTAAACACCATCTCTTTTCAAGAGTTTTCTGGCTCTCGAAAGCTGATTCCGCACCGTGGATGCCGAACAATGCAGCATCCCGGCAATCTCCGAAGTCTGATACCCCTCATAGTAGTGCAGATACACCACTTCCTTGTACTTCGGCGGAAGCGACAAAAGCAGCTCCGATATGCCGCCCTCCTCCGTCTGTCCGCCGTTTTCCTGTCTCAGACAGGAACTGATATACGCAAGCCTCCGTTTGAAACGCCTCAGTTCATCCCTGCATGTGTTTGACGCCGTTACGATCAGCCACGCCTTTTCATGCTCCCCTGACGTAAACTCCTTTTTGCAGGAAATAAATTTCAGAAATGTCTCCTGCACCATATCCTCCGTATCTGCCGCATTTTTCATAAAAGAAAAACAGACGCGATAGACAGTGTCCACATGGCGATTATAAATTTCCGTAAATTCTTCATCCGTACGCAATGAAGAAGCCATTGTCCATCACCACCTTTCACTACGGATACGATCTGCCGCGGCAAAATGTCGCAGTTTCATATATTTTTTAATTTTCTGTCCTTTCCAAACCAATCAGGAAAGGCTTATCTTCCCCTGTTCGTCGCGCGATCCGCATGCCACACATGCGGCATTCTTCCTCTGTACGGGTCTGCGCATAAACAATGCCCGGTTACAGTAACTCCCATAACCGGACACATTTCATCTGACTCCATATTGTTTTGCCGGCTATTACACCGTCGCCTCTATCAACAGCTTATCCCCAAGCACGATCTCTTTCACACCGACTTCCTTCTTTTTGTTGAAATTAAAGCTGAGCATATACCCTTTCTTTAAATGAAAATGGTCGAGATATTCCGAGAGCTGCTCCTCCCCTCTCTCATGATAGGCATTTCCCCTCCACACTTTCATCTCGATAACGCTCTGCTCTCCGCGGTAATCGATCACCAGATCCATCCTCTCGCGACCTCGGGTTTCCGCCTCCACATAGCTGTTTCCTACGCCGTTGATGATCGGCTTTAAAAACAGCATAAAATAGCGCCTGCCCGCATCCTCCAGAAAACTCTCATCCCCGTCCCCGTAGAGATCATCAAAAGTTTCCACAAACTTTTCCAGCACACGCCGCACATTCAGATGTCCTCCAACGATAAACTGACTCCCCTCCCTGGCGCCCGCGTCGTACATTTTGCTTGTCGCGAACTCCTCGGAAATAAACAGATTGTAAAGTACCGTCTCAAAAATCCGGTTGGCTATCACCGCCGTCCCGCCTCTGTTTTTGATAAAGCCGAACATCGCCGCCACCTCGATATACTGATTCTGCGGAACATACGGGATCTGCTTCCCCGTAAACAACAGTTCATACAATACGGTGCGCAGCATCGGATAATCTTCCAGCTTTCCCGTCAGAGACTGAAACAGTGTATTATTGTCATTGATCAGCAGTTTTATCGCCTCCAAAAACCCTTTTTTCGTCCATGCGCTGCTCCTGTCGGGATAATTTTCTGTCCCCGCGATCTCTTCATCCATAAACTTGCAGAGCCTTGAAACAAGATACGGATAACCGGAAGTATAGTCATAGATCAATCCCGACAGTTCTTCGATATCCATACCTGTCCGATAATCCTTCTCATATTCTTCCAGCATTCCGCTGATATCTCCTGCGGAAAAATGCATATCTACATTAAAATCCGCCGCAATATCAAATGATGTACACATCATTTGATCCCGCGGGCAGTCGCCAAATGAAAGCAAGCTTTCACTTGGCTCGTTGCCTTCGCGAGTATTCCACGGACTGTTCACTTTATGTTCTGCGTCGGGGCGGATCTTCTGTTTCACATATCGAACGTCATAAACTCCCGTAAGTATTACGGACTGAAACGTAGAAATTTTTCTTCTCATCAGATAATACTGCCGCAGCCCCGCCAGAAAATCAATAAACACCTGATTATTGGAAGCGGAATCCACTTCATCGATCAGCAGCACGATCTTTTTCCCTGTCCCCCTGCACATCTTTGCCAATAAAATGAACAGTGCCGATAAAGTGACCTCTCCGGCTTTGTTATATGCATAATATTCAAACTCCCTGTTGATATCTTCCGGCATATTTTCACAACACATCAACAATTGTCTTGAGAAAGCAGCGACAAAATTTTGTTCAGAAGCAAAATCCGCATAACTGATCCCCTGAAAATCCAGACTGATCACTTCATAGTCCTCTTTTAAATACTCGGCAAGCGCTGTCAACAGCGTAGTTTTCCCATACTGTCTGGCTCTGTTGATCGTAAAATATTTTTCGGCGTCCACCATCTCCCGGACCTCTTTCAGTCTGTCAGTAAGATCCACCATATAATGCAATTCCGGTTCACAATATCCCTCTGTATTAAATTTCTTTACCATTTATCGCACTGCCCCTTTCCCCGCCATATCCGCTTCCTTCCCCTCGATCTTCCTGACATTTTTTAATTATACTATAGATAACGATAAAAAACAAACCGCTTTGCCGTTAAATTCATATATAGTTTTCCCCATGAAATGTAAGGTTTCCGCAAGACAACCGAAAGGTTTTCGTAAGGTTGACGCGATAAAATACTGTTAAGAAAACACCAACAGGAGGAACACCACAGCCATGAACGACTGCATCATCAAGACAAAAAATCTCACCAAACAATACGGCTCTGTGAAGAGTGTGAACAACTTAAACATCCACGTCCGCAAGGGGCGGATCTACGGTCTGCTCGGCAGAAACGGCGCCGGGAAGACAACCACCATGAAGATGCTTCTCGGGCTCACAAAGCCCACCTCCGGCGAAGTGATGATCCACGGAAAATCCCTCGCCGGAAACGAGAAGAGTATCCTCCCTCGCATCGGCTCCCTGATCGAGTCCCCCGGTTTTTACCCCAACCTCACCGGCACCGAAAATCTGAGGATCTTCGCCGATCTGCGCGGCATATCCGACAAGTCCGCGGTCAAAGGCGCCCTGGAACTGGTGAGCCTGCCCTACCGGGATAAGAAGCTTTACTCCCAGTATTCCCTCGGCATGAAACAGAGGCTCGCCATCGCCCTCGCCGTGATGCACGATCCGGAACTTCTGATTCTGGATGAACCGATCAACGGGCTTGATCCCATTGGTATTGCAGAGGTGCGCTCCTTTATCCGAAAGCTCTGCGATGACAGGGGAAAGACCATTCTGATCTCCAGCCATATCCTCTCAGAGATCGCTTTGCTCGCCGACGATATCGGCATCATCGACAAGGGCGTGCTGTTGGAGGAGGAAAGCATCGGGGAACTGGAGGCAAAAAGCAACAGGCATATCCGTTTCACCGTCTCCGACACTGCCCGCGCCGCCGCAGTGCTGGAGCATCAGTTCCACGAATACCGTTATTCTGTAGAAGATGCCCACAGCCTGAAACTTCACAACCTCGATCTTTCTGTTGGCAGAATCGTCACGGCATTCGTGACAGAAGGGCTCGAGGTGTCGGAGGCGTGCGTCCACGAAGAAGGCCTGGAAAACTATTTTAAGCGGGTGACGGGAGGTGAAGGCATTGCTTAAACTGATAAAATGTGAATTTCTGAAGATCAGGCGCAAAAAATTATTTCAGATCGCTTTTCTCACCACCTTTATCATGCCGGTCTTCTATTTTCTGATCATAAAGGAGATAACTCTCGACAATCTCATGTCGGTGGTGCAGGAGGAAAACGGATTTCTGGTGCTGATCCCGCTCTCGATCGTGCTCGCCGCCAACCTGTTTTTTGAAGAGCAGGATCACGACACCTTAAAAAACCTGCTGTGCGTCCCTGTCTCAAAGGGACAACTCTCTCTGGCGAAGCTTTTTGTCGTCCTGCTCTTCGACATCGCCTATGAACTGGCGGGGTTTTGCATCTGCCTTGTGCTGGCGCTTTTTTCCGGCGTCCCGTTAAACGGCGCCATAAAAGAACTTCTCCTGACGATCGCCTGCGGCGCGTTGCTCTGGGCGGCGTCGATGCCCTGCCTGCTACTTGTGATCTGGTGCAACCGCTCCTACATCATCTCCGTCCTCATCGCCTTCGCCTATACGACGCTCGGCTACATCCTGCACATCAGCGACGCGGTGATCAGGGTGCCGCTCGGATGCAACGTTCCCACCTTCCTCCCGGTCCCCGTGATATTCCGGTGGCTCTACCAGTTTCACTCTCTGGAAGGTGCAGGTCCTGATATGACGGAGTTTTATGAGGGCTTCAGTCCCTATTTTGTATCGACGCCTGCGATTTTTGCCATCCTCATGGGGGAGGCACTCCTTTGTATCCTTATCATGATAAAGATTTACGAGAAACAAAAGATATAATCCGAAACGTCAGCCGGACAGCCATGCGATACTGTAAAGCGGCAATTATAAAACAGTTCCCTAAAACAGTAATCCCGATAAATTGCAGAAAAGGAGAAAAAGAAATGTTTACCATAATAAAAACAGAATTCCAGAAAATAAAACGCTATCACATCCTGCTGATCGGTCTGGTCGGCATGGTATGCTCGCCATTACTGCAATACCTCTCCCAGCTCATCATAAATGAGGAGCTGAGAGATCCCCACTATAACTTTGCATCCCTGATCGACAACACGATCTGGGGCAACACGCAGATCTTCATGCCGGTCCTGTTCACCCTGACCGCCGGCTACCTGATCAACCGGGAACACACCGACGACACGCTGAAAAATATCCTGACCGTCCCTGTCTCCTACCGGAGATTCCTCTGCGGGAAGCTTCTATCCGTCGGCATTCTGGCGGTACTCTTCGGCATTTACAGCCTGATCGTCACCGCGGTGATCAGCGTCCTTGCCCATCTTCCCGATATCAGCTTCGCCGTCTTTGTGAAAGCCCTGCCACAGATTGCGGCACTCTCCGTCTGCGTGTACATCGTTGTCCTGCCGGTTATCACGTTCTGCAGCCGGAAGCCCGGACTGTTTATGACAGGCTCGGTGGTATCCTTTCTCGCCGGATACTGTGTGCTGTTTTTTAAACAGGGACTGCTCCGCAACATCTACCCTTTCTCTGCGGCACTGACTGTGATCGGCTTCGACACCTCCGGCTATGCCGGCACATCGGAAAAGGGAAGTATGCCGCTCGCGCTTCTCTCCCTCGGCGCAATGCTATTGCTCAGTGGCGTGCTTATCCTGACCGCCAAAGCGCCGGAAAATGCCAAAAAGAAAAAATCCGCGAAGAGAGGCGAGCGCCACCCTGCTCTGCGATACAATAAAACCTCTCGATAAATGCCCTGCGCTTTGAAAATATCGTCCAAAAATCCTCTTGTGTCCTGACAAAATAAACATTATAATGATCTCCCTGCTCCACCGATTCCCCAATCCGCCGGAATGCCGGGGAAGCCTGCCCTGCCTTCTGCGCGCATCCTCCCTGGCGTATTCCGTTAGCATTGTCCTTTGTCTTATCAAGCAGATTATCTGCCTTATTCGGCAATCCTCCGATCTTCCCATCAGGCGTCAAAATTCTTATTTTATTTAAGAAGCATTAGCTTCTTCATTGGATTTTCTTAACATTTCTTCCATCGCTTTCACATATTCATCAAAGGTCATAACCACAGAAGATCCCACAAAACTATAAAGAGTATTTACTGCATTTGGGAAAGCATTTGCTAATGCCTCCCGTAAAGTTGGGCCATTCTTCTCTGCCGCTTTCACTCTATCATCAATTTCTTTTTGTATTTCTTCTGCCGTCCTGACTGTTGCAAAACTGCAGGAACCTTTCATCCCATTTCGTTCCATTGTATTTTGTCCCATAATACTGCGGTCAAAATACACCGGCACGGATGTATAGTCATTAAGACTTTGCTGCCATTTGTCCACAGAAAAATAGGCGTCCCAATTTCCGGAACTTTTATATTCCTCCATTGTTATCAATTTTTTAATGGCAGCTCCTCTGTCGATCAGAGCCACCCATGCCCCCTTGCGATAAGTCCGGACATATCCTGTTTTACTTCAAATTTTGTAAAATCAGTACAGCTATCAGATATTCCCCAGAACATCACTGCTGTATGCACCAATCGCACTTTCATAAGCCATTGCCGCCTCCGACACCTGTGACTGACTGATGAAATGATAGTTTACAGTCGTATCGAGACCACTTTTTTTCAGAGCATCTTCCATAAGCTGTTTATGATATTGCAGCTCTGTCCGTTCTCTGCGCTCCGCCGCTGCTTCCTGACTGCGTTCCAGACTTTCCCTCCTTTGTGCCGCCGCTTTCTCCCGTTTTGCTTTATTGATGGCATTCACTTCTGCCACACGTTCTGGAGAATCTGCGCAACCACCGATATAGGTAACATTTCCATCCTCATGTACAACTACCCCACACGGCTGATAATCAAGCCCCCGTGCCGCAAATGATGCCTTCAACATTGGAGTTGCATTAAAGAAATCATCGATCTTGCCCTCATAGTAAGCAGCTTTCTCCGGGTCATTTGCCATCTGTTCCAAAATGTTCGGTGCTATTACAACATCATTACCGCTCATGCTCTTTCCTGCCCGATCAAGGCTTTTCTGGTCTCTCCCGATGCTTTCATACCGCACATTTCCATATTTTTGTTTCAGATAATCTTTGTATGCTTCCGTCCGCGACACAGAATCGCTTCCCGTAGTCTGCTTTACGGTGTCCGCAAAAGTATGTACATTTCCTGCCTTTGCATGGTTAATCTGTTGGTTAAAGTTATTATTTGATACTTTCCCTGTTGCCTTACCCGGTGTATAGACAGGATAATTTGCTGTTCCGTTAATTCCTGCTACCGACATTCCATATCCTCCATTACTATCAATATTTTATTAGCGGCTCCTCTGTCATTCAGAGCCGCCCATGCCCCCTTATAGTAAGTCCGGGCATATCCTGTTTTACTTCAAATCTTCCATAAGCTGTTTATGATATTGCAACTCTGTCTGTTCTCTGCGCTTCTCCGCCGCTTCCTCGGCAAGCTCCTGATACCGCACCCGTCTTGTCCGTTTTGCCGCCTGTTCTGCTCTCACCTTTGCTTCAATCTTTGCCCGCACTTCCGGTTTCAGATCCCCGGTCACATATACATACCCCACACCTTTTTCATCAATACTCACGGCATAAGAAGACATCTCGAATCCATTCATTGACATTTCCGCCTTACATCTTGGAAGGTCATCGAGCCCTTTCTGGATTATTTTTTCATAATGGGCTGCTTTCTCCGGGTCGTTTGCCATCTTCTCTAAAATATTTGGAGCGATTACAATATTGTTATACCCCGCTATGCTTGCGCCGAAGTTGTCAATACTCCTTTGGTCGTTACCGATATTTTTCACCATCACGTTTGCGCCATACCGCTGTTTCAGATACTCCACATACTGTTCCTCCCGCGATGCGGAACTATTTTCTGCAGTCTGCTTTACAGTGTCCGCAAAACTGGTTTTCCCTGTGGCATTATTTTTCTGCGCCTTATTCGCATACTGGTATGCCGCCAACATATCATTTACTCCTAAAATACTCATAATAATTCTTCTCCTTCCTGCTGATTAACTTTTTACCATGACCGACAATGTGAATCTATTGCCTTTTACAATACAGTCCATATCACCGCCATATTTTACTGCACATTTCCTGATATTCTTTAGCCCTATTCCATGCACCTCCTCATTTTACCTGCGGCCCCTCTGTCATTCAAGGCCGCCCATGCCCCCTTGCGCTAAGTCCGGCATGATTTTCCTTACTTCAAAATGCCCGCCGCCTCATATGCGGCAATAGAAACCGCCTTTTTGGTCATGCTGTCCTTATAATATCTCTCGTCTGCTTCCTGCTCCATCAGCCTGCGTTTCAGGGCAGCTTCCTCAGCCAGCCTTTCATATTCTGCGTGCTTTGCTTCCCTTGCTCTGCGGGCGCGGGCAAATTCTGATGATGAAACAGTAAATTTCAGTTCTCCCACCACACAAGCGTGGTTGATTTCTCCATTTTCATCAAATGTCATCAGAAAACCTTCGTTCTCACCGGGAGTAGAATTAGATAATAAAAAACTATCCACCCGTTCCATTACTTTTTGTGCAAGTTCCGTGTTATTTTTCATTTTTTCTTCCAGTTCCGGTGGAATAACCACAGCAATCTTGCCAAGCATTGCATTCATCTTGGCGCGGACTGCCGGACTCTGCATATCGGGTTCAGCTCCCGACGGTTTCCAGTTCAGAACAGAATCATCCGCATTATTGCTGAAATACTTATCCCACGGATAATCATTCCTCCCCCATAAGGAACTGTCAATCTTGGATGTATCCATGACATTGTAATATGCTCCCGGATACTTTGATTGCAGCATTTCCTTAAAACTAACATTCTCTGTTTTCCCTGCCGCTTTCGTAGCCGCAAGTTCCGCAAAACTCACGCCCTTGCTCTTGCCTGCCGCATTCTTCTGGTACTGTTCCGCCAGATAGTACCCTCCCAATTTGCCTGGCACTCCGAAATCCATCTTCCTCTCTCCTTTCTTTTTTCATCATTTACTTCTTATATCGGCAGAAATTTTCTGTTTTTCAGGCGGAGGGAACGAAACGACTACTTTTCGGGAACGAAAGGCATAAATGCAGTACGGAAATTTCAAAAACAGGCCTAAAGTTTTTTGCCATTCATCCGATATAAGGGTGGTAATCTGCTTTTGTGTATTATTTGGCATTCAGTTCCACCAAAACAATCTCCGGACGGTTATTGAAACTATCCGGCTTATTCATGCATCAGAAATACTATTCTTACTTATGTTCTTCTGTTACCCTTAGTTCTCTATGAAGCTGCCATGCCATAAAAATAGTGATCACAGCCGAAAACACATCCGCAATCGGCTGCGCATAAAGGATTCCATTGATACCACAGATTTTTGGAAGCAATATAATGACAGGCACAAAGCAGATTCCCTGCCGACAGGCTCCAAGTACAAAGCCTTTTGTCCCTTTTCCAAGCGCAAGGAACAGCGAGGAATATACCGTGTAAAATCCAAACAAAAAGAAGGACAGCCCGTTTGCAAAAAGAGATTTCCGTCCTACAGCAATCATCTCACTATTTCCATTTGCAAACTGCGATATGATCTGCGTGGAAAACAGAGCCATCAAAAGTCCGACAATGATACAAAAAACGGATGACCACAAAATGGAAGTTTTGACTGCTTCCCGCAGGCGGTCAAATTTCTTCGCCCCATAGCTGAATCCCGCAATTGGCTGGAATCCCTTCAAAAAACCAAATACAACCAGAGTACCCATAGAAGTGATTCTTGTAACCGCTCCCATCCCAGCGATTACCGCATCACCATATCCGTTTGCCGCCCGGTTGACCAGCGCAATAGAAAGGCTGGTGAGAAGCTGGAAGGTCAAAGTTGGAATACCAATCTTCAAGATTTCTCCATATATCTGTCTGGTTGGTTTAACTTCCTGTAAGCGGAAAGTAAATGCGCTTTTTTTGCGCAGTACATAAATGAGATAAACAAGCGTAGAGACTGATTGGGAAATAGCAGTAGCAATTGCCGCACCCGCAACGCCCATATCCAACACATAGATAAACACCGGGTCTAATCCAATATTCAATACTGCCCCCAAGAGCAGGGCTGTCATAGTTGTCTTAGCCGCACCTTCACTTGCCACGATATTATTCATCGTCACATTGCACACATTAAAAATACAGGAAATGACATAAATCCTGCCATAAGTGAGGGCATATGGCATAATGGTGTCCGTGGCTCCGAGCAACGCTAAGACCGGTCTGAGAAAGAGTGCAGCAAAGCCGATCAAAATACCACCGATTAACACACTGCTATACAACGCTGTACTCGCCACCCTGTTTGCAGTATCCCTGTCGCCCTGCCCTAATAATCTTGAAAGATAAGATGCCGCACCGTTACCAAACATCAGACCCAACCCCACGACTACCTGTCCTAACGGGAACACGATGGAAATCGCCCCCATAGGGCTTTCTCCCAGACCTCCCACAAAATAGGCATCCACCAGATTATAAAGGGCATTGATCAGCATGCCTATCATAATCGGAATACCAAGAGCCATGAGTGCCTGGGGGATTGGCGCACTCCCTAATAATTCCATTTTACTATTCTTTCCGTTCATTTTCATTACTCCTCTCTCGAAATGTAATTTATACTACTATATTTTATAGTATCTAGCTGCAAATGAAATCCTACTATAAATTATAGTGGTTGTCAAGAGAATTTTCCTCCTTCTTGACAAAAGCTATAAATTAAAATAGTATAAATTACAGCATAAAGGTTATTAACCGTTTCCCATCTATAAAAGAAAGGCAGGATGCTATGGCTGCGATTGATTTGATTGTATTAGGAATGTTAAAAAAAGAACCTATGGGTGCCTACGATATTCAAAAATTGGTAGAATACCGCAATATCTCTAAATGGGTAAAGATCAGCACCCCTTCCATCTACAAAAAGGCGATACAGTTAGAGGAAAGGGGCTTTATCAAAGGCAGTACCGTTAAAGAGGGAAAAATGCCCGAAAAAGTCATTTACTCCCTTACAGATGCGGGTGAGAAAGAATTTGAAAGGCTTATGTTAGAGATTGCATCCAATCCCATCCATATCTTTTTGGACTTTAATGCCGTGATCGTAAATTTAGACAGTCTGCCTTTTGAAACACGAAAAGAATGTGTGGCAGACATTGAAAAGAATGTAATAAAATTGAAGGCTTATTTGGAAGAAAATCTTCATGAAAAAGAAAATAACCCGGATATTCCCGAAACAGGGATGGCTGTCTTACGCCAGCAGTTTGTTTTGGTGGAAGCGATTGAAAAATGGATTGCTGATTTGAAAAATAGTTTTTAATGTAAATGCCTACAAGGAAAGTACAGGAAAAGCGCAATTGAACAGCCCTTTTGTCGCATTGTCATTTATCCATTAAATTCTGAGCCGTCCCCGCCAGCATGGACATCTAAAACGAAAGGATTCTATCCGGTTCTTAGTTTTTCTCGATTTTTCTCACTTTTTTATCCGTTCAGGCTGACAGAATAAACTCTTCTCTCCCTTTTGTGCCTGTGCGGTCATTTGTTCAAAAACAGCTATGCTGCTTTCAAATCTGTTTGGTGCTGCTCATAGTATTCTTCCGGTGTCAGATATCCGTTTGCTTCATGGATACGTTTTCGGTTATAAAATATCCATATATACTCAAAGACCGCTGATTTTGCCTCTTCCCTGCTCCGAAAATGCTGCCCACCTAGCCATTCCTGCTTCAGCTTACCCCAGAAGCTCTCCATCGGAGCATTGTCCCAGCAGTTTCCCTTTCGGCTCATACTGCTGACAAATCCATGCTTTTTTGCCAATGCCCGATAATCCAGCGAGCAGTACTGGCTTCCCCTGTCGGAATGCAGGATACAGCCCTCTGTGCTCGGTGTATGGCGGATCGCGTCTTCCAGCGCGGATATTACAAGTTCCTTTGTCATACGCCCGTCCATCGATATACCAACTATTTTATCTCCGCAAAGATCCATGACCCCGGCAAGGTAGAGCCAGCCTTCATCCGTCGGAATATATGTGATGTCGCTTACCATTTTTTCTCCGGGTTTGTCAGCGGCAAAATCCCTGTTCAGGATATTTTCTGAAACCGGGAGACTGTGCTTTGAATTTGTTGTTGCTTTATACTTTTTATGACTTTTTGACCGTATGCCGTTTTCACGCATGATACGCTCCACCCTCTTGTGGTTGACCGGCTTTTCTGATCTGCGGTTTATTTCATGGGTTATCTTCCTGCCGCCATAAGTTCCGTGGGATGCTCCGTGAATTCGGATAATCTCTTTCAAGAGGGATTCATCCTTTATGCTGCGCAGAGTGTTGGAACGCTTCCGCCACGCATAATAACCGTTTTTAGAAACCTGAAGCCACTGCGCCATCTTCGCAATCCTGTATTTGGAACGGTTCTGTTCCATGTAAAGGTAACGGATCACTTTAGGTTCTTCGCAAAGAAGGCGCTTGCTTTTTTTAGGAATTCATTTTCCTCTTCCAGATCTTTTATGCGCTTTTTCAGGGTGCGCAACTCGGCATCTTCCTGATGGAGATTGCCACTGCCCACAAATGGTTCCGTGGGGTGTTCTTTAAACCGGGACATCCATGTGTAAAGGGTGTTCACATTAACTCCGAGTTCCCTTGCAACCTGTGCCGCCGGTACTCCTGACTGTACCCTCTTACATGCTTCTTCTTTGAATTCAATACTGTACGTTTGTGCCATAATCCTTCCTCCTGACTTTCTGGATAGATTATACCACTCGTTCTATTTGTCTATCAAATGGGGTATAAGGCACGCTTTCTATTTATTTTAAGCCATTCCTCAATACTTTCGCCTGCGAGTACCAAAAATCCTATGGCATTATTTCTGAATAGCCGCCTTTGCCGCACCAATGCTATTTTACCCGATACTGCTCGGCTTCCTCGTCCGTAAGCGGTCTGCCTAACGCCTTTACCGCATCAA
>CAJUDM010000023.1 GCA_910584915.1 uncultured Lachnospiraceae bacterium
ACCTCCTTTTCCGTTCACTTTCTGTTTTCTGCCGCCTGTGAACTCTGGCGGCGCAACCGGGACAGTATTTCGCCCGGTTGGACTTTGGGACGAACACTTTGCCGCAGACCGCACAGCGTTTTAGCTCCTTATCCCGAAAAATCTCTGCTTCCAGCGTTCCGATTTGTGGCAAGACCGACCAGCGGAACCACTTACAGCAAACCGAGAAAGAAATGGTCTGGGGACAGGTGTGGGTGTCCCCATCGTCAAGGAGCATACAGTTCCCGTCCTCATAACAGCAGCACTCCCGTCGTATCAGGGCGTTTGCCTGTTTCCTCTGTGCCGGTGTCATGCGGTAAAGGGAACCGTCCTGCTTGCGCTCTATGGGCGGCAGTCGTTTATATGGGTTCTCTCTCATATGTTCCCTCCATTTTTCTGTTGCCGTTCTCCCTGAAAAGGCTTCCTGCCCCATTCCTGCGGCGTGTTTCTCCTTTGGTACGCAAATGCGCTACTTCTCCGGGAGAGGTATTCCTTTTCGGACGGTCATTCTGTTTTCAAGGTGCAGCTCATCAATGAACTACCCTAAGTCTACACGAAAAAAATGCAGTTCCCGGAATCTTGCGAGAATTGCATTTTAGGAAAATATTCAATCTCAAAATTGCATTTCTGCAATTCTCCTGTATAATGGAAGTATGTAGAGGGGGTGCGTATCTATGGCTTTACCCGGAACACCCGGACAGCGGATTTCCGATTTATGCAACGGAAACCACATTACACAAAAGCAGCTTGCAAAGAAGATAGGCGTATCTGCTTCCCAGTTAAGCCGCATTGTCAGTGGAGAAACAAAGACGGTCAGCAGTGATATCCTCATAGGCGTGGCAAAGGAATTTAAGGTGTCCACCGACTACATACTGGGGTTATCCAATATCAGCGTCCGCAAAAGCTATGATATATCTGAATTGGGCTTGTCTGAGGGGGCAATCAAAGGGCTTGTGACGGGTACTGTGGATGTGCAAATCCTCAACCGGCTGTTGGAACACAAGAATTTCCCGAAACTGATGGACTTGATACGGATTTACTTTCAAGACACTGCAGCAAAGGGCATCATAGCACGAAACCGACTAATCGAGTTGGCAACGGTTTCCCTGTCTGATCTGATGAAAGAACACCCGGAGCATCGAGCAGAAGCAAAACAGGATTTACAACTTTTGAACGCCCAGAAGATGGGAGAACATGAAGCGGAGATTGTGAAAATCAAGAATGTATTCCTTGCTATCCTGCGGGATATTAAGAAAGATATGGACAATGGAGAACAGCCGGGAGAAACTGTGACAGCCGCCATGTTCCAAACCATGCAAGACGCACTGGCAGAACAAAAACAGGAACCGCTTTCTATGGATGATGTAACGGCTATGATTGCCGGGCAGATTGGGCAGATTCTTCCGATAGATGAGGAAACCAGCGACCAGTTCCAGCAGTTGATGAAGAAGATAATGGGGCAGGCAAATGGTTTGCCAAATGAGGAATAGCTATGAGCGATGTAATGACCCCGGAACAGCGGAGCCGGGCTATGAGCCATATCAAAGGAAAAGATACCAGCATAGAAGTCTTGTTAAGAAAAGCACTCTGGCACAAGGGTATCCGGTATCGGAAAAATTATAAAAAGCTGCCAGGTACGCCGGATATAGCCATAACAAAATACAGGATTGCTATTTTTTGCGACAGTGAATTTTTCCATGGTTATAATTGGGAGATAAAAAAGCAAAAGCTAGGCCACAACCGGGAATATTGGATCAAGAAGATAGAACGGAATATGGTCCGTGATCGTGAAAACGACTTTAAGCTGATTGCATTGGACTGGGTACCGATTCACTTTTGGGGGCAGGAGATACAAAAACATACAGAAGAATGCGTGAAAGCTGTCAAAGATTTGATTTTTGAGTTGCGGGTGAGCCAATTTGATGCTATGATAGATAGCACAAGGGACTATGTTGAAGATATAAAATGATAATTTTATATCTTCAACTAATATATTGACGAATTAAAAGGAGTGCCTTATGACGATATCGGAACAGATTAAAGTGCTTTGCGTGCGCTCCAATATCAGTGTTGCAGAACTTGCAAGGCGGATGGGGACTACACCGCAAAATTTCAATTCAAAAATGAAACGGGAAAGTTTTACAATCTCTGACTTAGAATATCTGGCAGAAGCGGTAGGATGTTCTTTTGAACGCTATTTTGTCCTTCCAGATGGAGAAAAGATTTAATAGGAGGACATACATGAATTTACTACATTTCAAAGACAATGCCTCAAACCATGATGTAATTTCCTTGTTTTCCGGGGCGATGGGGCTGGATATTGGCCTTTCAAAAGCTGGTCTCAATATCGTAATTGGACAGGACTTTGATCCTTCTTGTGTCGCAACTATGCGTGCCAATGGGCATAAGGTTTTGGGTGGTGACATCCGTGAAATCAACGAAGCAGATTTGTTGGAACAGACTGGATTGGCACCGGGAGAACCTTTCCTGATTTGCGGTGGCCCGCCCTGCCAGCCATTTTCTACTGCCGGTAAGCGGCTGGGGATTAACGACCCAAGGGGCAGCTTGTTTATGGATTTTATCCGAATGATTGACTATATCCGTCCCCGTTTTTTCATTATGGAAAATGTAAAAGGGATTATGTCTGCCCCGTTAAAGCATATGCCTCTTGCAGAGCGTGATAAAAACGATCCTGAACAACATTTGGGAACTGTATTAGATGTTATCCTCTCTGAATTTGATAAATTAGGATATAAAACGGTGTATGGGATTTTGGATGCCGTCAATTATGGTGTACCTCAATTCCGGGAACGGTTTGTATTGATCGGAAGCCGGGACAATGAAGATATATTCTTGCCATTCCCGACACACTTCCAGATGCACCAAGACTCGCAATACCGTTGGCGTACCTTGAATGATACCATCCGGGAATTGGAAAATAATTGCGGGGAATGTGCTGTCTTTAGTAAAGACCGCCTTGCATATCTCCGCCTTGTCCCGGAAGGCGGAAATTGGCGTGACCTACCGGAAGATATTCGGAAAGAAGCTATGGGCGGTGCCTATGGCTCTGGCGGCGGAAAAGTTGGATTTTACCGGAGGTTATCTTACAGCCAGCCTTCGCCAACCTTAGTAACCTCCCCGGTACAAAAAGCAACCATGATGTGCCATCCGACCCAAGACAGGCCTTTGAGTATCCGGGAATATGCCCGTATCCAGCAGTTTCCTGATGATTGGCAGTTCATGGGGACAAGCGTTGCAAAATACAGGCAAATAGGCAATGCTGTACCGGTTGGGCTGGCATTGGCATTGGGAAATGCTGTACTTTCTGTTGCGGATCAATCCGCTGAAATCCGCACAAAACGATTTAGAGGGACAGACATCCATCAAAAACTGAAGCAAGCTATTGAAATAGGAGGAAGCTATTATGGCAATAAATAGCAATTACAATGAAGAAGCTATCGTAGAAGCGATTGCAACTGCATTGGATAATTTTTACACAAATTTAATCAGCAATATTGACAAGCTCAACATCAAAAAAGTTATGAAACGCAAGAACCCGTACTTGTTCCGGGCGAAGGCTATGAATGGGGCTGCACAAATTATTGACGCAATCCTTGCTGCCTTTGTGTCCTCATCCGAGGAAACAATATTTGGCAATGTTTTCTTTGAACCTATTGCTACTGCTGCTGCACAAGGACAGAAGGCATTGGCAGAAGGCGTTGACATTATGGTTGAACGGGACAATACTATCTATGCGATTGCCGTAAAATCTGGTACAAGTGTGTTCAATGCAGATAGCCGCAAGAAACAGGAGCAGAACTTTATGGCGGCAAGCAAGCTGGCACAGCAGGCAAAGAAACGCTTTGTCCCGATTGTAGGCTATGGCTACGGAAAGAAGAAAACATCCAGCCGTGGGCTTCCCAAATTCTATATGGAATTGGCAGGCAAGGATTTCTGGACGGAATTGACCGGAGATGAAGAATTTTACATAAAGCTGATCCGTTTCATGGATAAGCTGCCAGAGAAATATGTAGAAGAATTTGATGCTTCCTATCAAAAAGCTTCAAATCGGCTTGTCCGGGAGTTTACTCAAGAATTTTGCTTTGAGGATGGTAGTATTGATTGGGAGAAACTTGTTGAGTTTAATTCAGGTAATTAATTTTCGGAGGATAGCATGAATAGAGGTTCTGAATGGCGAAGATGGGAACTGCATTTACATACGCCCTTCACTAAAAAAGCAGATCAATATATAGGAAAAACAACTGATGAAAAATGGGATAATTTCTATACTTCTATCTGTGATTATATAGGGGATGGAAGCGATCCTTTGCGTTCAATTTGCGCTATAGCAATTACAGATTATCTTTCAATAGATAACTATCTAAAAGTATGTGCAGATAACAGACTCCCTGATAGTGTTAAACATGTTTTTCCCAATGTGGAGTTGAGAATAACACCAATTGCATCAGATTCCCCCATAAATATACATTGCTTATTTGATCCAAGCATTGTTGGGGAATTAGAGGGGCGTTTTTTTGCTAATTTGAAATTTGAATATAATCACAACAAGTATAGTGCTACAAAAAGTGAGTTGGTTCGATTAGGCCGTGATTTCCAGAAGAATCAATCTTTAAGTGATGAAGATGCCCTTAAAATAGGTTTATCCCAATATGTGATTTCCTTAGAAACTTTGTCTGATGTTTTTAAGTATAATCCTCAATTAAAGGAAAAAACCATTATTGTAGTATCAAATAGTAGTACAGATGGTGCATCTGGGCTTCGTGCCCATAGTGACTATTTTTTAGGTAATATTTCCCAATTAGAAGCTACCCGGAGGGCAATTTACCAACTTTCTGACATGGTGTTTTCTTCCAATTCAAAAGATATATCATACTTCCTTGGGGAAGGTCCTGACTCTATAGATGTTGTGAAAGAAAAGTGTGGCTCGTTAATGCCCTGTATTCATGGCTGTGATGCCCATACTAACGAAAAAGTGTTTGCCCCTGCGGACAATCGTTTCTGCTGGATTAAAGCGGATCCAACTTTTGAGGGATTGAAGCAAGTCCTTTATGAACCAAAAGAGCGTGTGCGTATTAGCAGTAGTGTTCCAGATGAAAAGCCAGAATACTATGTGATTGACCGAGTTGAGATAGTGGGAAATGCAGATTTCTCGCCAAAACCCATATATTTTAGCGACCAGCTTACATGTATCATAGGAGGAAAATCAACCGGGAAGTCCCTGCTCCTTCATAATATGGCAACGGCAATAGATAGGAAGCAAGTAGAGAAAAAACAGGAAAACGCAGCAACCAATGTTAAACAGATTCCGGAGTTAAAGGTTTATTGGCGTGACGGGGTTTGTAGTGATGATAAGAGCAAAGAGCGGAAAATTGTTTACATTCCGCAGACTTATTTAAACCGTTTAAGTGATGAAGAACAAGAAACAACGGAGATTGATACCATTATCCAAGACATTGTTCTGCAAGATCAAAAGTGCAACGAAGCATACCGCTTAATGCTCAAAAAGATTTCCGAACAGAAGCAACAAATTGCGAAGTCGATTGTAGACTTCTTGCAGATTGTAAAGAATCGGGAAGAACTTTATGAGCGATGTAAAGGAATTGGCGACAAGGAAGCAATCGAAGCTGAACTTGAAAAATTGAATGACCAATTAGAACAACTTAGTAAAGAATATAATGTTACGGAAACTGAAATAGCAGAATATCAAAGTTCAATAGAAAATGCAAGAACCCTAAGGGAGTCATACTCCGTAGCGACCAAAGAAATTGAACAGATACAAGATATTCAATCCGTTGTAGATATAAAGTTCTCTTCTAATAGTGCATTTGCGGTTTTTAACGAGTTGTTTGATAACGCCATTGAAGAAGTGAAAAAGATCGCTGATGAAGCTTGGGCTGCCAAACGAGAGGAAATTTTACAAACGGCTCGTAAGAAATGCGGAGATATTGAGTCAGCTATAAGCAAGTATGAAGAAAGAATTGCTATATTAAAGCCGAAAATGGACGGCAATGAACGGATAAGCAAACTTTCTGCTTCTATTGTAAAGGAGCGAGAACGGTTGGCAAAACTTTCTGAATACCAAACCCAGCTAAGCACAGTGCAAACACAGTATAAGCAAAACTTAAATGAGTTAAGCCAATCGTTTTCTACTTTCAGCCAAATATATCTTGCGTATGTAGACAGCATTAATAGTGGCTTTGTTTCTTCTACAGACGAATTGGAATTCTCTGTAAGAAAAGTATTGCGTATTGACCAACTCGTGCGGAAAATTTCGGATCTATTAGATAATAGGTCAATTGGAAGATTTCATGCATTCAACCTCCGCGAAATAACAGAAGATGTATTATCTTCGGAACATATTGAAGCGTTTATCGAGGCAATCCTTACCAACTCAAAAGATACTCTGCAACTAAAAGGTGGTTGTACTGTAGAATCTGCCCTCCGTGAAATTTTGTCGGATTGGTATAATATAGATTATGTTGTCCGAATGGATAATGACGATATACAAGATATGTCGCCAGGCAAGAAAGCTTTGGTTTTACTTAGGCTTCTTATTAGCCTTGCTGAAAGCAGGTGCCCGATTCTTATAGACCAGCCCGAGGACGACCTTGATAACAGATCAATTTTCGATGAGTTGATACGATTTATTAAAGAGAAGAAGGTTGATAGGCAAATCATTACCGTTACACATAATGCCAATATTGTACTTGGCGGTGATGCTGAGTTGGTGATAGTTGCAAATCAAAAAGGAAAAAATGCCCCGAATAAACAATACCGCTTTGAATATCGTGGCGGTTCGATTGAGGACAATAATCCTGTTGTTGAAGAAAATGGGGAAGTCATCCTAGGCATATTAAACAGCAAAGGTATACAGGAACATATCTGTGAAATCCTTGAAGGAGGAGAGCAAGCCTTTGCTCTGCGGCAACACAAGTATCACTTTATCAAGAGCTAAGGTGCGTCATATGCCTGCTGCCGCTCCCGAAACCGTCCAGATTTTTGCCAATCCCCATCTGCAAAAACCTTCCCGTTTTCCTGCTGGGCAAAACGAGTGTTTCCATCCGGCGAAACCCTCATTTTACCCATCAGCCGTGACAGCAGGTATAACACACTACACTTTGCAAGCAAAGTCGTGTGCCAAAGGGATACCCTTTGGAAACCCTATTTTGTCGGAGTGTGTAGCCACACTTTCTCCAAAATGCAAAATAAGCGGCATAGGCCAGCCCGTTCCCGGTGCTGATCTATGCCGCTTATTTGCCTACATGGGCTTCTTACTCTATCGCCCATATTAACCGTTCTGTTTTATCACTTCCGTATGTACCGTACTCTTGCTGATCCCAAACTCTTTGGCTGTCTGTCTCACCGTTGCATTATTTTCCACAATATAGCCTGCCACAGCAATGACACGCTCGTGAAGCAAATCACCGGACTTGCCGTAAATCTCAGGCTTCCCGCAAGTCTTTGATTTGTTTTTCGTCATATAAAAAATCCCCCCGCCACGCTTTGTTACATCTTATGCCCGGCGGACGGGATTTATTACAATACTGTCGATTCCATCATATTTCTTTATTTCCACGGGCAATGAGCCAGGCCGCCGCGCCTGCACGGACAGTTGGCGGCTGCCGCGGGGTACTTCACTCTGCCCTGTGCCAGTAGTAAAAGCTTTCCGCTCCCCTGCTGTAGAGTTCCAGTGTTTTCCCCCCATCCTTCAAGCTGTACTCATATTGCAGAGTGCCGCCAGCCACCAGAATACAGATCTCCCGCACTTCTCCCTCCTTCTCCACAATGCTGAAAGTACCGTCGCTGTTTTCCGATGTCAGTATATGAAATGCATTGTCTTCTGTAAACTCATATCTGTTATTGCCGCCATCCTCCCAGACACCGAGGATCCCCGATACTTTTTCATCTTTCGTATCCAGGATCTTCCATCCGGCAGGTATCAGCAGCCTCTTATCTTCGATGCCCTCCATATCTTCCATATATAATCGATATCCTGTTTCATCGGAAGAAAACAGATAAACCTTCTCCTTCCCCTCGGTTGTGATCTGAACCAGGATGTTGTTTTCCTCGTCAAAACCGCAGGTGTACTGAAACTTTTCCTGTCCGCCCTTCACACCATGCTCACCGCTTCCATCGGGTGAGAATGTATAAGTCTCCTCCTTCCCCTCCACATCCCACGATTTGGAGAGAACAGCGGCGACAGCCGCACTGTAGTCCATTGTCATGTCCCCCAGCAAATCCTCGATTTTCACACCGTCCTTCCCTGTACTGTTTCCGCCGGCATCCTTCTTTCCGCCTGTTTTGTCCTGGCCGCCGGCGTCTTCCATACCGTCGCCCGCCGCATTATCCCCTGCCGTATCTTTTGTCCCGTCTTTCTCCTCACCATATCCCGCCGCACCTTCCGCGCTGTCAGCCCCTGTACCGCCCGTCTCTTCACTATCCCCGGCGGTATCTTCCGCTGCCTCCGCTCCGACCGCATCCCCGCCTCCCGCAGAGCCGCATCCTGACAGCAATAATGCTATATTCATAATAATCAAAACCGCTATCCATCTCTTTTTCACAATAATTGCCTTACTCCCTCCCGGAACTTTAAATTTGTGCCTCCGGGCACAAATTTGCGTGTGAATATGCACTTCCACACTATCCATCCCAATTTTTTCTTTCTATTATAGACAAAAACTCCCCGTTATACAACAGGGAGTCTCCATGCCTCTGAAATATTTGTAACAGTTCAGCCGAATGGCTGAACTGTTACAAATATACAGGACCGTATCTCTACGGTCCCGCATAAATTCTTCGATTTAGTAAACTTCTTTCCACTCTTCGATGTTGGAGGGATCGAATTTGAAAGGTGCGCCAAGGATGATCTCTGTGCCACCGTCGCCAGCTTTCACGATCTCATAGTCACCCATGTCGCCTGCTGTGAACTTGTCGCCTTCTGCGCCTGTGATCTCACCGCTTACCAGTGCTGCGGATGTGTATGCGCCAAGACGTCCAAGGTCGATAGGATTCCACAGGAACATGTAAGGGCAGGAGTGAGCATCGTCATCACCGATGTACTCAGCCATCTCGGAAGGAAGGCCAAGGCCTGTCAGCTTCACGGAAGAGCCCTGATCCTGTAATACCTTAGCTGCCGCTGCGATACCAACTGTCGTAGGTGCACAGATAACCTTCAGATCAGGATAGTTCTGTAAGAGAGCCTGTGTCTGGTCTGTGGATTTCTGAGGCTCGTCATCGCCGTAAGCAACTTCTACCAGCTCAAGGTTAGCATATTTGCTGTCTGCTGCCTGGATCTCTTTCATGGACTCAATCCATGCATTCTGGTTTGCAGCCTGAGATGTTGCAGAAAGGATAGCCCACTGGCCTTCGCCGCCTGTGATATCATAAACCGCATCCATCAGGCACTGGCCGATCTCGGTAACACCAGCCTGGTTAACATGTGTCAGACGGCTTGCCACGTTTACAGTAGAGTCAACGGAACAAACTTTGATGCCCGCTGCTGCCGCTTCTTCCAGAGCAGCCTGCAGAGCGTTCTCGTCGTTTGCAGCCACACAGATGCTGTCAACGCCCTGAGAAATCAGAGACTGAATAACTGTGATCTGCGCATCAGCTGTAGGAGCTTCCGGATGCTGAATGATAGCTGTGCCGCCGAGGTCTGCAACCGCCTCTTCAAAACCTGTTGCCTGTCTCTCGTTGAACGGGTTACCAGCGGATTTGGATACGAATGCGTATGTACCGCCGCCTGCTGCAGCTTCCTCTGCGGGTGCTGCCTCTTCCTCTGCAGGTGCTTCAGCTTCTTCCGCCGGAGCTTCCTCTGCGGGTGCTGCTTCTTCTGTCGCTGCTGCCGGAGCTTCTTCCGCCGCACTGCCGCAGCCAACCAGAAGTGTTGCTGCCATTGCTACACTGAGAATGGCACTTAATACTTTTTTCTTCATTTTTTAGGTCCTCCCTTAAAAAATTTGTTAATAGTTTTTCTATATCAATCTCAAACCGCTTCGCAATTTAAGTGCACCTAAACTTCTTCGCAATTTGAGATAGATACCACATCATTCAGGCTCTCGAAGCCTTTTTCTTTTTGTCCGAAATGCTCTGAGAAATATTCGGCAGAAGAACTGCGCAGATCAGCAGAGCACCCAGAATGATCAGGATAACCTGAGGATTCATATTGATCTGTCCAAGCCCCACACGAAGGCAGGTGATCGTGAACGCGGAGATAATGCCGCCCGCCAGTTTTCCTTTTCCGCCGGCTGTGGAGATGCCGCCGAACACCGCCATGGCGATCGCATCCATCTCAAATCCCTTCCCGGTGGTAGTGTTTGCACCGTAGGTCGCGCTTGTCAGAAACAGCGCGGACACACCCGCCAGAAGCCCCAGAACCGTGTAGGAGATAAACAGCATCTGGTTTACCTTCACGCCGGAGTAAAACGCCGTCCTGGAGTTGGAACCGATCGCGTAAAGGTTGCGTCCAAACACTCTCTTCTCAGCGATCACTGTGAAGATGACCGCACAGATGATCACGATAAAGAACATGTACGGAACCGGTCCTACCTTTCCGGCTATCATCCTGAATCCGTCAGCGTTTGTCAGAGAGATCGAACCGCCGTCTCCGAGCGCGATCTCCGCGATGCCGCGGAATACGATCTGTGTGCCCAGCGTGATGATCATGGTCGGCAATTCTCTGAACTTTGTCGCCAAAAACCCGTTTATCATACCACAAACTGTTCCGGTAATCAAGCCTATCGCCAGAACCCCGATAAACGGAACTCCTGCGTTGCTCGAGAGACAGGCGACAGTCGCCGCCAGACATACCGTGGAACCCACGGAAATATCGATCTCTCCCATCAGCAGAATATATGCCATCGGGAACAGTAAAAAGATTTCTGTCAAATACTTTGGCATTTCACGAAGTACATTCGTCAGAGTGTAAACCGGAGAAATGCATTTGCACAATATATTGATTGCGATGAACAGAACAAGTAACATGCCTTCCCAGCTCAGCAGCATCTTTTTCAGCGACTTATCGGGAGTTGCGGATATTGTTCTTCCTGATTTTCCTGCCATAACTTTCCTCCTCCTTACATCTCTCTGTTTTCAAGGTTCGCCCTATCCATCATGCGCTGCGTCAGTACGTTCAGTACGATAACCGCCACAATGATCACGCCCTTGATCGTGTTTTGTGCGATCGCGTTAATACCCACAAGCGGAAGCGCTTTGGATATAACCGATAATACCAGCGCCCCGAGCAGTGCCCCGAGTACGGAGCCGCGCCCGCCGTTCATGCTCACGCCGCCGATCACACACGCCGCGATAACGTCCATCTCCTTGGATGTCTGCATGTTGGGCTGTGCGGAAGCGTACACGGAAGTCGCCAATGCGCCGCACAGTCCCGCCAGCGTACCCATGATCGTGTAAACCGCCGTCTTGATCGCCGCAACGTTGATGCCGGAGATCTCCGCAGCCTCCGCGTTGGAGCCCACCGCGTAGATGCAGCGCCCGAACTTCGTCCACTTCAGCACGATAAAGAAGATGATATAGCAGATGATCGTCACGGTGATCGTATTGTTGATCAGCCCGAAGCTTAAGGAGTTGCTCAGCGTAAAGTCCTTAAAGCTGCCCAGCGCGTCCGCGCCTGCCCACTGATCCTGCGCCACCAGATAGGCGAATCCCCTGTAGATATACATAAAGCCCATCGTGGCGATGATCGGCATCACCTTTCCGTAGGCGATGATCACCCCGATCAGCAGTCCGCACACAGCGCCCATCGCCGTAGCGATGAGAAAGCCCAGGAACGTGCTCTCGATCTTGTCATATTTATACATCATACCAATGGTCATTCCCGCAAAAGCAAGGGTGGAAGTGATCGAAATATCGATACCGCCGATCAGCAGCACGCACAGCATGCCGAGCGCCATGATCATAATGACCGAGTTGTTTTTCAAAATTTCCAGTATGTTCTGCGCCGACATAAAGTTCGGGCTTTTGATGGTCACGGCGATACACAGAACGATCAGGACGATGACCAGACTGGCTTCACGGGAGCCTGTGATTCTTTTCAACAAAGATTTCTTTTCCATTATTTCGCAGCCTCCTCTTTCTTTTTCTTGTTGCTCTTCTCCATGGCAAATTCCAGAATAGTCTCCTGGGTTGCCTCCTCTCTGTTTAACTCACCGGTCACACGGCCGTTGCACATCACATAGATCCTGTCTGACATCCCCAGTATCTCAGGCATTTCGGAGGAGATCATGATGATCGCGAAGCCCTTCTGCGCCAGTTCGCCCATGATCGCATAGATCTCAGCCTTCGCGCCTACGTCCACGCCCTTTGTGGGCTCGTCCATGATGATGACTTTCATGTTGTCCTGCGCCAGCGCCTTTGCCACAACGACCTTCTGCTGATTGCCGCCGGACAGGGAGCTTGCCGGATCAAAGATCGTCACCGCCTTGGTGTCCACATCCTCCAGGAATTTTTTGGAGAGTTCGCGTTCTTTCTTTTCATCGGTAAAGCCATTGTTGGAAAGCTTCTTCACGATCGGCAGGGTTACATTCCTGCCCAGCCCCCAGCTCAGGATCAGGCCTGTTTTCTGTCTGTCCTCCGGCAGAAGGATAATGCCGTTTTTCATGGCGTCCGTGGGATTTTTGATCGCCACTTCCTTTCCTTCCAGAAATACCTTTCCCTCGCTCTGCTTTGTGATGCCGCAGACGCTCTCCACCACTTCCGTCCTGCCTGCACCCACCAGTCCGGTCAGCCCGACGATCTCGCCCGCCCGCACATGGAAGTTGACGTTTTTATAATAACCGGTCCGGGAGAAATTCTCGATCCGGAGCATCTCCGCGCCGGGTTTCACCTCCGGTTTCGGGAACAGATCCTTGATCTCACGGCCTACCATGGCTTTGATCAGATCCGCGTTTGTGATGCCGTTCACATCGTAAGTGCCTATGTACTGGGAATCCCGAAATACGGTAACCCTGCTTGCCAGACGATACATATCTTCAAATCTGTGGGAGATAAAGATAATGGAAACGCCGCTCTCTTTCAATTTATCGACGATCTTATACAGTTTCTGGGACTCATTTGCCGTGAGAGCCGCCGTGGGCTCATCCAGGATGATGATCTTCGCATGGGTGGAGATTGCCTTCGCGATCTCGACCATCTGCTGCTGCGCCACGGAGAGCGCTCCCATCTCCGCAGTGGACTTAAAATCCGCGTCCAGCTCATCCAGATAACCCTGCGCTTCCTCGTTCATCTGCTTCCATTGGATCATACCATGTTTTTTGATCTCATGGTTCATGAAAATATTTTCTGTCACCGTGAGGTCCGGATAGGATGTGGGATGCTGGTACACCGCGGCGATACCCGCCTGCTGCGCATCCCTCGGTCCCTTGAAGTCCACTTTCTTACCTTCCAGGTACATCTCACCTTCCTCGGCTTTATGTACCCCGGTTATCACTTTGATAAAGGTCGATTTTCCCGCGCCGTTTTCCCCCATCAGCGCATGGACTTCACCCGGTTTGAGTTGAAACTGCACATTGTTCAACGCTTTCACGCCGGGGAATATCTTCGTAATGCCCTTCAATTCAAGTACATACTCTGACAACTTTCTCTCCTCCTGATTATTCCAGTTCCGTATCCGTTCTCCTGGTGTCATAACCGGCAGAGAAATTTTCAGCTGCTTTCGCATCTGTAAATTCTCTGGACACCATCCGAACGAATACTGTTTTTAGTTCCGTATCTGTCCTTCCAAAAGGATACTTTCTTAAGTTAATCCCAGTATAGCACCGCAAAATATTTTCTGGCTATCGTACTTTTTTTGGATTCGGGGTAAAATCATTTTCTTTTTTGCTTCTTCGGTGGTACAATAAACCCAGAACGGAGGGAACATATACATATGAAACTCTTGATCGTAGACGACGAAAAACTGACAAGGGACGGCCTGATGCACAATATCGACTGGAAGGCGCTGGGAATCGATGCAGTTGTCCAGGCGGACGACGGTATCCACGGGTACGAGGCGGCGCTGGCATTTCAGCCCGATATCATCTTAAGCGATGTCCGCATGCCCAGAATGAGCGGTATCGAGATGGCAGAAAAACTGCAGCTTATCAATCCGGCTCTCAGCATCATCTTCATGAGCGGCTATTCCGACAAAGAATATCTGAAAGCCGCTATCAAGCTCAAAGCCGTGAGTTATGTGGAAAAACCCATCGATCTCGACGAGATCTCCGAGACTGTACTGGAAGCGAAAGCCGCCGTGGAGGCGGACAGGAAAGCCGCTTCCTCCAAAGCCCTCTCACTCGCCCGCTCCCGCAGCGCTCTCGCCTCAAAGCTTGCCTATGCGCCCAAGGGAAACCCCCCCGTTTTTCAGGAGGAGGAGCTGGACTTTGATTTTCCTCTGGAGGCGGATACTGCCTTTTTTACGTTCCTGATCCAGTTTCATCACAATACCTATAATCAGGAGGCGCTGACCGCCATTATGGAGCCCGCGGTTTCCAGGATCCTTCAGACGCTGCACCTGAAAGAGATCCACTCCACAAGGCAGGGGCTCTTATACTTTTACCATGTGTGGGGCTTCTCCGACTATACCATAAACCAGAAAAACAATTTCGGACGCCTGCTGGAGCAGGTGCTCTCTCCGCTGTCCCTGCGCTACCATATCGTGTTCGGGAAAAATGTGACAGGAGCTCTCCATATTCATGATTCCTATAATTCCGCTGTCATAGAACTGCAGAACTCGTTCTTCTACCCGGACAACACCTACCGTATCTATGAACACCGGGATACCTACGATACTTTTCTCGATGTCAGCACCCTGAATGCAGAAAGCCGCCTCTCCGAGGCACTTCTGCGCAAGGATAAAAAACAGGCCGGACAGCTTCTCGAAGAGTTGTTCAGGAAGATGATGCCCCCCGCAAACGTCCTGCCCAATCAGGTCAAGGATCTGTACTATAAACTGTTCATCACTGCAGGCGAGACCTGCGAAATGCTGAACCTTCAAAATACAGTCGGGAGCAAACCGGGCGGCAGTCTCTGGGGATATATCTCAGAATGCGAATCCATCTACGAACTGCATCATCTGCTGGAGGAAAAAATGGAAGATTTCTTCTCTCAGATCCAAAACCGCAGCGAAAATAACTCAACCGTGTATCTGATCAAGGAATTTATCGCCTGTCATTACCAGGACGAGACGTTATCCATCAAGGATATCAGCGAGCATGTTTTCCTCTCCTCCTCCTACATCTGCACCCTGTTCAAGAGCGAGACCGGGCAGACGTTAAACCAGTATCTGACAGATTTCAGGATAGAGAAAGCAAAAAACCTGCTGACCGATCCCAGATACAAGATCACCGACATCTCCGCCAGAGTAGGGTACAGCGACGGCAATTATTTCGGAAAAACCTTTAAAAAACTGGTGGGAATGTCTCCCTCGGAATACCGGGAACAGGAACTGCACCTCTCATAACGAAACCTTTCCGGAAACAGGAATGGAACCTCACCTGACGAAGCCCTGCCGGAAACAGAAACCGAATTCCACCTGACGGAGCCCTGCCATGAACAAAAAGCCAAAGTCCATCGTGCACTACTTCCTGCACGACATGAAATTTAAAAATAAATTCATGATCACGCACCTGATCCTTGTCCTTGTCCCCACTTTAGTCGTGTTTCTGTTTCTGTATGGGCGCCTCTCCCACATCATCACAGACAATACGATCGAGTCGGAGCAGGCGTTGGTGAGCCAGACCGCAGACACGCTGGAAGCTACGGTCAGCCAGCTTATGCTGTCCATGGACAGCATTACCTCGAACACCTTCCTCTCCGAGGCCACCTATACATCCGATGTCTATGGTTACCTCGCGGGGAAGCAGAGCACTCCTCAGGCTCTGGAATTTTTCAGCAATATCAACTCCCTGATCGACCATGAATTTATCACGGCAATAAAAATATATATTCCTTCGGACGAGGAGATCCGGTTTCTCTCCCCTTCCTTCTCCGGCGTCATCTCATCCGTGGACGAAGTCTCGGGAAGTTACTGGCACGGTATCTTTGACGGACAGCCGGAGGCAGTCTCCCTCTTTTGTCCCTCCTTCTACCTGACCACCAGAGAGATCAGTGAACTCGGCTCCCTCGCCTATATCCAAAAGTTTACGAACCTGGCAAACCCGAACGGGGAATGCAGTTATGTCGCCATCTATTTTTCCGAACGCCATCTCGAAAATATGCTGCACAATAATCTGACCAGTACAAACAGTGTATACTATCTGATCAACAGCAGAAACTCCATCGTAGCCTCCTCCGACAAAAGCCTCGCCGGCACCTATTTAAAACGGTATGAGGCAATTCCCGAAGCGGTGGGCAGTACAGAAGAATTTGCCACCACGACGATCCTGGATGAAAATCTCTATATGGGCTATCGGGAGATCGACCACACAGACTGGCGCCTGGTCTCCGTAATCCCTGTAAACAGTGTTTTTTCAGAAGGGCGCCAGGTGCTCGTCAGCACCGCCGAACTGTACCTGATCTTTGTTTTTCTCGCCTGCGCAACGGCGCTGTTCTTATCCGGCAGCCTTGCGAAACGCCTCTCCCTTGTGGTGGAAAAGATCAACCAGAACCGTGAAAAAAACCTTGTCCCGTTTGAGGACAACTCCGATAAGGATGAGATCGGACAGCTTGTCAGCAACTATAACGCCATGGTGGAGCGCATCAACCAGTTGATGGAGGAACAGACTGAGACAGCCGAAAAGCTGAAAGTCTCCGAAGTAAAAGCGCTGCAGGCACAGATCAATCCCCACTTCCTCTACAATATGCTGGATATGATAAACTGGCTGGCGCAGAGCGGAAAACAAAGGGAGGTTTCCCTCGCCGTGCAGACTCTGTCCAAGTTCTACAGGCTGACGCTCTCCAAGAAAAATATCACAACCCCGATCAGGGAAGAACTGCGGCATGTGGAACTCTATGTCAAACTGCAGAATATGAGATACGAGGACAAGATATCTTTCCTGATCGATGTCCCGGACGAGATCCTGGATTTTGAGATCCCCAAACTTGTACTGCAGCCCATTGTGGAAAACTCCATCCAGCACGGTATCTTTGAGAAGGAGTCCAAGGAAGGCGTCATCGTCATTATGGCGTGGATCGAAAACGGTGATATCGTCTTCGTTGTCTCCGACGACGGCGTCGGGATACCGCCCGAAAAACTGCCCCTGATCCTGGAAGGCGTATATGAGGACGGCAAAGGCAGCAACATCGGTATCTATAACACGCATCTGAGATTGCAGCTTCTCTACGGAAAGGAGTACGGACTTCATTATGAGAGCACATACGGGGAGGGGACGGAAGTGCAGGTGAGGCTGCCGGCGGTGGAGTATGGACAGACTTAAGTGAATTTTTCACCAATGATTCTTAACTTCACTTGTAAAAAACGGGAAATCTGATTTGATAAATAGACAGGAGGAGTATAGTGTGCATTATTTCTCAGAGATAGTACAGGTAGTCCCGTTTAAGGATTATACAGTATCTGTATATTTTTCAGACGGAAAAATGTCTTATATGATATAAAGTCTCTTTTAGAGAAAGGCGTATTCCGGCAATTAATGGATATTAACACGTTTATGGAAACATGCACCATATTAAATGATACTCTGGCATGGGATATTACCGGAAACAGAGACGAAGAAAAATGCATCGATATTGATCCCGATACACTATATAACCTTCCAGAGTCCGAAGAGAGGATAGCATAAAGATAAATATATATGGAAAAACGATGGAAAAGGACGCAGAAGATGTGCTCTTTTTCCATCGTTTTTATAAATTATTCTTATATTTTTCTTCTAACGTTATGTGTTATTGTCACACTAACCGCCATCACAATATCGCCCCCTGCTCTCTCAGCTTCCGCGCCACTTTCTCATAGCAAAAACTCTCTTTATCCAGCGCGTACACCGCCGCCATCACACCGGCGGCATGACCGGTTGACATACATGTCATGGAGATGCGCAGAGAGGCGTTCGCCTCAAAGTCCGAGCTGACGCACCGCCCCGCCGCAAAGCAGTTATCCAGCGTTTCCGCCATCAGGCATTCCCACGGAATATGGTATCCCGTCAATATCCTCTCGCACGCCATTTTGTTATCCTGTCTGTGAATGTCTATGGGAAATGCGCCCATGCCCACATCGGTGCTGCCGGATCTCGCGGATACGATGTCTTCCCTTGTCATGACATATCTCCCCCTGATCCTTCCGCTCTCCCGTATTCCCACATATCCCGTCTGGACCATATACGCGTTTTGAAACGCAGGGATGGCATCCCGAAACCAGTTTAGCAGTTCATTGAGCTGACGAATACCTATAAACTGGCTTTCCGACAACTCCTCTTCCCTCCAGGGATCGGTGCTCACGCGGGAATAGTTGATGACAACCTCCCCCGGGCGCGTTGTCTGCATCATATGGATCTCATCCCGCAGGAGGCTCAGCCTTCCTGCCTCATACCCTTTTTCCAGCGCCCCCTGAAATCCCCATAAATGCAGAAAATCCATATCGGAGGCGGCAGCGTCCCGGAACGTTTTAAAATCACCAGGGTTCGCCCGCACATACGCTTTCAACAGCGGAATATCCACATTTCCCACGCGCCCGAGCACTGTCACCGGCTGGTTTTGTCCGCTCTCATCACCGGACATGATATCGTTTCCCCCCAGATAAGCCGCATACCCGTTCCCGGTGGCATCCACCAGCGCTCCACATGTTATCTCCAGATGTCCCATCTTTGTCAAAACCACGACGCCTCTGACAATTCCGTTTTCCGTTTTCACTTCCTCCAGCATGGCCTGCATCAGCACCTTCACCCGATACCGGTTCAGAAATTCAAACAGCGCATATTTCATAGCCTCCGCGTCATAGGGTACGATCGCAGAGCAATACCCCGTCGTATCCGGCACCGGCTGTGCCTTTTCATCTTTTGTCCTCAAAAGTTCCAGAAATTCCCGCGCGATCCCCGCGATCACTGTCCTTTCCGAATCCTCCGGTGTCATAAGCGCCTCCAGCGGTCCCATCGTCACAACGCCGCCCGGAAAAGGCGCTGCCTCTATCAATATCGTTTCCGCCCCGCTCTTTGAGGCTGCAGCCGCTGCCATCACACCGGCAATGCCGCCTCCCGCCACCAGAACATCACACTTCATGGCCTCCCGTTTTTCTTCCGTATTTCTGTTTCTGTCCATAGAAATCCTCCATGCTGCCAATACCTGCAAATTTGGGCATCAGCACAAATTTGTCTGTGAAAAATTTATTTTTCACAGTAATCTTCCTTTCCCTAACCAAGCCCGTAGATCAGGTTCGGCAGTGCCGTCGAGAACGCCGGAACAAATGTGATCATAAGAAGGACCGCTATCATCACCGCATAGAAGGGCAGCATTCCCTTTGTCAGCTGTTCTATGCTTCTCTTGGATATGGCGCTGCACACAAAAAGCAGGACGCCCACCGGCGGTGTGATCAGCCCGATCCCCAGATTCAATATCATGATCACGCCGAGCTGTACCGGACTCATGCCGATCGCTGCCACTACCGGGAGAAGGATCGGTGTGATGATCAGGATGCTGCAGATCATATCCATCATCGTCCCCATCACGAGCAGCAGCAGGTTGATCAGGAGCAATAAGATGATCGGATTGTCCGAAATCCCGAGCAGCAGGTTTGTCAGTTTAGCCGGAATCCTCAGATATGCCACCACCCATCCGAAGGCGGAGGAGATGCCGATCAGCGCCATGACCATAGCCAGTGTCTTCAAGCTGTTTTTCAGGATATTGACCATCTCCCGGAAGGGGATCTCACGGTATATCACAAAGGTCACAAACATCGCATAGATACAGGCGATCGCAGCCGATTCCGTAGCGGTAAACACACCTGACACCACGCCCAGCACCACCACCAGAACTGTTCCCAGTCCCCAGATCCCTTTTAACGTTGCCGTGAGCGTCCGGCGCAGAGAGAATTTCTCCCCCACAGGATAGTTTCGTTTTTTTGCCACGATATAACAGTACACCATGAGCGCCACGCCCAAAAACACACCGGGTACAAGGCCGCCCATAAACAACTGCCCTACGGATACACCGCCCGCAGCCATCGCGAAAATGACCATGTTGTGGCTGGGCGGTATCAGAAGCCCCTGCACGGAACTAGACATGGTGACAGCCGCCGAAAAATCCGTATCGTATCCGTTTTCATCCATCACAGGGATCAGCATGGCGCCGATGGAGGAGACGTCAGCCGTAGGCGATCCCGATATCCCGCCGAAGAACATGCTGGCGACAATGTTTACCATACCCAGCCCGCAGCGCATCCATCCCACCAGCGCATCCGCCAGATTCACCAGCCGCTTTGTGATCCCTCCGGCACTCATGATCTCCCCCGCCAGAATAAAGAACGGGACCGCCATCAGGGAAAAGGAATTCAATCCTTTCACGGTCTGCTGCGCCACGGTCTGCAGAGGGATTCCCAGGTACAATACCGTGACCAGGGTGGATGCCCCGATGGAAAACAGGATATGGTTCCCTAAAAATATCAGGAGAAAGAAACTTCCCAATAAGATGATCGTTGCGATTACTTCCGTTGACATAAAACACCTCCCATCTGATAAATGAGCATGACTGCCATACAGACTCCTCCGATACAGACCGAACCGTAGAGCAGCGAGGTTGGCAGGCCGCTCCCGGGAAGCTTTGTGCCGTGGGTCTGTCTGATCAGTTCTATTCCCTTCCAGAAAAGAACGCCGCAAAACAGGATATTGATCGCTGTGAATACCACTTCCCTTATTTTCAGCCCCATCTTCCCGAACGCCTTATCAAATACCGTCATGCGGACATGGCTTTTATCTTTTACAGCCAGCGCTGCCGACAAAAGGGACATCCAGACCATCAGGATCCTCGATATTTCCTCTGCCCACGCCGGTGAATGATTCCATATAAACCGCCCCGCCACCGCATAGGATATAATGAGAACCTGTCCCGCCAGACACAGCATGCACACCCACTGGATCAGACGGTAGAATCCCTCCGCCAGGCGGACAGGTATTGTTTTTTCAGGATGATTCTCCATAGTGATCTCCTTTCCACTACAATATATTTGTGATTAATCTCTCTTACAGCCGGTAAGAAATTACCCGTCTTGTTGCTTTGTAAATGCGAAGGGACGCCGTTTTCCATACGACGCCCCTTCTTCTCCCGCTTTATCACTGTGCGTCAATGATAGCCTGTAAAAGCTCCTCATACCCTTCCGAGTATTCCGCATACATCGGGCTGACTGCATCTTTCCACTCCTGCATATCATCCGGCTCCACGAATGTCATCCCTTTCTCCTCGAGTGCCGCGCGATAGCCGTCCAGCTCCGCATCGGCGATCTCTTTGTAATAGGCGCCCGCCTCATCCATGGCATCCTGGATGATCTTCTGATCCTCCGCGCTCAGTTTGTTCCAGAAGCCGTCATTGATCAGGATCAGGCTTGCCTCGTACTGATGTGCCATGTCCAGAACATAGCTGCTCACTTCAAAGAAACTCATATTCAAAATGCCCTTGAGTGGGTTGTCCGCTCCGTCCACAATACCTGTCTGGAGAGAGCTGTACAGCTCGTTATAGGAGATCGGCGTCGCAGATGCGCCCAGCTTCTCCACCATGGTCGTAGCCAGGGAATTGGTCGGCACACGGATCTTCAGGTTATTCATATCTGCCAGTGAAGAAACCTCGTCATCCACAAAGAAGAAATATCTGCTCGACGGCTGCAGATAGCCAAGACCATGCACGCCCAGGCTCTTATCCGTCAGTTCCTGCAGCATTTTATCTCCGACTTCGCCGTCCAGCACCCTGTTTGCCGACTCCAGATCTTCAAATATAAAGGGAAGTGAAAGCAAATTCATGGATTCCGCCCCCAGATCCGCCAGCCAGGAAGGATTGGTCCTGCACATTTCCAGCGCTCCCATCTGAACGGAGTTAAGAATATCCGCCATCTCTCCGAGCTGTCCAGCCGGATATACCTCAACCTTGATCCTGCCGCCGCTTTTTTCGGATACCAGTTCCGCAAACTTGTACTCAAATTGTGTCTCCACATCATTTTCCGCCTGCACATCCGCCAGACGAAGTACGATCTCCTCCCCTGACGAAGCTTCCGCCCCGGTTTCCTCCGAAGTGCTTTCCGCTGTCTCCTCAGGCGCGCTCTCCTGCACAGTGGGAGTTTCCTCCGCAGCATTTTCCGCGCCGCTATTTCCGCAGCCGATCAGTGCTGCTGCCATTGTGATACTGCATAATAACGCCAATATTCTTTTTTTCATCCCGGTAATTCCTCCCGTTTCTCTGTGATTTTTATAGTTTTCCGATTTCCCGCAAAATATCCAGTGTAATTTCCATCTCCTCCTGTGTCGCCGGGGCAAGAGGACTCCTCGCCGGCCCCACTTTGATCCCCGTCACCGCCTCGATCGCAGGGCGCAGGATCGAGTTGGGAAGAATCCTGCCGTTCTGCCCTGTGGACTTGCAGAAGCGGTACATCGGCACAAAGATCTCTTTCGCCTTTTCATTGTCTCCTTCCGCAAAGGCTTTAAAGATAGCGCGCACTTCCGGTCCGAAGATGTGGGAACCGCCGCTTACCAGTCCCATTGCGCCCTGTACGATGGTGGGAAGAAGCATCACATCATCGCCGTTGTAGATTGCAAAATCAGGATCGGCATCCTTCGTCGCCAGATAAAAATCCGTCACCTGCGTCGGATTGACTCCCGCCTCATCCTTCACGCCGACAATGTTGGGGATTCCGGCAAGGCGCCCAACCGTCTCCGCCTCCATATTGACACCCACGAAAATGGGGATGTTGTAGAGCATGATCTTACAGCTTGTGCTCTCCGCTACAGCCTTAAAATGATTGTAAACCCCCTCCTGTGTCGGCTTGTTGTAGAACGGGCAGACTACCATACACAGTTCGATCCCGAGTTTTTCCGCCTCCTTTGTGAGGGCGATAGTCTCCTTCGTGGACGCGCAGCCTGTCCCCGCGATCACCGGCTTTCTCCCCGCGGCGGCCTTCACAGCCGTCTCCATCAGTTTCACCCGCTCTTCAAACCGTAGCAGGCTTGCCTCGCCTGTCGTCCCGGTCACGATCAGGGAATCCCCCATATCCTTTTCGATCAGATACTCTATCAACTCCGCGTAGGTGTCGTACTTTACCTCTTCATTCTCATCAAAGGGCGTGATCACCGGAATCAGGATCTGCCCATATTTTTCTACAAATTTGTTCATTATATTGTCTCCTCATCTTCAGATTTTTATCGTTCAAAAGTTTCCCGGATCTTCCTTTTTTCTTCCTCCGGCAGATAAGTAATGGGACTTCTGCAATACCCCGGCTCTCTGCCCAGCACTTCCAGCGCATATTTCAGGCGGATTGGGAACTGGTTCCCTCCCAGACACTGCCACTTGTCATAGAGCGCTGCCTGCAGGGCAAGCCCTCTTTTGTGGTCTCCTGTCTTCGCACACTGCCACATCTCACAGGATTCTCTCGGAAATACTGATAAAATGGCGCTGATCGCTCCCGCCGCTCCCAGGTCAAAACAGGAATAGATCATATCGTCCGTTGCCGCATAGACTTTCCCTGTATCCCCCACTGTCATGATATCCGCATAGAGCGCCTGAATGCCGCCCACACTCTGCTTGATCCCTCTGACATACTCTGTGTGGTCGATCAGCTTTTTGAACAGTCCGGGGGTGATCGTGTTCTGCGGGATCACATTATAGATAATGACAGGCAGCTTAACCTCCTCGGAGATCGCCTTATAAAACTGATACATCCCCTCCTCATTCGGCACCAGCACATTGTAGGCGGTGGGCGTCACCATAACGGCGTCGGCTCCCGCCTTTTTCGCCTCCAGCCCCGCACGGACCGCGTCCCGGGTACAGGTTCTCATGATACCGCACACAACAGGCTGCTCCTCGCTGACATATTTTTTTGCCGTCCTGATCAGTTCTGCCAGCTCCTCATCCCGCAGTGTCGGTCCCTCTCCCGTGCTCCCCCCGACGCTCACGCCGTCCACGCCGGCATCCAGGGAAATCTTCATTTCTTTTTCCGCCAGTTTCAGATCGATCGTTCCGTCCTCCCGAAACGGTGTGATGATCGGCGGAATAATTCCTTCCAGTTTCTTTTCCATCATGTCCTCCTCTCACATTCGGATCAGATATTTCATTGCCTCATGGCTTTTCAGCTTCTCGTACGCATTGCCGATCTCTGCAAGCGCAACCGGATTCTCCTTGTCATACCAGGCTGATACATCGATCTTTCCTGTGACAAGCAACGCACATACATCCCCGTGGGTTTCCTCCTCATCATAACCGCCCGCATATACCCGGAAACTTCTCTTTGCCGAAAAAGCATGTATACCGCTCTCACTCCTGTCATTCCATCCATAGATGCCGACGATCCCATTTTCCTTCAGCATACCAATGCATGTATTCAACACCTCCGAACTGCCCACGCCGTCTATGATCCCGTCGAGCAGTGCCTTATCGCCCAACATCCCCTGCAGTTCTTCTCTCAGGTTTTCCGTTTTATAATCCAGATATTCGGAAATGCCGATCCGCTCAAAGGCATTTTTCCTTTTTATGCTTCCGGCTGCAATAACGCGACATCCGTGCAGCAGCCCGTACTGCGCAAATGCCAGCGAATTAGCGCCGGAGCCGATGACCAGAAGATTACTGCCGCGGATTATGTGCAGGCGTTTAAAATAGGACAGTGTCTCCCGCAGGGTTATGATCAGGGGCGCATCCCTCTCCTCGACTTCCCGCCAGACCACCTGATTCACACGATTTTTCTCCCAGAGAGCTCTGTCTTTCCCCTCCCGCCTCATCTCCCAATGGTCTTTCGCGATGCTGTATTCGGAGAACCCTCCCCAGCAGACACCGAGTCCTATCTGCGGAATGGGCGAAACGCCCACGCGGGTGATCAGATCACCCTCCTTAAAATTTTTCACTTTTTTTCCGACAGCAGCCACTCTTCCCACGCTCTCATGCCCGAGTACCGCCGGATAGCTGACAGGATTGGGGTGTCCTCCACGCATAAGCCTCAGATCCGTCCCCGCGCAGGTCGTTCCGTATGCAGTCTTGCAGAGAACCTCATAATCACCGGGTTCAGGAATCGGAACATCCCATATTTCCAGTCTGTAGTCCCCGGTGATCACTGCCGCCTTCATCATCCTCTTCCTCCTTTACAAATCTCCATTTTTATTGTATTATTGTAATATTGTATGACGTCATATGATAATAATCTCAGTTTGAAGTCAAAATGTCAATATAAATTTTCATTTTTGTATAATTTTCATATTTTTTATCTTTTGATTTTATGCAAATTGCACAATCTCATTTTCAGTTATTGACATAAACTACTTTACAAACTATTTTCAAATTATTTATAATGAAGAGGGCAGCTGTTCGCTCCCGTTCTTCCTATACTGCAGGAAGCTTATACCTGTATCAATTCAGATGCGTCTGACATTGCTTTTAAACAGGCTCAGCCAATATTACAACACAAGGGGAAATAAACTTATGAGAGAAATACAGCGTATCTCCATTACAGATTCTGTTGTTGACAGCATCCGGGAACTGATCACATCCGGCGAATATAAAGCGGGGGATAAGCTTCCTACCGAAATGAACTTATGTGCCAGTCTGAAAGTGAGCAGAACCTGCGTGCGCGAAGCTTTGAGGGTCCTGCAGGCACTCGGCTATGTGGATATGCTGCCGGGAAAGGGCGCGTTTGTGGCAGAACCCAAAAATAATGAACAGGAAAAAAGCTGGTATGATGTGGAGAATCCCAATTTTTACGACTTTATGGAAGTGAGGATGGCGATCGAGACACTGGCGATCCGCCTGTCCGTGGAAAGAGCTTCCGAAAAACAGATCCAGGATCTGGATGAGATACATTCCCGGTTTCTGGAGGCAAACGAACTTCACAATATGAACCAGCTCATCATGCTGGACGAACTGTTCCACAAAGAAATCGTTTCCTTCACCGACAATGAACTGCTGATCAATATCAACAAACAGGTTTTAAACTGTTTCAGGGCATACCGCGGAGACTCTTTTACAAATGAACAGACTTATAAGAACGCTGTGGAACCGCACAGCAGGATACTCGAATGCTTCCACAGCAGAGATGCGCTGAACGCCGTAAATGAAATGAGAAATCATCTCAATATCACACGGCGGGATATGGAGGAAATACATAAACTCAGCAAAGAGGAATACTAGACAGATTATAAAATATTTTACAGACTATACGCCGTCAGAGCTTATGATCCCCTGACGGCGTACATTTTATCTTTCTTGTATCTGTTTTATCGGAATCCGTTTCTGCTGTCACTCTTTGATCACATCCAGCTCCGTGAGATTGACGCCGGAAGCAGTCAGTATCACTTTTAATTCAATGTTTCTATACTTTATCTATCAACTTCTTCTTACTGATCACCGGCTCGCAGGTGAGATCTACTCCCAGCCGCTTAAAGGTCTTGATATCCACCTCTGACAGCATGACAGAGGTATGTACCTGACAGTCTTTCAGGTTCGGGAGCTGCTCAAGCGCCGCCCTCGCGTTCTTATCGCCGGTGGCGGCAAGGGAGAGCGCGATCAGCACCTCGTCCGTATGAAGCCTCGGGTTTCTTCCCCCCAAATACCTCACCTTCAACTCCTGTATCGGTTCGATGGCTTCCGGGCTGATCAGCTTCACATCGTGATCGATCCCCGCGAGGAACTTCAGGGCGTTCAGCAAAAGCGCCGCCGATGCGCCGAGAAAATCGGAAGTCTTAGAGGTAATGATATGGCCGTCCGGCAGTTCGATCGCCGCCGCCGGCAGCCCCGTCTCCTCCACCCTCTTCTTAGCCGCCACCGTCACTTTTCTGTCAGCGGTTGTGATCTTTGCCTGCTTCATCAAAAGCTCTATCTTGTATATCTCATTCTCAGAGGCTTCCTCCCTGACCACCTTTCCCGCCGCCGTATAGTAACGGCGAATGATCTCCATGCAGGAAGCCTGCCTGCACGCCTCATCGTCCACAATACAGTTTCCCACCATATTCACGCCCATGTCCGTCGGCGACTTATAGACGCACTCCCCGTAGATTCCCTCAAAGATAGCGCTCAGCACCGGGAATATCTCGATATCCCGGTTATAGTTCACGGTCGTCTCCCCGTAGGCTTCGAGATGGAACGGATCGATCATATTGATATCATTCAGATCCGCAGTAGCCGCCTCATAGGCAAGGTTGACAGGATGTTTTAAGGGCAGATTCCAGATTGGGAACGTCTCGAACTTCGCGTAGCCCGCTTTGATCCCCCTCAGGCTGTCATGGTAGAGCTGCGAAAGGCAGGTAGCCATCTTTCCGCTGCCCGGCCCGGGCGCTGTCACAACAACAAGGGGGCGCGTCGTCTCGATATAATCGTTCTGCCCGAAGCCTTCCTCGCTGACGATCAACGGAACATTGGAGGGATATCCTTCTATCATATAGTGCATATAAACGCGGATATTTTTCTTCTCCAGCCGGTTCTTAAACTGAACCGCCCCCGCCTGTCCGCTGAAATGCGTGATCACAACGCTGCTCACCAAAAGGCCCCGCCGCTCAAATTCTCCGATCAGGCGCAGCACATCCACATCGTAGGTGATCCCCAGATCCCCCCGCACCTTATTCTTTTCAATATCTGTTGCGCTGATCACCAGCACGATCTCCGCCATATCGGAAAGTTCCATCAGCATTTTCAATTTTGCATCCGGCATAAACCCCGGCAGTACTCTCGACGCATGGTAATCGTCAAAGAGTTTACCGCCAAACTCCAGGTACAGCTTGTCCCCGAACTGCGCTATTCTGTCCCTGATATGCTGGGACTGTATTTTTACATACTTCTCATGATCAAACCCGATTTTCATTCTGTCCACCCTCTTTTGTTGTTTGCCGAAAGCAGATCCCGTTTTCTCCGCTCCCTCATCCATTCTAGTAGAAAACAGGAAAAATTACAAGTAAATACAACAAAATATCCGGGTATCAGCCCGCCCGGTGAGGTGGACTGATACCCGGATCATTCAAATTTTTTCTCTTCTCTTATGCTCTCTTGGACTGCACTTCCTCTTCATACTTCTCGATCTCTTCAAACCACTCATTCTCGCCCTTCACGCCGCACTCTTCACAGTACTGCTCCCAGACTTCCCCGAAGGGCAGGCATTTTACCGCCTCATGCACCGCCATCAGCTTTGTGAACTGGGACTTATCCTGCAGCTCTTTCAGCATTGCATTGGGTGTCAGCAGCGCGATCAGGAGCGCTTTCTGCATACTCCGGAAACCGGTCGTCCAAGCGGAGACACGGTTGATCGCCGCATCAAAGTAGTCGAGCGCAATGTAAACGCGGCCCAGCGCATCGTTTCTCACGATCTCCTTCGCGATCTCCTTCGTCTCGTCGTCCAGCACCACCACATGGTCGCTGTCCCAGCGGATGCCTCTCGTCACATGCAGCGCTAACTCCGGGAAGAAGCACAGCAGCGCGGGAATCTTGTCGGAGACAACCTCCGTCGGATGGTAATGGCCGTTGTCCATCAGCGGCAGACATTTATCCTTGTGCGCCGCCGCAAAACTAAGCGCAAACTCAGCGGAACCCGCCGTGTAAGCCTCCACGCCGATACCGAATACCTTGGACTCCACACAGGGTTTCACCTTATCGAAGTCATAGGGCTCGGAGAGGATCGCTTCTATGGACTCTTTATAACGCATTCTCGGTCCCATTCTGTCAGCCGGAACATCCTTGAAGCCGTCGCCGGTCCAGATATTCATGACACAGGGAACGCCTGTCTCCTCCGCAAAATACTGGGAGATACGGATACATGCCTTGCCGTGCTCGATCCAGAAATTTCTGGTCTCCTCATCAGGGCTTGAGAGCGTCAGGCCGTCCTTTACCTTCGGATGAGAGAAGAAAGTGGGATTGAAGTCAAGTCCCATATTTCTCTCTTTCGCGAACTCCACCCATTTTTTGAAGTGTCTCGGCTCGATCTTGTCGCGGTCCACAAAGCCGTCCTCCTCAAAGATCGCATAGCATGCATGGACATTGATCTTCTTTGCGCCGGGGCAGAGGGAAAGCACCTTGTCCATATCCGCAAACAGTTCTTCGGGTGTCTTTGCCTTTCCGGGATAGTTGCCTGTGGTCTGGATGCCGCCGGTCAACGGGCCGTCGTGGTCAAAGCCGATCACATCGTCCCCCTGCCAGCAGTGAAGAGATACAGGGACCTTCTTCAACGTCTCGATCGCCTTGTCTGTGTCTACGCCGTAAGCTGCATAAGCTTCTCTGGCTGCCGCATAGTTTTTTGCCATTTGTTGTTTCCTCCTGTTTTTGTTTGTTTTATTTATCAGGCTTTGTAAGTCTTCACCCCAAAGGATTCAAAAACACTCGCCCGCGCCTCCTTCAGCCCGGCAAACTCACCCGCCTTGATCATCTGCGCCATCAAGTTCCCGATCGCCGTGCCCTCGCCCGGTCCCGCATAGACCGTCCTGCCAGATTTCTCCGCCGTCAGGTTGTTTAAGTATACCGCGTTGGAACCGCCGCCCACGATATTGATCGCAGGATAATGTACCCCTGTCAGCGACTCGATCTCCTTCACGGTCTTCGCATAACTTTCCGCCAGCGACTGATAGATCACTGCGGCAAGTTCCCCCGTGGTCTCCGGCACCTGCTGCCCGTCTTTCCGGCAATACTCTTTGATCGCCGCCGTCATATTCTCCGGCGCCAGGAAACAGTCATCGTTGACATCCACTCTGGAAGGAAATTCCTTCGCCTCCTCCGCCATATCACAGAGCTGCGCAAAAGAATACGCATCATTCAGCTCATGCCGCACAGACTGGATCATCCAGAGCCCCATAATGTTTTTCAGATAGCGGAAACGGTATTCATAGCCTCCCTCGTTGGTGAAATTTTTTTCCATGCTCTCCATGCTGCAGATCGCTTCCTTATTCTCAACCCCCATCAGGGACCAGGTTCCGGAACTGATATACAGGCATTCATCGGACTGGGTGGGCACCGCCATCACGGCTGACGCGGTATCATGGGTTGCCGGGAGCACTACCTCGCAGGAAAAGCCCACTTCCTCCTCCACTTCCCTCGAAAACTTTCCAACCACAGTACCCGGCATGGACAACGGCAGGAACATCTCCTTCGGATAGCCCAGCATTTCGATCAGCTCCATATCCCACTGTTTTGTGGAAGGGCTCACAAGCTGCCCGGATGTCGCATTGGTGTACTCGGACACTTTATTCCCCGTCAGCAAAAACTGGAAATAGTCCGGCAGCATCAGGAATGTCTTCGCCTTCGCGAGCAGCTCCGGTTCCTGTACTTTGTGTGCCATGAGCTGATAGATCGTATTGAATATCAATTTCTGGATACCGGTCCTCGCATATAATTCCTTCTCCGGAATGATCTTATATACTTCCTCGTCCATTCCGTTCATACGGGAATCGCGGTAGCCATATGTATTGCCGAGAACTCTGTCATTTTCATCCAGCAGCACATAATCCACCGCCCAGGTATCGATCCCCATGCTCAAGGGAATCTTTCCAATCTCCTTACATTTTTTGATGCCGGCTTTGATCTCCCGGAACAGATGCTCCGTATCCCAGCATCTGTGACCGTCCTTTTTTACCATACCGTTCTCAAAGCGGTGAATCTCCTCCAGCACGATCTTTCCGTTTTCCACAGAACCTAAAATGTGCCGCCCGCTGGATGCCCCGATGTCCACCGCAAGATAGTAATTTGCCATAGTTTTTCCTCATTTCCGCGCCATCACAGCGCTTATCTCCTCTCTTTTCTGCAGCCCCGAACCTGAAATTCCACGTTTATCAGATTCCCCGTATGTAAAAGTATAACTTATCCCCGGCTTTTATAACAGGACTTTATTTGCAAAATTTACCGTCCTTATTTGCGAAAGCATGGAGAAAAGCAGCCAGATATGAAAACAGCCGCTGAATGCTCGCATTCAAGCGGATATTTTCCTATCTGGCTATTTGGCGACAGCCAAGCATCCGAAATACAAAGTATTTCGGATGCTTTTCTACTCTATAACAGCCGGGTCTGTGTGGCACAGCAGCCCGGTCTGCGCCACGCAGATCAGCTATCAGACGGGGTTTTCCACCAGCGCCCACTTCGGGCAGGTCTTTCGCAAAACCTTCCACATGAGCCCTCTGGAATACCGGGCACAGTACGCCCGTATGGGCGCGGGCAGAGATACCCCTTATTCTCCGCTGTAGTAGCCGATCCCGTCGAGAATCCGGTCCACCGTGTCCGCCAGCGAAACGCTGAAGCCCTCCGTCACATAGGGTTCTTCCTCCCCGCAGATACAGCGCCCGAGCTGTTCCACCTCGAGACAGTAATTGTTGGGCACTTCCACCTCTCTCAGTTCATCCTTCCCGTCGAAAGTGCGCAGACGATAGCTGAGTGTTCCCGGCGCGTTAAAACCGAAATTCACTGAGGTGATGGACCCTTTGGAGCCGTGGATCTGGAAACGGTCCAGGGATGAATTCTTTTCCGTCTCCAGCACCATGCCGCAGTCGATATGCGCTTTGCTGCCATTTTTATATTCCAGCACCGCCGTCGTATACGTGTCGATCCCTTCCTCCGACAAAACTGCAGCCGTATGGATCTTATCCGGCGCCATCCCCGTCATGCGCTGCACAAGGCTCAGCGCGTAGACGCCCAGATCATAGGTACAGCCGCCGAGAGTCTCTTTCCGCATGCGTATATTGCTGCGATCGTAGTCCGATGTGATCAGCGCCGCCTCCGCATAGCGCACATCTCCGATCACGCCCTCCTCGATCAACCCGCGGATCTCTTTGATATACGGACTGTGCTGGTAAGCGAAAGCTTCCATCAAAAACACATGATTCTCCCTCGCCGCCTGAAACATCTCCCGCGCCTGCGCAGCGTTTGCCGCCAACGGCTTCTCGCATAATACATGCTTTCCGCTCTTCAATGCCTTTATGGTCCACTCATAGTGGAGAGTGTTCGGAAGAGGAATATATACCGCTTCGATCTCCGGATCTTCCAGCAGCTCCGCATAGCTCCCGTATGCTCTCTCAAAGCCATATTTTTTCTTAAACTCCTCCGCCTTTTCCATGTTGCGCCCCGCGATCGCCACAAGCTCGCAGTTCTCCGCAAGGCTCATTCCTCTCGCCGTATCCCTCTCAAAGATATACGCCGTTCCCATAACGCCCCATTTGATTTTTCTCATGAATATTGTCCTCCATTTTCCTTTATTATTTTTGTTTTCATCTCTTTATCAAACGGATCACCACCCGGATAATACCTGCCGGATTCTCCACACCTGACAGTGCTACTTTAAAACAGCCGTCCCTCGAAAACAGCCGTGAGCAGAGCACCGACACAGCCATACACCGTAGCTTCCGATCCGAAATGTGATTTTACGATCCTGATGCCGCGATATTTCCTTGCGATCTGGCGCTCATTTACCTGACGCTCCGCCTTTTGCAGATAGAGGTCCGGTATCCAGTAGCCATCATGCCCGATAATGATCTTCTGCGGGTTTAATCCGTTCACAAAACCGGTGATGCCGCACGCCAGTTTTTCCGCCATCCCGCAAAATATCGCATCCATCTTTATATCCCGCTCCGCAAAATCCATGCCATCTTCCTCCCGCCTTTTGATCGCACCTTCCATCTCCCGGCAGAATTCGAAAAATGTTTTCTCTTCCCCGACCGCGTCCCGCAGCTGCCCTTCTATCACATTGCTGGATATGTACCGCTCCAGACAGCCCCGATTTCCGCACTCGCAGGGTATTCCCCTCCAGTCAATACTGGTGTGTCCCAGTTCACAGACCATACCGCTGGCATTCGTGTAGAGCTTCCCGTTGACCACAAGCCCCGCACCAACGCCGTTTGCCAGATCCACATAGATAAAATCATCACAGCCGCTTCCGTTTCCGTAATACTTTTCCGTGATCGCCGCACAGTTGCTCTCGCCGTCAAAAAACACAGGCATGTGGTATCGCTCTTCCATCTCTTTCTTTAATTCCAGATCGTGCAATCCATAGAAGTTCGGCGGTTCCAGTATCTTTCCCCGCCTATTGTCCACCGGGCCGATAGCGCCGATGCCGATCCCATAAATCTTCTCCCCGGGATACAGGCAAAGCACGCTGTCCACCGCCTGGAAAATATGCTCTGGTATAGAATGCGCATTTTCCTCCGTTATCAGAAACTCCGTCTTTTTCAGGATATTTAACTGCAGATCACACAAAATAACTGTGCATCTCTCCCGGTACAGATTCACACCCAACAGCTTCGGCGCGTTCGGAGACACACAAAGCTGGACCGGGTTGCGCCCTTTTCCCTCTACTTGAACCTTCTCCCGCTCCTCCAGTACGCCGTTTTCCAGAAACTCACCGACAATGTAGGACACTGTCATCTTTGCCAGCCCTGTCTTCTGGGACAGTTCGATCCTGGAGCCGCACTGCCCCGTCGCGATCAGCTTCAGCACAAGCCCACGGTTCCGTCTCTTTAACTGCACGTTGTTTAATCCTGACTCAGACATCTTTCTGCTCCCACACAATTTCCGTCCAATCCGCCTTCTCATAGGGGACCAATGTGCAATCCTTTTTATATGTCCGCTGCGGAAGCACAATTAAAATATGAACATCTTCCTCCCCGGCGGCAAAAGATTCCTGATGCCAAACGCCTGCATTCAATTTCACAAGCACTCCCCTCGGCACAAAAAATGCTTCCGTCTTTTCCGGAACGATCTCCTTTGACGGCGGCGCCACATGGAAAATGATATCCCCGTCAATCGGCATCATGATCTCGCAGGCTTCGTCATGATATTCCGCCTTCGTCACGATCATCTCCGGCACCTTTCTCACAACATAAGAAGAAAATGCCATCGGCATGGAACTACCGTTAGCCGCCAGCACATGATCCGGATAGAAATCATCCAAATGATTCCCCTGCGGATTTACCATATCGTAAAATTCACCAAACTCTCTGAAATTATCATTTGTGAGCTGTTTTGCATATATTTTTCTCATCGCCTCATCCTCCTCTTTTTATTCTCTATAAACCGGAACATTTCTCAACATACTCTTTTTCCTCCATAATCTCACTTTCGCTTTTATTTAGTACATCTATTTTACTTTATATCTATATAATACATTCATTTTACTAATTGTCAAGTACAAAATAAAATTTTTTATGAGTTGATATATCGGCCTGTTTATCCTATACTAAGAGAAATGCGACTGTTCACAGATCAGACAGAGCCCCCTGCCGGCTTTCCAAAACCGATATTCCGGCAGATAGAGGAACAAAATATGAATCCTGAACTTTTGGAAAAACTAAAACCTGTCACCAGAGAGGAACAGGCCATTTTGGACGGCGGCAAAAATGTGCAGAGAGACCTCTATACCACTGGCCAGGGTTACAGCCGCCGCATTTCAGACATCTCGACAGGCGGCGCGCAAAAGCCCTGCGGTTCTGTCCTCTCCGACAACTCAAATTTTATCGTGGACAGCCGTAAAATGTTGGAAAAGGGAAAACTGATCGATATCCGCCCGCACACGAGGTTCATCCACTTCCCCGTCCACAGGCACAACTACGTGGAGATCATCTACATGTGCAGCGGTTCCACGACCCACATCATAGGCGGGCACAACACCGTGAAGCTGGAGACCGGCGAGCTGCTCTTTTTAAACCAGAATGCCACCCAGGAGATCCTGCCTGCCGGAGAAAATGACATTGCTGTCAACTTTATCATACTGCCGGAATTTTTTGACCGCGCCTTTCTGATGATGGAGGAGGAGAGCATCCTGCACGATTTCCTTGTGGGTTCCCTGAAAGGGGAGAGCGGCATCGTGGACTATCTGCACTTTCAGGTCAGGGACGAGCTGCCGATCCAGAACCTGGTCGAAAACATGATCTACTCCCTGGTGACAAAACAGAAAAATTCCCGGAATATCAATCAGACCACCATGGGGCTTTTGTTTATTCTGCTCCAGAACCAGAGCGACAAGATCAACAAAAACGACCCGGCACAGTATGAGCAGAATCTGATCTTCACGGCTCTCAAATATATTGAGGACAACTACAGGACCGGGACGCTCGAGGAACTCTCCGCCCTGATCGGACAGCCTGACTATTATATCAGCAAACTGATCAAACGCCACACCGGACATACCTTCAAGAACCTGTTGCAGATAAAACGGCTCAACCAGGCGGCATTCCTCTTAAACACCACAAAGCTTCCTGTGGAAAACATTATCCTGCTGGCAGGCTACGACAATACCAGCTATTTTCACCGGATATTTAAGGAACATTTTCATATGACGCCGAGAGCCTACCGGCTTGCGGCATCCGGCAGATCATCCGAGGTATCAGATCCGCCGGACTGATATCGGCTCTTTGGACTCCCGCGCCGGAGCCAGGCTGTCTCAGCCGCCATATTCCTTTGCGCGAGGATGCAAAAACAGCAATGACAGGTTCACAACATCATACAACAGAAAGGATCATATACAGGAAGATACCTCTGTATATCAGTGTCAGAATATGATCAAATTGATAGCCAGCGATTTGGACGGCACACTCGTCTCCGGCAATATGTCGGACCTTCCGGCAGGTTTTCCGGAAGTTGTCAGGGAACTGAAAAAAAGAGACATACTTTTCGCCGCCGCCAGCGGCAGGCAGTACCATAACCTGCGGCGGCTTTTCCGCGAGGTAAAAGATGAAATAGCCTATATCTGCGAAAACGGGGCACTTACCGTCTACCAGGGGGAAGTTCTCGACAGGGTGGAGATACCCCTGGAGACCGCCATCCCCATCATCCGCCGTCTGGAGAAAGAGCCCGGCACGGAGGTCCTTGTCTCCGGCGCCTTCACCAGCTATATCCGCCCGAAAGAGCCGCTCTTTGAACAATATATAAAAAATATGGGAAATCAATATAAGATCGTGCCAGACCTGGCTGATATCGGGGAGCCCATTATCAAACTGGCTCTTTTTGAAAAGGAAGGGACCGAGGAAAGGGACCGCCAGGCTTACTGGCAGGACCAGTTTAAGCGTTCCGACGCCTTCCCCTGGGACGTCAAAGTGGTGACTTCCGGCTCTCTCTGGCTGGATTTCCTGTTCCCCGATGCCCACAAAGGTGTAGGAATACAGGCGCTCTCGAACCATCTCGGCATCCGCAGGGAGGAGATCCTCTCTTTCGGCGACAATTACAACGATATCGAAATGTTCAGGGCAAGCGGCGTCAGCGTCGCGGTGGAAAATGCCCGCCCCGGCATCAAAGAACTGTGCGATCACACTGCGCCTTCGGTTATGGAATTTATCGATCATATATTAAAAACGGGCTTTTTACTCTGAGCCCGTTTCTATTCTCACCCTTCCTTCCGCCCCGACCTGCGGTATTCTTTCGGAGTACAGCCGATCATCTTCAAAAAACTTTTGCCGAAATAGCTGCCGGAGCTGAACCCGCATTTTTCCGCTATCTCCGTAATACTGTCCTCCGTACCGAGCAACAGCTCCGCCGCCGATCTGATCCGGTAATCGTTCAGGTAATTTCCCGGCGACATCCCTATTTTATTCTGAAAGCAGCGCCCGCACTCCCGCACACTGATATTCGCCGATCCCGCGATCATCTCTATCGATAATTTTTCACTGAAATGCTCCTGAATATATTTCATCATGATCAGAATCCGCGTGGAATCCGCAGGGCTCTCCACCTCTCTCAGCGACAATGATGAGGCGGCGTCTTTATACAGAAAATACCACAATTCTGACAGAAGAGAACGAACGGCAAACTCATAGCCCTCCTCCCTCTTTTCATACACTTCCGCCAGCCTGAACATATTCTCTATCACGCGGATTCTCTTGATATCATCCGGCAATATTCTATACATGCCCGGTCCGAGGTTTTTCAGGACAGGTTCTATGTATCTCTTCTCATAAACGCTGCCGAACATACCGCCGACCAGATATTTATCAAATAAATGTGCATATATTCTGCCTCCCCTGCCCCTTGCGCTGACAGTATGCAGAACATCCGAATTGATAAAAACCGCCTCTCCCCTGCGCAGAATGATCGAGCTGTCCGGTGTTTTATACTCCACTTCACCCTCCTCCACATAATCGATCTCCAGAGCCGAATGCCAGTGCCATGCGATCTTTCTCCCGATACACTCATCCATACGGCGGAACATGCACACATAAGGAAATTCTTCCGAATAACCCGGCAGTATCTCTTCCCTGTTACTTTTCAATTCCAGATATGGTGTCGCGATCATCCGTCACTTACCTCTCCACACTGATCCCGTTTTCTGATTTCATTTTCTGTTCTCATTTTCTGATTTCAATATAGTTTACTGCTCTTTCACATTATTTTCAAGAATATATCGCCCGATTCTGGCAGAATTTTACCAATATATCTTCGAAATACGTCCTATTCTTTATAATATATGTCCGTATTTATGTTTAAATTTTTGTTGTTCCCGGATAAAATGGTAAAAAGAGATACATCAAGACACCTTGTCCGCTCATTGCAGGCAAGGCTTACTCTGACAGGAGGTAAAGATAATGCTCATAAAAAAAGAAAAAAATACTGCCCATCTCGCTGAAATGATAGAGAATTCCCCCTGTCCTGTCTATATTATACTGGACGGTGAAAAAATAGAGTTAACGGAAAACCGCCGCCTGCTGAACCTGTTCAGAAAATACTGGAAACTGGAAGATGTCACGGAGGTAACCCTGGAGATGGAAAATGCGGACTTTCTATTGTAATCTCTGCCCCGGATAATAACACCGAACCCCCATCTGCTTAAACCTCGCCAGCCATTCATCCGCCGGCTTTTCATCCGTCACCACGATATCCATCTCGGACAGGCCGGCAATCTGGGAAAATGCGATCTTCCCGAACTTTGTCTTATCCACCGCGATGATCCTGTGCTTTGCCGATTTCAGCATAACCCGTTTCGGCTGGGCAAATTCTTCATTGCTGTCGGTGAGTCCCCGCTCAAGGTCAAACCCTTTGCCCGAAACGATCGCGATCTCCACATTATAAGAATCCAGCGCCTCAATCGCCTTAGGGCCTACCAGCGCAAGATACCCCTCCTTCAACCTGCCGCCCGAAGAAATGATATCCCAGTCGCTGACATCCGCAAGCTCGATCACGATCTCGATCGAGTTGGTCACAAGAGTGATCCGCTCCTTCTGCTTGATCGCCTTCGCGATAAAAACGCTGGTCGTCGAAGCATCCATCGCGATATGATCCCCATCCTGGATCATCTCGGCGATCAACTCCGCAATCTTCTGCTTCCCCGCCACATTCTTTTTCTTCCGGATATTGAAAGGCATATCGATACTGGTATTTTCATTGATCACGGCACCGCCGTAACTCTTCACCGCCAGCCCGTCCTTGTCCAGCTTGTCAAGGTCCCTCCGGATCGTCTCCTCCGAAACCCCGTACAACTGACTGAGCTCACTGACCACCACCCGCTTCTCTTCCTGTAGCTTCTCCAATATCAAATTACGTCTCTCCAAAGCAAGCATACGGCTTCTCCCTCTAATCTTTTATCCCCCAAGTCGGCTGCCTCTTCCAATAACCCTGGCGGGTGTCATACGGAGTAATATATCCCTGGCAGTGCCCTTTAAAAAACGCCGGCACTTAGCGAATGCGGAATTTTCCCTGAAAATTTCGTATGAGCTTAGTACCGCTGCGTTTTTTATGAACGAAAGTGTGGCACAGAAGGGATATATTACTCCGTGTGACACCCTCACAACCTATTTTAAAGCACCGACTTACAAACCTGCTCATCCGGCTGCGCAATAACCGATGAATCCAGATACATCCCCTTTGGTCCCACCTCCGCGATAGCCCTGTCAATTGCCGCTTCCACCGCCGCCACCTCGCCGGTCAGAAACATATAGGATTTTCCGCACATCCCTTTCGCGATACGCAGTTCGATCAGATCCACGATGGCTGTCTTTGCCGCCACATCCGCCGCCTGGATGATCGCCGCCGCGTCGAAAGTCTCCAGAATACCGAGGGCGCGCACCTTCTCTAAATGTGTCGTCCCGTAAATAGCCGGAAAGATGGATTCATGAGGATTTCCCAGCACAAAACTGTCGATCAGATTTTCGCTGTACTGCGTTGTCGCATTCTTCACCGCCGCATCCACAGCGCTCAGGTCCCCCGCTATGATCGCTATATATTTACCCGGACAGACTGTCTCCGCTTCGATCAGTTCCACATCGGAAGTCTTTACCATGTTATCCGTGGCAACCACACCGGAAGAAACCGTCTTAAATTCAATCATTCCAATCGCTCTGCTCATCTATCTATCCTCCACGCTCTTCAATCCCTGTTATAGCCAGGCAAAAACTTCCTTTTCCCGCCGCATCGGGCGTACATTACAACAGCAACAGGCTTCTCTGTACACCCGTACATCAAAATCTTCTGACAAACCTGCCGGCTTTCTCTCAGCCTCTCTCCCTCCGGATCGTCACCGCACCGTTATCCACCGCTGTCACCCGTCCGTCTATCGGCGCATGTATCGCCACGCTCAATCCCTTACCCGGATTTCCCACAACATCCCCGGCTTTTACCATATCCCCGACATTCACCGCCGGCACTGCCGGCGCTCCGATATGCTGGCTCATCTTCACTGTCACCACCGGCATATCCGCCACCCGGTCCCGCAGCGGCGCGGGCACATTGTATTTGGAGAGCCCCAGCCTTGCCTCTAAGCGCATCTCCGGCACCTTCCGGTACTCCCTGGACTTTTTCACCGGCGCAGGCTTCACATCCGCCGGCGGCTTCACTCCCGCTTTCTTCAGCCCGTCCTTACATTCCGCGATCAGGCTTCTCGGCGCCAGCCCCTGGGGACAGGCGTACATCTCGCACACGCCGCAGGAACTGCAGAAGGATGTATTCAAAAATGCCTCGATATGCTGAAAATCCTGGTTTGCCGCCGAGCGCATAAACAAATGCGGTTCGATCGGATGTCCCAGCGCATGCCTCGGACAGAGGCTCGTACATGTCTCACACTGACAGCAGGAGGACGCCGCCCGCTTTAATTCCAGAGACGCCTTGCTCTTCTTGCGCTGTACGATCTGATGGTCCTTCGGCAGCACGATGACCGCATTGGTCGTCTTCGTCACCGGCATTTCCGCATCCCCGATGAATCCCATCATCGGACCGCCGATAAAATACACAGGTTCCTTTGTCGTGACCTCTCCCGCCAAGGCAACCACATCCTCTATCTTACATCCCACAGGCACCCTGACCGAAACGGGATGTTCCACTTCTCCCACGACGGATACCACCTTATCCGTCACCGGCGCCCCGAATTCCACTGCGCGATATATATTATACATCGTCTCCACATTGAATACGGCTACGCCCGCCTCTATCGGCAATCCGCCCGGCCTGATAACCTTGCCGGTTGCCTCATAGACCAGTACGACTTCGTCTCCCATCGGATACGCGCTGTCCAAAAGCTTGATCGAGAGCTTCGGGAACTCCCCGATATACTGTTTCAAAGCCTGTATGGTTTCCTTATATTCACCTTTAATTCCGATAATGCCGCTGCCCGCATGAACCGTGTCCGCCACCATGCTGAAAGTTTTCATGATCTCATAGGCGTATTCTTTCAAAAGCTGTCTGTGGAGTTTCAGCAAAGGCTCACACTCCGCACAGTTCAAAAGAATCGTCTCAGCCCTCTCATCCAGTTTTGCGTAGGTGGGAAATCCCGCCCCGCCGGCTCCCACGATCCCGCTTTTTTGCAACAGATCCTTTAATTCCTGTAATTCCATAGTTTGCCTCCCGGCCTCTATATCAGCCCGCTGGCATCATCGATAATGCCGACGATCGCCGCATCCACCGGCGCACTGTCCAGGCCGCATCCGATCCTCGCCGCGCTTCCCTGTGCCACCAGCACGTATTCCCCAATGCCGGCGCCTATATTGTCAATCGCCACAAACTGATTCGTATGTCCCGCCATCCTCTCCACCGGTTCAACGATCATAAATTTATTTCCGATCAGATTTTCGCTTTTTCTTGTGGAAACAATACTTCCCACTACTTTAGCCGCTATCATATTTTTCCCATTCCAGTCTTATTTTGGTCTTCTTCCGGTTTTCCGGATACCCTTCCCGCGCGCAGGAAATCCCTTCTACACTTTTCGCTATATATTATATGCTTTTCACTGTATGCTGTTTCCCGGAAACACATCTGCGCGCCGTACAGGCATCCTTCTATTACATAAACATTTTCTTTACCGCTCAACTTTTTCTGATGATCCTCACCGTATCACCCTGCGCGATTTTACTCGCGTTCGCCTCATCCGTATCAATATGCATTTCCAGCGTAAACGCTTCATTTACACGGATCTTTACATGATTGAAAACCGTTCCTCTTTCGTTATCCGCAGCTACCGACACGATATCGCCGTCCTTGCAGCCCGATGCCGACGCATCCGCCGGGGACATATGTATATGGCGCTGTGCCACAATGCAGCCCTCGTTCAGATACAGGACCCCTTTCGGTCCCACCAATGCGATCGGCGCACTGCCTGCCACATTGCCGGATTCCCGAATCGGCGCCTTGATGCCCAGTGTTCTTGCATCCGTCGCAGATATCTCCACCTGGCTCTTGCTGCGACAAGGACCAAGAATCCTGACATTTTCAATGGCACGCAGCTTCAGGCCCACGATCGTCACCAGCTCATTCGATGCAAACTGCCCGCCCATCAGATCCTTTTTCTTTGTTAGATGGTAGCCCTCTCCGAATAATGTCTCCACATGCTCCTGCGTCAGATGAACATGCCGGTTGGATACTCCCACAGGAACGAGAAAGCCTTTTTCACTCTTCTCCGCTTCCTGCCTGTTCAAGGCTTCAATCACCAATTTTGTAATCAGTTCCACATTATTTGTATCCAATTTGACACTCCTATTCCAGTTCCGCATACACCCTCCCAGCACACCGATACCAAAGACTAATTTACAGCCGCCCGGCGTCTGTAAATTGTCTTGTGCACTGTACGGGTGTATGCTGTTTTCCAGTTCCGCATACACCCTCCCAGCACACACTGCCCGAAGACGTTTCACAGCCGCTTCGCGTCTGCAAACCGTCTTGTGCGCTGTTCAGGTTCATGCTGTTTTCCAGTACTCTTGTCAAACGCTCAGCACGCGCCATTCGCAAAACGCACCTGCGGTGCTCTCCGCTGCTTCGCAGCTCCTTTTGCTCATAAAATGGCGCTCCCTCAGACGAAATGTGCTGTGAAAAATTCATGCAAGCATGATTTTTCACTTCACATTACGTCTGGCTGAGCTGTTGCACTATTTTACCTTCGGCAAAATCATTTCCACATCATTGTGAGGACGAGGAATAACGTGTGTAGCGATCAACTCGCCCAATTTTGCAGCGCTGTTTGCGCCTGCCTCCACAGAAGATTTCACAGCCCCAACATCGCCGCGGACCATAACTGTTACAAGGCCGCTGCCGATCTTCTCCGTGCCGATCAGCGTAACGTTAGCTGCTTTACACATAGCATCCGCCGCCTCGATAGACGCTACCAGACCTCTTGTTTCAACCATTCCTAATGCTTCCTGTGCCATAATGAATTTCCTCCTTCATTTTGTTTAGACCGGGGTTTTTACCCGTTATTTTAACTTTTATCTGACAAATTACTTTTTTGACGTATCACATCTTTTCGAGCGCTTCCGCATCTTTGAACCTGCTGGCAGATTTCCGTACCAGCCTCACGATCTCCGGGTGCGGATTTGCAATAACACCCTGTACCGCCGGCTTCTTTATACCGTTTTTTGCGGCTGTCTCAACTGCCTGTGTCACCGCCGACACATCCCCCTGCACGATCAGCGTCACCAATCGTCCGCCGAGCTTTCGCTCCCAGGTAGCCAGTTCTACATTTGCCGTCTTGCACATGATGTCCAGTGCGGTCATAGCCGGTACGACACCCTGTATTTCAATAAAGCCGTATGCGTTTCCCATTGGTTACTCCTTAAATAGTAGGTAAAATCTTTTCCACATCGTTGTGAGGACGGGGAATAACGTGCTGTGCTACCAGCTCACCCAGTCTGCTCGCTGCGGACGCGCCGGACTCCACCGCCGCTTTCACAGCTCCCACATCGCCGCGGACCATAACGGTTACAAGGCCGCTGCCGATCTTCTCTGTGCCGATCAGTGATACCTCTGCTGCTTTTGTCATTGCATCTGCCGCCTCGATCGCAGCGGTAAGGCCTCTTGTTTCGATCATTCCTAAAGCTTCCTGTGCCATATGAATTTTTCCTCCTGAATTTAGTTATTTGTTGATTTTATGTTGTTATTGTATCGGGAAACTTCGCAATTTCCTTCGGAAATCCCTTCGTATCTCGGGAAACTTCGCAAAATCCTTCGGATTTCCCGAAGTATCTGAAAATTATTTGCTCTGAGGGGCAAATAATTTTCATCGTTTGTCAAACGCGTTCAGTTTCAGCATTTTACAGCAGTCCGGCGTCGGTCTCGGGATGATGTAGCTCTGCACGATCCCCGCGCCATCCGCGGCTACCTGTTTCGCCGCCTCCATGGCTGCTTCCACGTCTGCCACTGTTCCGCGGAATTTGATGGTTACCAGCAGTGGAACCGGAAGTGCGTCCGCATTTGCCGGTTTGTTCTTATCGAAGTTTTCCAGGGTTACATCGCCCGCCTTACAGCCCGCGTCGGCTGCCAGAAAGGCGGTCGTAAGCCCGAAGACTTCCAGAATACCCACAGCTCTTTCGTCTTTCACTTCCTCCAACATTTTTTCTTCCATCGCCTATACTCCTAACTTACTGCATGCCCGGTTTACGGGAACCGCCACAATCTACATCTAAGACCGTGCCGTATCGTTCACGATCGCTATCTTCAATCCTGTCATCGCCAGGTTCTTCTCCAGCGCCTCGTTGATCTGCTCAAGCGGATATCTGTCTGTGATCAGCTCTGAGAGCGGAAGTCCGATCGCCTTTGCGCTCTTTAAGAAGTCAAAGGTCGTCACATAATCTCTCAGGGTGTATACCCAGGAACCCACCAGCGTGATCTCCTTCGAGCAGATGTCAAAGTGCGGATTGATCGTCGCGTCGCCGCCGTTAATGAAGAAGCCCAGCTCGCAGAGGCCGCCGCCGTTTCTGATAAACTTGTAGATGTTTGCGTGTGCCACCGGTGAGCCGGTACACTGGAATGCGAAGTCTGCGGGATGCCCGCCAAACGCTTCCTCCACTCCCTTTGCCAGGTTTTCAATGCCCTTGTAGTTCATAAAGTTCACGCTGCCCGCTGCACCGAGGCGTTTTGCGAACGCCAGCCTCTGTTCATTGCCGTCCACAGCGATCACGTTCACCATGCCCATGGTCTTTAAGATCGCGATACAGATCAGGCCGATCGGACCGCATCCCTGTACCACCACACGGCTGTTGAACCGGAGAATGCCTGTCGTTTTTGCTCTCTCCACCGCATGGATCAGCACCGCGCAGGGCTCGATCAGGATACGGGAGTCCAGATCCAGATCGCTCACGTTGAAGAATGTGGAGCCCAGTGCGCCTCTGATCAGGATATATTCCGCAAACCAGCCGTTAAAGTTGGATGCATCCTCCGCCAGCAGGCCGTACACATCAGCGCCGCCTACGTTCTGTTTGTTTAAATCATACATTGTGATATCCGGGTTATCCTTGAAGATCATGCAGGTTACGATCTTGTCGCCGACTTTTACGTCCTTGCCCGCACTGTCCTTCTTCACGTTCTTACCCATCTTTATGATCTCGCCGGTGCCCTCATGGCCCAGCGCCACGGGGATCAGCCCGAAGGGATCGTTTTTATATTCGTGAGCATCCGTACCGCATACGCCGCAGCCTTCCACCTTCACGAGCATATCGTCATCGCCCACTTCAGGGATCGGATATTCTCTGATGTCAAAGTGCTTCAACTGTGTCAGCACTGCCACTTTTCCCGTTTTGGGAATATTGCCCGCCACGGGAGCCGCCGCCGGCGCAGCGCTTCTGACACTGCCGTCAGTCATGCTGGCGAGTACCTGTCTGACGATCTGCTCAACGTCATTTGAATTTACTGCCATTATTTTATGCCTCCATTCCAGTTCCGCATCCTCTCTTTCGGTATCATTTCCGGCAGAGCGATTTCCGGCTGCCTGCGCATCCGTAAATCCTCTGGATACCGTCCGTTCGGATGCTGTTTTATTCTGATACAACGGATTGTTCCGCACTTCGTGCTCCCACAATCCTGAAAACATTCGGAATCCGCCCTGTCCGGGCTGCTTCCTCATGTTTTGCGGATCATAATGTCATGTTTTTTCATGCAAGCATGAAACACATGACCTTTTGATCCTTGTGTATCACCTTATACATAAGTTATCCGTCATCACGCAGCGCCTTTTCTTCGTAAAGCTCTTTGCGCTGGTCAGTCCCTCGCCGGTCCTGCTGGCGATCGTAAAGGTGCAGATGCTCTCGCCGCCAAAGCCTAAAGCCGCGTAGGAAGGCCCGTTCTTCACCAGGATCGCCGTGTCGATCGCTTTCGCGTACTTTGTGATCCTGTCCACATTCTTGGAGTGGATATGTGCGGAGTGGCGGTTGCCGTGCTCAAGCCATACGGCCTTTTCCACCGCGTCGTCAAAATCTTTTGCCGGAACGATGCCGAGAATCGGCATCATCAGCTCTGTCGTGATAAGCGGGTGCTCCTTCTCGCCGACAAACGTAATGCAGCGGATATTGTCAGGTACTTCCACACCGATCATAGAAAGCAGAACCTTCGCGGAACGTCCCACACATTTCCTGTTCAGGGATCCCTTCGGCGTGATCACTGTCGCCGCCAGTTTATCCTGCTCCTCCCTGGATGCCAGATAACATCCCTGCTCATTCACCATATAGTGCAGAAGCTCATCGATAATGCTCTCCACCGCCACGATCTCTTTCTCCGCGATACAGGGGAGATTATTGTCGAATGTACAGCCGTTCACCACATCCGCAGCCGCTTTCCTGATATCCGCCGTCTCATCGATCAGCGCGGGCGGATTGCCTGCCCCTGCGCCGATACCGCGCCTGCCGGAAGATAATACCGCTGTCACAACGCCGGGCCCTCCAGTCGCAGCGATGAGCTGGATCGCCGGATGGTGCATCATGATATCGCTGGTCGCCAGCGTCGGGTTTTCCACCGTGCATGCCACATTGTCCGGTCCTCCCGCTTCCAGAGACGCCTCGTTTACCAGATTGATGGCAAACATTGTCGTTTTCTTTGCCTGGGGATGAGGGTTGAATACTACCGTATTGCCGCCTGCGATCATTCCCATGGCGTTACAGAGCACCGTCTCGGACGGATTTGTGCTGGGAGTGATGGCGCCAATCACACCGAAAGGCCCCATCTCCACAAGGGTAAGCCCTCTGTCGCCCGAGTATGCCTCTGTTGTGATATCTTCTGTGCCTGGCACCTTGTCTGCCACCAGATGGTGTTTTAAGATCTTGTGGGGCACATTGCCCATTCCCGTCTCATCCACGCCCATCCTCGCAAGGATCTCAGCACTTTCATGTGTCTTTTTACGGATATTGGAGATGATTTTTTCTCTCTGATCCATGGACAGATTTCTGACGATCTTCTGCGCTTTCTGGGCTGCCGCGATGGCTTCATTCATGTCTGTGAATATGCCATGCTTGCCCGAAGGGCTGTCAGCGATCTGCATTTTTGCCAAAACTTCTGATACAATATCCTGTACCATGCTTTCACTTATAGGCACGTTACTACCTCCTTTAAGATGTCCTTTCCGTATGCCGCGAGGGCTGTGTCCTGCTCGGCGCTGCCGCCGCTCACACCGAGGGCCCCGATCATCCTGCCGCCCAGATAAAGAGGCTCGCCGCCGCCGAAGATCACGATCTTTCCTTCGTTGGTGAACTGGATCCCGTATAAGGACTCACCCGGCTGTGCCAGCTTTCCCAGCGCTTCCGTGGACATTTTAAATGCCACACAGGTATAGGTCTTGTTCAGCGCCACATCGTAGCTTCCGATATAGGCGCCGTCCATGCACTGCACCGCCACCGGACGCCCCGCCCTGTCGGACACAGCCGCCACCACGGGTATCCCCATCTCCCTCGCCTTTTCCTGCACGCGCTCTATCAGCGCGTTGGCGGTCTTCAGGTTCATATCCCGCAGGGCGTCCTCCCCTCTCAGATAGGACTCTATTGTCTGTTTGATCAGTTCTTCCTGATTCATATTGATAACCACATTCTTTTCTATTATAAACCTAACTGCTGCATTACCTTCTTTGTGATCTCAGCCACCACCTCGGGGCTTGCGGACTTTGCTACAGAAGATACGGATCCTGTGCCGTTGTCGCTGCTTCCATGACAGCCGCAGTTATGGCAGTTGTGGGTATCCTTGTTCATGCAGAGATTCGCGGGATGTTTTCCCGGAAGTCCCATCTGTCTCCTGATCTCATAGAGCTTCTCGATCGTGTTCTTGTCAAACTCCTTCGGGCCGCCCAGCATTTTGGACTTATACAGAAGTTCAGCATAGAACTCAACGGATTCCATCTTATGATAAGCGGCGAGAAGGTCAGTGCTCCATGTCAGCGCACCATGGCTCTCAAGCAGAACCGCATCGTAATAAGGAAGATATTTTTCTACATTGTCAGGGATTTCCATGGTGGAAGGTGTGCCGTACTCAGCGATAGGCACGCAGCCGAGAGCGATGACAGCTTCCGGCATGATCGGCTGTGTCAGCGGAATACCCGCGATAGCAAAAGATGTCGCAAAAGTAGGATGCGCGTGTACCACTGCTCCTACGTCCGGTCTCTTCGCATAGACTCTCATGTGCATCTTGATCTCGGATGAAGGTTTGAATCCCTTGTTCGCCTGGATCACATTGCCGTTCTCGTCCACTTTACAGATGTACTCAGGCGTCATGAAGCCTTTGGAAACACCGGTGGGCGTGCACAGGAACTCATGGTCGTTCAGCTTTACTGAGATATTGCCGTCGTTTGCCGCAACCATGTTTCTGTTGTAGATTCTCTTTCCGATGTCACAGATCTGTTTTTTGATTTCAAATTCGTTCTGCATAAAAATCTTTCCTCCTTGATTTTAGTCGATTCTGTTGCTTTATGTTTTCAGTATAAGGGTTGTTCGCAACAAAGTCAACATATTTGTGTGTTGTTTTTGTTGGTTTTTGTATTCCCATGTGGTATTCCGCAACCTGGGATAATGATCCTCTGATCATTCTCCTGTGTGAAGTTTTAGAATTTCTTAGCCTGCGTATTTTGCAGGGTTAGAAATTCTCTTATGTGAGATTTAGATTTTCTTAGGCGGCGTATTTTGGCGCCTTAGAAAATCTTCTCACATTTGCCACGGTAGTACATCCCCTTCCTCCGCCAGATATTCCAGGATTTCCGGGATGCCTTCCCCTGTTTTGGAATCCACATAAAAAATCTTTTTACAGCCTGTCAGCCTAAGCCACCTCTCCGCTCTCTCCACATTCGCCTTCTCATCGTTTATTTTTGTGATGATGCCCACCGTATCCCGGTTTGTCATGCTCGTGATACAGGGCGGGTAGAGAGAGTAGGGTTCGGTCGCCGCGATCAGCAGCCCTACCACCTGCGCTTCATATGTATAGAGTGCCAGCGCCCGCCCGAGGTGGGCAGTCTGGGCGTATTCTCCGGGGGTATCGATGATCACATCAAAGTAATTCACATACTGGGTTTTGTGATACTGTATCTTCTCCCCTTTCAGCGCCTGTGTCAGCGTCGTCTTTCCGGCTTCGCTTCTTCCCACTAAAATAATTTTTTTCATGTTCTTGTGATCCCGCAGATCGCATAGTGCAGCGTCTCATCCGCATAATCCAAAATAGCCTGTACCGACGCCTCCACCTCGGATACCGTCCCGGTGATGATCAGCGAGCCGCTGAAACGGTCCACAAATCCCAGTTCGATACCGGATGCCTTCATGGCGATATCCGCCAGAATGATCGCTGTCTCAGCCGGCGATACGGTCAGCACGCCAATGGCGGACTTTGCGTAGTCCACCGCCGGATCAAGTCCCAGCTTTTCATATAATACACGGTCCGGGTTTGCTATGATATGCGCCAGCGTGATCTGTCTGCCGGGCACCAGCTCCTGCACAATGCGCTGCTTTGCCTCCGGGCTCAAATTGTCTGTGTAACCCATTTTGTAACCTCCGCCTTTTCACCGTCAGTAAAATATCCGCTTTTACGGGAACTCCTGTTTATCTGCCACAGCCGGTTCTCGAGTCAGTATCGTGTCATCCGTGATCTCACATAAGGCTCCGCCCGTGTGCTCTGGCAGGCTTTTCTGTCAGGATCACCCGCCGATCTGGCAATACAGCGACGAGTTCTGTCTCACCACCTGCCGCAGCATCTCCATGTACGCATTGTCCGGCGGCAGTATGCCGTCCATCTCGTAATCCCTGCCGAGCCCTTCATACTTATCCTGCCCCAGCCTGTGGTAGGGCAGCAGATGTATCTTTTTCACGCCCGGCAATTTGTCCGCAAACTGCGCGATCGCCCGGATCTCCTCCGGCTTATCGTTGAAGGTCGGTATCACGGGCACCCGGATATCCAGCCTGGTCATTCCGGATTCGGCAACCTTTCTGGCATTCTCCAGCATCAGTTCATTGCTTCTTCCGGTGAAGCGTTTATGCTTTTCGGGATCGATGTGCTTGATATCCATCAGGTAGTTGTCCAGATAGGGCAGAAGCATCTCGATCTTTTCGTAGGGCAGCCCCGCCATACTCTCCATCGCCGTGTTCATGCCCCGCGCTTTCGCCGCGTGGAGCAGGTCTCTGGCAAATTCCGCCTGACAGAGGCTCTCGCCGCCGGAGAGGGTTAGCCCGCCGCCGGAGCGCCGGTAGTAGGGTTCGTCTTTAATGACCGTCTCCATCACTTCCTCCACCGTGACGTCCCTGCCGATCACCTTCGGCTTTCCCTGCACCATCATCGTCTGGATCTGATACTCCTGGGATTCCGGATTGCAGCACCATTTACACCGGAGCACACAGCCCTTCAAAAACACGATGGTACGGATGCCTTTTCCGTCATGAATGGAATAGCGCTGGATGTCAAAAATCCTTCCTTTAGTGTGGAGATACACCTTATCGGATACAGCTTCCGCAGGTATGGCTTTTATGGCAGTTGTATTCATGACATTTTCCATGTATGTCCTCCGTTTATCTGTTCTTCTCTCCCGCCTGTCACGGTGCCGCAGGATACCCGGGCGCCAAACGCCCGCTGTCCGCTCCGGGATTCCTGCCGCCCCGCATTAAAAGCCCTGCTCTGTCCTGGCAATAATATCATCCTGCAGGGATCTTGACAGCGTGGTAAACAGCGCGCTGTACCCTGCCACCCGGACCACGAGATGTTTGTAATTCTCCGGATGCTGCTGCGCGTCCAGAAGCGTCTCTCTCGATACCACATTGAACTGCATGTGCATTCCCTTCTGATCAAAGTAGGAACGGATCAGAGAGACGAAATTATTCAGTCCTTCCTCACCGCTGAGCGCGGAAGGATGGAATTTCTGGTTGAACAGCGTGCCGTTGCTGGCGATGCCGTGGTCTAACTTTGCCACCGAGTTTGCCGCCGCCGTAGGCCCGTGTACATCTTTCCCGGATGAGGGAGACACGCCGTCCGCCACCGGCCTGTGCGCCAGCCTTCCGTCCGGCGTCGCCCCGGTCTGCCCGCCCAGGGGCACATTGGCGGATACCGGATATACGCCCGCCTGGAACATACCGCCTCTGGGGTTTTTGTACTTCTCCACAGGCCTGGTGTAGGTGTATGCCGCATCCCTCGCCAAAGCGTCCACATCCTCGATGTCATTGCCGAACTTGGGCAGCGCATCGATCATATCGTACAGATTACTGCACATCGCCTGGTCCGCATCGGAGAGTTTTGTATCCATGATGGTCTTTGCGATCACGGCGATATCTTCGTCCGAGACATTTCTTCCCGCCTCTTTCAACTCTCTCACGATCTGTGCCGTCATCTCCGCCACGGTGATCTCGTCAAAGCCCTTGCCGTAATTTAATGCCAGCGCCCGCTTGAAATCGCCGAGTGTCGCTTTATGTTCATCGAACACCAGCGTTTTGATCGCGTACAGGGAGTCCGCCACGTTGGCGATGCCAAAGCCCTGAGGCCCTGTGAAGTTGTAGATTGCTCCGCCTTCCTGTAAAGACATCCCTCTCGCCATACAGTCGTCCACCATACACGACTCAAAAGGCAGCGGACATCTCTCCATATGCGCCTGGTCGATGGCGTTATCCGCATTGACCAACAGCGAAATCTGGTAATCCATCTGTTTTTTGTAGGCATCATAGAACTCGTCAAAGGTTTTAAAGTTCTCCACATCGCCGGTCTGGATACTTGCCAGCTCGCCCTTATCATAGCCGTTTGTGAATACAAATTCCAGCGGACGGCACATATTGAAGAACGCCGCGTCGTGCCAGCCCTCCGTTTTTCCGGCTTTCTGCGGTTCCACGCAGCCGATAATGTTGTATGTCCTGGCATCTTCCAGCGTCAGCCCCCTGCTCATCAGCGCCGGGATGATCACTTCGTCATTGTAGTAAGCCGGCAGCCCGATACCGGTCCTTGTCAGCTCCGCCGCGTGGATCAGCAGATCCTGAGGGGAACCGTTCCACACCCGGATGGACAGGGACGGCTGCGGCAAAAAGACATGCATGGAACAGGTGATGCACATAAAGGACAGATCGTTTGTCACATCCTGTCCGTTCTCGTCCTGCCCGCCCACGATCAGGTTCTGGAACAGGCTGTAGCCCGCAAACCCTTCCGCGCTCGCCGCGTCACGGCACTTATTCAGGTCATTTAATTTCACCCAGATGCAGTCCATCAGTTCCTGCGCATACTCTCTGGTGATGGCACCTCTGTCCAGATCCTTCTTAAAATAGGGATACATATACTGGTCAAACCGTCCCGGTGAGATGGAATGTCCGCTGGACTCGAGCTGCAAAAGCTGCTGCACAAACCAGAAACTCTGGCAGGCCTCGTGGAAACTCTCCGCCCCCTTTGCCGGCACTCTCGCGCAGTTTGCGGATATCTTTAACAGTTCCGCTCTCCTCGCCGGATCGCCGCATCTTCCCGCCATCTCAGCGGCAAGCTTCGCATAGCGCTCCGCGTAGCGGATCACCGCCTTACAGCTTATGATCACCGCCTGCAGGAAACGGGAACGCCTCGCGTAATCTCCGTCGCCGACCTTACACTCCGCGAGATGTTCCTCGGCGATCTTTATGATCCCCTCGAAACCGACCGCCAGCACCTGCTCATACTTTACGGTGATATGGCCTACGCCGTTGTAGAAATAGTTCCCCGGCGTGAACACGTTGTGCGCCATCGCCGTCAGCGTCTCCGGCGCCATATAAGCTGTCGCAAGTTCGCTGGTCGTCTTTCCCTTCCAGTACTGATTCGCCTCATGCAGCTTTCTCTTCGTCTCGTCCGAAATATAGAACGGATCTGCCGCCCTTTTCTCCACGGTCTCAAATTCAGCCTCCAGCCATTCCCAGGAAAACTCCGGGTACGTCTGGCAGCCTCTGGGCGCGATCGTCGTAGATCCCACGATCAACTCCTCATCCCTGATGATGATCGGGATATTGTCCAGGATATGCTCAAACGCCTTTGCGCGCCTGATGACCATCGGCTCGTTTTCCGTCTGCTGATAGGACTCTGTGATCAGCACAGCTCTCGAAGCTTCAATTTCCGGCATTTTAGCGTAGAGATGCTCCACCAGTCTGGTGATCCGCTCGCTCTTCGGAATTGCCTTCGAATAATACTTCATTTTCTGCTTCCTCCTTTTCCCCATTTTTTACCAAATACTTCCAAAAATATTTATGTAAGATAAATTTGAGCGCAAAACTACAAACTTGTACTAATTATACGCTTCGCATCTTCCAAAGTCAATAAAATAGTCATATTTTTTTGAATGATTTTTTGGTTTTTTAAATAATTTTTGTGGTTTTTTGTTATTTTTATTGACAAACCACAGATTCGGGCGCATACTGATACCAAGGGACGAAAACGCATGCATTCCATGTAAATATGGAAAAGCATGCGCTTACGGCCCGCAAAACATGAGAAAGGAGCCTGGACAGGGCGGATTTCGAATGTTTTCAGGATCGCGGGAGCACAGTGTGCAGAGCGATCCGTGGTATCATTCATTCCATCTGGTCAAGGAACGAAAACTCATGATCCAATTTGATGTACATACCCATTCGATCTCCAGCGGCCACGGCACCGCCTGCACCATAGCGGATATGGCAAAGGCGGCAAAAAAGCAGGGGCTTTCCCTGCTCGGCATCTCAGACCACGGTCCCGCCACGCTTTGCGCGGGGACTCCTTCTTATTTTAAGAATCTGCAGATGGCGCCGAAGATGCGCTGCGGAATACGAATGCTCTACGGCGTGGAACTGAATATCCTGGATTACTCCGGCAGAGTCGATCTGGAGCACAGCATTTTGAGCGGCATGGACTATGCCGTTGTCAGCATGCACGCCAAAAATATAAAACCCGGCAATGTGCTGGAAAATACCAACGCCTACATCGGCGCCATGGACCAGCCGAAGGTGCGCATCATAGGGCATTGCGATGATGTGAAGTTTCCTGTGGATTATAAGGCGTTGGTGGAAGCTGCCGCCGCCCACCATGTGATGATGGAGATCAACAATGCCTCCATCATGCCCGGCGGATACCGCGGCAATACAATTGAAAACAATATCCAGATGCTCTACCAGTGTATGCGATATGAAGTGCCCGTTCTTCTCTCCAGCGACAGCCACGGTCCGAAGAATGTGGGAAACGTGAAAGGTTCCGAGATCCTGCTGAATGCCTGCAGAGAAACTTTCGACTTTCCCGACTGGCTGGTGATGAGTTACGATGTTGAAAGATTTCTAAAATATATCATAGTCGACAGACCTTAAAAAGAGCGGATACCTGCGCATCGCCAGGTATCCGCTCTTTTTGTCTGTTCTCATCACCGGGAGGCTGCCGTATTTTCTACATCACCCTTCTCACCGCCAGGATCGGACGGTACTGCGCATTGCTCACCTTGATCCCTGTCCTCTGGGTGCTGGCATGGACGATCATGCCGCCGCCGATGTACATGCCCACATGTCCCTCATAGCAGATGATATCGCCGGGCTGTGCCTCCGAATAGGAAACACCCGTCCCCGCACTGCGAAGCTGGGACGATGTCCTGGGCACTCGGTAGCCGTAGTCCGCGTACAGACGGAAAATAAATCCCGAACAATCCGCGCCGTTCGTCAGGCTTGTACCGCCTGACACATAAGGGTTTCCGATAAACTGACAGGCATAATTCGCTATCGACTTGCCCGAACTGCTGCCGTTTGACTGCGCCACGATCCCCTGCGCCGCCGCTATGGTATTCGCCGCATTGGGATTCGGCTTGCTGTTCTTCGTCCCGCCGCCGCTGCTGTTCTGTGCTTCCAGCCTTTTTCGCTCCTCCTCCTGTATCTGCTGAATCTTTTTCGTATCCGCCGCGATCTGCTGTTTGTACTGCGCCGCCCGATTCTTCGCCTCCGCGATCTCCGCGTCATAGTTGGCGCTTATCGCCCTCTTCTGTGCCAGTATGCCGTTTAGATAACTCTGCTGCTCGGCAAGAGACGCCTTATCCGCTTCCAGCGCTTCCTTTTCCTCCACTAACGCTGCCCTATCCGCCTCCAGCTTCGCCTTCATATCCGCAACTTTCTGTTTGATCGCCTGATATTCCGCCAGCATCCTGTCATCGTAAGCCGAAACTTCCTCTATAAACTCCGCCCGGTTTAACAGTTCACTGAAACTGCCGCTGGACAGCAGCAGTTCTATATAGGTGCTCTCCCCCTGTTCATAGGTGAAGCGGATCCGCTCCTTCATCGCCTCATACTGGCGCCTCTCCTCCGCTTCCGCAGCCTCGAACTCTTCCTGCGCCACTGCAATTTCAGCCTCTTTTTCCGTGATCTTTTCTTCCTGTTCCAGAATCTGATCCTCCAGTACACTGATCTCCGTATACAGATTGACTAACTCCGCATCCAGATCACTGATCTCCTCCTCGATCAGATCCTGCTCATCCTGCAGCCCGGATATCACTTCATTCTCACTGTTCAAATAACTCTGGCTCTCCTGAATCTGCTTCTGAAGTTCTTCGATCGTGACCGCCCGGACACTTCCGCTGTTCTCCAAAAACAGCAGAAGGCACAGCAGCAGGCATACCACATTTCTGACTCTCTTCTTCATGTACGTTCCTATCTCATACCTTTTTGCGGTATAACTCTCAATTTACCATTTCCGCCCAAAACAGAGCCGCCCCTTGGCGCAGCCCGTAACAACCGCTTCCATTTACCCGCAGTTCACAATCCATAACCAGCGCAGAACCGTTGCTCAAATAAGTCTCTTACAGTTCACAGTTTCTGACAGTCCTCGGGAACGGGAGCACATCCCTGATATTTGACATACCTGTCAGGTACATCACGCAGCGCTCAAACCCAAGTCCGAATCCCGCATGACGGACGGAACCGTAGCGCCGAAGATCCAGATAAAAATCATAATCTTCTTTTTTAAGCCCCATCTCCTCCATCCGTCTCTCTAACGTCTTTAAATCATCCTCCCTCTGGGAGCCGCCGATGATCTCACCGATGCCCGGCACAAGGCAGTCCATAGCCGCCACGGTCTTCCCGTCCTCATTTAACTTCATATAGAACGCCTTGATCTCCTTCGGGTAATCCGTCACAAACACAGGCCGTTTAAACTCTTTCTCCGTCAGATAGCGCTCATGCTCTGTCTGCAGGTCACAGCCCCAGGAAACCTTGTAGTCAAACTCATCGTTGTGCTTCTCCAGAATGGAGATCGCCTCCGTGTAAGTCACATGGGCAAAATCGGAGTTTGCCACATGCTCAAGGCGCTCGATCAGCCCCTTGTCCACAAAGCTGTTGAAGAATTTCATCTCCTCCGGCGCATGCTCCAGCACATAACGGATGATAAACTTGATCATGGACTCCGCCAGAACCATATCATCCTTCAGATCCGCGAAGGCGATCTCCGGCTCGATCATCCAGAACTCCGCCGCATGGCGCGTGGTGTTGGAGTTTTCCGCCCGGAAGGTGGGACCAAAGGTATAGATATTTTTGAACGCCATCGCGTAAGTCTCGCCGTTGAGCTGCCCGGAAACCGTAAGGTTAGCCGGTTTCCCGAAAAAGTCGCCGTCATAGTCCACACTGCCGTCCTCCTTCTTCGGCACATCCTTCATATCCAACGTCGTCACCTGAAACATCTCGCCCGCCCCCTCACAGTCAGAGCCCGTGATGATCGGCGTATGCACATACACAAATCCCCTCTCCATAAAAAATGTGTGGATCGCATAGGCGATCAGGGAGCGCACCCTGAACACCGCCTGAAACGTATTGGTCCTTGCACGCAGATGAGGGATCGTCCTTAAATACTCAAAACTGTGGCGTTTTTTCTGGAGCGGGTATTCCGGCGCGGATACGCCCTCCACCGTCACCTCCTCCGCCTGTATCTCAAAAGGCTGCTTAGCCTGCGGCGTGGCAACTAACGTCCCCGTCACAATGATCGCCGCTCCCACGTTCAGCCTGCCGATCTCCTCAAAATTAGCCAGCTTATCGCCGTAGACGATCTGCAGCGGCTCAAAAAATGTGCCGTCGTTCACCACGATAAAGCCAAATGTCTTGGAATCCCTGATGCTCCTGATCCAGCCTCCCACTGTGATCTTCTTTCCGATAAAAGCCTCTCTGTCTCTGTATAATTCCCGAATCTCAATCAAATCCATCTTTTCCTCTCCTTTTCATAATCTGTTGTCACGCCTTTTGTAACATATTCTCCTGTCTGTCATTCTCCGTAGATATCCACCAGAAAATCATACACTTTATTATACAGAAGGTTCATCCGTATCGTTTCTCTGTCGGGCTCCCCCTCCGTATCTCCCGACGCCTCCGTCAGGCCCGAGGCCACTTCCTCCACTTCCTCGTCCGACACGGAAATCCCTTCTTTATCGGCTATCGCCAACAGCGCGAGGCCTTCCTTCGCATACTGCACCGCCGTCGTGTCCAGGTAGTCATCTAACCCATCGGCCGTCACCGGGTAGGAAGCCGCTGTCAAATAATCCTCCAGGCTCATTCCCGCCGCCGCTGCCCCGCTCTCCAGATCCTTTCTCAGGCTCTCCCGATAATCATCTGTCAGAGACTGCGGTATCTCCTCATAGGCGCTGCCCGTGATCAGGCTTGTCGCAATACCGATCTTCAGCTTCCTTTCATACTCATATTCCACATACTCTCTCAGCGTATTTCCGGCGTCCTCCCGGTACGCCTCCGCACTATCATATCCGGCATCCACCAGCGAGACATTCTCATCCGTAAGTTCCGTCAGGATATGATTGATCTTTACAGCGAAAACACAATCTTTTCCCGCCACATCGGGATTGCGGTAATCGTCCGAAAATTTTAAGGAAAGTTCTTTGGTCTCTCCAACACTCGCCCCGATCAGCCCTTCCTCAAATCCTTCTATAAAAGCGCCGGAGCCGATCTCCAGAATATACCCCTGAGCTGTCCCGCCCTCAAACGCCGTCCCGTCAATGGTCCCTGCAAAATCAATATTGACCACATCCCCGTTTTCCACCGTGCCGATCAGTTCATGCATCTCGCTCACCGCATCGATCCTTCCATAGATGTAGTTCTTTATATCGGCATCCGTCAATTCCACCTTCTCCGGCTGCATCACCGGAAGATTTTTGTAGTCCGGAAGCGTCACATATTCCTCCGCCTCCACATCCTTCAGATCCGCTATCTTAATATCCTTCTTTCCACAGCCCGACGCCAAAACCGCCGCACACACAACCGCCGCCGCTGCCATCCACTTCCTCTTCATGATAAATTTTTCCTTTCCTCATTAAATATACCCCTCAATATTTTTCTATTCTACCACAACTCGTCCTTTCTTACAAAGCCTTTCCCAAATTTCTTCACCTAAGTCGTAACAGTGGTGGGCTGAACTGTTACCACAGATCAACAATCCCGCTGCAGGGCAGTGAGATGTGTAACCCTGGCGGCAGCGCCCTGCAAAAAGAAATTTTCTCTCTCTTGCCATCGCCCCGAATAAATGCTAAAATATTTTTACTGCGTACAGCCAGATACGCGCAAGGAGGAAATTTCATGAGCACAGGATACATTGTACTGATCGTCATACTCGTTGTTTTAGTTGCAGCCATCGCTGCCATTATTTTTCTCGGAAAAAAGGCCCAGAAGAAGCAGGCGGAACAGCAGGCTCAGATCGAAGCCTACAAACAGAATGTGAGTATGCTGGTCATCGATAAGAAACGGATGAAGCTGACGGAGTCCGGACTGCCCCAGGCCGTCATCGACCAGACGCCGAAGCTGATGCGCCGTTCCAAGCTTCCTATCGTAAAAGCCAAAGTCGGTCCCCAGATCGTTTCTTTAGTGGCGGATGAAAAGATCTTTGACGACATTCCGGTCAAAAAAGAGGTAAAAGCTGTTGTCAGCGGTATCTATATCACCTCCGTAAAGGGCATGCACGGCAAAAAAACCACAGCTCAGAATACGAAAAAGAAGAGCCGTTTCAAACAGCTCCTCGAGAAGGCCCAGGAAAAAGCCGGCGTCGGCCAGGTAAAATAATCTTATCGAATCTCTGCCTCCAGTCTGCAGTCCGCCTGTTTTTCACCCTGTATAAAGAGGGTATACACAAGCTGCAGGCTGGTTTTTTCTTTCTCCCGCAGTATCGTCACTTCGTTCGTCCGCACGCTGACCCCGAGCGCGCCATAAGGAGTCCTGTATTCCGAAGCATCCGTCTTTCCCCGCTCGAATACGATCCTCCAGGAAACGGCGCCGGATTTTTTCAGGCTGGCGCGTGCAGGATCCCCCTCTATCTTCAGCAGGTTTTTTACGGCTGCCCCCGGCTGTCCCTCCTCCGGAAATTCCTCATAAAGCACATAAAGGACGCCGTCCCTCTCGGTAAGCTGCCCTTTACTCATCGTCTCTATCGCCTGTTCCTCCCCCTCCGCGCCGATCTGGCGGGAAATGATCCTGACTGTACACTCTCTGCTCTTTTCCGTTGTCATAAGCCTCTAATATTCCTCTATATGTATGACCTTTGCCGAAAGAATGCCGTACTTTAAAATAGAATTGGCAAAAATCTGAAAACGCTCCGCCGCATCGCTGACAAAAAAACGATGCATATTGGTACCGAGCCCCGGCGCCTGTTCATTCAGAATATCATGTTCTCTCAGCAGTTCCTTCAACTCCCTCGCCGTCTCATAGGCGGGATTGACTAATCTCACATTCTCCCCCATGATCCGCTGTACCGTTTTCCGGATCATCGGATAATGGGTGCAGCCCAGTATCAGCGTATCAATCCCCACATCTATCAGGTCGGTCAGGTAGCGCTTCGCGATCTCCTCCGTCACCGGATCCTCCCAGAGGCCTTCCTCCACAAGATGTACGAACAGTGGGCATTCCTTTCCGATCACTTCCACATTCGGATCCAGCTGTCTGATATAGGTAGTATATGTCTCGCTGCCTATAGTCCCGCGGGTGCCTATCACGCCTATCTTTCCGTTTTTCGTGGACTCCACCGCCATTTTAGCGCCCGGTTTCACCACCCCGATGACGGGTACGTCAATCTCCTGTTCTATCTCATCGAGGGCGTAGGCGCTCGCCGTATTGCAGGCTACAACAATTGCTTTTACCTGTTGGGTTTTCAGAAAACGGACGATCTGCAGCGCGTATTTTGTGACGGTCTCTTTTGTCTTATTGCCATAGGGTACCCTTGCCGTATCCCCGAAATAGATAACCTTCTCATTCGGTATCTGGTACATGATCTCCTTCACCACCGTCAATCCGCCTACGCCGGAATCAAACACACCGATCGGCGCCTCTTTCCTACTGTCCATTACTGTACGATATCCTTTCCCTATCCGGCAGGTATTTCTGCGGATATATTATACGCTTTATCTTTTCGCCCATTCCAGGATACTGATCCTTACCTCGATCTGTTCCGGCTCCGCATCACTGATCTCCCGGTAAAGATTTTTATCTTCGCTCTCTTCTTCCGTGATATCCCTGCCACACTCATCGACCACCCTGACACACTCTCCCGTAAAAAGATACTGTGGAAACGCAATGCCCCAGAAACTGAGTGCAAGCAGCGCACTCGCGAATACGGCCGCTGCCTGCAGGCAAAATCTTTCTCTGCTCTTTCCTGTCATACAAACCATACTCCTTCCAGCTTTTATTAAGAAGTATGGCCGCTTTTTTACAGTTTAATCAGCTTCCCAGTTGTGAAGCTGGTTCATGATCGCCGTCTGCTGGTTATCGATATGCTCTTTCGCCAGTTTTACCGCCCTCTCCCTGTCGCGGTTCACAATGCTCTCATAGATCCTGCGGTGTTCCGTCAGCAGCGTCTCATATCTGCTGTCGTCCTTCAGATATTTCACACGATAGCGGTACATCTGTTCTGAAAGGTTGGCGACCATCTGCCGCAGCACATTATTTCCGGTAGCTTCTACGATAATATTATGCAGTGCCACATCCTTCTGTGCAATTTCACGGAGATCCCCGCTCTTTATCGCTCTCTCAAAATCGGCGCACGCTTTCGCCAACGCCTGTTTGCCCTCCTCATCGATCCGCCTGCAGGCGAGATCCGCGCTGAACATATCAAGCACCCGCCTGAGCTCCAGAACATCCTTCAACTCCTTTTCCGTGATCTCAGCCACGATTGTCCCGCGCCTTGGTATCATGATCACAAGCCCTTCCAGTTCCAGCTTGCGGATCGCCTCTCTGATCGGTGTCCGGCTGACGCCCAGCTTGTCCGCCAGGTGGATCTCCGTAAGCCGGTCCCCGGCCTTTAATTCCTCCATCAGGATCGCTCTGCGCAATTTTTTATAGACCACATCCCTGAGCGGCAGAAGCTCATCTGCCCTTGCGTCAAATTCATGATATGCCATCCCATATCCCTCTCTTTATATTGCCTGTTCCCCGCAGGCTGTCTGCACCGCCGGATCAGTCCGCCTGAAATTTCGACAGGAACAATTCCCCGGCAAGTTTCCGCTCCCTGATCATATCCATCGCTGCCCCGGCGGCTTCTCTCTCCCTGAAAATACCGAACACAGTAGGGCCGCTCCCGCTCATGATGGCCCTGAGAGCCCCCGCATTTTCCATCGCTTCTTCAATCTCCCCTATCACCGGATATTTACTCCCGGTCACACTCTCCAGCACATTCTCCAGCTTTCCGCAAAGTCCCTCCAGATCCCCGGAATCTATATCCCGCATCATGCCGTCGATATCAGGGTGTCTGTCCAACGTATCGAGCCTCAGATTTTCATACACATATTTTGTGGAGACATCTATGTCCGGCTTCGCCAGCAAAAGGACACAATCGGGCGGCATATTCAGCCTTGTAAGTTTCTCGCCGATCCCCTCGGAGAGTGCGCATCCACCCGTCAGACAATAGGGTACATCCGCCCCCAGTTTTACGCCCTCCGTCTGCAGTTCCTCCAGAGACAGCCCCAGCCTGAAAAGCTCGTTCATTCCTTTCAGGACCGCAGCACAGTCGGCAGATCCGCCCGCCATTCCCGCCGCCATCGGAATTCTCTTCCCGATAAATATCTCCACTCCGTCCCGGATGCCGTAATTTCTTTTCATCAGCCCTGCCGCCCGGTGCGCAAGGTTCCTCTCATCGCAGGGGAGCCCTTTTTTGTCCGTCTTCACAACGATCCTGTCTTCCGGGATCCTCTTTATCGTCAGGGTATCCGCCAGTTCCACAGACTGCATGATCATCCTCACTTCATGATAACCATTTTCCAACCGCCTTACCACATCCAGCCCCAGATTAATTTTTCCACGCGCCTTAAGAACCAGTTCCTGCCCCATCTCTTCTGTTTCCTGTCTGTATAAAGATTGTACTATATTATATACAATCTGGTCTCTATCGTCAACTTATCCTTTTAAATTTCCACTATGCTTTCCGCCCCGTGAGACTGACTCCTCACAGGGCGGCATCCTTCCGTTCTCAGCGTATGATCAGCATCTTATCCCCCGCATGCACTTCATCCTTGGAGAGATGGTTCATTTCCTTCAGGCTTTCCAGTGAAACCATGTAGCGCTTCCCGATATCCCAGAGGCTGTCTCCGGACCTCACCACATATCCGACCATGCCGGGCGTCTTTTTATATTTCTCTGTATCCGGCTCAACAAATTCGATCTCTCTTATCATCTCTTCCTTCGCCCGCCTGAACGCCGACATCTCGAAGCTGAGTATGCCCTTGACCTCCCAGTTCTCTCCGGTACCTGCCACTGCCAGATTCTCCAGGCATATCTTCAGATTTCCGAAATCAGCGGCTGTGATCCCCGAGGTTTCCAGCAGATATTTAAAGGGGATTCCCGCATGGAGCCTGTAAAATTTTTTATCCGTCTCATCCTGCAGTAAAAAATCCGCCTCCACGGCGCCCAATATCTCCACACCCTCATCTGTCTGCGTCTGCCCTTCCCTCTGGACGGAAGCCTGATAGTGGATAAGCTTCGCACCGGCGGGCACTCCCTCGGCGGGAACCTCCTCCGCAAGCCTGTATTTTCCGGCGCAGCGCACCATCTTTGTCCGGTATTCCGTCTCCTGCCGTTCCAGGCGCACTTCCTTCTGCAGCCCGTAACAGTCCGCCAGGATCTCTATCTTCTCTTCCCTGTACATCTTTATATACAGATCCAGTACCATTTCCAGGGAGAGCACCCGCCTTTCCCCGTCAAAGTCCTCCTGAATCTCCACTTCCTGCTGGCTGACCTGATAACGGATATCCGTGATCAGATCTTCCATACACCCCTGACAGTCAACGGCTCCCGAAACCGGTATCGTGGTGCTGAATACCTGTGCTCCCGCCTCCTCGCTCTGAGGCACATAGAGGAAAAACGCCTTCACTTCCCCCTTTACCAGTATCTTCTCCTCCACAGCTCTGAATTCCAGGGCGGACAACTCTACATCCTCCCAGATCAGGCTGCTTATGTTCGGGCAGCTCTGGGGCAGTTCCATCTCCTCTCTGACTCTGAAAATATCTTTCTTCAGGACAGTGATCCCCGCCGTGTCCAGCGTCTGTTTCCGGCATTCGACTCCAGTCTCCCGTGGCATCTCAGGCAGGCTCACCGGCACCTCTTCCTCATAAAGTTCCTCCGCAAAAAGTTCAAAGCAGGCGACCGCCTGGATACTGAGCTTACGCGAATTGATCATACCGATGGTCATGTCCTCCAGTTCCCATCTCGCCTGCACCAGTTCCTCCGCCCCGATGCCGTCCATGTGTACCTGTTCCTCAAAAGGAATGCTTCCGTCCACAGAACAGATCTCCTGATCTTCATCCGACTGGTAGAGTACCCTGTAATGCAGTTTACCGCGCATCGTCACATGATCCGCAGCAGGTTTCAGTTCCTCCAGCCGGATATATCCTTTTTGCCCCAGAACACGGGCAATATCCGGTTTATTATCCTGCAGGTTCCTGTCATCCTCCAGTGCGATCTGTGTTCCCGCCTTGTATTTCATGCGGTCCATATAAATTTTTCTTTTCTCCAGCTCCATTTTCTCGAAAACCTCCCATCCCTTCGCCATATCCGCCTTTTCCGACAGAATATGTCCTCTCCGAGGGACACAGGATTCCCCTGCGTCCTTTCTTTAATACATTACTATGAAACTGGTGATATAATTATGCCTGCGGCCTGCCCGTGTCTGCAAGCCGACCCGCAGACCGTCCACTCTCCGCTCATATCGCCGCCCGAAATGCCGCTGCTCCAGTACACCGTTGCATTGATTCCCGGGTAATCAGTACTGGCATGGACGGCGAGTGCCGGTCATCCAAAGATCAATGTGATCGGTTACCAGCCTGTCACGGCGCCGATCAGATCCGTAATATCCGAAATATGCTGGCGCTCCATATATTCTTCTATTCCCTTTATGATCTCCGCCGTCGCATAGGGATTGATAAAATTTGCCGCACCGACCGCCACGGCAGAAGCACCCGCAAGGATAAATTCCAGCGCATCAGCCGCGGTCATGATCCCGCCCATACCGATCACGGGGATCTTCACCGCCTGAGCCGCCTGATAAACCATGCGCACTGCCACAGGCTTTACAGCAGGGCCCGACAGTCCGCCGGTCTTATTGGCAAGCACAAAGCGCTGCCTCTCCACATCTATCTTCATGCCGGTCAGCGTATTGATCAGCGAGATACAGTCCGCTCCGCCCGCCTCCGCAGCCCGCGCCATCTCCCCGATATCCGTCACATTGGGGCTGAGTTTCATGATGACGGGCTGTTTCGCCTTCTTCTTCACCTCCTGCGTGATCTGATAAAGCGCATCCGCCTTCTGCCCGAAAGCGATGGCTCCCTCCTTTACGTTCGGACAGGATACGTTGATCTCCAGCATGTCTATCATTTCCTCGCCGCACCGTTCCACCACTTCCACGTAATCCTCCACCGTCTTTCCGCAGACATTGACGATGATCCTCGTGTCGAACTGCCGCAGAAAAGGGATATCCCTCTCCAGAAATACATCAATGCCCGGATTCTGCAGTCCGATCGCATTTAACATACCACCATAGGTCTCCGCCACTCTGGGCGTCGGGTTTCCGGGCCAGGGCACATTCGCCACACCCTTTGTCACCACCGCTCCCAGTCTGTTCAGATCCACAAACTCACTGTATTCCATCCCTGAGCCAAATGTTCCCGATGCTGTCATGACTGGGTTTTTGAACATAACACCCGCTATTTTTATTTCTGTATTCATGTCGTTCTGCACTTTCCTTTCTACTATACTATAACGTATTTACGGCTACCCTTCTGTATCTGCCGCCCTCACAAACTCTGCCATGCGCCATCCGGCATGCGGCGCCGGAATGGATATTGGGGCATACAGGTCCCACGGGCACTGACGCACAACATCCGGCGATGCTGTATGCCCGATCATCAGATATCCACATCCTCCGCTAAAAATACCGGTCCGTCCGTACAGATCCTCGCATTATGCACATGGGAATGGGCATCCACCTTTACCGTTTTGCAGACGCAGCCCAGGCAGGCTCCCACGCCGCATGCCATTCTCTCCTCCAGGGATATCCATGCGGGGATCCGCTTCTCCCCGGCGTATTTTTTGACTGCACGCAGCATCGGCAAAGGGCCGCAGGAAAATATTAAATCTGCATTTATTCCACTGTTTTCCACAATATCCAACACATTTCCCCTTGTTCCAACGCTGCCGTCCTCCGTGGCGACGAACACTTCGCCGAATTTTGTTAAATCATCCTTTAAGAAAAAATTCCTATCCCGATATCCCAGAACGATCTTCCGTTCACAGTTGAGATCCTTCAACTCTTTTGCCAGTTCCAGAAGCGGAGGAATGCCAATGCCGCCCCCCATCAGCAGAACTGTCTTTCCCTCCGCCTCCTCCAGAGGATAGCCATTGCCGAGCACTCCCAGTATTTCCGCGTTATCTCCCTTCTGCCAGGAGGAAAACTCCCTCGTCCCTTCCCCTGCCACGCGGTACACGATACGAAGAGCTCCCCTTTCTGCGTCCCTCTCACAGATACTGATGGGCCTGGGAAGAAGCGTCGCCCTGCTTTTCGGATAGACCGCGATAAAGCGTCCCGCCGCTCTCTCTTTCGCCATGTCTGTCTCAAGCCACATCTCATAAACACCCTCCGCCAGTCTTGCGGTTGACAGCACCCGCACATTCTCCTTTTTCTTTAATAACATATGTTATTTCTCCTTTTCCCCGCTGTTTTAAGCCATTTTTTCTTCGTCCGCCCCCTCACCGGCAGTTCAGTCATCTAACGCCTCCATACTCATATTCCTGATATATGCCACCTTCCCGGCGCAGATCGTATACTCGATCTCCGATCTGAGGCTTCTCCCTGTAAACGGACTGTTGGCTGCCTTCGAAATAAACTTCCAGAACGTCTGACTGCAGTCCGGATCAAAGATCACCAGGTCCGCCGGCCCGCCTTCCGCCAGGTATCCGGCATCCAGCCCGTAGAGCTTTGCCGGATTAAAACTCATCTTTCCAAGCAGCTGTACCATCGTCAGCCTCTTTTTCTCCACCAGCTCCGTGATTCCCAGCGCCAGCGCCGTCTCCAGCCCGATAATGCCGCTGGGCGCCTCCGTAAAGGACTTTCCCTTCTCCTCCTTCGTGTGGGGGGCATGGTCCGTGGCTATCAGATCGATCGTTCCGTCCCGCAGCCCTTCTATGATCGCGGCTTTATCTTCCTCCGTCCGCAGTGGTGGATTCATTTTGGCGAGTGTTCCGTGTTTCTCCACCGCATTTTCCGTCAGTGTAAAATGGTGAGGCGTCGCCTCCGCATGTACATCCGCTCCCTCCGCCTTCGCCTCCCGCACCAGTTCCACACCTTCCTTTGTGCTGATATGCTGAATATTGACACAGGCGCCGGTCTGAAGCGCCAGCCTGATATCCCGTTTGATCAGGCTGATCTCCGCCTGCCTGTCTGCCCCCGTAAGTCCCAGCGCCTCCGCTGCCTCCCCCGCATTCACGCCGCTCTCTCTGATATACGCTGGATCTTCCTCATGAAAGCTGACGGGCACGCCAAGCTCTTTACATTCCTCCATCGCCCGCCGCACGAGCGCCTCGTCCATCAACGGTTTCCCGTCATCCGTAAAACCCGCCGCGCCCGCTGCCTTCAGTCCCTTCATATCTGTGAGTTCTCTTCCCTCCAGATTTTTTGTCACCGCCCCGCAGGCATATACATGGATCGGGGTATCCCTCCCTCTTTCCAGCATATAGCGCAGCGTATCTTCATTGTCCGCCGCAGGCTTTGTGTTCGCCATCATCACAACGCTGGTAAATCCGCCCGCCGCCGCAGCTGCCGCTCCTGTCAGAATATCCTCCTTGTCCGTAAAGCCCGGATCCCTGAAATGCACGTGCACATCCACAAACCCCGGCGCCACGATATAACCTTCCGCATCTATTGTCTGGATCTCATGCCGGGGAAGCCTCCGAAACTCTTCGGTCTCTTCCAGCCTCTCCCCCATCTTCAGTATCCTGCCCCCCTCCGTCAATATATCACAGATCTTTTCCATTCCCGTTCCCGGGTCGATACATAAACCGTTTTTGATATATAGCATTGGTTTTCTTGTCCCCTTTCCTGTTAATTCCCGTGTAGGCTCATCTTTCCATATAGACAGTTTACTATTATATGGTGCTTTGTTTCAACAAAAAAATATTTATTAAGTTTCCCGTTGTTTTCCATATTCAAATTTATTGATTTAAAGTCACACTTGGGATATTTAACGGATCAACTCCGTTAAGCTGCAATACTTTCTTTTTAGGGGTAAAATATTTTTCTTTTTCTGTATTTTCCCTTTTTCTGGTAAATTCCTGTCAAATTTTACTTGTCCATGCAGCATATTCTATAGTAAACTATATAGCAGAAGCAATACGCCAAATTTCAGGATAAGAGGTTTTTCAGTCATGCGCATCATTTTTGTTGCTTTATTTGTTTTCCTGTTTCTTGTATTGACGATACCGGTCATGATCGCAGAATGGATCATCGGGAAATTTAATCAGGATTTAAAGGACAGGAGTTCTATCAGGATCGTGCAGTGGGCTTTCCGCTGTGTCCTTTTTTTGAGTGGTACAAAGATAACTGTGATCGGCGAGGAAAACGTACCAAAAGACGAACCTGTACTCTATATCGGAAATCACCGCAGCTATTTTGATGTGGTGATCACCTATGCCAGGGTTCCCGGGCTCTGCGGCTACATCTCCAAAAAGGAGATCGAACGGATCCCTCTTCTGAATGTCTGGATGCGCTATCTGCACTGCCTTTTCCTCGACAGAAATAATATAAAGGAAGGACTTGCAGTCATCCTTGCCGCCATCAACAAAGTAAAAGCGGGCATCTCCATCTGTGTCTTCCCTGAAGGTACCCGCAATGACACCGCCGAAGATTTTCTCCCCTTTCACGGGGGAAGCCTGAAAATCGCGGAAAAGGGCGGCTGCGCCATCATACCCATGGCATTGAATCACACGGATGATATCTTTGAAGCGCATATGCCGTGGATCCACAAGACACATATCGTTTTAGAATACTGCCCGCCCATATATCCGAAAGACCTCTCCAGGGAAGATCGGAAAAAACTTTCAGATATCGTGGAGAAAGTGATAAAAGATACCTACTATAAAAATCAGATTTTGGTATGAGCCAAAATCTGATCTTTTCTTGTTTTTATCTTATTAAATCTACATTTTATTATTTTTAGAACCGATTTTCTTCAAAATCTTCCTTTTCAAAGGTGATCGAGAATGCGTCTGCCGCCTCTTTCAGCCTCTCCGGTTTTCCTGTTCCATACAGAGGCAGACACGGGAAATCCTGCACTGTGAAAAATCCTAACAGGATCTGTGTCGTATTGGCGCCATATTTTTCTTTCAGCTTCCGAAGCTGCTCCGCCGCCTGCATGTTACCTTCCGTATAATACGGGCTCTCCTTCACAGCCTCCGCACCTTTCCTTTCAAAGCTGTGGAAAAAGCCGCTGCAGATACCCATATACGGCATAGCCAGATTCCGACTGTTCTCCCTGTGATACCGATACATCTCATCATCCATGCTGCACAACGTATCATCCGCCATCGGTTTCATATATTTTGTGCCATAGTTAAACAGCATCTGATTGGCAATAAACCCTCTCAAGCCTTTTTCTCTGCAGTAGGCATCCGCCGCCCTCATGCGCTCCGGCGACCAGTTGGAACAGCCATAATAGCGGATCTTTCCCTGTTTTACAAATTCTTCCATCACATCGATCGTCTCCTCCACCGGGATTGTCACATCATCCCTGTGATAGAAATAGAGATCGATATGATCTGTACGCAGTTTCATCAGAGAACCGTCCAGATCCTCCGCCATATTTTCCTTCCGCATACGGCTCCTGTGCATATCCGGATTTTCTCCCAGCATGGACGGATGTCCGCCCTTTGTCACCAGAACGATCTCGTTTCTCTTTTTGCTCCGCGCAAGCCAGTCCCCGATCACCCGCTCGCTCCGCGATATCTCGGGAGGCACCCAGTCGGAATATACATGCGCCGTATCCACCACATTGCCGCCAAGATCCAGATAAGTTCCGATGATCTTATCCGCATCCTCCTCCTTCCACGCCACTCCCGCATCCGCTGTCCCCAGCCCGAAGGGGGAAACCAAAAGTTCCGTGTCCTGAATCCGCTTTCTCTCCATAGCCTGTCCTCCGTTTTCGTCCTGCCGTTACCCTGTTATCATTCTGCTTGCTTTTATATTATATTCTGATTTAATATTTCGACAATTTCTGCAAAACCCATCCCGTGAGATGCTTTCACCAGTATCGTATCCCCCGGCATGACAAGCCGCCCCAGTTCCCGCAGCAGGGCTTCTTTCCCCGGATAATAGCAAACCTCGCTTCCCCCTTCGTTTGCCGCCTGCGCCTCCTTCGCCATTTCCGCAGAAATCTCTCCCACACAGATGATCACATCTATCCTGCATTCAGCCGCATGCCGCCCCACATCCCCGTGAAGCTTTTCGGTATTCTCTCCGAGTTCAAACATATCCCCGAGGACAGCCACTTTTCTGGTATCCGCCTGTGACAGCAGATCCAACGCCGCACACATGGAGACAGGGTTCGCATTATAACAGTCGTCAATGATCACTCTGTCTCCGCATCTGATCAGATTGCTCCTGCCCTCCGTCGGCTTCACCGCCGCGATCCCCGCCGAAATCTCCTCCGGTGAAAGCCCGAGCGCCACTCCGACCGACGCTGCCGCAAGCGCATTATACACCATATGTTCTCCGGGCAGAGGAATATTTACATGGAAACTCCTCGAGGGCATATGAATCTCTGCCTCCGTTCCGAAGAGTCCCTTTGAATGGATATCAGTTGCGTAACACGTGTTATTCTTCATCTTCCCGAAAGTGACAGGAATGATTCCCCTGACTTCCTCTATGGTGGACAACATATCATCGTCACCGTTTATGATGACAGTGCCGTCTTCCTTCATAAAGTCAAAAATCTCCGATTTCGCCTTCAGTATCCCCTCTCTGGATCCGAGCGCCTCTAAATGGCAGTCACCGATATTCGTCATCACCACGATATCCGGCGCTGCCATACGGCTCAGCCTGTGCATCTCCCCGAAATGGTTGATACCCATCTCCACCACCGCCGCTTCATGCTCCTCCCTGATCCTGAAAAGCGTCAGCGGTACGCCGATCTCATTATTAAAATTTCCCTGAGTCTTCAACACCCTGAATCTTTTTTCAAGCACCCCGGCTATAAACTCTTTCGTGCTGGTCTTCCCCACGCTGCCCGTAATGCCGATCACAGGTATGGAGAGCCCGCTCCTGTAAAAAGCCGCGATATCCTGCATCGCCTTTTTTACATCTTCCACAAGGATATAGGGACCTGCCGTCCTCCCCTCCTCCGTCTCCGGCGCCTCCTCACAGACCGCACACGCCGCCCCCTCTTCCATCACCTGAGGAATAAACCGGTGTCCGTCCACCCTCTCTCCCCGGATGGCAAAAAACAGAAAATCCTTTTCGACCAGACGCGAGTCCGTCACAGCCCCCGCTATCTCAAGCTCTTCCTCTCCGCCAAAAAGCCTGCCGCCGCAAGCCTCAGCGATATTTTTCAATGTCATATTTTTCATACCGGCCTCATATCCTCCCATGCCCGCTGATCTGCTGTTCCCCGTCGATCCGGTTCTCCGCGGATCTCCATGGCTCCCGCTGCGGCCTGTAACGCCGCTATGCCTCAAACTCCCCCATCAGCAGCCTCGCTTCGCTCCGCGCAGTGCCGATGCTATGATCTTTTCGCACAGTTCTCCATAGGGAATCCCCTCTGCAGCCGCCTCCTGGGGAAGCAGCGAAGTGGGCGTCATCCCCGGCAGCGTATTTGCCTCCAGACAGAAAACTTCGCCCTGCGCATTCATCATAAAGTCCATGCGGGCATAATTTTTAAGCCGCAGAACACGAAACGCCTCCTCCGCCCATCTCTGCATCTCCTTCGCCCTGTCCTCCGGGATTTCCGCCGGGCAGGTCTCCACCGTACTTCCCGCCTGATACTTATTTTTGTAATCATAAAAACCCTCAAGAGGCGCGATCTCAATAACCGGAAGCGCTCTGCCCTCCATGACTCCCACAGAAAACTCCCTGCCCTTTATGTACTGCTCAATGACCACTTCCCCGTCATACCGGAAAGCCTCCCGCAACGCCTGCCCGTACTCTTCCTCCCGATTTACCATATAGACGCCAACGCTGGAACCGCCGCAGCACGCCTTCACCACAAGCGGAAACGGTATCGCGCCGCCCTCCTCCAGAGGGATCTCCCTGTCGGCACAGTGCTGCCCCCTCATCTCCATATATGCCTCCAGCTTCTCTTTTTTCAGCCGGAAGCCATAGGGAGTGGGAATCTTATGCACCGCAAACAACTCCTTCGCCAGCCCTTTATCCATACAGAGGGCCGAACTCACATAGTCTGTGCCCGTATAGCAGATCCCCATCAGATCAAAACACGCCTGGATCCTGCCGTTTTCTCCGTTCTCACCGTGAAGTCCCATAAACACGACATCTGCCTCCTGGCAGACCGAAATGACATTCGGGCCGAAAAAGTTCTTCCTCCAGTCCGGCCGCATCGCCTTTATCTGCTCGATATCCGGGCTCTCCTCCGAAATATGTCCGATCTCGGCAGCCCAGTCACAGTCTTTCTCAAAAATCTTATCCGTGTCGTCTCCCTCATATCCAAGAAACACATCCAACAGCACTGCCTGATGCCCGCGCTCCTTCAGCGCCCTATAGATCAGGCTGCCAGAGCTCAAAGATACATCTCTCTCCGTACTGATGCCGCCTGCCAACACAACAATCTTCATATTTTTTTCCTCTCTGCTTCTTATGATTAAATATTAAATTTTTATTTAATTTCTCTCTTATCTGTGTCTTCTGTTTCTCTTCTCCGCTTTTACCGGTGCTGCCCTGACTTATCCCCGTTCCGCCCCGGCGCTCTTACAGATTTCATCCATACTTATATCTCCCCTACACCGCCGGCTCTCAATCCGCCTCGCACTCTCACTCTGCTTCTGCTCCCGACTCCTCAATGATCACTCTCTCAGTCTCCACCACACTGAGCAGCAGGAGCATCTTTGCCGCATCGCCGCCCCCGGTTCCCTCCATGAGGATCTCTGCCTCCCTGTTTCTCCCCATCAAATAATGCACATGGTTCTCGACCACTGTCACATACTCATGGTTCATGATCGCGTAATTTGCCAGCGCCACCACAGTCATATCCCATAAAATAACATCCGTTTTTTCACTTTCAACAAGAAATGGTCCGCCTTTTGCCGCCGCCGCTATGCGTCCCGCCTCTCTCATCAATCCTTCTATCATCTGTCCGCACAGAACATGATCCACCTTCCATTTTGTTGAGAGATAAGTCGCCTTCGCCATCAGAAGATAGAAATCGTCCTCCAGGCTCATCATAAATTCCTGATTCTGTAAAATATAATTATGATATAATATCTCATTTGATGCACGGTACAACTCTGAAGCCGCATAAAATCTTCCTGTCTGTGCGCCGTACACCTCTGTCCCCGCGCCGTCTTGTCCGCCCTGCCCCGGTGCGCTCTGCATGCCGTTTAGATATCTCCACGCCTTCGCCGCCGCCTTCAGACAAATATTGGCATAATCCAGATCGTACTGCTGGTACAGATAACTGTATTTAGCCATAGTTCCTGCAAACGCGGCAGTTGCCTCCTCGTCTACCTCCCCTTCAGAAAGCTCTCCGCTCTCCTTTGCTGAAAGCGCACTGGCGTCTCTGTAGATACCGCCCGTCCTCTCATCCTGCATGGACAACAGCCAATCTGTCTCTCTGCGCAGCATCCTGAAAAATTTGTCTCCGCCCGCATCCTCCTCACTGCCCGCGCTGTCAGAATCCCATATCTGCAGTATCAGTTCCGGGTACATCTCATAGGCGATCAGAAGATATCCCAACGTCTCACAGACTTCCGCCGTCTTCCGGGATTCCTCCTCGTTCTCCGGCTCTCCCGTTCGCCCGGCCTGCTGTGCTTCCTCTATGATTTCGCCCAGTTCCCTCGCCTTTCCCAGATATACCCCTTTTCCGATATCAAAATAGCAGGAACAGCCTATCTTGCTGCATTCGATATAGTAGCTTCCCTCCTCTTCGATCTCCGTAAAACTGCCATAACCTGTCAAAACATCCCCGGTCTCTTCCACCTGGCGGATTTCCCCCTCATAAACGCACTCTCCCGAGTCCTTTTTTTTGACCTGAAACTTTTTTGGCAGTTCCTCCCCCTGAAAGACCGCTGTCTTCGTACTTTTCGGCAGATATCCGAACCGGTCCACCTGCACATTCGGCTTTTCCGCCTTTCTCTCATAGGAAAAATCCGGCTCAAGACCCAGCGTTTCCGCCGCCAGCACCATATTCCCCTGGCCTTTCTGCTCTCTTCCCCCAAAAGGCACATTTCCCGCGCATCCTGACAAAAGCATGCCGACTGCCAACGCCAGTGCAATACGGGAAATGTTCTTCTTATCATATCGTCTCATAGTTTTATCTCCTACTATATACTATAAAAAAAGAATCCTGCTTTTGCAAGATTCTTTTTTACTGAACGGATTATTTTACCGCTTCTTTAACAGCCTTCGCGATGCCCTCCGCATTCAGTCCATAGTAGTCGAACACTTCCTTCGAAGTCCCCG
>CAJUDM010000024.1 GCA_910584915.1 uncultured Lachnospiraceae bacterium
CCAGGATCTGGTATCTGGAAAGACGACATTATTTATCATGGCAATCTCACTATATTCTGTGGGATTTTTTATAAAGTTAAAAGAAATGAGACCGTTTCGGTCTTTTTTTAATATATAAATATAATTCTAAAGGAGGATTTTTTATGGAAAAAATCAAGATCAGCGGATCCGAGAAGATGTATGAGATTGAAAGTATCATGCCGGCATCCAGAACGGTGACAAAAATCGTATTCCCGGAGGGCGGAGCCATCCCTGAATCATGGGACGGGGATATCCTGATCCATACAGTTGGCGGTATCTATGTCTCCACGATCATCGGATACAACACGGTATACCGGCAGGAGGGGCAGACGGTGTATCTCTCCAACGATGGCAGCGTATATGTCCCGCCGGCGCCGCCTGAACCGGTACCGGAGCCTGAACCCTATGTGCCAACACTGGAGGAGGTTAAAGCTGCCAAAAAGGCAGAGGTATCTATGATGTGCGAGCAGATCATCTACGCCGGCATTAATTTAACATTGTCGGACGGTGAGTCATACCATTTTTCACTCACCGAGAAAGACCAGATCAATCTCTTCGGTAAATTGGCACAGCTAAAAGCTGGCGCTGACCAGGTGGAATATCATGCCGATGGTCACCCATGCCAATATTACAGCGTGGAGGACATGACCAATATCGTTGAGTCCTCGATGTGGCACGTGTCTTACCACACGACGTACTGCAATGCTCTCAATATGTGGATCGTCGGGTGCCAGACGGCGGATGAGGTGCAGGAGATCTATTACGGAGCAGATGTGCCGGAGGAGTACAGATCAGAAGTTTTGCAGGAATATCTTATACAGATAGCCGAGATGGCAGGAGGAGACAGAACAGAAAATGAGAGCGAAAAAACTGGTGAGTAAGTATATGGCATTATTGCTGATTGGCGGCGGGGCGTATGTGCTCCTAGAGTTGGCTTGGCGGCAGAGGAGCCACTGGACGATGTTTGTGCTTGGGGCGGTCTGCTTTGTTAGCTTGGGGCTGATCAATGAGCTGATCCCGTGGGATATGCCGTTGTGGTTGCAGATTATTATTGGCTCCTGTATCGTTACAGGACTGGAATTTTTGACGGGATGTGTGGTCAATTTGTGGCTCGGATGGGACGTCTGGGACTACAGCATGCTCCCCGGCAATGTGCTTGGGCAGATATGCCCGCAGTTTTTTGTGCTGTGGATGCCGGTGGCGTGGTTGGCGATCGTGCTGGATGACTGGTTACGGTACTGGTGGTGGAATGAGGAGCATCCGCGATACAATATAGGCCTTAGTAAGCGGAAGCCGATTTATATTTAGAGGGGGGAAGAGGGAAATGATCAGGGATCCTCCGGGAAGGGAGCGAATAGAAAAATATACACAATTAAAGTCAGAAGGAGAAAGATAAAATGAAAACTGAGAACATTGTAAAAGGGACTGTGACGGCAGTCTCTTCTTTTTTTACGTCAATTCTGGGCATACTGGCGGTGCCGATAGGGCTGATGGTGCTCAGCAACCTGATTGATTATGGAACGGGGCTGATGGCGTGCAAGTTTAGAGGCGAGAATATCAGCTCCTATAAATCGATCAGAGGAATCATGAAAAAAGTCTGCATGTGGCTCCTGGTAGCGGTCGGGGCGATCATCGATGTGCTGTTAAAATATGCATCTGAAACGATAGGCATAGCGCTTCCATTTACATTTCTGGTGGCATGTATCGTTGCCATATGGATCATCTGCAATGAGATTATCAGTATCTTGGAGAATATAAAAGACATGGAAGTGGAACTGCCGGGATTTTTAGAAAAGCTTACCCGGAACATAAAATCACAGGTAGAGGAGCTGGGGGAGCAGAGGCAGGGCAATATTGAGGCAAAAAGCAGAGAGGGCGAATGACCGCCCTCTTATAGGATAGACAGCAGAAAGGAGCAGATAATGGCAAAAAAAATAGTAGATGTTTCTAGCTACCAGGGGATTATAGACTGGAGGCGGGTAAAAGCCTCCGGGGTTGACGGTGCAATCCTCAAGATTATCCGGAAAGATTTAAATCCGGATAAGCAATTTGAAAACAACTGGCGGGGATGTGCAGCGGCAGGAGTACCGGTCGTCGGCGTGTATAACTATTCCTATGCGACGACGCCGGCAAAGGCGAGGACGGATGCAGAAAGAGTGGTATCTATTTTGTCTGGCAGGAAGGTAAAAGTCTGGATCGACGTAGAGGATAAGATCCAGAAAGGCTTGGGTAGGATGCTCGTTGATATCATCAAAGCATACCAGGCAGTCATAGAGGCCGTTGGGCTTGAGTTCGGTGTGTATACTGGGCTCTCGTTTTACAACAGCTATATCAAGCGTTACAGCGATCTTATCAATTGCCGTTTTTGGGTGGCGCGATATCCGTCCTCAAAAAAAATGAACGTATCCTCCATGCCTGCGGCGGGAAAGAAACCTATTATCAAGCATATCATGGAAGGATGGCAGTTTACCAGCAAGGCGGCGGTTCCGGGAATAATCGGGGATGTGGACCTGAACTTGTGGTATGGCATCGCGGGCGGGACACAGACCGTGCAGGATGCCGCATCGCCTACGGTATATGGCGGACTGGATTATGCGCCGGTGTTTGACGCGGGATACTACGGTGACCGGTACAGGGATCTGAAAGCCGCTTATGGTAATAATGGGGCGGCACTGTTCACCCATTTCATCGTACACGGCATGCGGGAGGGAAGGCAGGCTGTCGATAGCTTTAATGTACAGGCATATCGAGCGCGGTATGGGGACTTGCAGAAAGCCTTCGGAGATAACCTGCCGCTGTACTATCAGCATTATGTGCAGTTTGGACGGAATGAGAAGCGGAACGCTACATAAAAAGTATATTCCATTTAATATTCCTATCGGAGTGCCGATCTGCCCCATCATATCATGCCCGAGATGGGGCCTTGCGTAGCCATAACTCCTGGACGCTCCGAAATCGTCATAATCCGTGTAGGGGAAATCCGCCGCGATGGGAGAAAAAGCTTTCAATCCGTAGCGCTTCTCCCCATCCATTTCGTATTCTCCGACAAAACCGTCAAGTACCGCGGTATATGCTTCCAGATAATACGGATAATACTTCAGCTTTTCCGTCAGTTCTTCCATGGATTCCCCCTCCTGCAGTTTTGCGGCGCATTCGTCGATATTCTTTAGCGCCGCTTTCCCGAAATCGCCGCCCTGGCGTGCCGCAGCATAGGCTAACAGTTCGATCCAGTTCAGATGGATCTCCTCATCCCAGGTGTCGATATCATACTCATAAGCCTTATTCATTGCCTCCGACGGAACTGTAAAGTCAACCCACTTGATATAGTCTCCAGAAGCTGTCTCCAGAAGTTCTCCCTGCTGATGTTTTTCTAATACCTCCCAGATCCCGCCCGCGTTTGTCTGTTTTACATCCTGCTTTCCCGCATTTTTTTCCGAGATAAGCCCCATGCCCGCCAGACAGAACAGCGCTGCCAGTTCAAGCGCCACTCCCGCCCGCAGGAGAAGGCTGTACAGATCCCGTCCGACCCTCCTGTTTTGTCTCATTCGGAATATCCTTTCGGCATACTTTCGGGGGTGCCGGACTGCGGCCTTTGTGTAAAACCCCCTGAACTATCCATACAGTATATGAAAAAACGGTAGCAGACATTCTCTTTATGCCGCTGCCTTTTGATGACAAAATGAAAGATACCACTGGCACTTTCGTGTAGGGCATGGTATGATAAAGAGGATGAATAAAGAGGAATGCAGCAGAGTATCTGCCATATGGGAAAGGATAGAACGGGATATCAGGCAGCACGGTGCGGGAGTTTTTGCGGTCATTGTACTGTATTTTGTGACGCACGGTGTGTTTGACGCTTTCTGCCCTTCGGTACTTATTACCGGGTTTCCCTGCCCCGGATGCGGCATGACACGTGCAGTACTCTGCCTGTTCAGGGGACAGTTTCAGAGGTCCTGGGCGCTGAACCCGGCTGCCGGGCTGTGGGTCCTGTGGGCGCTCTGGTTTGCTTTTGAGCGTTATATCAGAGGAAGGAAGTGCAGAGGGCTTTCAGGGGCTCTGTGTGCGATCGCCGTGTTTATGATCGTCGCCTATACGGTGCGCATGAGGCTGTACTTTCCGGACAGGCCGCCCTATGTATACACAGGAAATAATCTGTTTTCAAAGATGATACCGAATTACAGACAGCTGATAAGGCAGCTGCTTGGCAGGTGAAGATATGAGTGCTGGCAGCAGTTCAATAAAGAGTATAGAGAATGACAGTAAAAGAAAAGGAGACAGGAAATGGATAGTTGGAACAATGAACAGAATCATAAAGAATCCGATGTGTCCGTAAGCGGGCAGTTCAGCGGGAATCCTTATCAGGATCAGAATGTGTACGGATCGGGACAGAATGCGGGGAACGGCTACGGTCAGCCCAATACTTCGGGCGGTTATGGCCAGCCTCAGAATACTGCAGACAGCTACGGTCGGCCTCAGAATACCGCAGACGCCTATGCTCAGGCTGAGAGCAGCTATGGCAGCAGTCCCCAGAGCGGGGGGAACGGCTACAGCCAGCCGCAGGGAGCTGCAGGCGGTTTCGGCCAGCCCGGAAACAGCTATGGCCAGTTTCAGAATAATGCGGGTGCAGCAAACGGCTATGGCCAGGCCCAGAATAACTATGCGTACGGTCAGCCCTATGCGAATTATAATCAACAGTCCTACCGGGGACCAGGATTTACACCGACAGAGATGGAGGAACCGATTGGCGTGGGTGAATGGGCCGGACTTCTGGCACTGGGAACCTTTGTGCCCTGTATTGGTGTGATATTGATCCTCGTCTGGGCTTTCGGCAACACGGAGAAAAAGAGCAAAGCGAACTTCTGTAAAGCATTTTTGATTATCTGGCTGATCAAATTGGCGGTGACTGCTATCCTGTTTATCATATGGGGCGCGTCCTTCACCGCGATGGTCAGTGAATTTTAGGATACCGCTCCAGGGAGATTTCAAATCCGTCCTGTAACGGCGGCAGCGGAATCCGGCAGGATGCCTAACGATCGAAGATGAAACGCCCGGAAGCGCCGCAGGGCAGTATGAGGGAACTTTTGGTGACGGGAAGCCCGATCTCGTCAGCTTCCACTCTGCCGCCGAAGCGGGAAGTGAAAACTGTATTCATCATATAGGACAGCACGGCGGGCTGCAGGCCTGTCGTGTAGGAGTTTAACAGTACGAAGAGGGGATTGTTCGATATGATTTCCGACACAAGTGTCAGAAAAGAGAAGATGCTCTCCTCCATTTTCCAGACTTCACCGCCGGGGCCTCTGCCGTAGGACGGAGGGTCCATGATCACAGCGTCATAGCGGTTTCCCCGGCGTATTTCACGCTGAACGAATTTTACGCAGTCATCCACCAGCCAGCGAATGGGCGCATCTGAAAGGCCGGAGGAGGCTGCGTTTTCTTTTGCCCAGTTCACCATACCTTTGGAGGCGTCCACATGCGTCACGCTGGCGCCGGCTTTGGCGGCACAGATCGTAGCGCCCCCGGTGTAGGCGAAAAGATTTAACACTTTTACGGGACGTCCAGCCCGGCTGATCAGTTCAGAGAACCAGTCCCAGTTGGCCGCCTGTTCCGGGAAAAGGCCGGTGTGCTTAAAGCTGAATGGCTTTAAATGGAAGGTCAGCTCTCTGTAGCGGATGGTCCACTCTTCGGGCAGATTAAAAAACTCCCACTCGCCGCCGCCTTTGCTGCTTCGGTGGTAATGCCCGTTTCTTTTTTTCCAGCCGCTGTGCTCTTTGGGCGTATCCCAGATCACCTGCGGATCGGGGCGGACCAGGAGATATTTCCCCCAGCGCTCCAGCTTCTCTCCGGCGGAGGTGTCAATGACTTCATAATCTTTCCAGTTTTCTGCTGTCCACATGGGAGGGTTCCTTTCTTACGGTGCGATGAACCTTTTTTATATTTGGTGACGTGAGAACAGGAAGCTGATCATTGGCGTATGTTTCAGCGGCATTTTCTTTTCTTGCCAACAACATATACTCCTGAATCTTTCTAAAATCATCGAGGGCTGCTTACATAACTTCGCTGCCTGTCAGCATATCATCATCTGCTTTCTGTATGTCATTTCCAGAATTATCATTTACGACATCATTATATCAAATGGGTTAAACAGTGTAAAGGACAACCGAAAGCCGGAGTGGTATCAGGGTGACAGTGAGGCCGAAGGACTGAACTGTCATGCGTCAAAGTTCCTCCAAAAGCCCCTGCAGCAGCATGATATGATATTCTTCATCCACAATGATCCTTTTGAGCACAGCGTTCACAAAGACATCCTCTATCATTTTGATATGCGCCGTATACTGTGCGATCGCCTGTTTCTCACTCTCGATATCTGCCAGAAGCATCTCCCTTGCCCCGGCGGGATTTGACAGATACTGGGGCGTCCACATGCGTGGTTTCCCGCCGCGATATCTGGCTGTGAAATCCACGTTTCCCCCTAACAGGCAGATCAGTTCCCCGAGTTTTTGCAGGTGCATCATCTCCGCTATGGCGATGCCGAGGATGGCTCTTGCGAGTGGACATAATTCGGCGGAAAGGCGGTTCTCATTGCTGATATATTGTGTGATCGCCGTCATTTCCGACACCATGCCGGCGTGGTCTACGCTGAGGAGGTTAGCATAAGCCGGATTTTTTTCGCATACACGGACAGGCGGATAAGGCAGATCAGCCATGGCGGGACGAATGCCGGAGAAGCTGCAGCTGTTTTCCCGGAAGGACGTTGTTTCTTTCATGATCAATATATCTCCGATAAGTTTTATTGTTATGATATGCGGGATGGCGGGAAAGGTTCCGCGATTTTTAGTTGAACACCCTGCCGTTTTCTGCTATAATGTTTTAATCTGGGTTTAGTATGCCTGCAGGATATCCGGATATCTGCCCGCAGGCTGCGGTTAAACGGAGGCAAAACATGAATGTGATCAACAAAGTCTTTGGCACACACAGCCAGAGAGAACTGAAACGGATCATGCCCATCGTGGATAAGATCGAAGCGATGCGCAACGATATGATGGACATGGAGGACGAGCAGTTAAAGGGTAAGACAAAGGAATTTAAGAAGAGGCTGGAAGAGGGCGAGACGCTGGACGATATTCTGCCGGAAGCCTTTGCGGTGGTGCGGGAAGCGGCGAGGCGCGTGCTGAACATGGAGCCCTATCGGGTACAGCTCATCGGCGGGATCATCCTGCATCAGGGACGTATCGCGGAGATGCGTACCGGTGAGGGAAAAACCCTTGTTTCCACCCTGCCGGCATATCTGAACGCGCTGGAGGGAAAGGGCGTGCATATCGTCACAGTCAACGATTATCTGGCAAACCGTGACAGAGAATGGATGGGACAGGTACATGAGTTTCTGGGGCTCACCGTGGGCGTCGTTTTAAATCAGATGAAAAATGACGAGAGGCGGGAAGCCTATAACTGCGATATCACCTATGTGACAAACAACGAACTGGGATTTGACTATCTGCGCGACAATATGGTCATCTATAAGGAGCAGCTTGTGCAGAGGAGCCTCCACTATGCGATCATCGACGAGGTGGACTCGGTGCTGGTGGACGAGGCGAGGACGCCGCTGATCATCTCCGGCCAGAGCGGGAAATCCACAAAGCTCTACGAGGCGTGCGATATCCTGGCGCGCCAGATGCAGCGCGGCGCCGATATGGAAGAGATGTCGAAGATGGATTTTATCATGGGCGTCCAGCGGGAGGAGAGCGGCGACTTTATTGTCAATGAAAAAGACAAGGTGGTGGTGCTGACCGAAGCCGGCGTGAAGAGAGTGGAGCAGTTCTTCAACCTGGAAAACCTGGCGGATTCCGAAAATCTGGAGATTCAGCACAATATGGACCTGGCGCTGCGCGCCAACAACCTGATGTTCCGCGATAAGGACTATGTGGTGAAGGACGACCAGGTGCTGATCGTGGATGAGTTTACCGGGCGTATCATGCCGGGCAGGCGTTACTCTGACGGCCTGCATCAGGCGATTGAGGCGAAGGAGCATGTGAAGGTGAAACGGGAGAGCAAAACCCTTGCCACGATCACGTTCCAGAACTTTTTTAACAAGTTTGAAAAAAAGTCCGGCATGACCGGTACGGCGCTGACCGAGGAGAAGGAATTCCGGGACATCTACGGCATGGATGTCATCGAGATCCCGACCAACAAGCCGGTGATCAGAAAAGACCATCAGGACAGCGTCTATAAGACGAGGAAGGAGAAACTGAAAGCGATCTGTGACGCGGTGGAAGAGTGCCACAAACGGCAGCAGCCCGTGCTGGTCGGGACGATCACCATCGAGGCTTCGGAGGAACTGAGCAATATGCTGCGAAAGCGCGGCGTTCCCCACAACGTGCTGAACGCCAAGTTCCATGAGCAGGAGGCGGAGATCGTGGCGGATGCCGGTGTTCATGGCGCCGTGACCATCGCCACCAATATGGCGGGGCGTGGTACGGATATCAAGCTGGACGAGGAGGCGAGGGCAGCCGGCGGCCTGATGATCATCGGTACGGAGCGGCATGAGTCCAGGCGTATCGATAACCAGCTTAGGGGGCGCAGCGGCCGTCAGGGCGATCCGGGCGCATCCAGGTTCTATATTTCGCTGGAGGATGATCTGATGCGGCTGTTCGGCTCCGAGCGGATGATCACGATGTTCAATGCGCTGGGTATCCCGGAGGGACAGGAGATCGAGCACAGTTCTCTGACAAAGGCGATCGAATCCGCCCAGAAGAAGATCGAGGGCAACAACTTCGGCATCAGAAAGAACCTGTTGGAATATGACCAGGTGATGAACGAGCAGCGTGAGATCATCTACGAGGAGAGGCTGCGCGTGCTAAACGGCGAGAGCATGCGGGATGTGATATACAAGATGATCACCGATATTGCGGAAAACTGTGTGGATATGGCGATCGGTGACGATAACAATGTGGAAAACTGGAATTTCAATGAGTTGAATTCCCTGCTCATACCGATCATCCCAGTGGAGCCTGTGACGGCACAGCGCCTGAACGGAACCGGAAGAGACAGCCTGAAACAGCAGCTCAAGGGAGAAGCCGTAAAGCTCTATGAGGCGAAAGAGGCGGAATTCCCGAATCCGGAACAGATCAGAGAACTGGAGCGTGTGATCCTCCTGAAGGTCATCGACAGAAAGTGGATGGGGCATATCGACGATATGGACCAGCTCCGCCAGGGCGCGGGACTGCAGGCATACGGCCAGAGAGATCCGCTGGTGGAATACAAGATGGCGGGCTACTCCATGTTCGATGAGATGACGCAGAATATCAGGGAAGATACGGTGCGGCTTCTGATGCATGTGAAGGTGGAAGAGAAGGTGGAGCGTGAACAGGTGGCAAAGGTGACCGGCACGAACAAGGACGACTCGCTGGCAAAGACGCCGGTGAAGAGAGCGGCGGCGAAGATCTATCCGAACGATCCGTGTCCCTGCGGATCAGGGAAGAAGTATAAAAATTGCTGCGGGAAACGCTAGAGAGAGCGGGAAACAGCAGTGATCCATACAGTGAGATATTTCATAGATTGAACTGTTTGATATATTTTAAAATTTATAATATAAGGTGGTGATTCTGATAATGGTTGAACTGGATAATATGAAGCAGGAACTCCTTGCTTACGAGACACCCTTAGCGGAAGTGAGGGATTCACTTTAACCTCGCTGACAGGGAGAAGAGAATCGAAGAACTGGAGATGGAAATGCAGGCGCCCGGATTCTGGGACGATCCTGAGATCTCCAACAAAAAGGTGATAGAGTCCAAACAGTTGAAGGACATCGTGGATACGATGAACGGCTTGTCACAGCAGTATGAGGACATCCTGACTCTGATCGAGATGGGCTATGAGGAGGAGGATGCGGAACTGATCCCCGAGATAGAAGAGGAACTTCGGAGTTTTATCCGCACCTTTGAGAACGTGCGCATCAGCACGCTGTTGGACGGCGAGTACGATAAGAACAATGCAATCTTAAAACTGAACGCGGGTGCCGGCGGTACGGAGAGCTGTGACTGGTGCAGCATGCTCTACCGTATGTACACGAGATGGGCGGAGAAGAAAGGCTATCAGATCGATACGTTAGATATGCTGGATGGGGACGAGGCTGGTATCAAATCCGTGACATTCCAGATCAACGGTGAGAATGCCTACGGATATCTGAAATCCGAGAAGGGTGTGCACCGTCTTGTGCGCATCTCTCCTTTTAATGCCCAGGGTAAGCGTCAGACATCCTTTGTCTCGCTGGATGTGATGCCCGATATCGAGGAAGATCTGGATATCGAGGTGAGGGATGAGGATATCAGGATCGATACCTACAGGAGCAGCGGAGCCGGCGGACAGCATATCAATAAGACATCCTCGGCAATCCGTATCACGCATTTCCCGACAGGCATCGTTGTGACCTGCCAGAACGAGCGGAGCCAGTTCCAGAATAAGGACAAGGCGATGCAGATGCTGAAGGCGAAGCTCTATATGCTGAAGCAGGAGGAGAACGCGGATAAGCTTTCCGATATCCGCGGCGATGTAAAAGAGATCGGCTGGGGAAACCAGATCCGTTCCTATGTGATGCAGCCCTACAAGCTGGTGAAAGATCTGCGGACGGAGGAGGAGACCGGCAATGTGGATGCCGTGATGGACGGGGCGTTAGATCCCTTTATCAATACGTATCTGAAATGGATACACAGGCCGCCTCAGGAGGCATAGAGAGTTGTGACAGGTTTGCGGCGGTGTGATCTGCAGCATTGGTTTGTAGTCATGTGTAAAATGTTCAGGCGGGATTTAAATGCCTGCCTGAGATGTGATCATGTGTGCCATGCGGAGGAGAGTTTTCATGTGCTTTGAGAGGAATGGAAGATCTGCCAACAGGTTTTGGATCTTATGTACAATATGTGCCCTTCTTCTGGGAATCTGCTTTGACAGCCTGCAGGCAGATTCCTCTTTGGCGTACCGGGATCTGGCGGATACGACAGCGGAAATGGCTGTTCCGGATGCGTCTGACGCAGGCAAGGCAGCAGATACGGCTGTTCAGTGTACCGCCGGTACCGAAGCAGTATTTCCGGGTGATCGTGATGCCGGAGCGGCATTCCCTGGTGTTTCTCATACCGGTACGGAGCGGTCTGCCCTCTGCGCTTCGCAGAGAGGGATACCGGTGCAGCAGGCGTATGTTTCGGAGAGTTCCTGCCAGGGAAACAATGCTCTTGTTCCGCGCAGAACGGCGAAACGGACATCTTCCCGCGGTATCTGCGGTGATATCTTTGGCGTCTTATCTGCGGGAGAACTTTCTTTCGGATTATTCTCAGGGCGGATAGCCCTTTTTACGGACGGTTTATGTGAGGTTATCAGCAATACCGTCATTCTGCATTATATCCATGGACAGGATGGAGAAAAAGCATAATTCCTTTACATCCCTAAAACAACTTCAAAAAATTTGAACATTAACAGGAAAATGCCCACACGCCGCTGTGCATGGGTTTGTTTGTGTTGTGTGCGGGTCCCGGCATGCTGCCGGAAAAAGTGGAAGAAAAGATTCCGCATACAGAATATGGAAAGTAAAGGAGAATATGATTATGAATTTTGGATTTTGGATCCTTTTTATCCTGGACGTAGTGTCCGGGCTGTTGGCGACTTTATATCTGTTTTTCTCTCTGTTTTTTGTTCTGGGACAGAAAATATATCGGAAAGCAAAGTTCGGCTTATCGCTCTACGACTGATCAAATAGAATGACAGCCGCATCTTTTCCGCACTGTGGCGGGAGGAGATGCGGCTTTTTTTCGGGCGGATAGAGGAGGGAATGTCATTCTGCCGCATTATCCATGCGCTTTGTTCTTATGAGTTCAAGGTAGAATTTTGCAGTTACCACGGAGGTAAAGGGCATGAGCCACAGTGAACCGATAAAGCATGTGCACAGACTCCCCAGCAGGAAGAGGAGAAGAAGGCGTATCTGAATGAAGAAGTAACGTTTCTTGTGCCCGCGCATAAGAAGCCTGCTGCTTTTGAGAAGCTGCCTCAAGGACAGGGAGGGATAATCGAACATCAGATAGTACGCCTGGGAATAGGTGAGACGCAGAAGAGTGTTCAGTATCACGGCGGGGATATAGGAAAGAACAAAGACAGTGAAGAGAACAGGGGCCATCGAACTGAAAATGAGCGGTGATGAGGATACTGCCCGGTATGGGATCATGGGTACAATATCGATCAGCCATATAAAAACAGACAGCAGGATGCAGTTTTTAGTCTGATGCTTGAACGCGTAAAAGATACCGCTGACCGAGACAGGCTGTTCTGAGCAGATTTTCAGAGAGAGACAGCGCATGCCGGTCTGCAGCATAGCCAGAAGGACAGTGGCCATTGCTGATATGAGGTAATTCAGTATATACCACAGCGCGGGCGATACTGCAAAAAGCTGATGAGGGAGTGAGGGTAATAATAATCTGAGCCCCAGGTTGGCGCCGGTCAGGATAGCCGCAGCACCTGCCAGAGTACCTGCAGCAGTTTTTATCTGTTTTTTGGCGAAGGCTGTCATCTGGGAATATGTCATATATGGTTTCATGCGTATGTTTAGTCCTTTCATGAGACAGGAAGGTTTTGATGTCCCGCTGACATCCTCCTTTTTGTCACCAGATCGAGATAAAATTCGGTTTCCACGGCGTACATAAAGGGGGCGACCCACAGCATACCGACACCGCAGGTGCATACGCCGCCAATCAGGATAAACGGAATAAAACATACCTGAGTGTAGAAGAGCCGCCCTTTGTGCCCGTGCATGAGGAGGCGGCTGTTTTTAAACAGTTGTCTGACATCGCAGGCCGGGAAATCTAACATCAGGTAACATGCCTGGGAGTAGATCAGGTCAAACATGGTGGTGAGGACCAGGGCAGGCGTGAAACAAAACAATGCGATCGCAAAGTCCATGTTATCCATCGTGGCGCGGTATCTCTCGAAAAAGATATAAAAGGGCATCCGCGGGATGACGTATAGAAATGCCATCACGCAGGAGAGCGAGAGGGCAGTCCCTGTCCGATTGGTAAAAGCATGGAATATATCGCCCACTGCAATCCTGCGCCCGCAGTAGAGTTTTAACATCTGGCAGCGGAAGCCGATATCCAACATCCGGGAAAAGATGTTTCCGAGGAATGTAAAAACAAAGAGCAGGATGATCCGCAGTGCAAAGGAATCTATCAGAAGGCCGGAGACAGAGGAAACCTGCCCGGCGATCAGCGTAAAGCCGTAATAGACGGCTGCGGTACCGATCATTGTGCCCATTACAGGTTTGATCCGCGCCATGGCGGAATCCCTCAGCTGTGAAAATGTCATGTATGGCATGTCGGAATGCTCCTTTGGTGAGTTCTCTGATGAATTATGAGGGCTGTGCGTCCTGCAATATTGTTCATCGTCTATACTTTATCACTTTTACGGGAATTATGCTATATAATATTTTTCAGATAAGCATGGCACCTTTTGCGTATCATATGCGTGTTATATGTGAAAGGGACATGAAAAAGTCACCTGAAGGGATGGAGAGGAGGTGCAGGTGGGTGACAGTGGAGGAAGCTGTTTTGAGATACGGAGACATGCTTTTCAGGATATGCCTCGTCATGCTGTGCAATGAGCAGGATGCCCAGGACGCGGTGCAGGATACATTCTGCAGATATATGGAGCGCACTGCGGGATTCAGGGACAGGGAGCATGAGAAGGCGTGGCTGATCAAAGTCGCGGCGAACCGGTGCAGGGACATACACAGAAGCAGGAGCAGGCACCCCGAGGTACAGTATACGGATGTGGAGGAATACTGCGAATTTCAGGGACAGAGTGAGGTTTTGGCGGAGCTGATGAATCTGCCGGACAAACTGAAGGAAGTTGTCTACCTGCATTATATCGAGGGATATAAAGCGGCTGAGATCGCGCAGATGCTGGGGATCACACCGAATGCTGTGAAGAAGAGGATGCAGAGGGGAAGGGAAAGCCTGAGGGTTTCGCTGTATGGTGAGAGGAAAGCGGGCGCAGGATAAAGGGAACGGGGAGTTTCGGGGATGCGCCGGATCAGATTGGAAAAGGATAACGGGGAAGCGTTCGGATACAAGCAAAGTCAGAGCAGGGGACGGATAACTGTGGAAAGGAGCAAAACAGTATGGGAACGGAATTGAGGGACTGTGTGAGCGGGATCTGTATGAAAGAGGAGATGAGGAAAGCGGTTATAGAACATGTGAGGGAAAGGACAGGGAATACTGCGGGTGGAGATGGCAGAGCGGCAGATGACAACAGAAAGAGAGGAAATGCGGGTACAGCGGATAACAGCAGGAAAACAGAATATATCGGTACAGCAGATGATAACAGGAAAAAAAGGCAGGAAAAACAACGTATAAGGGGATGGAAGAGAACTGCGGCAGCGGCGGCGCTCCTTGTCGCACTGATCGGGGCGGCGGCGGTTCCAGTGAGGGCGCTTATCAATTCCATTGTGCAGGAGCGGATGGAACAGATGCCGCAGGCGGAGAAGGAAACCTATACGGAGACACTGATGGAACAGAAGGTGGCGGCAGACGGCTTTTCGAGAGCGTACACACAGGAGGAGGAGTGCCGCTACAGAGAGATGGGAGAGAAATATCAGGAGGGAACCTTCCCGGAGAAGGCGGTCATACAGGTGGAGACGCAGGAGGAGGCGAAGGCGTATGAATTCTGTTATCTGATATCCACCGACACCTTCTGTCTGCCGGAGCGGGAACTGACGGATGAGGAGCTTCTTGAGATCATCGACTTTACGGTGAAGAGGGAATACGCCTACACGGAGTACTATGAGGCGGAACATGCCGCCGAGATCGCTGAGGAGAAACAGAAAGAGCAGGAGAAGATCGCGGCAAACACAGAGGACGGCGGTATCGCAGAGAAGCAGGCGGAAGAGATCGCCGCGCAGAAGCTGTCCGCCATTTACGGGGTGGACACAGAAGGGTTTGAGATGAACTCTTACTATGATGAGGAAATCTATGACGGGAGAGCTGCATACTGTGTCAACTGGACCAATATCATCACACACCAATACTATTATTTCTTTATCGACGCGAAAGACGGGCATATGTTACGGGCATCCCATTCCGGTGCGGATCTGTCCGATGCGCCCTTTGCGGGATCTGAGGAGATCGAGGCGCAGATCCCTGTGCTCTCAGAGAAGGCGCGGGACTTTATGAGGGAACAGATCGGGGAGACATACGATGAGGTGTATGTCAGTTATCTGCTCTACCCGGACAAAAATGCGGGGACGCAGGTGGGCTTCTATCTGGCAAAAGAGGATGGGAGTGCTTATGAGATCGTTTATCTGTGGGACGGCACGCTGATCGAGATCGCTGAGAAAAAAGATATTTCGGGGAAGGAGGACGGAAAGCCTGTGAAGCTCTGGGACGGGGAGTCTTATACGGAGGTGAAGGAGGTGTTTCGGAGGCTGGAAGGCTGAGCGAAGGTGCTGGCTGGATGACATGGGGGCTGAATTGTCGCGGTCAGAGTAACAGTGAAGCCTGAAGGCTGAACTGTTACCGGTTAGATATATTGTGAGAAAAAATTACTTGAAAAATCATAAGAATAGTGGTATGAAAATCCTATGGCGATATAGTTGTCGTGAGAAGTTTGACAGAGAAAACGGGTTTGCTGCACTGTGCCGCGGCTGTAGATTTTTAGGGCTGCGGCACTGCATTGCCGGGATAAGAGGTGCGGATTGAATACTGGAAAATACACATGTCTGGAGATTTTTGCGAGAGGGGCAGGGGCGGAGGGCAGAGTCAGGGTTGTCTCCGAAAAGTATGGCAAAGTGGAGAAAGAAGCGGGGGATGGGTACTACGCGTGGCTGAAATTTTCTCTGGAACCCTGGGAGGATTATGAGATTTCCTGTGAGTCCTGCGAGGTGTCATTCTGTTATCTGAGCGGGAACAGGGATATCCTTGAGGCGGGAGTCCTGTTTCTGGAGAGGGATGGGGAAAGCGGGGTGTTTGCCGCGGCAGACAGGGCGGGCTGGTATGATCATCCTCTGCGGGAGGCATACCATTTTTCACCCTGGAAGAACTGGTCCAACGATCCCAACGGTTTATGCTGGTTTCAGGGATATTATCATATGTTTTACCAGCAGAATCCCCACGGGCAGGAATGGTCGGATATGTACTGGGGGCATGCGGTGAGCAGGGACCTTGTCCACTGGCGGCATCTTCCGATCGCGCTCGCACCCGGACAGGAGATACTGGAGAGCGGGGGAGAGCTGATCGGCGGGGCGTTCTCCGGCTGTGCGGCGGCGCGGGAGGACGAGGTGTTTTTTTATCTCACGCGGCACAGGGAAGCCTCCCGGGGCGATGGGGAGATGGTGGAACAGCAGTGGATGACGCGGAGCAGGGATATGCTCCACTTCACCGAAGAAAAGTGTGTGATAGCGCAAAAGCCTGCGGGAGCGTCCTGTGATTTTCGCGATCCGAAGGTGCTTGAGATCGGGGATACATGGTATATGGTGCTGGGGAGTGCGCTGGATGGGCGGGGAGCGATCCTTTTGTATGAGTCAGAGGATATGGAAAACTGGCGTTATGTGCACCCGCTGCTGGTGGAGGAGAAGGCGGATATCCGTTGTTTTGAGTGCCCTGATTTTATGGAGCTGGACGGTAAGTATCTGGCGATAGGCGCTTTTATGGGGCACCAGGATGCGTGCGGAAGGCATCAGATGAGCAGATATTATGTGGGAAGCTGGAAGGATAAGAGGCTGGCGGTGGAGAGCGAGGGCTGGTTTGACTTCGGGAGCAACTGTTATGCGATGCAGAGTTTTGCACATCAGGGCAGGAGGATCTGCATCGGCTGGGTATTTGATCTGTACGGCGAGCATATCGTGTATGAAAACGGCGCCTGCGGCAGTATGACGATCCCGAGGGAGCTCCATATCAAAAACGGCAGGCTCTATATGACGCCGGTGGAGGAGATCAGGCGGCTCGAGGGAGAGACGATTTACCGGGGCGGCGGAGAAAATGCGGAAGTTCGGCATATAAAGGGCAACGCATACAGGGCGGAGATCACATGCAGGGAAAATGTGTTTTTCAATATACTGCTCGGTGAGGACGAGGGAAAGTCGATCTCGCTGGTAAATGACAGGGAAGGACTGCGGATCGTGACGAAGGGGGTAAAGAGCGAGGGGATCTGCTTTAGAGCGGATGTGGAGCAGGTCAGAAAGCTGGAGATATTTATGGACCGGAGAATGGTGGAGGTGTATGTCAACGATGGAGAGGCGGCGGGGACCAAGATTTTTTACAACACCTCAAAAGAGGGATGTTTTGTCTTGAGGGCGAAGGAGCCGGACAATATAGAGGGTGTGTGCGTCGGGCTGATGGGATCGATATGGGGATAACGGGGTTTTGACGCGAATCTTTCTTGCATAAAAATACATTTTATGCTAAGATACTTTTTGACAGTGACAGTAAAACTTCAGGGGAAGCAACTGTGGTCTTCGATGATCCACAGGCATTGCGGGAAAACGGATTTGAAGAGGGAAAAGTACATTAATAAATCGCAAAATTGTTATCTCGGGGGGGTATTGCCTCTTTAGAGAATGACCGTATGCCGGAAGGTGTGCGTCTGTTTGTGTACAGTATTAAAAGATTATATCGTGTGAGTATGGTAAGCGTATCGATGTTGTTTTGATACGCTTTTTTGTGTGCAAAAAACGTGTACGGATTGGATGGGCAGGGGAAAAGGCATGCCATCTGCTTTTGGAGAGCGGTATCAATACAGACGGGGAGAAGGTGGAGGTTTCAATGGAATACAGGATCAGGGTATATGCGGGGGAAAATATTTACGATTTTCCGCTCGGCGGGAGAGAACAGCTCTCCGTGGGCGCGGACGCGGGCGATGACTGCCGCATTGAGTCGGGGCGGATCGGCGGCAGGCATGTATTCTTCTATAAGAGGAACGGCGTGTGGTTTGTGTGCAGCGCGGATCAAAAGCTGATAGCGGGGGAGAAGGCGCTTCGGGAGGGCGATGTGTTCGTCATTGACAGGAAAGAGCATATCGCGGTCTGCGTGCTGGAATACCATGCGGAGGTGACGCAGAAATTCCGGCTGACGGGGCGTGACAGAACAGTGCTCGGGCGTGGAAGAGAGTGCGATATGCTGCTGCCCGGGAACAATATCTCGAGACAGCATGCCACGATCGTAAGCAGGGGAGGCGGCTTTTGGATCTCTGACAATAACAGCAGGAACGGGACTTTTCTTGATCAGGAGCGGCTGACGGAGGAGAGGGAACTGACAGACGGCTGCGTCATCTCTATCGGAGATTATACGATCCGCTATAAAAATGAATTTCTGATGATCGGAACACACGAGGATGACGGGATCTTTGAGGAGAAGGAGGAAATCTATCCGCACTGGTTCAAACGTTCCCCGAGGCTTTTGCGGGAACTGCCGTCGGAGACTGTTGAGATCCAGAATCCGCCCATGGAGACGTCAAAACCGGAGACGGACTGGCTCAGCATCCTGACATCGCCTGTTATCATGCTGGTATCGCTCGGGCTGATGGCGGTTGTCACGGCGGCGTCCATGGGAACCATGCTCATCTTCACAGGCCCCATGGCTCTTGCGCAGATTTTTCTGGCGGTGAGAAACAATAAGAGGCAGAAGAAAAAAGCGAAGGAGAGGGAGGAACTCCGTCTCAAAAAGTACGGCGCTTACCTGGACGAGGCGGAGAGAAAAATCCAGAGCTTAAAGCGAAAACAGATCGTGGCAATGCAGGGGGCGCACCCTTCCGCGGAGGAATGCTTTACGATCGTGAACGCGCGCGATATGCGCCTCTTTGGCAGGAGAGAGTCCGATGCGGATTTCATGGAACTGCGCCTGGGAACAGGGGATATGCCCGCCAGCTTCACAGTGAAAGGACAGAAAAACGGCTTTACGATCGAGGAGGATTCCCTGCTTGTGCGGGCGGAAAAGATCGTAGAGGAGGGGCAGAGGCTGCAGAATGTGCCGATCACCTGCAATATGATGCGGGATTTCCTTGTCGGCATTGTGGGGGACAGAAGAGGCGCGGTGAGGCTGATCCACAATCTTGTACTGCAGGCGGCGGTGCATCATTCTTACGAGGAGGTAAAGATCGCAGCCGTATTTTCCAGGCGGGAGGCGGCGGAGTTTGACTGGATCAAATGGCTCCCCCACAGTTTTGACGAAAACAGAGAGATAAGGTACATAGCGGATTCCGCCCAGAGTGCGGACGCCCTGATGCGTTCTTTTGAGGAAGTGTTGAAACAGCGCAGCATGGAGGCGAAGGAGGGCGGGAGCTTCTCACCGTTTTATCTGTTTGTGTTTACGGAGTATGAATATATGGAACACCAGGCGGTGCTCAGATATCTTTTGGAGGGCGGAAAAGACAGGGGGATCGGGGTGATATTCGCCTACGATAAGCTGGAACTGCTGCCGAAGGAATGTGCCGCTATCATCGAGGTATCGGGAAAGGGCGGGAAATATTACCACAGGGAAAACATAGGGAACAAACAGAAATTTGTGATGGATATGCCTGATGTGGAAAGGCTTGACCAGGCGGCGAGGAGTATGGCGCCGCTTCGCTTAAAAGGCGGTATGGCGGACAATGCCCTGCCCACGAGGGTCACGTTTTTGGAGGGCTACGGCGTACAGAGACCGGAGGAATTGGATGTGGAGGCGAGATGGGCGGCAGGGCGCACCAATGAGTCCATGGCGGTGCCCATCGGCGTGAAGGCAAACGGGGAAGCGTTCCTGTTTGATATCCACGAAAAGAAGCACGGGCCTCACGGCATGGTAGCCGGGATGACAGGTTCCGGAAAATCGGAGATGGTGCAGTCCTGGATCTTGTCGATGGCGCTGAAATTTTCTCCCCGGGATGTGGCTTTTGTGCTGATCGATTTTAAGGGGACCGGACTTCTTCTGCCGTTTCAGAATCTGCCGCACCTTGCCGGGACGATCTCCGATCTGGACAGCAAGATACAGAGGAACCTGATCGCCCTGGAGAACGAGCTGTCCAGGAGGAAAGAGCTTCTGGATCAGTATGGCGTCAACAATATCAACAATTATCTGCGGCTCTATCAGCAGGGAAAGACAAAGGAGCCGCTGCCGTTTTTGTTTGTGATCATTGATGAATTTGCGGAATTTAAAGTGCAGTTTCCGGAGTTCATGACAGTGGTTGACCGTATCTTCGCGATCGGGAGGACGCTTGGGGTGTTTACGATCCTTTTGACGCAGAAGCCCTCGGGGGTGGTGGATGACAAGATGAACGCCAACACGAGGTTCCGGTGGTGTCTGAAGGTGGCAAACTCCGCGGACAGCAAGGAGATGCTGCACCATGCCGACGCGGCGAAGATCACAGTGCCGGGGAGAGCCTATGTGCAGGTTGGGGAGGATGAGGTCTACGAACAGATCCAGTCCTACTACAGCGGCGCGCCCTATATGCCCGATGTGCAGGATAAGTCTGTCCTGGGGCAGAAGGTGTCCGTGGTAAACAGACAGGGACGGCGCACCTGCTACGAAAATGAAATGGTGGATAAAGCGATGAACGGCGGGGAGAGTGAGATATCGGAGATCGTAAAGTATCTCGCAGGTCTTGTGGATAGAGGAGTCTGTAAGGAGGCGGATAAGATATGGATGCCGAAGCTTCCGGGGGAGATATATCTGGAGGAGATCGCGGAGGACTTTGGTTTTCGGGAGACAGGATGGGGAAGCAGCCGTCCGGACGGCTTAAAGCCTGTGGCGGGTATGTTGGACGCTCCCGCGATGCAGAGACAGTACCCGCTGAAATTCGATTTCACGGGGGAGGGACATATCAGCATCTTTGGCGCGCCGGGAACGGGTAAGACGACGATGCTGCAGAGCGTTGTGATGTCGCTGATGCTGCACTATACGCCGGAGGAGGTGAGCCTCTATCTGATGGATTTCGGCGGCTGGAGCCTGGGGATTTTCAAGGACTTCCCGCATGTTGGCGGCGTGGTGTACGACAATGACGAGATACGCCTTGGCAAACTGGTGCAGATGATCGAGAGAAGGCTTTTTGAGCGGAAAGAGAAGTTTTCGGATATCGGCGTGGGAAGCTTGCAGGCATATATGCAGGCGACCGGTGAAAAACTCCCCTATATCGTGCTGGCGTTAGACAATTTCGCGCCCGTTTTGCAGTTGTACCCGGATCTGGATTCATTCTTTATCCAGCTCACGAGGGAGGGCGGAAATTATGGCATTTACCTCGTTGTGACGGCAAATAATCCGATGGTGTTGGGATTTAAGATCAGCCAGAATATCAAGATGGCGGTGGCGCTTCAGATGACGGATAAGTCGGATTACCAGGGGATCGTGGGGAAGACGAACGGGCTGGAGCCGGAAAACACGGAGGGCAGAGGACTGGCAAAGGGGAATCCGCCTCTGGAGTTTCAGGCGGCGCTCCCCGCCAGGGGAAAGAGCGAAAGCGAGCGCGTATCGAAGATCAAAGAGTGCGCGGAACGGATGAGAGCCTGCTGGAAGGGGAACTGCGCCTCCCCGATCCCGGTGATGCCGGAGGTGATCCCTTTTGGCAGTGTTCACGGAAGCGGGATGCTGCTGGGGCTCTCCGCACAGTTCGTGGAGCCGCTCTCTCTGCCGGAAAACCGGAAACATTATATGCCGGTCGTGGGGACGGGGGGCAGCGGAAAGAGCAATATGCTCCTTTCCCTTGCGAGACAGGCGCTCGCGGAGGAGGATGCGGAGGTTGTGCTGTTTACCCGCGAAAAATGCGGCGCCGGATGGACCGGGCAGGAGAGGTGCAGGATTTTAACAAAGACCGGGGAACTGGATCAGTATATGGAGGAGCTGGTGCCTCTTTTGCAGGAGAGAAAAAAACGGCATGAGGCGGATGAGGGGGCGGCCTTTGCGCCGATCCATATTTTCATAGACGATTACAAAAAGGCGTATGAGGAGATGGGAGAAAAGACGGCGGCGAGGACCAGCGCGATCATCCGGCTGGGAACAGGGCTGCAGGTGAATCTGACCATCGCCGAGAATGTGGATACATTCTGCAGGCTCTGCGAGCAGGGAGAGGCGGTGTGCATGCTGATGGCGAGGGAGAACAGCGGCATTCTGCTCGGCGGAAGCTTCCAGTCCTACTCTGTCTTCAGCGGCGACCTGCCCATGACAGAGCGGATGCAGGCGCTCTCGGAATATGAGGGCTATCTTCTGACAAAAGGGAAGGCGGTGCGCTTTAAGGCGATGAAGGCGGCGGAGATATAAAGTTTATGCGGAACTGTAATCAGCATGAGCCCGTACAGTGCACAGGACGATTTACAGATGCGAAGCGGCTGTAAATCTGTCCTCGGGTATTGTGTACTGGAAGGGCTCATGCGGAACTGTAATAGGAGGATTTGTGATGGAGTATTGTTTGACTGCGGAGGAGGTTTTGTATTTGGCTGCTGTGGGGGGAGCGGATACATTTTATGGGGTGCGGGACACCCTGTCGGGGCTGACTGACCGGGAGCTGAGGCTTAAGGTGGTGGAAATGGAAAACAGTCTCGGGGCGAAGGGATACCTGGAGGAGGACTTCGACGGAAACAGGAGTGTGCTGAAGGAGCTTTCGGAGGTGATCGAGCGCTGTGGGGGATGTGAAAGGTTTCTGTGTTTTGAGCGGAAAGAGATCGGAGGTGAGCAGAAAGCTTACATGTATTTTATGGGCGGAAATGCGGCTTATAAGATGGCGTGCGGGAAAGATCAATACACGTTTTCGGCGATAGGGCTTCCGGAGATCAGAAAAGATGTGGAGCGGGGGCTGGCGTTTCAGGAAACAGAAAAAAAGGAGGAGGGCAGTTTTCAGATTCCTTACGGGGAACTGGAAAAAGCGGTCACGCTGGCAAGGCGTGGTTCTCCTGAAAAGGGCGTGGAACTGTTGAAGGAGGCGGGCGCTTCGGACTCTGCGGCGCAGGCTGTTATGAACGGAGCGTTACATAAGGCGGATTTTTACGCGCTGTTGTTTATGGATCTCAGAGAGGAGAGAGAGCCGGGGTACAGCCTGCACTGTCTGTCGGGAGATGGATTGACCGTCATAGAATACGGGGCGGACGGAGAGGATGATCAGGATCATGTGAGATTTCTGACGGTAGATGAGGGGGAATTGAAGGAAAGGCTGAGGGCAGGATTTGAAAAGATTGACTGTCTGGTGGAGGAGGAGACATTTTCGTAGGTGCAACGGGTTTTTCAGATAAGGTTGAAACGGGAACGGAGGGATCAGAATGGCTTTTTTGCGGGTGGATTACGACAGGGCGATAGCGCTGGCGAAGGATCTGGAGACGGCGGCGGATAAGTGCAACAGATCGCATCAGGATCTGATGCGGGAGAGAAGTAATTCGGAATTGTGCTGGGCAGGGGAATCCGGAAATGCGCTGCGCGATCAGGCGGAGGCAGCGGCGAGGGAACTGAAATCGGCGAGAGGACAGCTTGTCACGATAGCCGCGAGCATCAGGCGCGTGGCGGAGGAATTGAGAAGGAAGGACGAGGAGCTGGCGCGCAGAATGAGGGGCTGATGCGGCGTTTTGGAGGTGCCCATAATAAGGAGAGAGGAAAGGAGGAGAGGACATGGCGAATGAGATATTGGTGACACCGGAGGAACTGCGGATGCAGGCGCGGCAGATCAGATCCCTGAAGGCGGCGGACACAAATATTATGTGGAGGCTGACAATGTTGGTGCGGACTTTGACGGTGGCGTGGAACAGCCCTTCACAGGCGGCGTTTGTGCAGAAATATATGAGTATGCAGCCCACTGTCGAGAGTTTTCATCAGGCGATCGAGGAGTTTGCGGTTCTGATGGACGAACATGCGGACAGGATGGAAGGGGTTGACCGGGATATGGCGGACAGGATAAGAAGGCTGTGATCCCGGGCTGAATAAGTTGCATTTTACAGCTTCGGCTGTGGAATATAAAAATCAAGGAGGAAAAAGAAATGGCAGTAATTCAGGTAACACCGGAAACACTCAGAAGCAAGGCGAGCGATGTGAGAAATTACAGATCACAGCACGACGACACAATGGGAAGATTAAAAAATCTTATTTACGCGCTGAATGAGATCTGGAAAGGTGAAGCGCAGAATGCGTTCCTCTCCAAATATGAGAGCATGCAGTCAACGTTCACCAACTTTTCGGAACTGCTGGAGGGCTATGCAAAGCTGATGGACACTGCGGCAAACGAGCTGGAGGCGACGGACCAGTCTTTGAAATCCACAATGAACAATTTTGGCTGAGAAGAAGGCGGCGGGGATATGGATATAGTACGGGTCCATATCCCTGAAACTGCAAAAAGGATAAAGGGGGAAGAACCATGAACAGTGATCGGCGTGATGACGAGGGCTGGCAGGAGGAAAAGACGGTCAGCATATTTGGAGAAAAAACGGTGGCGGAAAGAGAAACCACGACAGTGAAGGAACCGGAAAATACGGAAAGCGCACAGGACGATAAGAAAGATACGTCCGGGAGGTGGCTGACGGTGATCGTTGCGGCGGCAGTGGTCATTGTCGGAATTGCGGGAATTGGGATATGGCAGTCGAAGGCGGGAGAGGGAAGTGCGCCGACGGCGGAGGAAACCGCGCAGCAGGAGGAGGCTGCGGCGGCGAAGGAGGAAAATATGGCGGATGCCGCAGAAGGTACAGCGGAAGCGGACGATGCGGGGGAAGCCATGGCGGAGCCTGTTGTTGACGAAGTGGAAGAGAAGGATACGGACGATGATGCAGACGGGATCGCGGAAATCGTGACGGGGGAAACAGAGGAAGGAATAGCACAGGATCTTTACAACCTGTTTTCAAATTATAATGAGATCAAAGAGGAGGACGGGCTGGCGGCGATTAGCGATATACCGGCAGGCCCGGTGGAAGAAATATACCGGCTTATCAGAAGCTATCATGCGGGGGATGACGTAGCGGAGGTTTCCCTTGCGTGGGAGAGATATGGACAGGCGCCCATATATTATATGGGTCAATTGCAGAGAGAAGAGCCCGTGGAGTGCACATGTTATGCAGGTGATACGGAGGACGGGGAGAGTATCGTCGTGTATATCAATACGGCGAGGAGTATCTATTATGTAGGAGAGACGCCTCTGGAATCGTCCGGGATGTACAATGGCACAGTATATTATGATGTGACGGTGGATGAGGCAACCGGTATGGTAGATTTTTATGTTTACAAAGGACTGTGGTACGAGGGAGAGCCCGGCGACGTCGGCGATATGATCCATGTTGTCGATGAGATAAGCGACAGCAATGGCAAATTAGAGAGCGCCACGAATGCATACTGTGTGGACCAGAACGGCAACGCCCTTACGTTTTATGATATTTACAACAACGAGGGCGGAAGAAGGGTGGAAGCCTCAAACGGGAGATATGAGAAAGATCTGGTTCCCGAGTGGGAGTTCGGAGAATTAGAATTTTAGAGGTGGGAGAGCGTTATGGCGAAAACAGCGGAGGAAAAAGTATTTGGCACCTGGTCGGTGAAGGAGCTGCTCGGCGAGGGGGCTTTCGGAAAGGTCTACCGGCTCGAGCGGGAGGATTTCGGGACGGTCTACCAGGCGGCTATGAAAAAAATTGTCATTCCGCAGTCTGACAAGGAGATACAGGAGGCTGTCGCGGAAGGGATGGATATGCAGAGCGTGACAGGGTATTTCCGCAGTTTTGTGGAGGAGATCGTGGGCGAGTTCAAGCTGATGGCGCAGATGAAGGGAAATACCAACATCGTCAGCTATGAGGACCATCTGGCGATCCCCCACGAGGACGGGATCGGCTGGGATATCCTGATCCGCATGGAACTGCTGGAACCTGTCCTGAAGCTGACGGCGAGGCGGACGCTGTCGGAGGAGGAGGTCATAAAGCTGGGGATCGATATGTGCCATGCGCTGGAGGTCTGCGGCAGGCTGGGCATCATCCACAGGGATATCAAGCCGGAGAATATTTTTGTATCTGCGCTCGGAGACTTTAAGCTGGGGGATTTCGGCATCGCGCGGACAGCCGAGAAGACGATGAGCAACTTATCGAGAAAGGGTACATACACCTACATGGCGCCCGAGGTCTACAAAGGTGAGCCCTACAACGCGGGGGTGGATATCTATTCGCTGGGCATCGTGATGTACCGTTTCCTGAATTACAACAGGGCGCCGTTTCTGCCGCCCTACCCACAGCCCATCAGTTTCTCCGACAGGGAGGCGTCCCTGACAAGGCGGATCAGCGGGGAGACGATGCCGCCGCCGGCATGCGGGAGAAGAGAACTGAAGGAGATCGTGCTGAGAGCCTGCTCCTATCATCCTTCGGGAAGGTTTGAGAGCCCGGCGCAGATGCGGGAGGCGCTGGAGATGCTTGCCGCAGGGGAGAGGAGAGCGGCGAAAGCGCCGGAGGCTGCGATCCCGGCGGGCTCTGTATTTGCGGCGAAAAGAGAGGAGGAGCCTTCGGCTGGCTCTGCGCTTGGGACGAAAAGAGAGGAGGAGCCTGTGGTGGACTCTGCGTCTTCGGCGAAAAGAGAGGGAGAGCCTTCGGCTGGCTCTGCGTCTGTGGCAAAAAAGAATGAAGAGCCTCCGGCTGGTTCCGCGCCTGCCGGAGAAAGAGATGAAAGGGTTTCGGCAAGCCGGACGTTCACGGCGCAGGAGGATGACGAGGCTACGGTGGGCGTATTTCAGGAGAAGAAAGCGCCGACGGGGAAGCGGGAGCCGGAGCAGGAGCGAAAGGCGCCGGAGACGGTGAAAGGAAAGCGAGGCATAGCGGAGAGCATCCTGATGGGGCTCCTGATAGGGCTCGGCATTTTGAACATAGCGGAAATTGCCCTGGGGCTGGCGGTGCTTGTGGCCATAACACTTCCGCCGTGGATCATTGTACTGGCTATATGGCTGATCATACAGAAAAAAAGTAAAGGGAGAGGGCAGATATGGAGTACGCGATCGTAACGCTCAGAACGAAAGACGGCGGCTGGGAGGCGGATATGGAGCTCCCGGCGAAGATGAAACTGAAAAATGTCGCATGGAAAGTATTGGAGACGATAAAAGCCATGGATGAGAGCAGGTTTGAGTCGGTACATAAATTGCAGTTTATCCATGAAAACAGGGTTTTGAACGAAGAGGCGACACTGGCGGATTACCGGATCTGGGACGGCAGTATCGTGTTTCTTGTTTCATAGGAAATTGCGTCCTATGAAACAAAAACGCTCCGCGTGGATCGCACTGCGGCGGAGAGGAATTATGTTGCTGAAGCAACCCGCCGCAGGCGGAGAATCCTGCGAAGCAGGATTCTTTTTTAACTGCTGAAAGGGGAGTATTTTGGAGTTGAAAATAGAGGGAGCGGTTGTCACAGACGAGGGCAATGTGCGCTCCGGCAATGAGGACAACTATTATCTTTTCGGAAATTACAGATATGACACGAGTGTCAGCAAGAAGCGGGAGAAAAAAGAAGCTCCGGCAAGACAGGAGCTGGCGGCGGTGTATGACGGCATGGGCGGCGAGGAGGCGGGAGAGGTCGCATCCCTGACGGCGGCAAGGTTTTTTATGCCGTGCAGGAACGAAAGCCTGCGTGTAGAAGCGCCGTATCAGGTAAAATGCGCGAACGAAGCGATATGCCGGGAGATCGAGGGCAGAGGGGGCGCCCGCATCGGGACGACGGCGGTAATGCTGTATCTGGATGAGGGAAAAGCCACCTGTTTAAATGTGGGCGACAGCAGATGCTATTTTATGAGGGACGGCATGTTGAGGCAGATATCCGTGGATCACACCGAAGCCGAAAATATGGTGCGGATGGGCATACTGGATCCCGCGAAGGCGCGAAAGAGCAAAAGCTGGCATAAACTGACGCAGCATCTCGGTATCTTCCCGGATGAGTTTGCGCTGGAGCCACATATCAGCGAAACGATCACACTGCGGGGAGGAGATCTGTTTCTGCTGTGCAGCGACGGGTTGACGGATATGGTGATGGACGATGAGATAGCCGGCATTCTGGGGCGGGCGAAGGACGCGGAGAGCGCCGCTGATATGCTTGTGAAGGCGGCTCTGAAAAATGGGGGCAGGGACAATGTGACTGCCCTGGTACTGCGGGTCTGTCGTGCCACTTTATGGCAGGATATAAAGAAGCGTCTGAAAAACGTGCCGGGAACGGTCTGGATCATTCTGCTGATACTGGCGGCGGCAGCTATCATCATCGCCTGAGGGCGGAGTTCGGGAAATATGTAAAAAACGGAGAGGGAGGAAACAGGAATGGCAAAAATTGACGTTTACAGCAGTGAGATGTCTGATCTGTCAGGAAGGCTGAAGAGGATAGCTTCCGTGATAGAGGATGCGGAGCGGATCACGGGAAAGGTGCAGAGAAATCTGGATTTTCAGGTGGCGGCAAAGCAGGGGATCGCGAGCGGGCTCAGGACAACGAGGGGAAAATTGCAGAGGCAGAATGACAAGGTGGAGAATCTGTCAAAGCTGACGGCTGTCTCCCTGGAGGAGTTTGTGAACGCGGATAACCGGATGGACAGAAAAGGGCGCAGCATACTCGGTAGAATACGAAATCCGGTGTCCGGCATAGTCAGGGATATCAAAAGTTTTTTTGTCGGGATATCGCTCTCAAAGTATCAAAAGATCACCAGCCTTTTTGCGCCGGCGGGGACGATCATCACTGTGGCGGGGCTCGCCGAGCTGATCCGCAGATTGAGGGAGATCATAAAGGGAGCGAAGCCGGGAGGTGGAAGCGCAGGGGCTGGAAATACCGAGGGTACCGTGAATGTCGGTGGAACAAACGGGAGCACAGAAGAGCAGACGCCTTCCGGTAATCTGAAACCATATCAGGGAAAGTATGGTAATTATAATGTGGTAAATGGTTTTGATCCTAAATATTTATTAAATCAGAGTAAGTATAATATTCTTAACAGCAAAGGGAAAAATGTCGGATGTATGGCGTGTGGCGTAGCCATGATGCAGTATATGAGAACCGGAAATATGAATCTCAGCCCGGAGGATTCCAGAATCTGGAATAAGAGAACGAAGGAAACGCAATGGACGTTTATAAAAAAAGTGCCTGATAGTGGTAAGAGATCGAAAAAGGATCAGTTAAAAATTCTGTATGATAATTTACAGGAAGGAACACCTGTTATGATCGCACTGAGTTCGTCAAAAAATAAATACAGCACACATTATGTTGTTGTAGTGGGGATCAGAGAAGGAGCGGATGTCAATAATCTCCAAAAAAGCGATTTTCTGGTCGCTGATCCAAATGGAGGTGTTATCCGAACTATTGATGAGGCAGAGAAGAAAGTCAGCAAAGTAATGCGTGATGGTGATAACTTTACTATGTGGAAAGCAAATAATAAGGGATATTAGAAATGGCAGAGATTGTTGCGGAGTACGCAGAAGCGAGGATATTCTGATCTGCAATTGCCGAATAGATAACAGCAAATAGAGAAAAACAGGAGGGCAAGATGAAAAAAGGGGCGGAAGAAAAAGTGTTTACAAACTGGACAGTCAAAGAACTGCTCGGAAAAGGGGCGTTTGGAAAGGTGTACCGTATCGAGCGGGAGGAATTCGGCACCGTCTATCAGGCGGCGATGAAAAAGATCGTGATACCGCAGTCGCAGGAGGATGTTGAGGACGCGATCAACGAGGGAATGGATGAGCAGAGCGTGACCAGCTATTTCCGCAGTTTTGTGGAGGAGATCGTAAGTGAGTTTAAGCTGATGGCACAGCTGAAGGGGCATACCAATATCGTCAGCTATGAGGATCATATGGTGATCCCCCATGAGGACGGGATCGGCTGGGATATCCTGATCCGCATGGAACTCCTTAAGTCCTTGAAGAGCGTGACATCGGAGCGGAATATGACAGAGGCGGAAGTGGTGAGGCTCGGCATAGACATGTGCAATGCGCTCGAGTTGTGTGGAAAGATGAATATCATCCACAGGGACATCAAGCCGGAAAATATGTTTGTCACATCCCTCGGGGAGTATAAGCTGGGGGATTTCGGCATCGCGCGGACGGCGGAAAAGACCATGAGCAATCTCTCCAAAAAGGGAACCTATACTTATATGGCGCCTGAGGTCTATAAGGGGGAGGCGTACAACGCGACGGTGGACATTTATTCGCTGGGTATCGTGATGTATCGTTTTATGAATTACAACAGGGCGCCGTTTCTGCCGCCGTATCCCCAGCCGATCAGTTTTTCAGACAGGGAGGCGTCGATGACAAGGCGCATCAGCGAGGAGCCGATGCCCGCGCCCGCCTGCGGCAGCAAGGGATTGAAAAAGATCATTCTGAAGGCATGTGCGTACCGCGCCTCGGAGAGGTATCAGAGCCCGGCGGAGATGCGGAGCGAGCTGGAGAAGCTGCTGCGGGATACAGCGGGAAAGGATGCGCCGCCGGAGCAGGCGCAGGCGTCCGCGCAGGGAGCGGTTTCACAGCGGAGCGCGGACGGCTTTGCGACGGGAGATTTGCAGGAGGAGATGACAGTTGCCACGGCGGGACAGACAGCGGTGCAGAGGCGTGAGGAGGCTCTTTGGGATGAGGAAGATGCGACTGTCACGGAGAGCGCCATTGCGGGTGAGGCTGTGGCAGGAGGTGCTGCATCTGCGGAGCTTGCTGCGGCAAAGGGCACAGCGCCTGTGAATACTGCTACAGCGGATGATGCCGTATCCGCGAATGGTGTTATGGCGGAGGAAGCTGCATCCGCAGGAATCGGCGCCGGGGCGGAAACCGTAAAGCAGGAGGAGCCGGCTTTAGCCGCAAAGGAAGCGTACGGACAGGAGGACGAGGAGGCGACCGTATCGATCTTCGGGGACAGGACGGAGGCAGCGCCGCAGAAGAAAACCGCGCCGCCCACTCCTGCGCCGCAGCCTGAGCCGGAGAAACCGAAGAAGAGTAAGAAGGGAATGTTTATCGGAATCGGCGCAGCGGCGTCAGTGGTATTGATATTGGCGGGGGTTGCGCTGGCTGTTGGCAGAGGCGGCAGCGCGGCGCCGTCATCGGGAGAATTCGACGGATTTTCCTATATGGAGACGTCGGAGGAGGGAGAGTATGATGACCTGTTGACAGGAATTGATGTGGAGGATATGGAAGATGCCGGGGGAGTGAAGGAGGAGATTGTGCCGGCGTCCGAGAGGTATCTGTATGGGCATTATAATATCGGAGAGTTTGACGGAGAGACAGAGAAGGCATTTTTAGAAGATATGGATATGGAGGCTATTGTGGTCGAGGGGACAGAAGTAGCGGTGATTCCCAGCGAAATATACTGTTTTCCGGAAGGAACGCTTTATCGGACGGAGGCACTGCGCGATCTGATAGATGAAACAGGGGGAGATGTCTCACTGATAGTGCCGTCCTATGCGAGTCGGGCTTATATGGATGACATTGGGATGACAAAAGAAGATGTGTTTGACGGGATTGTCTACACATTGTTCGGAGATGAGGTGAGAACGAATATCCATACGTTCTATGAGGAAAATATCAAAGGACAGGGAGATACGGCGGAGTTAATATATATTAATGAGTCTCTTGAGAAGAAATCACTGGTGGGATATTACAGAGTAAAGGATTCTGTCATGGAGTTTTCTTATCTGGATCTGGATGAAAATGGTCAGCTCATGCTTTGTCCGTTATCCTATGAGGTTGCTTTTTCAGGCAGCAATCTGATGGTTTCGAGAGATGATATTACAAGAAAATTGTACCCGCAAAAAGCATTGTCCCAATATGGCTACAGTATAGACGGTTACACCAGTGATATAACAGAAGCGGATCTGGGTATTTCCCGTATGTGTTTATCCATCAATATGGAATCCGGCTTTACGTCCGATCTGGATAATGCAATCGACATGAACATTGCAACAATTTATTTTACGGACGGATGGAAGACGCAGTATGCGACGGGGAAAATGGGACCTGGCAATAAGATAGAGCTGCAATGGAAGCAGAAGGGTATTATAGAAGATATTTACGCGAGAAAAGAAGAGGAGGGTTCCCTCACGGCTTCTTATCTGGATTGTGACGAGTTGGGATTCATCCTGCATGTGGACGGAAAAGATTACTTCTATCAGAAGACGGAGACAGAGTATTACGCGGCTCTGGTGGGGGATTCCGTGATCGATTCGGAATTGGATGAGGAAACCCTGCAGCTGATGGGCATGACGCAGATGGAGATGTTGAAGGCGATGCAGGACGCTTTTGCGGCGGAGGACTACACGATAGGGGAGGACGTCAACATCGATGAGAAGACCGGCAGGATCACGTTAAATGACGGTATCTTATTTGATGTCGGCAGTGCTGAGCTCTCGGAGGAGGGAAAGGAATATCTGTCACGGATATTTGCCGTACTCGATAAGGTGATCTTTGAGGGAGGGTATGAGGAGTGCCTCGATGAGATCATTGTGGAAGGACATACGGATTCTACCGGGGATTACGAAGAAAATCAGGAACTCTCCGAGGCGAGGGCGTACGCGGTGGATGATTACTGCAGTGAGATATATCCCCACATAAGCTCCAGTATCGATGCGGTAGGGCGCTCTAGCGATGAGCTTATCTATGACGAAAACGGAAATGAGGACCGGGATGCCTCCAGAAGAGTCGTGTTCCGGATCACGCTGGATGCGGATGTATTTGAGGATTATATGGAGGACGGTACAGAAGGAATTGAAGCGGATTAAATGGAAAATAGCCCGGGACGATAAGGCAAAACAAGGAGGAGAAAAATGACATATTGTAAAAGACGGTTTCTGGCAGGATTACTCTGCATATTTATGGTGGGATGCCTGGCTGGATGCAGGAAAAAAGAGGCGGACGAAAAAAAGCAGGATATCAATGAGATGGAAGAAATGCCCAAACTGAACGAAGAGGATATGGAGGCATTGTTCGAAGAAGAGGAAGCGGCGGGAGAGGAGAGTGAAAAAGAGGAAGGCGCCGGGAATCTGCAGATCGGAGATGTCGTAAACAGGGAAGAGATTCTGGATTATGTTGAGCAGGGGGATGAATATACAGAGGTATATGCTGTAAAAAGGGGAGAGGAGTTTGAAGTCATATTTTGCGGCGGGGAGGATGAGAGTCCGTGGTGGGGAGCCTCTTCTATGGGCGAGCACAGTAACATGCTTCTTTCTTCCAAAGTAGAGATTGTGCCGTTATCTGTTTCATCGGGAGATGAGCTGGTGGGCTTTGGCGATGCAACTACTGCAGATTTTATCGGGGTGACAGATCAATATCTGGCAGCGCCGTTTATTATCGAGAAAGGAGCTTATGCCGGAGGAAAGACATACTGGAATGCGTGGCTTAATCCTGTTACCTGTATTGCGGGCCTGGAGAATCTGGAGAATTTAAACGGCGGGATCAATATCGCGGAAGTGGATGGCGTTTCCATAGAGGATCCGACAGTGCAGAAAAGACTGGAGCATTGTTATACAAGCGGCGCCACCGGCAGGGAAAGCTATATAATAGTTGGGGATGAAGATATCACTGTGGGATGGTATGAACAGAATACTTTTAAGGAGGCCTCTTTTCGACCTTCTGTGGTTATGCACACAGAAGGGGATGGCCTCTGGCCGGATACTGCGCCGACAAAGGATGGCTATACGGTCATTTCAGATGGAGAAAGCCTGAAAAATCTGGGGGGATATGAAACGTACTGGTCATATGATTACGGATTGGTAAGGATAACAGAATAGCGAAAGGATAAGGAAGAAAAGTGATGAAAACATGTAAAAGTTTTATGGTCATTTTCGTGATGGCGGTTTTGACGATGGTGGTGCTTACGGGCTGCGGGAAAAAAGGGGAATGCGAGGACTGCGGGCAGGTCGAAAAATTGAATGAGTTTGTAGATGGGGACGGAGACAGCCACTGGTACTGTGATGACTGCTATAAAATGGAGAAATTATTTGCGGATATTTAGGGGGCTGAACTCAGAGAATACGGAATCGGTGTCCGCAGATTTAAGCGCTGCAGGGAAACAATAAGAGGCGGAAGATGTACTTGAAAGCTGCGGGCCGAATGCTGTATTATAAAACGACAGGATGTAAAAAGTTGAAAGAGATACAATGAGAGGAGAAGAGAGATGAAAGGAAAAGGCAAAGAAAGATATCGGAGAGCAGCCGGCAAAGCCTTCATGGCGTCGGTTCTCGCCGTCACCCTTTTCGCAGGGACATGTATGAGCGCTTCCGCAGGGCATTTTATCACAGATCCGGCGACAATGTGCAGCAGGTATCAGGAGGATGACGGGAGTTTCGCCGAGTTTAAGTGGGTACAGATAGATGGGTATGTAAACAGCGGCAGATGGGTGTACATCGGACCGCAGGGGTATGTGATCACGGGAGACTGCATATCTCCCTGTCCGGTGATCCCCGGAGCGGACGGCGTTTATATGGTGGACCAGAGGGTGCGCAGCGTGACGGGAACAGCAGGGCAGCAGCCGGCATTCAGCCTGCCGAGCGCGCAGAGGGATCTCCAGTATAAGGGGCTCAGACAGGCGCTGGACATGATCCCGCTCTATCCGGATGCGTCCACCGGCTCTCCGGAGATGGATGAAAGGCTGGATCAGATATTCGCGCAGATCATCACGCCGGATATGGACACCCACGATAAACTGAAGGCGTGCTATGATTATCTGATCGTCAATACTTTTGATCCCCGGTATGAGGAGGGGCAGGCTTCCTATGAAAATATACCTGTGACGGAAATCTACAGCACAAATTCTGACGCGGCGCTGTTATTTTATACGGGCAGCGGCGTCTGCGATAATTTTGCGGCGGCGTTTGCGGTGATGGCGTGGAAGATTGGTGTGCCGATGTATATTGTGAACGGGGATACGAGTTCCTCCCGCGGCGGCTATACCCCGCATGCGTGGTGCCAGCTGGACGGCGCGGACGGCACGGTATATATCTTTGATCCCCATATCGACTACGGCATCGCGCTGCGCTCGGGCAAGGCTTCGTCCTACGCCCGCTTCGGGGTGCCTGCTGCGAGGGTTGCGGGGAAATATGCGGGAGTCACAAGGATCTTTGATAAGGTGAGATAGAATTATACGGGAGTTATGCGGATCTCTGATAAAGTGAGACAGAATTATACGGGAGTCATGCGGATCCTCTGCAAAGTAAAATGGAAGAGGAAAGCTGTGATAAAACTATATGAAAACGAAAGGAGAAACAGATATGAGAATGCCGGACAGAGAGTACAATGATACCATGCGCATGATCAAGGACTGGCGCGGTACGAAGGAGGAATTACAGGCGGTCTATGACAGGATCTATGCAAATTATGATGACGCGAAGGAGATGCTGTACAGGCTGGATAAGTATCAGTCCAAGTGGACGATGAATCTGCATCAATGATGTGGAATGCTTCATTTCCGCGAAGGCGGTCAAAAATGCCCATATCATGATTGAGAATTTTTTACGCCTGCTCAAATTATAAGGACAGTTCGCAAGACGGACTGTCCGTTGTTTTGTTTGAATTTAAAGTGGAAAAAACACCGGAATCGTGATATGATATCCGATGGGCAGCAGACGGTGCCGCTTTTTGGTTATCGGCAGTATACCGACAAAACTATTATTAATAAAATATTGACTGATGAGATGCAGCTGTGGGAATGAGGCAGAGTGCGTGTGAAATCAGCGGTATGAGAAATTTTACAGAATGGAAAAAGGATATGGTCATACTATGGATATCAATGCAAAGATCGCAAAGGAACTACAGGTACAGAAATGGCAGGTGGAGGCGGCAGTAGGCCTGATCGACGAGGGCAACACGATCCCGTTCATCTCCCGTTATAGAAAGGAAGCCACAGGCTCTTTGAACGATGAAGAACTCCGCAGCTTATACGAACGGTTAAACTACTTGCGGGCGCTGGAGGAGAAAAAGCAGCAGGTGCTTGGCAGCATCGAGGAACAGGGGATGCTGACAAAGGAGCTGAGAGAGAGGATCCTCGCGGCGGAGACGCAGGTGCTGGTGGATGATCTCTACCGCCCCTACAGGCCGAAGCGCAAGACAAGGGCGAGCGTGGCAAAGGAAAAGGGCCTGGAGCCCCTTGCCCTCTATATCAAATTGCAGAGCGCGAAAGTGCCGGTGGAAAAAGAGGCGGAAAAGTATGTCGATGAGGAAAAGGGTGTTGCTTCAGTACAGGAAGCCCTGCAGGGGGCAAAGGATATTCTGGCAGAGGCGGTCTCTGACGAGGCTGACTACAGGACTTTCATCAGGAACCTGACGATGCGGGAGGGAAGCCTTGTCAGTGAGGCGAAGGACGCTTCCGTCCAGAGTGTCTATGAGATGTACTACGCCTACGAAGAGCCCCTGAAAAAGGCGGCGGGGCACAGGATACTTGCGCTGAACAGAGGGGAGAAGGAGAAGATCCTGACCGTAAAGGTGCAGGCACCGGAGGAGGAGATCATCCGGTATCTGGAAAAGATGACCATATTGGTCAATAACGAATATACGACGCCCCTCTTAAAGGAGGTCGCCGAGGACAGCTATCACCGCCTGATTGGACCTGCGATCGAGCGGGAGATCAGGAATGAACTGACAGAAAGGGCGGAGGACGGCGCCATCAATGTATTTGGCAAAAATCTGGAACAGCTTCTGATGCAGCCGCCGATCGCCGGAAAGGTGGTGCTCGGATGGGACCCGGCGTTCCGGACCGGATGCAAGCTGGCGGTCGTGGATGAGACGGGAAAGGTGCTGGATACAAAGGTCATCTACCCCACACCGCCCCAGAATAAGGTGGCGGAGAGCAAGGCGGAGCTGAAAAAGCTGATCAGAAAATACAATATATCTCTGATCTCCGTGGGAAACGGCACGGCGTCGAGAGAGTCGGAACAGATCATTGTGGATCTATTGAAGGAACTGAACGTGCCGGTGCAGTATGTGATCGTCAACGAGGCGGGGGCTTCGGTGTATTCCGCCAGCAAGCTTGCCACGGAGGAATTCCCGGAGTTTGATGTGGGGCAGAGGAGCGCGGCGTCCATCGCAAGGCGCCTGCAGGACCCGCTGGCGGAACTGGTAAAGATCGAGCCGAAGTCCATCGGCGTCGGGCAGTATCAGCACGACATGAACCAGAAAAAACTGGGGGAGGCGCTTACCGGCGTGGTGGAGTCCGCGGTAAATAAGGTGGGCGTTGACTTGAATACGGCGTCCGCGCCGCTGCTTGAGTATATTTCGGGCATTTCAAAGACACTGGCAAAAAACATCGTGGCGTACCGGGAGGAGAACGGCAGGTTTGTCTCCCGAAAACAGCTGTTGAAGGTGGCAAAGCTCGGTCCGAAAGCTTTTGAGCAGTGCGCAGGATTTATGCGGATCGCGGACGGGGAAAACCCGTTGGATGCCACCAGCGTGCACCCCGAGTCCTACGAGGCGGCGGAGAAACTGATGGAGAGGCTGGGACTGACGATGGAGGATGTGCGCAGGCTCCAGAAGGAGGCAAAGGCGGGCGGCAAAAAAGCCGGGAGCCTTTCCGGTAAGATCAAAGATAAGAAGAAACTGGCGGAGGAACTCGGCGTCGGCGAACTGACGCTTGCGGATATCATAAAAGAACTGGAAAAGCCCGCGAGAGATCCGAGGGAGGACATGCCGGCGCCGATCCTGCGCAGCGATGTGCTGGATCTGGAGGATCTGAAACCGGACATGGTACTCAAGGGGACCGTGCGCAATATCGTGGACTTCGGCGCCTTTGTGGATATCGGCGTCCACCAGGACGGGCTGGTGCATATCTCCCGGATGTCGGACCGGTATATCAAACACCCGCTGGAGGTAGTCAGCGTGGGAGATATTGTGGATGTAAAGGTGATATCCGTGGATGTGGCGAAGAAGAGGATCGCGTTGACGATGAAGATCTGAGCGGCAAAATATGAAAATTTTCTGATCGATGCCGAACAAATAAAAAACAATGGGAAAATCATGATAAAATACTGTGAAATACGAGGGATTGACAGAAAAAACACTGGTATTTAAGAAAAAACTATGCTATAATTGCAAAATGACTGTGTATACAGGCAGTAATACCATGAACTCTGCGGTGCGCAGTTTGAGGAAGCCGGGCGCAGTAAACGGAAGTCCGGCCTGCATCCTGCAGAGAGCAGGATTAAGACGGGATGGTCATGCAACAGTGCGGCGAAAAGCCGGCTGTTGCCGTTGTAAGCAGTGAGAATATGAAAAACAGGAGAGTAAGAGGATGAGTTTACAGGTCGAGAAACTGGAAAAGGGTATGGCAAAGCTGACCATCGAGGTATCAGCGGAAGAGTTTGATAAGGCTGTGGATACGGTCTATAAGAAACAGAGAGGCAGAATTCAGATTCCGGGTTTCAGAAAAGGGAAAGCACCCCGGAAGATGATTGAGAATATGTATGGCGAGGGGATTTTCTTTGAGGATGCGGCGAACGAGCTGATCCCCGGCGCCTATGAGAAGGCTTATGACGAGTGCGGGGAGGAGATCACTTCCTCTCCCGAGATCGATGTTGTGCAGATCGAGCATGGAAAACCGTTTATCTTCACAGCGGTGGTGGCGTTAAAGCCGGAGGTGAAGTTAGGTGAATACAAGGGTGTTGCGATCGACAGGGTTTCCGCGGATGTGACGGAGGCGGAGGTCGATGCGGAGATCGAGAAAGAGAGAGACAACAGCGCGAGGATGGTTTCCGTGGAAGATCGGGCTGTACAGGACGGCGATATGACAGAACTGGATTTTGAAGGTTTTGTGGACGGCGAGGCGTTCGAGGGAGGCAAGGGTGAGAACTATCCGCTGACCATCGGTTCCGGTGCGTTTATCCCGGGGTTTGAGGAACAGCTTATCGGCGCAGAGTTAAATAAGGAAGTGGAAGTGAAGGTGACATTCCCGGAGGATTACAATGCGGAGCACCTTGCGGGGAAAGACGCCGTATTCAAATGTACCGTAAAAGAGATCAAGGTGAAGGAACTGCCGGAGTTGGACGATGAGTTTGCGGCGGAGGTTTCCGAGTACGATACGCTGGAGGAATATAAGGCGAATGTCAGAAAGGGCCTGGAGGAGAAGAAGGAAAAACAGGCGAAGGACGAGAAGGAAGATGCGGCGATGGCGGCTGTCGTGGAGAATGCCGAGATGGAGATTCCAGACGCGATGCTTATGACAGAACAACGCCAGATGTTGGATCAGTTCGCTCAGCGGATCTCGATGCAGGGAATGCAGTTTGAACAGTATATGCAGATGACAGGCGCGACCAGAGAGGCGATGCTGGAGCAGTTAAAGCCTCAGGCGGAGAGAAAGATCAAATCCAGGCTCTGCATGGAAGCGGTTGCCGCGGCGGAGAATATCACAGCTTCCGAGGAAGAGTATGAGGAAGAGATGAAGGTGATGGCGGACGCCTACCAGATCGAAGTGGACAAGGTGAAGGAGATGATGGGTGAGAAGGAGAAGAAATCCATCATGGCTGATATCGCGGTCCGCAAGGCTGTCGAGTTTGTCGCAGAAAATGCGGTGATGAAAGAAAAAGAAGAAAAAACAGAGGAAAAAACAGAAGAGTAAACTGAATAAAGGACAGACCAATGCTATAAAATTTGAGTGACCGGATTTTATAGCATTGGTTTTGTCAGGAGAAATATTAAAAAAGGTTGAAGTTTTTCTAAAAAAACTGAGAAGGAAGGAAAGGACTATGATAAAAAATTATTTGACGCCATATGTTATCGAGCAGACAAATCAGGGCGAGCGCTCTTACGATATTTATTCCCGTCTTTTGGCGGAGAGGATCATCTTTCTGGTGGGTGAGGTGGATGATTCCATGGCGGCATCCATCACAGCACAGCTTCTGTATCTGGAGGCGATGGATACGGAGAAGGATATCCAGATCTACATCAACTCTCCGGGCGGTTCCGTGTCAGCGGGACTTGCGATCTATGATACGATGCAGTATATCAAGTGCGATGTGTCCACCAACTGTATCGGGCTTGCGGCGAGCATGGGCTCCTTCCTTCTGGCGGGCGGCACAAAGGGCAAACGTTTCGCCCTGCCCAACGCGGAAGTGATGATCCATCAGGTTCTGGGGGGCGCCCAGGGGCAGGCTACGGACGTGGAGATCACCACAAAGCATCTGCTACGGACAAAGGAGAAATTAAACAGGATGCTGGCGGAAAATACCGGCAGGGATTATGAGGTGATCTGTGCGGCTACTGAGCGCGATAACTGGATGAGTGCTCAGGAGGCGATGGAATTTGGTATTATCGATAAAGTCATGACGATCCGCGAGAAGGATGAGGAGAAAAAGGATTAAATAAAGATCCGGATGAGCGGGAAAGGAACCAGAAATAAATGGCAGGAAAAAATAGTGATAACAGGATAAGGTGTTCCTTCTGTGGAAAGACCCAGGATCAGGTGAGAAAGCTGATCGCGGGGCCTAACGGCATTTATATCTGCGACGAGTGCGTGGATATCTGTGCTGACATTATTGAAGAGGAGTATGAGGAAGAGCCGGCTTCGGAGGAGATGGAGATCAACCTCTTAAAGCCGGTGGAGATCAAGGAATTTCTGGACGACTATGTGATCGGCCAGGAGGAGGCGAAGAAGGTACTTGCTGTCTCGGTGTATAATCATTACAAACGCGTTCTGGCAGAGCAGGGGCCGGAGGATGTGGAACTGCAGAAGAGCAATATCATCATTGTGGGACCTACCGGATCGGGAAAGACTTACCTGGCGCAGACATTGGCGAAGATCATCAATGTTCCCTTTGCGATCGCCGACGCAACAACGCTGACGGAGGCAGGTTATGTGGGCGAGGATGTGGAGAACATCCTGTTGAAGCTGATCCAGGCGGCGGACTACGATGTGGAGCGGGCGCAGTACGGCATCATCTATATCGATGAGATCGACAAGATCACGAAGAAGGGTGAGAACGTTTCGATCACAAGAGATGTGTCCGGCGAGGGGGTTCAGCAGGCACTTTTAAAGATCATCGAGGGAACGGAGGCGAGCGTACCGCCGCAAGGGGGCAGGAAGCATCCCCATCAGGAGCTGATCCAGATCGATACGACAAATATTTTGTTTATCTGCGGCGGCGCCTTCGACGGGCTTGAAAAGATCATAGAGACCAGGCTGGACCGCAAGTCTATCGGTTTCGGGGCGGAAGTGTCCGGCAAGAAAAATATTTACGGAAAAGATTCCCTTCTGAAAGAGGCGGCGCCTCAGGACCTGGTGAAATTCGGGCTGATCCCGGAGTTTATCGGACGTATGCCGATCAATGTGGCGCTCGAAGGGCTGGATGAGGAGGCGCTGATCCGTATCCTGAAGGAGCCGAAAAATGCGCTGGTCAAGCAGTATCAGAGGCTTTTTGACCTGGACGATGTGAAGCTGAGCTTTGAGGAGGATGCGGTGGAGACAATCGCGAAGATGGCGATGGAGAGAAAGACCGGCGCAAGGGGACTTCGCTCCATCATGGAAAAAGCGATGATGGATGTGATGTACGAAATCCCTTCCGATGAGACGATCGAGGAGTGTATCATCACAAAGAGTGCCGTGGAAGGCAAGAGCGGACCGTTAGTGATCCACAGGGGAGAGAGGCTGCGGGAGGCAAACTAGAGAGCGCTGGCCTCAGGAAAATGAGGAGCGGCTGAAGCGTAATTTTGGCGGTACGGCAGTTTTCGGTGTGATTGGCCTGCATCGATACAGTCTGTGACGGTGTGATCCGGATCGATACAGGCGGCAGGGTATGGCGGCAGCGGTTTCCGATACGGGTGGCAAAAGAAAATATAAAAAAGGGGGCGGTCAGAAAGTGGTTCGCCCTCTTATTTTTTAAATTTTTCTTAAGAATACAAAAAACGGTGAACTTTGCGGACGGGATGGTGTATCTTAATAAGAAGAGAACAGAGGTAAATTTTGTCTGTAACGAAGGGATGAAAGAGGTTTTGCGATGGTTATCAAAAAGGTGGAACTGGAGACAGTGTGCGGGATCACGAGCACGTTTCCGGAAAATACAAAGATGGAGGTCGCGTTTGCCGGCAAGAGCAACGTGGGGAAGTCTTCCCTGATCAATGCGATCATGAACAGAAAGTCCCTGGCGCGGACAAGTTCACAGCCGGGGAAGACACAGACGATCAATTATTATAATGTGAACGATGATTTTTATCTTGTGGATCTGCCGGGATACGGTTATGCCAATGCGAATGTTTCGGTGAAGGAAAAATGGGGAAAGATGATAGAGAGATATCTCCATACTTCTGAGATGCTGTATGCGGTATTTCTTCTGATCGATATCCGGCATGAGCCGGGAAAGAACGACAGACAGATGTATGAGTGGATGACGGCACAGGGATATTTTCCGATCATTATCGCCACAAAGTTGGATAAGATCAACAGGAGTCAGATCAACAAGCATATGAAAATGATACGCGAAGGGCTCGGCGCGGCGAAGGAGACGATCGTGATCCCGTTTTCTTCAATGACAAAACAGGGACGCGACGATATCTATGCTCTGCTGGATGATATGCTGGCATCGTTTTCGGATAATGTGACGGATAGTGGGGAGACGTAGTAGACGGTCCGTGGATGTGTATCGAAGAGGGACCAAAGTTCGCGGCGTGAGGAGACTATGCGCTGCCGGAAGACATATTGACAGTCTGAAGATTAAGCAGGAGATGAAACAGGATGAAACAGGAGACAAAAGCGTACTGTAAAGCGTTTACGAATATTGTGCTGGCATTGATCGGTGCTGTTTTGCTGATCACAGTGGTGCCCAGAGTGCTGTCATTTTTTATGCCCTTTGTGGTGGCGTGGATCATCGCGCTGTTGGCGAGTCCGATGGTGAAATTCTTGGAGGATAAGCTGAAGATCAGAAGGAAGGCGGGAACTGCCTGTGTGATCATAGCGGTCATCGCACTGATCATTCTGATCGGGTACGGTGTGACGGCGTTTCTGATCGACCAGATACAGGGACTTATGCATGACCTTCCGGATATATGGGAGAGTTTGCAGCGACAGATCGATGAGATCAGCCGCAGTTTTTCAAGACTGTTCGCCTCTCTTCCGAGGGATGTACAGGAGAACTGGACTTACTTTTTTGAGAATGTGGAAGCCTTTCTGGGCGAGTGGATCGGCAGCCTTGGAAGTCCCTCCATGTCCTGGCTGGGGAATGTGGCAAAGCAGCTGCCGAATCTGTTTGTAGCGATCATCATGTGTCTTGTGGCAGCTTTCGCATTTACAGCGGAGCGAGCCAATATGCGGAATTTTATGCAGGATTATATGCCGGAGACCATGAAGAAATACTGGGATATGATCCAGGTGAGTTTATCCAGCGCAGTGGGCGGCTATCTGAAGGCACAGCTGAAGATAGAGTTCTGGATCTACCTGATCGTGACGGCAGGGCTGTTTATCCTGAAGATCGACTATGCGCCGGTGCTGGCGATCTTTATCGCAATCCTCGATTTTCTCCCTGTTTTCGGTACGGGGACGATCCTGTGGCCGTGGATCGTGTTTGAGATATTTGGAAGAAATTACAGGCTGGCGGTCGGGCTGGCGGTCATCTGGGGCGTGTCCCAGATCGTGCGGCAGGTGATCCAGCCGAAGATCATGGGGGATTCCATGGGCATGCATACGCTGCCTACAGTGTTCCTGCTCTATATCGGCTACAAGGTATCCGGGATCTTCGGCATGATCGTGGCAGTCCCGATCGGAATTATCTTTGTCAATATGTATCAGGCGGGTGTGTTTGATACGGTCGTGAACAGCTTCAGGATCCTTGGAGCCGGGATAAAAAGGTTCAGACACCTGACGAAGGAGGATATACGGGTGGCTTATCATGATAGTGGGGAGGATTCTTGAACGGGACGCCGCCAGAGGCATATATATCCTGTTCAGGCACGCATTCCCGAGGCTCTTGAAGACAGAGCCGGAGAAAGCGCAGCGGTACTAGGCTCGAAAGTACCTCGCCAAGTGCCGGTGCTTTCACAACAGCCTTCACAGGAAATATATGCCCCTGACGGCTGAGAGCGGCAGGAAGAAAAAAGTAGAAAATAAAGAATTTCTGCAACATTTTGTTAAAAAAATGACACAACTTTGATGCAAGTGCGGTGTATGATGACAGGAAGACTAGAATGTCGTATTTTTCGGTCGCATGATGGAGGCGGTTCAGGATTGAGGGCAGTGTAGAATGGAAACAGCGTGGGAGGATACGGCATCGGGGCTGCAGAGGTGAGATATCCTATCCGGAAATGGTTTGAGCGGAGGATGGATCTGGAGCCGGGGACATCGTGGGAAAGAGCAGGATAAAAGTTTGAATAAGATACTGATTGTGGAAGACGAGGAAGCGATTGCGAATTTGATCAAAATGAACCTCCAGCATGCGGGGTACAGCTGCGAGGTTGCCAATGACGGGATCACGGGGGCGGATATGCTGGAGAAGAACAGCTATGATCTGTGCCTGTTTGATATCATGCTGCCGGGCATCAACGGATATGAACTGTTAGAGTATGCGAAGAGCCTGAATATGCCGGTGATCTTTCTGTCGGCGAAGGGTGAGACGCTCGATAAGGTGAAAGGGCTCAAGATGGGAGCCGATGACTATATCGCGAAGCCTTTTGAGATCATTGAGCTGCTTGCGCGGGTGGAAAATGTGCTCAGGCGGTTTCACAAAGTGGAGCAGGAGATAAACATCGGAGACCTGGAGATCAATGTGACGGCGAGGACAGTGAAGAAGGGCGGCAGGGACATTAACCTGACGATCAAGGAATTTGATCTGCTGCTCCTGTTCATGAGAAATCCGGACAGGGCGCTGTACCGGGAGATGATCTATGAGCAGGTCTGGGACAGTCCTTACATGGGAGATTCACGGACGGTGGATCTGCATGTGCAGAGGCTCAGAAGAAAAGCAGGGTTGGAACAGCAGATCGAATCGGTATATAAGGTGGGATACCGGTTCAGGAGCAGTGTGTCATGAAGCTATTCTGGAAACAGTTTACCGCCATCGTATGTCTGCTGATCGTACTGTTTGCGGTATTTGGCTGTGTTTTTTTACAGACGTCTTTCCAGATCATGCTGGAGAGAGAGAAGGAGCGGGGACTGGAAGAGTGGAAAATGTTTCAGTTCGCGCTTTTGGCGTCTATGGAAGCGCTGCCGGAGGGATATCCGATCGAAAATGATGTCATGACGGAGATGACGGAGACGATCGAGGACAGTATCGGAAATCCGGAGAACGGCATTGCGCTCTACAATGAGGACAGACAGCTGATCTATAAAAACGGTATGTACTACGGTGCGCTGATGGCGGAGAATATCGGGACGGACAGGGCGATGTGGCGGCTGACCGACACCGAGGCGGGACATTATCTGGAGGCGCTCTCAAGGGTAAAGGGCAGCAGTGGGACGTATTATCTTGCCTTCGGCAGGAATATCCAATATGTGTATAACGCGAGGGACAGGCTTTATGAGCAGTACCGCAATATGGTGCTGTTCGTGATAGCGCTGTCCGTTCCTGTCTCCTGGTTTCTGGCATATCATTTTACCAATCCCATCAGGCAGCTGATGAAAGCGACGAGGGATTTCGCGAGGGGAAATTACCAGAGCCGCGTGGAGGTGAAGGGCGAGGATGAACTGGCGGGGCTGATGCTGGAGTTCAACAGGATGGCGAGAAGGCTGGAGCGCGCAATCTGGGAACTGGAGGATGCAGCCAGGAGGCAGGAGGAGTTTACGGGAGCCTTCGCCCATGAACTGAAGACGCCGCTTACATCCATCATCGGCTACGGCGATATGCTGCGCAGCATGAATCTGACGGAGGAGGAAAAGAGGAGTTCCTCCGACTATATTTATCATCAGGGGAAGCGGTTGGAGCGGCTTTCCTATAAGATGATGGAACTGGTGCGGGTGGATAAACAGGGAATCGATTTAAAACCACTGAAGACAAGGGAACTTGCCTATGAAGTGGAGCTTTTTACGAAGAAGCTTTTGTGGGAGAAAAATGTGGCGTTCGAGAAGAATATCGCGCCGGGCATTATATTTGGAGACAGAGACCTGTTGTGTTCGCTGTTCGGAAATCTGATCGACAACGCGGCGAAAGCCTGCGGCAGAAAGAATTATGAGGTTTCCGGGGAGCAGGCGAGGATCCTGTTTACAGGCAGACAGGAGAAAAACGGTTACAGCTTTACCGTGGAGGATAACGGCTGCGGGATTCCGGCGGATGAGGTCGGCAAGATCACGGAGGCTTTTTACATGGTAGATAAATCCAGGGCGAGGAAAGAGGGAAGCGCGGGCATCGGGATGACGCTGTGCAGCAGGATCGTGAAACTGCACAGCGCCAGATGGGAGATCGACAGCAGGGAGAGTGAGGGGACAAAGGTTTATGTTTTCTTCCCGGAAGAGGAGGAAGAGGATGACTGAGCTGAAGAAAAAGAGTATGAGGAAAAACGGGGGGGCAGGAAAAAGGAAGAGTTCCGTCAGGCGCCCCTCGTTAGATAATCTGATGGGGAAGGCTCTGTGTATCCTGTTGGTGATCATTCTGACAGTGGGGGCTTTTCTCGCGCCAAAAATGATCAATAATCTGTTTGACGCGGGTACGCTGATGCAGATCACATACATGGATCTGGATATGAGCACCTACGCAGTGGCATATACGAGTTTCCGGGAAAAAGTCGAGGCGATAGCGAGGGCGGAGACTGCCGGGGAGAAGCTGACGGTCCTCTCCTCCGAGGAGGCGAGCGAGAAGCCGGAGGACAGGGAGCTGATCGAGATCACAAACGCGGAGATGGAGGAACTGAAGGACAGTGCCGTTATGGTGCTCTGGGAGGACTGGTGGAACGAACTGTCAGTGGAGAATCTGGTTTCGAGGGAGAAAAATACGCTCTACACGCAGCCGGGAGGAACAAGGAACGGCGCACCGGGATCGGATATGGCGCCGGTGCAGTTTTGGACGCTCACGTTTGAACTGACGGAGGATCAGAGGGCGCAGCGGGCGGAGGAGTACAGGGTGGAGACGGGGGAGTCGGATGACTTTGTGATGTCCTGGCCGCCTTTTGTTTATGCGGCGGAGAGGCTGGTGGTCTGTCTGGATGCGGATTTTTACAAGATCTATGCCATCGGGATCGAGGGGGTGAGTGATAATATCTGGATAGAATATGAGATGTATGGTTACGAGTTCCCGGATATATTTGGCATAGATTATTTTGCGGACGACAGAGGAAAGTATACGGAAGAGATGTCGGGTTATATCACGGATGTACAGATGAACCTTACAGAGGATTTTCTGGCGGGCTGGTCGGCATACTGGGGAGTGCGTCAGGAGGAAACTGTCTACGCCGCGGACAGGCAGGGGGAGATCATCGGCTATATGACTTTCCTGAATGAGGGGAACGACAGCGCGGGGACGGACCGGGAAACGGGGGCGCAGAGTGATGCGGAGACGATCGTCGTCGTTGATTCAGACGGGAATGCCTCTTATGCGGGAGATAAGGAGAACAAATATGCGGATGAGAGCATCGAGAGCGCATATGAGGACTGGAGCGGAGGAGGTGAGATACTTCTGGCGGTGGGATGCTGTGGAGAGATTGGCGGAGAGAAAAGGGATGTCTGGATGCAGAGAGCGGGGTGCAGGTCATTTTTTGAAATGATGCAGTTTTGATGCAGATCTGCGGGAAGTCTGATACATGGAGTGTGTATTCTTGTCCTATAAAATGTGGGAGAGATCATCTGTTTGGCGTGATGAAGGGATGACGCCGAAGGATTCGGGACTCTCAGAGCGGGAACGGGATGTAAGGAACAGGAGGACGGGAATATGGAAAGAGCACTCAGGATGGATATGGTGTATGAAGGAAGTTCCGCGGGACGGATGATACCGGAGGAGTACAGGGATCGGACTTACGATAGAGCGGCGGGAAACAGAAAGGGGAAGGCGGAGCACCGCAGAGAGGACAGGACGCCGCGGGGAGGCGCGGGGCAGAGTGCCGGAGGGACGCGCAGCGGGAGACAGGCACAGGTTTCAGGCAGCCGGGCGGCATGGAGAGAGCCTGCCGGCGCCGGGCGGAATGCGCGATATGGCATGGAGCAGCCCGCCTGGAAGGAGCCGGCTTACGACGCCGGACGCAGGCGGCAAGGGAGGACCCAGGCGGCAGTGCGCAGGCAGACGGCAAATACTGCAGGCCGGAAAAAGAAAAGAATACAGCGCAGTATTGCCAGATGGCTGTTGTTCTATTTCTGTATCGCGGGGATCGCCGCAACGCTCTGGGTGATCTTCGGGCTGTTTTTTGGCGGCGGGAAAACTGTGGAGACAGGAGAAGCACGGAGACAGGACGAAATGAGCGGGGTGGTTTCGGAGGGGGCGGCGCCGGCGGAATGGAAGGAAGCAGGGATGGCTGCCGCTTTGGAGATCACGCCTGAAATGCGGCAGGAATGTCAGGAACTGTACACACGGAATGAGTCCCTGCTCACATTGGTCAATAAGGAGCATGAACTTTCCGCTTCCCGTCAGCCGATGCTGCGGAGCATCTGTAAAGGAAGGCTGCAGGCGGCGGATGTCCTTTACGGGGATCTCTGTGCGATGCTGGAGGCGGGCGGCAGTGCGGGATATGAATACTGGATCGCTTCCGCCCACCGCGACAGAGCATACCAGCAAGGGCTGGTGGACGAGGATGTGGAGAAATATATGTCGAAGGGCTATTCCTATGAGGCGGCACTCCGAAAGACCTACGAATATACGATGCCGGCGGGAAAGTCCGAGCATGAGACGGGGCTGGCGCTGGACATTCTCTGCTCCACCAACACGATCATGGACGAAAGCCAGAGGGGGGAGCCGGGAAACAGATGGCTTGTGGAACACTGCCATGAGTATGGATTTATCCTGCGCTACCCGGAGGATAAGGAAGAGATAACAGGTATTCAGTACGAGCCCTGGCATTTCCGGTATGTGGGAAGGGAGGCGGCGGCTTTTCTGACGGAAAGAGGATGGACGCTGGAGGAGTTTTACGGGGCGCTTCAGCCAGACATGGCGTAGTTATTGCAGGATCAGGAGGAAAAAGTGTATCTCAACGGCACAGGCTGTCCCACTCGCAGCCGCCGCAGATCTCACGCCGTTTTCCCGGTATGAGAATATGAGCCTGAATAGCTTTTACGAAGTCCTCCCATCTGATCTTTGCGCCCTCAGTGAGCCCGCAGAGCGCGAGAACCTGGCGGTCATAGAGTTCGGCTTTGCCGGTGGCTGCCTCAGGAAAACTGCTTTCTATACCAGCCCGGGAGGTGTCGGAAACGCATTTCCCGGAGTGGTTGTTGGGACAGCGGGCGCATACATCATCGGTTTCGCAGAGCAGGATCACTTCCGGATTCCTGCTCAGTTTTTCTTTCATGGCCCGCATATTTTCGGTAAATTCACTGCTGTAGCCCTTTCCCTGGAAATAGGAAAAGCACATGCCGTGATGTGCTCTGATCCTGTATGTCATACAACGCTGTTTCCTTTCCTCTGATATGGAGATATGCCGTCGCAGATCCCGGACGGTGAAAAACCTGACAGACGGATAATTCTTTTATGCCTGCGGCTCGTTCATGATCTTTGACAGAGGCCTGTGCAGGGTTTTGCTGAGTGTGAGCGCCAATGCGATCTTGATTGCATCGGGGATGATAAAGGGAACGACACACCAGCCGAGGACCGTTGCCAGTCCGATGGGGCCGGTCGCCCTCATATAGACAGCCATAAACCATACCGTGCCTACCGCATAGCAGGCAAATAGTCCCAGTATCATCGACAACGCCTGAACCCAGAGTTTTTTGCCGAGCATATGCTCCATCAGCCACATGATAAGGGCGGAAAGTATAAAGCCGATGATATATCCGCCGGTGGTGTTCATAATGATGCCGATGCCGCCGGTGAATCCGGCAAAAACCGGAACGCCGATGGCGCCGAGCAGGACATAGATCAGTACCGCCGTCGTGCCGCGCTTTCCGCCGAGCACGGAGACGGATAAAAATACCGCGAAGGTCTGAAGGGTAAAGGGAATCGCGGTGGGGATGGAGATCCATGAGCAGATGGCGATAAGTACTGTGAAGACGGCTATGTATGCCATGTCGTAGGTTTTTCCCTTTCCTGCTGCCTGTATTCCGGTTTCCGGTATGCGCGGTGTTGTCTTTGTATTCATGATAGTACTCCTTTCCAGGTATGCCTTTGGCATGTGTGATCTGTTTTTCGAATTGAGCCGCCGAAATGTGAGAGCGGCCAGTGAAACATGTCGCCGGTGTTTTGCGTATGCCGTACAGGAAAATCCCGTATTTTTACCGGCCGAAGTTATCGTAGCACAGAGGAAATCATTTGTCAACTAAAAATATAATCAGGTTGACAATTGAAAGGCAAAAGCTGTTGGATCGAACGAAACAGAAAGCGGCAATTTTTTTGAAATGATATTGTGGAAAAGGTAGAAAATAGATATCATAATAAATAACGGCAGGCGGAACAGGGAAGGTGCCGGCGGGGAGTTTTAGACAACAGACAGTCTTTGACAGACCCTGAATGGGAAGAGAAACAAAAAAGTAAGTCAGCGGGATATATCATATAGCGGACAGGAGGGCGGATATGAGCATGGAGATGAAAAGAAAGCTGAGAAAAACGATTCTTCTGGCATTTAAGATCGCTGTCGGAAGCGGGACCGCCATCTATATTGCGGAAGCTCTGCATCTGGAATATGCTGTTTCTGCGGGGACGGTGACGCTTTTGGCACTTCTTGCCACAAAGTGGGAGACGATAAAGTTTTCCTTCATCCGCCTCGGCACATTTTTCTTTACGGCGTTTATGGTATTTTTGCTGGTTCCCCGCATGCACAGTGAGTGGGTGGCTTACGGTGTCATTGTTTTTGTGCTTGTCTTCCTCTCGGATATGATGGGGTGGCGGGCGACATTGTCGGTCAATGCGGTCATCACCGCCCACTATATAACAGGGCAGGACTTCAGTGCGGCATTTTTCCGGAATGAATTTATGCTGGTGTTTATCGGCAGCGGGATCGCGTTTGTGCTGAACCTGTTCCATCTGAACAGAAGCCAGAAGAAGCATCTGATGGACGGGATACGCTATGTGGAGGAGACGATGCAGGGCGACCTGCGGGAGCTGGCGGATTATCTGCTGAAGGAACAGATGAGCCACAGCGTCTGGGAGGATATCCGGACGTTGGAGAAGAAGCTGAGAAAGTTCATGGAGGAGGCGGGGGAATATCAGGACAATACCTTTGAATCCCATCATGACTACTATGAGGATTATTTTGCAATGCGCCTTGACCAGTGCCGGATGCTGGACAGCCTGCACTATGAGATGAAGAGGATAAGGTCCATGCCGAAGCAGGCGGGTGTGATAGCGGAGTATATCCGTTATCTGGCTGATTATGTTGTGGAAAAAAACGTGCCGGAAAAGCAGATGGAAAAGCTGAACGGGATCTTTGCGGACATGAAAAAGGAGGAACTGCCGAAGTCGCGGGAAGAGTTTGAGAGCCGGGCGCTCCTGTACCATATCCTGATGGATCTGGAGGAGTTCTTAAAATATAAGCAGGCTTTTGTGGAGAATCTGAGCGGGCGGCAGCGGAAGGAATACTGGTGAACATCCGGCTTCCCGCGTGTATCCGCGCAACAGTGAGGCGGAAGCAGGAGCGCTGCACAGAAATATATTTCCGGGCGGAAACGGATTGTAAAACCCGACAAAAAAGACTATAATGAGCGCAAAAAGGAAAACAGGCGGCAATATGGCTTTGAGGAGGGACGACAATGAGTATCAGGACGAGAAGAAGGCTGGAGAAGAACCTGCTGCTGGCGATGAAGGTTGCGGTCGGAAGCGCGGCGGCTATTTATATAGCCGGGCTTCTGCATCTGGAATACGCGGTTTCCGCAGGTACGGTGACACTTCTGTCACTGCTGGGGACAAAGATGGAGACGGTAAAATTTACCTTTGTCCGCCTCGGCACATTTGCGGTCACTACACTGTTCGCGATGTTGTTTATACCCCATATGCAGAGTGTGTGGGTTGCTTTCGGGCTGGTGATCTTCGGCATCGTCTTTCTGTCGGCAATGCTGGACTGGAAATCGACTCTGTCGGTCAATGGCGTGATCGCTGCCCACTATATGACCACAAAGGATTTCAGCATCGGGTTTCTCTATAATGAATTTATGCTGGTGCTGATCGGTGTGTCCATCGCTTTTTTGCTGAATATGTTTTATCTGAACAAAAAGCAGGAAAAGCATATCATAAAGGGGATGCGTTTTACGGAAAAAATGCTGCGGGATATCCTGTCTGAGATGGCGGATTATCTCCTGGAGAGGCAGATGGAAAAGGACGTCTGGGAGGAGATCCGTATGCTGGAGGTCCGGCTCGGGGATATGATCGAGGAGGCGAGGGAGTATAAGAGCAATTCTTTTCTGTCCTATCACCAGTACTATATCGATTACTTTATCATGCGCATGAACCAGCTGAAGATGCTGCACAGCCTGCACTATGAGATGCGCAGGATAAGGAGTATGCCAAAGCAGGCGAAGATCGTGGCGGATTATATGATCTATATGGGGGAGCGTATCTCGGAGAAGAATGTGGCAAAGAGTGAGATGGAAAATCTGCAGAAGGTTTTTGAAAATATGAGCAGGGAAGAGCTGCCGCGGAAGCAGGAAGAGTTTGAGAGCCGCGCGCTGCTCTATCACATTATGATGGATATAGAAGAATTTTTGACATGCAAGATCCGCTTTGTGGAAAATATCAGTGAGAAGCAGAGGAAGATGTACTGGTGAGAGGGGGTTCAGAGAACCGAGGAGACAGGGCTGCCGAAAGACAGATATCCGCAGATAAGGTGATGCCGTACATTCCGCTTTTTTGGCAGAATGTACGGCTTTTTCAACGCAGTATCGCGAAGGATATGGTTTTATGGGCCTTCTGTGTTTTCGGATTCCCGATAACAGAAATAATCAAAATCCGCCGGGATCTTTGTCCCCTGCCCGTCAACGCTGAACATGCCGACAAAGGCTCCTGTAAAAGCCACGCCGCAGGCGGCAGTGATATATTCGTCCGAGAGTTTTGCGGAATCAAATACTCTGGGGACCGCAATCCACTCTTTCCCGTCAAAGGAGTAGAAATACTGATACCGGATGCCCTGCACTTTTACTTTAAAGTATACATATTCCGCATGTTCGGGGACGGGCACCGGATGTTCTTCATACACGCTTTCCGACCTGGAGAGATCCGTGTTTATCACATCGATGACGCGCCCGTATGTCTCATGCCATGTCATTTCAATACAGGTAAAACTCCGCGTATTATAATAGCAGGTAAGTCCCGCAAACTGCTGGAAGGACTTCGGGTGGTATGCCATTTTCACTTCCGCCTCAAAATAAAAACTTTGCCATCTGCGCGCCACGTGCGCCTGGGTGAAGGCGGATGAGAGTGAGAAATGCCCGTACAGCCTCAGATGTCCGGGACGGTCCTTCAGGGAACAGATGCTCTCATTTAACGGAGTTCTCAGGCTCTGAAAATGGAGATTCAGCTTATCATCGTCAAAGTCATCTTTTTCCGGGCAGTCCTGTGTCCGTCTGTATTCCCCCGCGTTTGTGGACATGCCTGCCTTCTCTGGCCCGTTATGCCCGCATACTCCTGCAGGTGCATCAACCTCGGTCAGTCCGTTGTGCCCGCCCGCGATATGCGGCCATCCCTCCTCATCCCATATGATCTTCTGGATCGCTGTCTCCCGCCCGAGAGGACAAAAGCCCTTCGGATCGATCGCGGATTCCGTGTCATGATGCAGCGGCCTTGCCATCAGGTGTGCAAAATACCATTCTCCCGCCGGTGTCTGCACAAGAGAACCGTGCCCCGCCTTCTGGAAGGGATGGTATGGTGCGTCGAGCGTTGTGAGCAGAGGTCCGCCGGGCTGTGTCTCAAAAGGATCGAGAAGGGATCCCGCCCTTGCAACTCTCGACTGATGGGCGTATCCGGTCCCGCCCTGCGCCACGAACAGATAGTAGAGGCCATTTATTTTATAGAGGTGCGGGCCTTCCGCGAGCCGGTCCTCCGTACCTTTATAGATCACCCGGGGTTCTCCGACGAGGGCGCCCTTTTTTTCCGAATACTCCGTGCACATAATGCCGTAAAAAGGATGGCGGTACGGCCTTGGATCCCAGTACTGGTTCACCAGATACTTCCTGCCGTCGTCATCGTGGAACAGCGATGCGTCAAACCCGGCGGTATTCAGAAAGATTGGATCGGACCAGGGACCACGGATATCTTTCGCGGTCGTCAGATAATTGACGCAGTCCTTGAATGCGCCGTTTGTCACCTTGGCATCGGTATAGACAAGATAAAAGGTTCCGTTGTCGTAGGAGAGATCAGGAGCCCAGATGCCTCCGGAATCGGGATCTCCGGTCATATCGAGAAGACGTTTCTCTGACAGGGGATAAGTGAGCAGACGCCAGTTCACCAGATCTTTGGACTCATGGATCTGAACGCCGGGCCACCATTCAAAGGTGGATGTGGCGATGTAGTATGTGTCATCGGCTCTGATCATACAGGGGTCCGGATGAAATCCTCTCAGAACCGGATTCTTTATTTTCATAGTGTCAGTTTTCATAGTGGCAGATCTCCTTTTCTGCGGATACGGACACCGGGGGAGAGCCCCGGCTGGATCCGGCATTTCAGTAATCCATCATAATCCAGATGTCCTGTTATTGCAATCCCCAATATTTTTATTGGCAATTTTGCACAAAACAGAAGCGCAAAATTTGGTACTATTTACAAAAATCCAAATGGAGTATTGTCAAAAGAGGAATAATATGCTAAATTAATTTCCAGAGGATTGGAAACGTTACCGGAAACGTTACTGGGAGCGATACCGGTAACGTTATCGAACGAAAAATAAGAGCAGAAGAGAATTTTGAAGACAGGATAAAACGGATTTCCGCTGCATCCGCCGATATGCTCAGAATAACTGAGGCTGTCCTGAGGCATGGAATCTGGATCATTGCCCGCGGAAATGGAGACGGCCAGGAGAATTTATGGGAGAGAGAGCGATCATGGAAAAACAGGAATACATACCGAGGACGGTGAGAGACGAGCCTTTGTATGAGCTGAAGAGTGTGGAGGATCTGAAGATATCTTCTCTGTACAGAGTCAGAATTGACGGAAAAGAGACAGATGTATTCTGCAATGAATTTTTCCATTTCGCGATACCGGTGTATGACAGGAAGGGACAGGAACAGGAAGTGGAGGTGACGATCCCGGACGATGGTAAAATGGTAAAACTGCGCCCCGCATCCGCCGGCGTTTCTTTTCAGAGGGACGGTTCCGTATTGAGATTCAGGCTTCCCGCCGGCTGCAGGGTGATCGTGGAGATCGATGGAGATCTGCTGTGTCCCCTCTATATCCTCGGGACCGAGAGGGTAAAAAAGCCGGATCATATATCTTATGAGTTTCAAAAGGGAAAGGCGTACAATATCGGCACGCTGGATTTAAAATCAGGAGATGTGGTCTACATAGAAGAGGGCGCCCTCGTCAGCGGCATGATCCGCTCACGGATGGCGGACCATGTCAGGATCATAGGAAACGGGATCCTGTACGGCGGAAACTGGCATGAGTGGAATAAAAACGGTGCGGAGCAGATGGTCGTCACAGTGCTCGGAAAGGACATCGAGATCCGGGGCGTCACGATGCTTGACGGAGGAAGCTGGCATCTTGTGCCGACGGCATGTGAGGATGTGCGGATCGAGGACATCAATATTCTGGGAAAGGTCATTACCGGGGACGGCATTGATATCGTGGGATGCCGGGATGTGACAGTGAGAAACAGTTTTGTCCGGGCAAATGATGACTGTATTTCAATTAAGGCGGAAGAATTTCGGGATCCGTCCGGCTGTGCGGATGTAAAGCATATTCTGGTGGAGGACTGTCTGTTCTGGAATGCGGAGTTTGGGAACGCGCTGGAGATTGGGTACGAGACGAGATGTGATGAGATATCTGACGTCGTGTTCCGGAATTGTACGGTCGCGCACTGTGAATATGAGGGCAACCAGTCCGGCGGCGTTTTGACGATCCACAATGCAGACCGTGCGTTTGTACATGATATCCACTATGAGGATATCCGGATCGAGGATGCGCAGGAGAAATTTATCGATATCAAAACGCTGGATTCCAAGTACTCCAGTGACCGGGTAAGAGGGATGGTCAGCGATATCCATTTTAAAAATATTGAGATCACGGAGGGCGCTTTCCCGGTTTCCATTGTCAGAGGATTTGAGATGAAGCATGAGGTGTGCAGGATCCATGATATCTATTTCGAGAATATCGTCGTCCATGGAAAAAAGATAGAGAGCGTCAATGAACTGCGCATGGTGAAAGAGCTGAGCGACGGATTTCATTTCCGCGGATGATGAGGCGATGCGCGGAAGAGTCTGTGGATGTGAGAGCGTCATGATCGGAGCAGGACTGAACCGGTGAAACGATGCACGGAAGTATGGCGGATAGCTGTGGGCGATGCAGGATAACAGTTGCGGTACTATTTGGAGACAAAGGCCTGTGGGGAGCAGACAGAACAGATCTCTGTCTCTGATGAAATACATAAATAAAAGAAAATTATTTAAGGAGGCAAAAAAATGAAAAAAATGAAAAAGTGGCTGGCTCTCGGGCTGGCAGCGGTAATGGTGCTGTCGATGACAGCGTGCGGCGGCAGCGGCGACAGTGCCGGTGGCGGGGGGGCAGATTCCTCCGGGGAAAGCAGCAGCGCGGATGGCAAGACGAAAGTCACCATGGCGGTCTGGAACGGAAGCTGGGGTGAGGACCTGCAGGCGATCCAGGAGGATTTCAACAGCAAGAACGAGGATATCGATCTGGACATCCAGATGCAGACAGGCGACTACTCCGATTTCCTCGGCGCGAAGGTGGCGTCAAACGATCTGCCGGATATCTATCTTCTGACACCTTATCAGCAGGTGGTGGCATTTGCGGAGGCGGGCAGACTGATGGATCTCTCCGAAGAACCTTTTGTGGATGTGGTATATCCCACAGCGCTTGAAGCGGTGAAAGGGAGTGACGGCAAAATATACGCGTTCCCTCATGCCAATGAGTACCTGGGCGTTTTCTACAACAAGGAGATCTTTGCGAATGCGGGGATCGATACCCTTCCCACGACAAGGGATGAATTTGCGGAAGTCTGCGCGAAACTGGAGGCGGCTGGCGTTCAGCCGATCGCACCCACCTACAAGGAGTCCTGGACGTTGAAGCATCTGTTCAGCATGCTGCTCACACCTTTTGTACAGGATGATATCCCGGGATTCCTCGCTTCCCTGAACTCCGGTGAGGGAACTTTCGCAGTGGACGGCATCGATGAAGTTTTCGCGTTCTTAGATATTATGAAACAGTATTCCGGCAGCAATATGATGGACCAGGATTCCACTTCCGGCTTCAACGCGCTGGCAAACGGACAGGCGGCGATGCTGTTATCCGGTGAATTCAGCCTTTCGACTGTTGCACATGCAGATCCGGTACAGGATATCGGATGTTTCGCAGTTCCGGTTTCCAACGACGCATCCAAGAACAAACTCGGCGCGGATGTAGCTACCTGCTATGTGATCAACGCAAACACGGAGCATCCTGATCTGTGCAAGAGGGTGTTGGCATATATGAGCGATCCGGAACAGAAGTGGATCACGCAGCTTACCATGGATCTGGGCGATGCGCCTCCGGCAATGCCTTACACCGGTGGAGAACCGAGCTCCGCAATGGATGATTACACGAGATACTGCGACGAAGGAAACACTGTCCCCTGGGTATATCAGCAGTATGCGAACGGCTTTGACGTTACGTCGGGCGATATCTTACAGGGTTATATGGCAGGGGCAAAGGATCAGGCGACTGTGATTCAGGAATTGGACGAGAGCTACCTGAACTTTATTCAGTAACTTATTGGAAACCGCCAATTAGAACCGAAGGCTGCGCGCTTGACAGGGATGCCATATGCCAGGCAGTGTCCGAACACATGCGGGCAGCCTTATGCGAAATGGGCCAGGCGGTTGTGACAGCAGCCGCTCAGCCTGTTTGGAGGGGTAAGAAGATATGTCGATTTTATTTCAAAAAAGAAGAAAATTTTATTACGCGCTGATCATACCGGCACTGATCCTGTATGCAGGCGCATTGTTGATCCCTCTGTTCGGGGGGACGATTCCCTACTCTTTCCTGAACTGGAATCTGATGAGCGGGAAGAAGAGTATGGCAGGGTTTGAGAACTATGTGAAGCTGTTCTCGGATGAGGGCTTCCGTATATCGTTTCTCTTTAACCTGAAACTGGGCGTGTTCACGATCATCGGGAGTAATCTGGTGAGTTTTGTGCTGGCGTACTTTTTAAACAAAAATATCAGGGCGAAGGGGCTCTCCCGCGCGCTGTTCTTTATTCCGAATATTATCTCCGCAGTGCTGGTGGCATTTATCTGGACATTTATCTTTTCCCAGATCCTGCCGAATCTGGCGGAGACGATGCACTGGGACTGGTTAGGATCGATCAGCTGGTTCGGCTCACCCGGCACGGCGACCTTTACGATCATTCTCGTATCGGTGTGGCAGCAGATCGGGTTTCTGATGATGATCTATACCGCGGGGCTGCAGACGATTCCGATGGATCTGATCGAAGCGGGAAAGATCGACGGATGTACGGGCTTCCGCCTGATCAAAGATATCCAGCTTCCGCTGCTGATGCCGACCATCACGATCAATCTGTTTGTGTCCATCTCCGGTGCTTTCAAGGCATTCGATGTACCGAACGCGATGACTGCGGGAGGTCCTTACGGCACGACAACGCCTGTGGCAATGGATATCTATAAGGAAGCGTTTGTCAAATACAACATGGGCTACGGCGCGGCAAAATCTGTCATCTTATTCCTGGTGGTGGCGGCTGTGACCCTGATCCAGCTTAATTTCACAAGAAAGAGGGAGGTGTCGTACTGATGGGAGAGACAAAGGAAAAAGGCAATATTGCGGCAACACTGGTTATGCTGGTACTCGGTTTCATCTTTGTACTGCCGATCCTGCTTTTAGTGATGAACAGCTTTAAACCCTACAGCGATATGATCTCTAACTTTCTGGCGTTCCCGAAACACTTTACGCTCGACAACTACAAAGAAGCGGTAGCGAGGATGGACTTTGTGAAAGTGTTCTTAAACTCCGCGTATGTGACGGGCGGAACCGTGATCGTGGGACTGATCGTGAGCTTTTTCGCGGCGTACGGGATTGCGCACATCGAATCGAAGGACGGACCGCTCTGGTATATGCTATTTACGTTGGGACAGATCGTTCCGTTCCATACGATCATGATCGCGCTGCAGGTTATGACGACAAAATTTCATATGAACAATAAACTGACGGTGCTGATCGGGCTGTACGCCGGGTTCCACTGCGCGTTTGGTATCTTTACCTATGTGGGATTCTTAAAATCGGTGCCGAGGGATCTGGAGGAGGCGGCGTGTATCGACGGCTGCGGCGCGTTCCGCACGATGATGCAGATCATCTTCCCGTTGGTGAAGCCGACGAGTATCACCATCGGCGTTCTGTTCTTCCTCTGGACATGGAACGACTTCCTGATGCCGAGCCTGATGATCGGTGAGACGAGCAAGAGGACATTGACGGTCATGATCTATATGTTCCGAAGCAACGCAAGTTCCGACTGGAATCTTCTGATCGCGGCGCTGACGCTCTCCATCATACCGATCGTTATTCTGTACATTCTGGCACAGAAATATATTACCAGCGGTATTACAGCGGGAGCGGTAAAGATGTAAGCCTGCTCATTCGGCGAGCGGCGAATATTGATCATGAATCACAGATTTATGATATATTGATGCGGGAACGTCATAAAGAAAAACTTTATGGCGTTTCCTGCAAAAAGGACTTAAAGTACAGGAGAGCAGCGATGGATAATCTGAATATCAGAACAATAAACGGGTATACCGTACAGCTTACTGCGGAACAGATTTACGCGTTAGATGAGTTTGGCACGGATATCATGTATCTGGTGGAGGGCAGGGAGCGTGCAATGCTCGTGGATACGGGCGCCGGGATCGGAGAGCTGAGAAAGACGGTGGAGGCTCTGACGGATAAGCCGGTATTTGTCGTCAACACCCACGGGCATGTGGATCACGCGCTGGGCAACCATGAATTTGATGAAGTGTATATCAGTCAAAAGGACGAATGGATGATAGAGCCGTCCTATATGACAAAGGAGCGATGGCAGGCGTTCTGTGTGAAAGAGATGAAAGAGCCGGGATATGCGGGACCGGATCTGGCAGGGAAGGAACTGCGGCTTGCTAAACCCACAGGATATATCGGAGAAGGAATGCGGTTTGACCTGGGAGACCGGGAATTTGAGGCGATCGGCATCTCCGGGCATACAAGGGGCAGCATGGTCTTTCTGGACAGCAAAAACAGGATACTGATCTCGGGGGATTCCATCGTCAGCACGCCGATCCTGATCTTTGATACCTATTCGACATATGTGGAGGCGTATCTGGAGGATCTGAAAAAACTTGCCGCAAGAGAAGGGGAGTTTGACATGATCTTTCCGGGACATTTTCTGCGTCCGATCGGAAAGAAGTATCTGTTTGACCTGATGGCGTGTGCGGAGGAGATCCTCGCAGGGGACGCGGAGCCGGAGGCCGTGGACTTTTCCCATATGAGCAGTGAACCTGCGCTGATCCACAGATACGGGCAGGCATCTATTGTCTATAATGAGAAACATGTCCGGCGTGAAGGGAAAAAGACGGCTGGAATATCACAACAGTAAAGCCTAAGGGGTGAACTGTTACATTATTATTGACATGATGTACATACAGGATTGATTATGGGGGCGTTATGTGATATTCTTAAAGATGGCATGATGGACGCTGGCAGTTAGCCGGAATGGATCATTTCTGTAAAGTGTTAAGACTGTGTTCTTCGGGGAGGAAAGAAGTATGAGAAGATGCGGCGTATTGATGCCGGTATCCAGTCTCTGGTCTCCTTATGGGATTGGTGCCTTTTCAAAAGAAGCTTATGAATTTGTGGATTTTCTGAATCAGGCGGGGCAGAGCCTCTGGCAGATATTGCCGCTTGGCCCTACCGGTTATGGGGATTCCCCCTATCAGTCCTTTTCTACCTTTGCGGGGAACCCGTACTATATTGATCTGAAAGTTCTGATTGAAAAAGGATGGATCACCAAAAAAGAATGTGATGACTGTGATTTCGGGGACAGCGGGGATCTCATAAGTTACGATAAAATATATAAACAGCGCTTTAAGCTGCTGAGGAAGGCGTACGCGGACAGCGGGATCTCGGAGGATAAGGAATTTATCCAATTCTGTGAAAAAAATGCTTATTGGCTGGAAGATTACGCGCTCTATATGGCGGTGAAGAAATCCTACAGCGGTATCAGCTGGCTTTCCTGGAGTGACGGCATCAAGCTGCGGGATCAGGAGGCGCTCGCGTACTTCAGAGAATACTGCAGGGATGAGATCGGTTTTTACCGGTTTGAACAGTATCTGTTCCAGAGTCAGTGGTTTGCGTTAAAACAGTACGCGAACAAAAAGGGCGTCCGCATTATCGGGGATATACCGATCTACGTTGCGCTGGACAGCGCGGATGTCTGGGCGGGAAGAGAACTTTTCCAGTTGAACGGGGATGGCACGCCGAAAGCGGTGGCAGGCTGTCCGCCGGATTCCTTTTCGGCTGACGGACAGCTCTGGGGAAATCCGCTTTACGACTGGGACTACCACAGGGAGACGGAATATGACTGGTGGATGAAGCGCATCCGGTATTGTTACGAACTCTATGATATCGTGAGGATCGACCACTTCAGAGGGTTTGACGAATACTATTCGATTCCCTACGGCGATTCCACCGCGGAGTTCGGGCACTGGGAGAAAGGTCCCGGCATCTCGGTATTCGAGACGATGAGGAGGAAGCTCGGGGACAGGGAAGTGATAGCGGAGGATCTGGGCTTTGTCACGGACACGGTCAGGGAACTGGTGGAAAGGTCGGGTTTTCCCGGTATGAAGATCCTGCAGTTTGCCTTCGACTCAAGGGAGGAAGGGGACTATATGCCTTACCACTATCCGGTAAACTGTGTGGTATATACCGGAACTCACGACAACGATACGGTCATGGGGTGGTACGGCACGCTGGAGCGGAAGGATAAAGAGACGGCAAAGAAATATCTGGATATCCGTTCCGGAGAAGATGTGCATCTTGTTTTTATCCGCGAGGCGCTGAAGAGCGTGGCTGATACGGCGGTGATCCCGATACAGGATTATCTGGCATTGGGGAGCGAGGCAAGGATCAACACTCCCTCCACGCTGGGTAAAAACTGGAGGTGGAGAGTCAGAAAAGAAATGCTGACGGAAAAACTGGCAAAACAGATGCGTGAGCTTGGAGAACTGTATGGAAGAGTTGACCATTAAAGATGTAGCGAGAATATGCGGCGTGGGAGTCAGTACTGTCTCCCGCGCTATTAATAATCACCCGGATATCAACCCGGAGACAAAGCAGAAGGTGATGGAGACGATCCGGGAACAGGGGTATATTCCGAACAACAGCGCCCGCAACCTGAAAAGGACTGAGGCGAAGAGCATCGCCGTGCTGGTGAAAGGAATGACCAACCCTGTCTTCAGCGGCATGATCAAAGTCATAGAGGGGCGGATCAAGCGGGAAAAGTACGCGATGGTGTTAAACCATGTCAACCAGAACGAGGACGAGGTGGAGATGGCGCTGGAACTGGTGAAGGAAAAGCGGGTGCGGGGCGTTATTTTTCTCGGCGGATATTTTAACAATGCGGAGGAGAAACTGGAAAAGCTGCAGGTGCCCTTTATTTTAAGTACGGCGGGATGCGCGCCGGAGAACGTGGACCCGAACAACGGCCGCTATTCCTATCTGTCGGTGGACGATGAGAAGGAGAGCTTTCGGATGGTCAGCCATCTGGTGGAGAGAGGACACAGACAGGTCGCCATTTTGTGCGCGGATGCCGAGAATGAGAGTATCGGGCATTTGAGGCTTATGGGCTACAAGAGGGCGCTCTCGGAGCACGGGATACCGGTGGATGAGGGGCTGATCTGCATGATGAAGCCGGAGCTTGAGCCCTATTCCTATGAGAACGGTTACGCGATGATGCGGGAACTGCTGGAAAAGAGGCAGGATTTTACGGCGGTGTACGCGATCTCCGATGTGATGGCGATGGGAGCCTGCCGCGCCGTGGCGGACGCCGGAAAGAGAGTGCCGGAGGATATCGCGGTGGGAGGATTTGACGGCATTGCGGCGGGGGATTATTTTATCCCGAGGATCACGACGATCCGCCAGCCGGTGGAGGAGATCGCGGATGCCACGATAAAACTGATGTTCGAGATCCTCGCGGGGAATGAGAAGCATCAGCATCATGTGTTTAAGGGGGAGCTGCTGGTCAGGGAATCGACTTGATGGGGGGATGCTTTATCTGTATTCTGGTCATAAGGTAACAATAAAGGTGCTTCCTCCGCCGGGGGTATCCTTCACGGAGATCTTTCCGCGGTGGGCGTGGATGATCTCGGCGGCGATGCAGAGTCCGAGCCCGAAATGTCCCTTTTTGCTGCGGGATTTGTCGCTGCGGTAGAAGCGTTCAAAGATCCGTTCTTTTTCGGCGTCCGGGATACCGATGCCGTTATCCTCCACAGAAAACAGGATATTTTTTCCGTGACAGGTGAGAGTCAGGCGCACGGCTCCGCCGGAGGGCGTGTAGCTGAGGGCATTGTGCAATAAAATAGAGAGAACCTGTGTGATGCGTTCTCTATCGCCGGTGATAGTCGGGGCGGTTTCCTCCGGCAGGGTGATGGAGAGCGCAATATTTTTTTCCGCGGCGACGGGCTGGAAGGCTTCATAGAGGTTGAGCAGCAGCGTATCCGGTTCTACGGGCGCCGTTTTGATACTCCAGCCTTTGTTGTCGGCGGTTGTCAGAAGAAGCAGGTCGTCGATCAGTTTGGACATCCGCATGCCCTCGGACTGAATGGCATCCAGAAAGTGTGCCCGCACGCTGCCCTCCGCTTTCCCGGAGGCGGAGGCGCAGGAGAGGATCACAGCCAACGGCGTGCGCAGCTCGTGGGAGGCGGCGGCGATAAACTGTGTCTGTTTTTTTTGGTTTTCTTCCAGCGGTTTCAGGATACGCTTTGTGAAATGCCAGGCGAAAAAGGACAGGGCGATGACAGCGAGAATGTCAAGGGTAAAAAACAGAAACCGCTGGCGGTTGATCTGGGCACTCAGGGGATCAAGGGGCGAGAGGATCATGACCCGCAGAGAGCCGCTGCTTTTTTCCGCTACGGCTGCGCAGGCATAATAGTCTCTCCCGCTGCTTTCTTTCGGGGAAAAGAGAAATTCCGTGTGGTAGATATCGGAGAAGGCTGCGGAGGTGATCTCTGAAGGACTGTCCTCCCACGCCTCCCAGGCTTCGCGGAAGAGCTGTTTTTCTTCCGCCGTCTCCCGCTCGTTGAACAGAAAGGGAACGCCGTTGTCAGTGATATGGATCAGGTATTTTCCGCCGTCCTCCATCCTGGTGAGCCATTCGTGGGTGATCACGCTCTGGTGCTCGAGGTTGGTGATCAGAGTGTTCATGTCGTTCTGGAAGGAAGAAAAGCTGTTCTCTTTTAAGCCCTGTTCCGAGATATAGAGATAGCCCAGGGACATGATAAGCAGGATGAAGGCTGTGATGGAGCCGCAAAGGACAGCGAGATGCAGGTGTACTTTTTGAAACATAAATCATTCCAGTTCCGTGTCAGAGGGTTTCCTGTGTTGGGAGGATGTGCTGACACTGTATGTTTTCCGGCGTTTTGACAGGCGGCGCGCCTGATGCCGTATCGGCGCTGTTAAGCCGTTTACGGGCAAGCCGGTGCGTCAGGTTTCGAGCTGATAGCCAATACTTCTGATGGTGCGTATGGAGACGCGGCTGCCCACGGTTTTCAGGCGCCTTCTGAGGAAATGGATGTAGTTGTCCAGATTGCCGTCCTCCACATCGCTCTCGGGCCCCCAGACTTTTGTGAGCAGCAGGGTGCGGGAGAGAGGCTGCCCGGGGTTTCTGAGAAAGACTTCCAGAAGGTCTCCCTCCCGCCTGGACATGCTGCAGGCGCCGGATGCGCCGGTCAGCATGTTGTCCTCCGGGCGGTACACGATATCTCCGAAGGCGAGCTGCCCTGTCAGTTCCATTTTGCGGGGGCGGCGGGCGATGCAGCGGATTCTCGCCATCAGTTCCTCGAAGGCAAAGGGCTTTACCAGATAATCGTCGGCTCCCAGATCGAGCCCGGTGACCTTGTCATCCAGGGTGCCGAGAGCGGTGATTAAAATAACGGGTGTTTGGTTATTGCTGCCGCGCATTTTTAAGAGGACATCCGTGCCGCTTATGTAGGGCAGCATCCGATCGAGCAGGATCAGATCGTGGATATTCTGCTCGATATAGTACAGTGCCTCCTCGCCGTCTGAGCAGGTATCAACGATAAAGCCTTCCTGTTTGAGCTGGAAGGCGAGGGAAGTTTTCAGTTTTTCGTCATCTTCTACCAGAAGGATTCTCATGCCGCGCCTCTTTTTCATAAAATTTTTTCAGTATAAAGATAGTATATCAGAAAAGTCTTTAAAAAATCTCTAAAAAATGAAGCAGTTGTGAAATACTGATAAATGCGGAGAAAATGCCGTATTTATCAGTATTTCATGGTATTTTATATCACATTTAAATGCGAAAAAATCAATAAAATTCTGAATGGTTAGCGACAAGTTAGCGACAAATTTTATTTATCTCTATCCGCAATTCATCAATAGTCCGATGACCGTATTTCAGATCCGTAACATCGGTTCCGAGGGCATGTCCCATAAGCATTTTTTTAGATAGTGTATCAACATGATACTTATCGCATAACCATGAAAAAGTATGCCGGCAATCGTGTGGAGTATGACCGGTTATTCCTATCATGGCAAGAGCATCTGTAAATTCCACTCTGAATTTTGGCGGTGTCAGGGAAAACAATATGTTTTCTTTCTGGATGAATGGGATGATCTCTTTGTTAAATGGCACGATCCTTCCTTTTCCAGCTTTTGTCTTTACGCCGCCTTTGAAATACTGCTCATCCATATTAATCTCTACAGTTTTGTAGGCCGATATCCGGAAACCGCTGTATATCATGATGAGAACAGCCTGTAATGTTTTATTATCCGCAGAATTGTCCCATATCAGTTTAAGTTCATTTTCTGAAAAAGGAATCCCTTTTTCATCATCATCTGGCGTATTGATCTTTACGTGATCAGCATATTTCCGGTCGCACAGATCATGCGAATAAGCATACTCATACATCTGCTTAAAAAGAGTCTGTATATGTTCTTTTGTAGCGTGTTTTTTATCACAGTTATCAATTACTTCCTGCAGATCTTGTGTCTTTAAAGCCTTAAATGGCTTATTATGTAATACTTTGGCATTCTTATAAGCTGTTTTAGTTGCATAAATAGTTGCTTTTGAATACTCCCGGGTTTTATCACGTTCATATTTGTAGGAAAAGAATTCTGTGTATATTTCAGAAAATGTTTTAAGTTCGGAGGCAGCACGGCAATTATTATTGTAAGCTGCTATGATCTTATTTATAACTTCATTCTGACGGTCTGAGGGCTTTATTTCAGCAGTTGAAAAGTCTTCTGCATTAAATGTTCCATCTTTATATTTCATAAGCGCATAGAAGCCAATATACCAGTCAGAAACATAACATAGCGCTTTAGGGGTGATAGGGGATCCGTTTTCATTAAATTCAGTAACGGGAGGATATACGCCATAGGGATTGGAGCGCTTTCCACTCAGTTTTTTTATGCTGCCGAAACCATTCGGAAGCTTTGGGTGTTTTTTCTTTGCCATCTGATCAGTCTCCTTTTGGGCATAAAAATGCCCGGCACTTGCGTTTTTGCCGGGAGAATGATATAATTCACTTGCTTAGGGTGGATTATATCGGTACTCCCGGTATAGTTCCGATTCGCTCCGGTGTTACCAGCACTGGGGCGGATTTTTTATATAGGTTGCGACGTTGCAACAGGTTATAATTTATCAACTACCCTGCTCATACACGGAGAGTCCTCTGTGAGTAGGATGTTACCAGCATTTACTACATTTTTGGTAATTCATATTAAGCGCATACTCCAAAGAAACTTGTCTGGCTTTGTTTGGATTCATTCTTCCACAATTATTAATACTGTGATATTTATCCCCAGTAGCTGAAAGCCACACCATTTCACCGATAGGAGTGGAGGTGCTTTCCTCAGGAACGGAAGGAGTTTCAGCAGTTGCAGATTCTTCTGCAGGAGCAGGTGTCTGTACAGGGGCTACAGAATCATTCGCATCAGGAATATTTGCATCAGAAAGATCAGCATTTTCAGGAGGCGCTTCCGGAAGTTTTTGTTCTTCAGAAACTTTTGGGGCTTCCGTTTCCGATGCGTCCGATTCAGCTGCTATTTTTTGATCTTCAGATCTTTGAAGATATTCTTCATTTGTCTTCTTGTTGCCTCCTTTATGAGAGGAGATATCTACCACATTAATAGATAAAATGTTGCTTTTGATATCATCGGAAACTATGTAGATATCATAAGTGCCTTCTGAATTGCCAGTATTAAGAATGGAGTCAGAGAATGTAATGGAATCTGGGACAGCAATATATTCAAGAGAATCGGTATTTGCGCCATCAGGGAGAATGGAGATATCTACAGGTATTTCAGTGTTTATATCATATTTCTGTTGGTAATTAGGAATAGATATCTCTATGGATTCAACCTTTTTATCAGGTGTCAACGCACCAATAATGGCGAGAACGGCTATTCCTCCAATGATTATTCTCTTTTTACTCATTTTAAGTCTCCTTTCTTTGGTATGGTTTTTTATAGTTATTTTTACAATTTCCCAACAACTCTGCCCATACACAGAGAGTCCTCTGTAAGTGGGACATCACCATATCCCTTATTCAGCGATATAAGCTTATCTTTCCCAAGTTTTTTTACATATGCTTGTCCATTGACGTTAAAGATACCGATCTCACCAATCTGAACCTCACAGGTAGGTTCGATCAGAAGGACATCACCATCATTATACAGTGGCTCCATGCTCCTTCCGTCTACTTTTACAGCATAAGCCACACGCCGGTACTCAGGGATGTCCGGCAGTGTGATGCGCTCAGAGTACACATCGTCAAAGATGACTTCTCCTGATCCGGCAGACACGCTGCGATAGTAATCTATGAGGCGGCCTTTTTCATTGGAGCCGTTATGTAACTCGACGATGGCAGCAGGCGCCTGTTCTATCTGCTTCATGCGGTCGACTTCCCATTTGAGTACAGTATCTACATGGGTTCGGCCTACAGGATCAAGAGAACAGTACGCTTTTAAATGTTCAAAATCTTTTTTACTATATAATTCATTAGTTGGAGGCATAGAATCATTTTCACCAACAAAGTATTCTGCTGTGACACCAAAAATGTCGGCAATTTTGAGAAGAACTTCTATATCGGCTTTTTTACTATCTCTCTTAATAATAGAATAAATGGTTTGCGGAGATACGCCAATCTTTCTGGCAAGTTCATTTGCATTTGTATCATTGATATCCATCAATGTGGACAATCTAGCGCCTATTCCCATATTAAATAACCTCCTCATGAACTGAATATATCATAAAATAAAAAAAGTGTAAACAAAAAATTATGCAAAAGAATAAAAAAGTGTTGACAAGTTATGCGAAAGGATATAATATAGCATCAAGAGTTATGCAAATGAATAAGAAAGGAGGATAAAAATGCAGTGCTTGAACCTTAAAGGGGAAATGGCGAAGCGAAATATTAAAGTGGAAGATATCGCGAATGCGTTAAATATTCACAGAAATAGTGCATCAAATAAAATCAACGGCGATACGTCATTTTCTATTGAAGAAGCGGTGAAAGTTAAAGAAACATATTTTCCCGATTTAAGTTTGAAGTATCTATTTGAAAAGTCAAAAGCAGGAAGAGGGTGAGGGAGATAAAAGAAGTAATAATTGCAGCAGTTACAGCAATGGTTATATCTGTAATCTGCTGCAATATATCAGCAAGAGTAACGTTTAATAAGATTGATAAATATGTAGCCGATATGATTGATTTAGCAAAGGAATCAATCAGAAATGCATATATCAATAAATGATTTACCTAAAGGGGTTGCCTCGACTGTTCCCTCAATGATTTTCACATTAGCAAAAGGATAATTTTCTTTAGCATATTCATAGGCAGGGTGCTGAGTAAATTTTTCATATAAATTAGGCGTATCAAGTTTTTTACCGTAAGTAATTGTCAACATGCCTAATCGTGATAAAGAGGAAAGTGATTGAGAACAAAGACGGAAATCTGTATCTGCAAGTTCAAGAAATATATGATCAGGTATGTCTATGTATGATGGTGAGCCCAGTATATATAAGACATATTTGCATACTGGAAGGCGAATAAACTTTCCAGATTTATCTTTAAAAAGACGAATAATTTTTGCATCCAAAACAGACATTTGCTTGATGATTTCGGCAAATGAAGGGTGAACATATTGGGAATAATCTGAATTCATGGAATTACATATTAAAGAAGTGAACATTCGGCGAAGTTCATCTTCTTCTATACAATATTTGGAATTTTCCAAAGCTTGGGCAGTTACCTGAATTGAAGGTTCAATTACTTTTTCCTCAGGGATTTGTTTTATGGAAGCCTCTAATTCTTTACGAAAAACGTCCAGATTATGTGCATATTTTATTTTTTTCTTTTCAGAAAGCTGGGTTATGCCACCAAATACTAAATACCATAAATCGGCGAGAGTAGTTCCGATAGAGAGACTTGGCTTATCACTTAGATTTTTAAGAGCATTATCCGCAGATGAGGGAAGTTCAATATTAAGTAAGGTGTTGACAGTTTTATTTTCGCTCATATATTTTCCTCTTTCTTTCGTACTCGGCTCTGGCGGGAGCCTGTAAAGAAAGTATAAGTGAGAAAACGGAAAAAGGCAATGAAAAAGCTCCAAAGGTGGTGGCACACCAAAGGAGCGGCAACCAGTAACTACACATACCGGATATAGGTAGATTTTAACATGTTTTTCCTGATCCGGCAAGCGGAAAGAAAGGAGGAACACTCAATTGAGCGAAAGAGTACCGCTGTCAGAAGCGGCGAAGATCCTCGGAATGTCACAGCAGGGAGTACGGGAACATATGAAACGGAATCTCTTCCCGGTACCAATCGGGTATGTGACAAAGCAGGGGAATAAATATCAGTATCATATTTATAGAGAGATGTTGAACAGGCACTTGGGAAAATCATGTAGGGAGGAAAGCTGAGATGAGCGGATTAGAGATAGAAAGGCTACGAGAGCGGGTGAAAGGAATGACAACAGATCAGCAGAAGGTAATAGCCGGGGCTCTGCCGGATGAGATACTCTGGGAGGCTATCTACGGCAGGTTCTTATACCTGCAGGGAGCAGTATCAGACGTTAGCCGGGCAGTGAAGGGCTGATATCAGGGAGAAAGGAGGGGAAACCATGGGATACAGGATCTGCCCGTACTGCGGGGCGGCGTTGGATGCAGCAGAGAAGTGCGACTGCAGGGATGAGACAGCGCTTGCCGGAAATGCGGCGCCGCAGGAAAAGAGTACGCCGGTACCGGACAGGGCCGGGAACATAATGGATCAAAAAGAGGATAGAGAGGAGAATCACGATGAATGAGATCAGGATCACTATTGAAGGGCTTAAGGAATTGACAGAGGCGATAAATGCGTTAGCAGGGGCAAAAGGAGGGCAGACACCGGGGCAGGTACCTTATCAGCCGCCCGTGCAGCAGATGCCTAATCCTGCGCTTGGCGTGCAGGGGTATGGGACAGGCCAGAGTGTGCCGGTTGCTCCGATACAGCCGCAGCAGCCGGTGCCGGGGACCCCCGCAGCAGGAACTGTACCTACCGCCACAGTCACACCCGGCTATTCCCTGGAGCAGCTTCAGGTAGCCGCGGCGGGGCTCACCAGCATGGGGAAGATGCCGCAGGTGATAGGCATACTGCAGCGGTTTGGCATACAGGCGATGACGGAACTGCCTAAGGAACGTTATGGGGAGTTCGCAGTCGCTTTAAGGGAGGCAGGTGCGCAGATCTAATGGGAAAGAAAAAAGAAGAAAGGGCGCATGCGCTGCTATCAGCTTCCAGCGCGAAAAAATGGATACACTGCCCTCCATCTGCAATGTTGGAGGGAAGCATCGTGGAGGAAGAATCGGACTACGCGAAGGAAGGGACGCTGGCGCACGGCATCTGCGAACTGAAACTCCAGAAGATGTTCACCGATAAGAACATGACGGAGCGGACTTATAAGAGCCGGTTAAAGAAGCTGCAGCAGGAAAAGCTGTACGCGCCGGAGATGGAAGGGTTCACAGACGAATACGTGGACTATGTGTCAGGGATTGCGTTCAGCTTTCAGACAGCGCCTTTTGTCGCGGTAGAAAAACGGCTTGATTACAGCCCCTGGGCGCCGGAGGGCTTCGGGACAGGGGACGCGGTCATCATCCACGGGAAGCAGCTCCACATCATTGACTTTAAATACGGGAAAGGGGTTCCTGTAAAAGCAGAGGAAAATTACCAGCTCATGCTCTATGCACTGGGGGCCTACCATGAGTTCGGTATGCTCTTTGGGATAGAGGAAGCCTGCCTGCACATCATCCAGCCCAGGATACCGAACAACTCCGCATGGACCGTGTCTATGGAAAAACTGCTGGAGTGGGGGGAACGTGTGGTAAAGCCCTCTGCGGAACTGGCCTATAAAGGCGGGGGCGAATTCCGGCCCGCGGATTATTGCAAAGGGGATGAAGAGAACTACTGCAGGAACGGATTTTGTAAGGCGTATGGAAGGTGCCGGGCGACCGCAGGGCAGAACTTGGCGCTGATGGAGGAAGCGTTCGATACGGAACGCAACGTAAAGAAGCTGCCACCCATGCTCTCCTGGGAGGAAGTAGGCAGGCTCTTAAAAAGAGCCATGTTCTTAAAAAGCTGGGTGGAGAGCCTGGAAAAGGTATCCCTGAACCATATTGCCTCTGGCGGGGAGATCCCCGGCTGGAAGATCGTTGAGGGAAGGAGCAACCGGAAATTGTCGGATGCAGACGTGGCATTAGGGGAACTGATCAAAGCCGGGTATGAAGAGGCGGTGCTGTATAACAGGGTACCCGTCGCGCTTGGGGAACTTGAAAAAGTCTGCAGCAAGGAGGACAGGCAGAACATCCTGTCCAGATACATCATAAAACCGCAGGGCAAGCCGACACTGGCGCCGGCCGATGACAAAAGGAAGGCGATGGAGATACAGAGGGTGTCTGCGGCAGAAGCCTTTGGCGGGGAGAATTCATATAAGGAGGAAGACTAATGGCGATCACAACAGGGAAAGTAAGGGCAAGCTTTGTCCACATCTTCCAGCCGAGCATCCCCCAGAACGGCGGGGATCCGAAATACTCTATCACGCTGTTGATCCCGAAAGGAGACGCGGCAGCGCTGAACAGCATCTATGCGGAGATAGAGAAGGCCAAACAGGAAGGCGTGCAGAAGTTCGGGGGCAGCATACCGCCGATGTGCAGGATACCCATCTATGACGGAGACGGCGTGAGGCCCACTTCTGGTGAACCTTTTGGTGAAGAATGCCGGGGGCATATGGTGATGACGGCATCGGCAAAGCTACAGCCTTCTGTCGTCGGGCTGGACATGCAGAACATCCTGAACCCGGCGGACGTATACAGCGGATGCTACGTCAGGGCGAACATAAACTTCTTTGCCTATAATACGAACGGCAACAAAGGGATCGGATGCGGGCTGAACGCCGTGCAGAAGATCGCGGACGGGGAGCCGCTCACCGCGAGGGTATCTGCTGAGGAAGCGTTTGGCGGAGCCAATGCCTATCAGGCAGGACAGTACCAGCCGCAGGGACAATACATGCCGCAGGGACAGATGTCCCAGCCGGTGTACCAGCCGCAGGCGCAGTACCAGCAGGGGGCATACCCGATGCAGCAGGGCGCGCCGCAGAACAACGCACAGCAGATCGACCCGATCACGGGAAAGCCGATGCTCACAGGAGGGATAATGGGACTGCAATG
>CAJUDM010000025.1 GCA_910584915.1 uncultured Lachnospiraceae bacterium
ATTGACTTTGAGCATAAGCTAATCAACGTAGACCACCAGCTTTTGAAAGTATCGGGAGTTGGGTATCATGTTGAAACGCCAAAGACAAAAAGCGGTATCAGACAAATTCCAATGAGTACCAAAGTCTATGAAGCGTTCAAGCGTGTGCTGAATGACAGGGGACGGGCAGACAATTTTATTGTCGGCGGTTACAGCAGATTTTTATTCCTTAACCGGAACGGGCTACCGAAAGTAGCAGTCAACTTTGAAACCATGTTCCGGGGGCTTGTGAAGAAGTACAACAAAAGCCATGAGGAAGCCTTACCGAAAGTGACAACGCCCCATACCCTACGCCATACGTTCTGTACCAATTTAGCAAACGCCGGAATGAACCCGAAAGCATTGCAGTATATCATGGGACATTCCAACATCAACATGACGCTGAACTATTACGCCCATGCTACCTCTGATAGTGCAATGGCAGAAATGGAACGGCTGATTGCTTAGTAGTAGATAGAGGTTTTACTACTTGATTTACTACTTTTGGACGCGAAAACATGAGGGGAAATGAGAATATATAAGAGCTTCTTCCGATTTGAAAAATGCCGGAAAGCCTGTAAATACAGGCTATACCGGCTTATGAGAACTTATAAAGAGATAGTCAAAAACTATATTTTGATTTCGATGAAACAACAGAAATCGCCGATAGGATCCTTCCAATGTTTCATATATAGAAGCGGCGCCATTGACACTGCTTAAGATACTAAAAATAAGATGATACCGAAAAAAACGATTAATCGCTCAAATTGTTGAACTATTTCTTGTTACTGTAGTTTGCTTTGTCTGTAAAATAAAGCTTCTAAAATATTGCAACTGTTGATCAATAACTTATGCCGTTTGTCACATTGAATAATTCATGTCTGACTCCGTTTAAGATAGCATAATGGGTACAACTGATGCGGTATTGTACTCCTTTTTGAGCGGATGTTGTGTAAACATCCATACCATAATTATTATCATTTGTAACATATCCACCTGAATGGCTTCCTACCAGCGTCCACTTTCCGTTTACATACTTTTCCACTCTAATATTTTCCACTCCAATTTTGCTGGCAGTCACTGTAGAACCTGTACTGATAGAACCCTTTACTCCATCAGCTCCAATAGAAATCCCAATCGTACAGTCGGTTAATGTTGCTGCCCTCTCATCTCTCATATAAGGAATATCATAAATACCATGTCCCACATGATCCCCTGTTAATTCCTGATACGCACCGATAATAAGCGTCTCAATTCTCTCCTGTGCATGTGCAACGAGCCCCATACCACTGTTACATAATATAACAATACCGCATAAAACGGCGAGTAACCTTTTCATTTTTGCGTTCATGCCTTGCCCTCTTTTCTTTTGTACCTTTGAATGATTAATCGCTTTATTACTTTATTCCATTTTTAATAAAAAATGTAACAAACTATCTTCATTAATTACTGTTGTTTATCCCTTCTCTCACCTTTATCATCTCCTCTAATGTAATATTTCCACTGATCCGATAAAAGCTGTTTTTCATAGATGCCATACAAATATACTCATCATTGTACTCATAATATAATGTATTTTCATCAGAATGTTCTGAAATCAGTGTATACATTTCTTCATCTTTTGCCATTTCACGATATGGTTCCTCATCATTTTCCCACAAAGTAATAGTAATAACCAGATGTCCATTACCTTTATTATAATAATTCGCAAAAACTCTTTTTCTATTAATATGTTCATAATAATTAATTCCATATAGTTCAAAACCATCTGGTATATATCCAGGTACCATCACTTTACTTTTCACATCACTATCCAATTCTCCCCAGGAATCACAAAAACTTTTGATTCCCTCCACATTATTAGCGGCAATATCTACATCCTCCGGCATCTCCTCCTTCACAATCTCTAACACGCCAACTCTCTCCAGAATCATCGTAAACAATGACTTATCCCCTCTCGCATAAGTCACCATATTCAGAGACAACAGCGCGGCTCCAAATACAACGACAAAGAGTATTGCCGCACGATACCCTTTCCTTCTGAACAGAGAAACCGTCCCGTTTCTGCCGCGGCACTTCCTGCCGCTTTTCCCGATATTGATATTCTCTCCGTCTGTTTCGCCTGCGGTGTCGTTCTCCTCCACGGCGTTGCCGCATGCTTTCTCCTCCTCCCTGATCCGCCGCATAATATTCTGACGGGCTTCCTCCCTGGTCATATGGGGTTCCTCAACAGGAGAAAGTTTTTGCAGCATAACACAGATCGCATCTACTTCCTCCGCGTCAAACTCCTCGTCAGTCGCTTCATCTCTGTACCAGCAAAGGCGCTTTTCCAGTTCCTCTATTAAATTTTTGTCTTTGTCAGCCATTGATCAACCATGCCTTTCCTCCGCCTGCAGATTTAACGCATACAATACGTGTTATGGAGCAGGTCCGACTTATAAAGTGAAGAGACTGCCATCAAACCCTTCACGCTGAATTCCGTCCGCCGTTCAGGCGGTTCTAAACAATATAAAATATATACTTTCTGTTGTTCAAAATCAGGACAACGCTATACTTGTTTCACATCACCCATGCCAAAAACAGAAAGATAAACCATCCTACCACAATATGTTCTTTCAATTTCTTTTTCAGTCTGCTGATCCTCATCCTGATAGTGCCTCTGTCTATCCCGTATTTATCTGCTACTTCCACAGAATTATAGCCATTCAGATAATAATCCCGAAGCATCTCATATTCCCGCTCGCTGACAGAAGCTTTGATCGTCTCTGCCAGTTCAATCTCTCCGAATTCCACCTCACCACTGTTCTCCGCCTCCAGATTATCTTCACACTCTTCATTCAGCTGATAAATGCCGCCTCTTCTTTTACCCAGTTTCATCTTCTTGTTCTTCGCTGTGCTGTACAGCCATCCCATCTGATTCGGATGTTCCATCAACAATTCTATTTTTCTGTATGCTTCATAAAAAGTTTCCTGCACTACATCCTGCGCAAATTCCAGATCACTCTCTCCTCTGCTGACAAAAGTAAAAATCTTGTCATACGCCATTTCCATCAGCTCATTGAAGAATTTATCCTTTGTTTCTTTATCCATATCCATTGAATAACCCACTTACACAATATTGATCCTTCTTGTCCCCGGCGGCACCCTTATAGAGTACCTTTGGGAAATATTTTACATGAAAATGCACAGGCAGATAAAAACGTATGGATAATCACTATTTGAATCTGATGTTTTGTGTAATTTTAGAATATTTTAACTATTATAAAAAGAGAGTGCCTTTTGAACACCCTCCTAAACCCTTTCGCGCCGTATGGTCATCCCCTGCACATTGACATCTCCGGAAGTCCTCTCTCAATATCCGTACCGCCTCCGATACCTCAAAAACAGAAACGCGGACAGCGTAAGCGCCATCAGTTCCGCAGCCGGCGTTGCCAGCCAGATTCCGTTTACACCCAGAATGAGAGGGAGTACGATCATCGTGATCAGCATGAATACAAAAGATCTCGAGAATGCCAGGACCGCCGAGACGATCCCGTTGGACAGTGCGGTAAACATTCCGCTTGCAAAAATATTGAACCCGATAAAAAGCAGCGCTATGGTGCAGATCCTGTTGCCTGCCACCGCCAGATCATACACTGGATTATCCGGTCTGGCAAAGATTGACACGAGCGGCTTTGTCAGCGAAAAGGAAGCTATGACCGTGACAAGGGAAATCCCGCCGATCACTCTCAGGCTGAGTCCCACCAGCTTTTTTAACTTCCCATGATTCTGCTCCCCGCAGTAAAAACTGAGCATCGGTGCAACCCCGTAGGAGTACCCTGTGTACAGTGAACTTGCAAACATCAGCACATACATGATGATCGTCACCGCCGCGACGCCGTCCTCCCCCACATAGTGCAGCATCGTCCAGTTGAACATCATCGTGACAATGCCGGTTACCAGCGCGGTCGCCATCTCCGAGCAGCCGTTCGTGGCGGCATTCCAGAGCACTCTGCATCGAAACGCAGGCTTCGTAAAATGCAGCAGGCTCTTTTTCCTGCAAAATACAAATATTCCCACTACCGCTGTCACCGAATACCCGAGCCCTGTCGCAACCGCCGCGCCGCCGATCCCCATGTGAAATCCCGCGATGAACACATAATCCAACACCATATTCAGGACGCCTCCCGCCACCGAGCAGACCAGGGAAAGCGTTGCCATTCCGCCGGCGATCATATAGAGTGTAAAATTATTCATCAGAAGGATCGGCACGGTAAACACCAGATAACGGCTTAAATACGCCGTACAATACCCTTCCACCTCCGCCGAGAGATGCATTCCCGCAAAAATATCTTCCATCAGCAGATACCCCAGGGCGCACATCAGTATTCCCACAAGGACATTCACCAGGATCAGAAACGTAAAGTCCTCCTTCGCCTCATCCTCCTTCTGCTCTCCCATCTTTTTCATAATGACCGCGCTGCCCCCTGTGGCAAGCATGGTGGAGACCGCCGTCACAAGCTGGATCACAGGCGCCGTCAGATTGACCGCCGACAGCGCGCCCGTCCCGATCAGATTCGATACAAACAGCCCGTCCACCATCGTATAAAATGACATGAACACTGTCATGGCGATAGTGGGGATCGCAAACTTTAAAATATTTTTCAATGTCACCGGTCTCAGATACACATTCTGATTTTCCATAAAATCACCTGTTCCTTTCCCTGCCTCCAAATCCGTCCATCACCGCTCGAGGCGAAACGCAGACCGGATTTGCATTTTTTCTCTGTATCTGATATCATAAACCGTACAGTAACTGTATGGTCAATAGACAAAATCATATCATTTATTATTTATATAAACTAAACGCCCATGCAGCCGGAATTGTACCACCATAAATAAATACCATAAACCGGAACGAATTCCGCCCATCGGAGCCTGCCGGGAGGAAACAATATGAACAAAAAAAGCAAACTGCTCACCATCGGCGAATTTGCCGCTCTGCACGGCATCAATAAAAAAACCCTGATGTGGTATGACGAGATCGGTCTGTTTCGTCCCGACTCCATCAATCCTGAAAATGGTTACCGCTGTTACAGTTATCATCAGAGCCCCATACTGGAGACCATCCTGCTGCTGCGGGAGTTGGATGTCTCCCTACCGGAGATACACGATTTCATGAAAAACCGTTCCGCCGAAAACATGAGATCACTTCTGGAGGAAAAAATCGCGGATCTGGATCTGCAGCTCACGCATCTGCGGGCGGTCCGGAAAACTTTATGTACCCATCATCAGGATATGGAAACTCTGCTGACAATGGATCTGTCAGAAATCAGTATCGTAGAAAAAGAAGAACGCTGTCTTGTGACGGTGGATATTGACAGGAATACTACCTTTGAGAAGGAGGTGGAACTGATCACAGCCGAAACTGCCAGATACCGGCTCGGACGTCTGCACGACGCATCCTACGGTTCCATGATCCCCGTTGCCAGCCTGCTGAGAGGTGATTTTGACGATTATACAAAACTGTTTATAGAGATCCCCTTTCTGAAACAGAAAAAAGGGCTGCATTCCCAGCCCGGAGGAACATATATCCGCGCTTTCCACAAAGGCTCTTTTGAAAAACTGCCCCGGCGCTATCAGGCAATTTTGGAATATGCCGGCAGCAGAGGACTGACTCTGTCCGGCTATTCCTATGAAAAAGGTATCAACGAGACAGTGATCGACAGGATCGAAGACTATATCGTGCAGATCGAGATTCCCGTGATCCGGTAAAACTGTTGTTCGCACTGAACCGGAAGCTGCAAGAGGCATCTGTTCCCCGAGTGCTTTTCACACATAAAACTGCTTTATCGCATCTTCCAGCACTTCAAAATAGTCCTCAAATGTCTTGCGGCAGCAGCCCGGGTTATCGATCACAATGCCGGGGCTTCGCAGGCCGGTCAGGGAAAATCCCATCGCCATGCGGTGGTCGTCATATGTCTCCACCGTGGAGGGCTCAGGCGTACCCGGGTAGATCGTGATACTGTCCCTTCGCTCCTCACACCGGATACCCATCCTGGACAGTTCCGCAGCGATGGCTGCAATACGGTCGCTCTCCTGGAAGCGGATATGTCCGATGCCGTTTATGATAGTCGGGCTGTCCGCGAAGGGGGCGATGGCTGCCAGTGTGATCGCCTGATCGGAACAGGAGGACATGTCCGCTGTAATCCCGTGGAATATGCCGTCCGCCGGCGGCTCCAGTACAATGCCCTCCGGCGTATCCGCCGCCCGGCAGCCCGTTTTTTCCAGAAGCCGGATGAACGCCACATCTCCCTGAAGGGAATCGAAATGCACATGGCGGACTCTTACGGTGAGATTCAGCAGAGGGCTCATGGCATAAAAATAACATGCTGCCGACACATCAGGTTCTATCCGGTAATCCAGAGCCCGGTAACGCTGCCCGGCTCTGGTCAGGAAGGCACTGTCCGAAAGCTTCCCGGCGCATACGCCAAACTGCTCCATCATTTTCAGAGTCATCCTGATATATGCCATACCGTGGGTTCCTTCTATACGAGTTACAAAATCTTTTCTGCACAGGCAGGACACAATGAGCAGAGCGCTCAAAAACTGACTGCTGCTGTCAATATTGACGGATATCTGTTCTCTGCGGAAACCGTGGCCGCGCAGAGTAAAGGGAAAGTGTCCCTCCCCGGCATCTGCATCATACAGGATCTCACAGCCCAGTTCTTTCAGAGAATCAAGCAGGGGCGCCATGGGACGCCTGCGCATCTGTTCAGAGGCGTCCATATGGTATACGCCCTCCGAAAGTCCCAGATAAGCCGTCAGAAAGCGTGCTGCCGTTCCGGCACTGCCCACATACAATCCAGCCTCCGGCAGGGGCACCACACCGCCCAAACCCCTCACAGTAACCACACGGCCGGGCTCATCTACCTCCGTCTCAAATCCAAGATCCTGCACACACTTCAGAAAATGCCTGGAATCATCGGAAAAAAGCATCCCCCGCAAAGTCGAAACACCCTCCGCCAATGTGGCGAGCAGGAGTGCCCGGTTCGTGATACTCTTAGATCCGGGAACATTTACCTCCAGAAATCCGCCTGTACCCTTCCTCTGTATGGAATCATATACGCATGGAACCGAATAGTTCTGTGCATCTGCTAATTTATTCATTGTGATCCTCTTTTCCGCACGGCTCTCTGTGCATACCGAGTTTGTGGACGCCGCACAGCCACAAACCTGCAATCTGTCATATTCACTCCGGCTGTAACAATCCCGCCATTCGGCTTCCCTGTTATCTCCAACTTCATTTTTACCAGAAAACATTGTATGCCACAAGATATATTTCAGCTTTTTTCGTTTCCTGTTTTCATATTTTTCTTCATCTCTGCACATGACGAGTTTGTGGCAGGAAGCGCGCAGACGCCAATCTCGCGTTTCAATCTTTTCCCTGCCAAGCCTTCAGGCCTGACACAGTCTCCACGCTTTCATCAAACAGATATCCGAATTTCCACGCCATGCATAAATTCCCATCCCCTGCCCATACTAACAGGCATGAAACGAATACCAGAACACATCGGCGTCATCCCCGACGGCAACAGACGCTGGGCAAAACAAAACGGAATGAAAAAAGAAGACGGTTACGCCTACGGGCTTGACCCGGGACTCAGGCTTTTGAGAGAGGCACAGAGATATGGCGTCAAGGAACTGACTTTCTATGGATTTACGGTGGACAACTGTAAGCGCCCGAAGGAACAGGTTCATGCTTTCTCCGGGGCATGCGTCAAAGCCGCCGAGATGATCGCCCGGGAGAACACGGAACTGTTCGTGTTCGGCAATACGGACTCCTCCTGTTTTCCTGCGGATCTCCTTCCCTATGCAGGGCGCAGGCGTCCCGCCGGCTACACAGACGGAAAACTGCGGGTGAACCTTCTGACCGACTACGGCTGGGAGTGGGACATGAAAAACGGATGGGCATCCCGGGAAATACCGCGGATCGACCTGGTGATCCGCTGGGGCGGCATGTGCCGCCTCTCCGGTTTTCTGCCCATCCAGACTGTCTACTCCGATCTTTATATCGTAAAGGACCTCTGGCCCGATTTTCGGGAACAACAGTTTACAGATGCCCTGCAGTGGTATCAGAGACAGGATGTCACACTGGGGGGATGATAACGTGTATCCAAAAGACGCATGATATCTGTTTATTCCCCTGCTGTTCTTTCTGCACGACCGGCAGATTTTCTTCACATCACAGCCGCCTGTCTGGCTCTGAATCCTTATGACGGTTTCCACCTCCGACAGTTCTTCCTCCAGTTCCTCCGCCTTTATGACGTCGGCTTTCTCAGCGGACAGTCCGACATGCTGATCCTGTCTCTCAGGGCGTTCATCCCGCAGTCCACCAGATAGTCCTGCAAAATCGGCAGCGACTGCGAGGATGCCGGCCCGATGATGATCTCCCCGATCAACTCCGACATATGGAGCCCCAGCCTCCCGCACATCCTGTTCAGATCCAGAGGATAATACTTCTTGATCCGCCCCGCCGACACATGATATCGCGGCTCCACGGCGAAATCGTTCAACACAAACGGAGAAATGACCAGCCTGCGCTCCTTCTCCCTGGCAAAGGAGGGATGCTTGAAAGCCGCCGACTGAATCCACGCGTCATTCATGATCTCCCGCATCTCCCGCTTCACTTCCGATAATCTTCTCTCCCCCATGACAAGCTGATAGAACTCTTCCACCAACCTGTGCTCCCGCATGTCCTTCTGGTAATACACCGTCTGCAAAGACACGGCGCCGCCGGTCATCTTCTGCATCAGGTTCTCATGGAAGGCGATGCAGACGCCCTGCCCAAGATGCCCGTATCTCTCCCACTGGGCGGCGTCATCCCTGTATTTGGAAAAACATGCCGCATACGCCGAATAGCGGAACTCCTCCTCCAGCTCTCTTTGAAAGAAGCTCTCTATCACACGGCTTTTCTCCTCCTCGCCCTCCGCCAGCAGCCTATCCATGACAGCACGGCATATGCCGTTCATGAAAAACCGCATCTCGGAGGCATCGTTCATGTTCAGAATATTATTCAGCCTCAGCTCCGCGCACCGGATGATCCCGTCAAAAGCCGCAAAGTCCGTGTAATGGTACAGCATACCTTCCCCTCCCTCTCCTACTCAGATACGGTCTCTCCCTCCCAGTCATTGATACCGCCAAACTCCACAATATTCGTGTAGCCCAGATCCGCCAGCTTCTCGGACGCCTGTTTGCTGCGGTTTCCGCTGCGGCAGTACACAAGGATCAGTTGTTCCCTGTCGGGCAGATCGGGGATCTCTTCCGTACCGATCGTCTCATTCGGGATATTGATGGCGCCGGGAATATGCCTCTCGCCAAATTCCTCCGGCGTGCGCACATCCAGGATAATGTAACCGCTCTCCTCCTCCATCATAGCCACGGCGTCCTCCATGCCGACCTGCCGATACCCCGTCTCCCCGGCTGATGCCCCGCACCCTGTCAGAAACACAAGCGCCATGATCCATATGGATATCATTATTTTCCTCATCGCGATTCCCCCCATTTTAAAAGAACTTTCCGGTTCCTGTCGGCAGACAATTTCCAACGCCATAAAAATAAGCTTATATTACAGGAACCGCTTCGCGAACCCTGTAATCAATCACGACGCAAAAAACGCGTCTTTTATGAGAATCTGCTCCGCATCTTCTCATAAGGTATAATATGGATACCATTATAAGCTTACGAAGCCAAAAATAAAAGAGCCTTACACAATTATATTTATTTTTTCCCATCTATCTTATTTTTTCTTTACAGCGCGATATAAAAACTGAGCCTACTTTGCCCCATTATTTCCGGTTTCCCCATCCGTCTCTTCCTCCGCAATGCTTGCGGCTTCATCATACTGCCAGTCGATCCACTCCGGTTCTTCCCCCTCGTAAGCCGCAATATCAGCCTCGTTCTCCTCCGTAAAATGTCTCGCCGTCACAGGCTGTCCGTCTGCGGTATAGGTATAGCATGTCATTCCAAAGCCGTCGTCATTTTGAACCTCCCAGACAAAACCATAGTCATACACTCCGAACGAGATATTCTTTGTATGCGTCTCAAATACATCAAAACAGACAAGCTCGCCATCACATATTCCCAAAATATACATCAGTTCACTCGGATCGGAACTTATTCTGAAAATAAGCTCCGGGTTTTCATCGCCGTTTACATCCACGTAAGCATACTTTTTCTGTGCATTTTCAAATTCGGATTCATACATTTTATCATCCATAACGGTCAGATTCATGCCTTCCACATATGGATTCGCGACGCTGATCTCGTTTCTCAGAAAAGCCCCATACCGCGAATTCCCGGCATCCGTCCATTCCTCCGACTGAACCTGCTGGTTTTGTGCAGACTCCTGTCCATCCTCCGGGTTTCGCGCCAACCCCCGCCCTTCCTCAGAGTTTTGTGATAACTCCTGCACATCCTCCAAGTTTTCTACAGGCTCCTGCCCATCCTGCTCATTTTGTATAAACTCCTGACTGTCCTGCCCGCTCTGTGTCAGCTCCTGTCCATCCCGCGGCATATCATCCGCCCCACAGCCTGCCAACAATATACAGGCCAGCATCACACTCAACAACAAACCTGTTTTTTTCTCCATCGTTTTCCTCCCACTGCAATATGATCAACTTCTTAATTTATATCACAGCGCGAAAGATAACAAAATACGATCTGCACAAACGACATGATTTCTGCGCAAACGACACAAGTCAATCATCAAAGCGCATTCTCCAGTTAAAAAACGCCTTCTTAAACTCCTTACTGTGAACCCTCCCGATAGCCGCCTTTGTCCCGTTGCAGAGTGTGGCTTCACGGCTGTCCGCCTGTTCCACATATTTCAGATTGACAAGATACGAGCGCTGTATCAGGAAAAAGCCAAATGGAGATAACTTTTCCGCCATCTCGGATATCCGCCCCGCACAGAGATATTCTCTGCCGTCCAGCATGAGATATCTCAATTTCCTTCCGCTTGTCTCGATAAGCAGAAGCTCACTCAGCTTTATTCTGATACAGCTTCCGGCGATATCATCACAATACAGGAACCTGTCCTGTATCCTGCTCCCGAAAAAAAAATCAAGCGCTTCATCGATTTCCTCCGGATGCCTTTTGTCAATATATCTGAACGCATTCACCCTGTACCCCAGCCTTGCCAGCTCCGTGTGGGAAGTCAGGAAACATACTTTGCACTGATTCCCGGAATCCATCAGCCGCCTGGCTGTCTCAAAACCATCCTCCCCGTCCGCGAGCTCAATATCCAGAAACACCAGGTCCGCATCCGCGTTTTTCATAAAATCTCCGCCGCCGCTGTAGGAACCGATCTCACAGGAAATCTGGTTATCTCTGCAATATTTTTCGATCACCGCCTGTATCTGTTCTCTCCACACCGCCTCATCTTCCACGATACCTATCTTCATACCCTGTTCTCCTTCGGAATGGCTACACTGATCCGAAACAATGCTTCCCCGTTCTCCGTCACAGACTCCCTATAGCATTCGCCATCATACTTTTTCACTGTTCCGAGTATATTTTTCATACCAAACCCGTGATTCGCCCTGTCCTTTTTTGTCGTCCCCGGAAACCCTTTCGTTACGACTGCTTTTTCGGCTATCGTGTTGCTGACGACAATAAAACATTCTCTCTTGTGTTCCGTCAGCTCAACCCGTATCCTCGGCGCGGCTGCCTTTCCCGCCGCCTCCACAGCATTCTGCAATATATTTCCCATCAGCGTTGTCAGGTCAAACATCTCAAGAGGCAGCTTCCCCGCCAACCTTCCCGATACGGTAAACTCTATATTTTCCTTTGCCGCCAGATACAGATAATAATTCATGATGACATCGAGAAAACTGTCTCCCGTGTGAATCTTCAGATCGAACTCATCCTGCATATCCCAGATCGTATCTATGTACTCTTTCGCCGCCTCTGTATTTTTCTGATTGACCAGCTCCCTGAGCACACCGATATGATTCACCAGATCATGCTTAAAACGCCGCACAGCCGCCGACTGCTGTAACTGGTAATCGTACTGCTGCCTCTGCATCCGCATAAGAGACTGAAGCTCCCTGTTCTGCCTCTCAGAGAGTATATTTTTGACAGCCATGCCGAGGGTGAGAAAGACGGAATAAAACACACCTGCTATACTGATAAAAAATACCGCATATGCATCCCCGCCGTACCGCGCATGATTTTCGTTGAAGAACACAAAAACAAAATTGTAAAACATCTGAAATATGCTGCCCTGTATCAAAAGCGCGATCAGATACTTTACTTTTATATCGCACAGATAAACCTCATTCTTTTTCAGCACACACAGATATACCGCAAAATATACCAAAAACGATATAATATATGCCGGCTCCATCCACCACGTTATGTCTGTGCCGGCAATCCCGCCGCCTATCAGCACGACCTGTATCAGCATAACGCTGAATGTGTCAACGATCCCCGTAAAATACATGAGGGCAGCGCTCAATACGATCAGGCGCCACAGGCGTTCCTCGAAAAACAAACAGATGGAAAGCACGCTCCAAAGCAGATAGACGATCGGAGAATTTATATCAAAATATGCATTGAAAGCCCCCGCAGCGAGCATGACAAACACGGAGGCGCCGATAAAACCCCTGTTCTTTCTCGGACCCAACCGGAAACCAAAGTGAAGGATAAACAGATATATAAAATAGTTTAATATATTGTCCACTATATATATCATAGCCGCCTCCGTCCTGCCGTGTGCTTTTGCCGACTCCTGTCTTCTTCCGCCGCTTTCCGCCACTTTGGCTGAAAATCGTTTCTGCAAAAGCTCGGGCGTCTACTGTACAATATCATAAATTTTCATAGAATTGAAGCGATATATATGGTAAAATAACAATTGACCGCAATTTTTTGTTTTCACAAAAACCAGGAAACGATCAGGGTTGAAAACTACAGGAGGCGCCGATCATGAAAAATATACTCATCATTCAGGGTGGAGGACGCCCCAACGGAAATACATCCCAGCTCGTCAACAGCTTTATGTCCGGCGCAAAAGAGTGCGGACATACTGTTGAACTGATCTCGCTTCTCAAAAATGAGGTCAAAGGCTGCCTCGGCTGCAACGCCTGCCGATATGGAAAACCATGTATCCAGAAAGATTCCTTTAACGATCTTGTGCCGAAAATAAAAAATGCCGACTGTATCGTCCTGGCATCACCGCTTTACTTCTGGACCATATCGTCCAGAATAAAAGCCTTTCTCGAAAGGTTTTATTGTATTGCAGAAGAAGATCCCAATCCCCCGTTTGGCAGATATGAAAAGTATCCTGTAAAAGACTGCGCCCTGCTCATGACTTCAGCAGATGATTTCTTCTGGACATTTGAACAGGCAGTCTCCTATTATCGGTTTGCGGTAGTAAATTATATTGGTTTTCATGATAGAGGCATGATACTTGCCGGCGGATGCGGCGATACCAACGGCAAACCACAGATTGATAAGACACGCCATCTGCAGGAAGCCTATGAATTTGGAAAGCATATTTATCCTGGCTGATCATATATCAGCTGCCCTGCCCCGCCGGCAGGTCATCATAAAAATCAGGAATGGAAAGAAAAGATTATGTCAAAGATAGCCGTTTTTTTCCCGGGCATCGGATACCACTGCGACAAGCCCCTTTTATATTACAGCAGAAGCATCGCCCGCGGGCTCGGGTACGAAAATGCCAGAAATGTGAGCTACACATATAACGCCGGAAATATACGCGGCAATGAGCAGAAAATGAAAGAAGCGTACGAGGCACTGTTTTCACAGGCGGAAACCGAACTCGCGGATATCACCTGGCAAGATTATAATGATGTACTTTTTATATCTAAAAGTATCGGTACGATCATTGCGGCATCATACGCCGCCAAATACGGATTAAAACATGCCAGGCATATCCTGTATACCCCTCTGGCACAGACTTATCTATTCCCGCCGGATCATGCGGTCAGTTTTATCGGGACAGCAGACCCCTGGAGCGACACTGCGGAGATCATCCGGCTCTCAGACGAAAATCATATCCCGATCACTGTATACGAGGGATGCAACCATTCTCTCGAATGCAGTGACACCATCAGGAACATCGAAAATCTGAGGGATATTATGCAGAGAACGATGGATTTCTGTAAACTTTATCGTATATAAAATATATTGTTGAGTGTACAATACTCTCTATCCATCCCTGAGACAGCACGCCGCCGCCCTATGCTTTCCGCCACAGCAGCATACTGTCCTGAAATTCAATTGTCAGCTTCCCTGTATCTTTCAGCCACGAAAGGTAAGACCGTACCGTACTTCCAACCAACACATACTGCTCAAAATTCATGGAAAGCCCATAGCCTTGGAACACTTCCTGCAAAATCCTCTCAAAACACATTGGTTCTTCACAGATGGATAAAATACGCTCCGCGATGCTCTGCACCTTATCCCTGTTATAGCGGACAAGTTCCTTCACATCGGCAGAGGCAGCCGCATGGGCTGGGACGAACACGGGCGCCTCCATCTGCTCCACCTTATCCAGCGTTTCCAGATAAGCGCCCACATCATAGATGAAAGAAACCGCATATTTGTCCAGCGTCTCCCTGCTGCTGATGCAGTCCGCAAGGAACACCACATTGTCCGGCATACGGAACCCCACCATGTCAAAGAAATGCCCCGGCAGGGGTATCACCTCAATCTCCTTCGGGAAACTTTCATCTGAAAAATCCGTCACATCGCTCTCCTGCGCCATCAGGAACTTATGCCGCAAATCCCTACACGGATAGCCGCCGTAAAGGAAGGACGGCTCCAACACAGGGTACTTCGTGAAAGCCGCCTCGATACCGCCGGAATAAACCTTGCATCCCGTCTGCCCTTGCAGGTATCTGTTCCCGCCAATATGGTCTGCGTTGGAATGGGTATTCAGGATCGCCGCCAGATGCCAGCCGTTCTTATCCAGTATCTGCCTGACCTTTCGCCCCGCATCCTTATCATTCCCGCTGTCAACCAGATAGACATGATCATTATCTGCCACATAGACACCTATCTTCGCCGGACAGTTTATGTAATAGCATTTCTCACTGACTTGAACCAATTCATACATTTTTCGTTGCCTCCTTATTCTGCTGCTTCCTGATTACTTCGGCTGAAAACTGTCTCCACTAAAGTAAAAGCGTCCACTGAATTATACCATAAAAATTTTCTGTTTTTCATCTGATGGCACGAAATAACTATTTTTCGGGAATGAAAGGCATAAAATTCCCAAAGGTGAACAAGTAAACGTATCGCCACCCCGTGGAATTACCCTTGTACCTATGGTATAATATCGATTAGATATTATACTGGCTCGGAGCGAAGCGGAGTAGCCATAAAAAATACTATGTCCGCTTGCGGACATGGTATAATATCGGCAGATATGATACCGGCGCCGAGCGAAGCGAGTGTGCATCGCGAAGCGTACCATGTCGGTAGACATGGTATAATCCAAATTATCACTACGAAATTTGGGGGAAATAATTATGGAATTTACAAATCTGCTTGATGCGAAAAACCGCCATGAACTGAGGGAATGGCTCATAAATAACCATGATAAAGAAAAGGAATGCTGCCGGAGAATGGAACGCCTGGGACTGATGACCGATGCCGGGAGAGCCGTACTTCCCGATATGTCACCAAAAGGATTTGTCATTGACGGGGATATCGAAAAAGCCTTAAAAGCAGATTCGGAGGTATGGAGCAATTTTCAGAAATTCCCTCCCCTGTACCAGCGGGTGCGGATTGACACCATACAGATCAAAAAGAAACAGCCGGAACTGTTTCAGAACAGGCTGCAGAAACTGATTGAAAATACCAAAAAAGGTATTATGTATGGGGAATGGAATGATAACGGAAGATTGATAGAATGAGGGATTATTTGCGCATATCTATTTTTCATTCAGTTTTTACCGTTTTTCTCATATGCAAACACGGAAACTCTGTATATTATCACGGAAATAATGTAACTTTGGAACCTATGTAGTGCCAAAAGTGCCGTGTTTACGGGCTTTGTGGGCTTTCCGTGTCCGTATCTGCCGGGGAAGGAGACACCCTGACAAAATATGACAATATCCTACTCCTTTTTACCTTTCCACTTTATACTATCACGGAAACCCCCGACTTTTGCGTGAAAGTATACTTTTGCCTGTTAGTACCAAAAATCCTATGGCATCAATTTAAGATTGCCGCCTGGGCGGTATATGGCGGTCTGTGAGACACTGTATACCGCTCATTTATTCTACAATATGAGAACCATTCCCTATTGCGCTATTTTATCTCATTTAGCGTGCCTCCTGAAGCCTTGCCGCTTCAATTTCACGCTGAAATGCTCTTCCTGCTTTATTGTAGTAATCCATTCGTTCCTCGTCTGTCATATGCTTTGTCATTTTACAATTATATTCCATGAGCCTATGAATATCTTCTATAGTAAAATCGGGACTCAAAACAGGTTTTTCCATCATTGCCCCTTTTTACAGATTCAGAACACGCTCCTGAAACTTTTCCTTACTTTCCATAATTTCATAAGGTTCGTATTCTCCATAGGCACTGGGGCGGCTGATCGTCACCAACTGCACACCGTTTGCTCCTATCTGTTTTTGTAGCTTTTCGGTAAAATCCGCCAATGCTTTGCCATGTCTGGTCTTTACTGCAATACAGCCTTTTTTATCAAATTCTTTCGCTATAAGATAACACATAACTTAGCACCGTCCCTAACATTACAAAAACACTTCACCTAAGCGTTTTTGCAGCTTCTTATCAAAAGTAACAATATCAATACCCTTTTCCCATTTATAACCATACAAAAGACAATCCACAAAATCAAGTTTGGGTGATTTGCCAAATATTTCTAATCCGCGAAGTAATATATCCACATTAAGAATAACCACATCATTAATCAATTTACGGAAATTACTTGCAATATCTTCCCTTGTAACCTGATATACACCTTCCAATACATAGCAGACTTCTGCCAATACCTCCAATGTTACATAACAATTTTTTCCTCGAATGATTGTTTTAATCTGCCGAAACTGTTCTTCATTATCCTGTAGCAAAAATCTCAGCACTGCATTTGCATCAAGTATACAATTATTCCCCTGCATGTTTTTTAATCGCCGCCTTTCTCCAAGCATCCTTTTCCTGCTCAATCAAAGAAGGATTCGCATACTTACAAAGTCCTCCTGCGGCTGACTCTCCCATATCTGTATCGTTTTCTATCGGAATCACAATGACCTTTTGATTCATTTGTAATGGCTCTTTTACTTGAACTGCCGTCCCATCATAATAACCAATCATAGACATATTTCCACCTGCCTTTCTGCTTACTGTTTATAATAACATCAGATATCATATCCCGCAATACAAATTTCTATCAGATCATTTATATCCTTCTGCCATATAGTTACAGTTCAGTCATCTGCTTTTCATTCCATACTTTTACCGTCATATCTTCAACTCTCTCCTTTATCAAATTTTTTACTCCTGTAAAAGCGGTCATATCATCCCCTTACATTCATCCCACTGATACTCAGAGCCTCCTTATTCCACAGCACGCAAAAAATCCTCTGCTACCTAATTAAAGTAACAGAGGATTTCCCTTTATCAATTCCTATAAAAATCAAGCCGCCGTTGTTTCAGCACCCAGTGTATTACTTGTCGTTAATCGCCGCCTGTGCCGCCGCCAGCCTCGCAATAGGCACCCTGAACGGTGAACAGGAGACATAATCCAGCCCGATCTGGTGACAGAACTCTACGGAGGAAGGATCTCCGCCGTGCTCGCCGCAGATACCCACATGCAGCTTCGGATTAACCGGCTTGCCCAGCTTGATCGTCATTTCCATCAGCCTGCCGACACCCTCTCTGTCGATCTTTGCGAACGGATCGTTCTCGAAAATCTTGCTGTCATAGTAAGCGTTCAGGAACTTGCCCGCATCGTCACGGGAGAATCCGAATGTCATCTGTGTCAGGTCGTTGGTGCCGAAGCAGAAGAAGTCAGCTTCCTTCGCGATCTCATCAGCAGTCAGAGCCGCCCTCGGGATCTCGATCATCGTGCCCACTTCGTATTCCAGCTTCACGCCCGCCTTCTCGATCTCGGCGTCAGCGGTCTCCACAACGATCTTCTTCACGACCTTCAACTCCTTTATCTCGCAGATCAGCGGGATCATGATCTCGGGCTTCACGTTCCAGTCGGGATGTGCTTTCTGCACATTGATCGCCGCACGGATCACAGCCTTTGTCTGCATCTTTGCGATCTCAGGATAGGTCACTGCAAGACGGCAGCCTCTGTGTCCCATCATCGGGTTGAACTCATGCAGGGAATCGATGAATGCTTTGATCTCTTCCACGCTCCTGCCCTGTGCCTCAGCCAGCTTCCTGATGTCAGCTTCCTCTGTCGGTACGAACTCATGCAGAGGGGGATCCAGGAAACGGATCGTGACAGGACATCCCTCCAGCGCCTCATATAATTTTTCAAAGTCGCTCTGCTGATAGGGAAGGATCTTGTCCAGGGCAGCCTCTCTCTCCTCCACGGTATCCGCGCAGATCATCTCACGGAACGCGGCAATCCTGGTCTCCTCAAAGAACATATGCTCTGTGCGGCAAAGGCCGATGCCCTCTGCTCCAAGCTCGCGTGCCTTCTTCGCATCCGCTGGCGTATCGGCATTTGTCCTTACCCGTAACTTTCTGTACTTGTCAGCCCACTCCATGATACGGCCAAACTCACCTGCGATCGTGGCGTCCACCGTAGGAATGATGCCATCATAGATATTGCCGGTGGAACCGTCGATGGAGATCGGATCTCCCTCATGATATTCCTTGCCTGCCAGCGTGAATTTTTTGTTCGCCTCGTCCATCACAATATCGCCGCAGCCGGATACACAGCAGGTACCCATACCGCGCGCCACAACCGCCGCATGGGAAGTCATACCGCCGCGGACTGTCAGGATACCCTGAGCCGCCTTCATACCTGTGATATCTTCAGGGGAAGTCTCAAGGCGCACCAGAACGACCTTCTCGCCTCTGCCCGCCCATTCCACAGCATCCTCCGCGGAGAATACGATCTTGCCGCACGCCGCGCCGGGAGACGCACCGAGAGCTCTCGCAACGGGCTCGCTCGCCTTTAACGCCGCCTGATCGAACTGAGGGTGCAGCAGAGTATCCAGGTTGCGGGGATCGATCATCGCAACGGCTTCCTCCTCCGTTCTCATGCCCTCATCCACCAGGTCACAGGCGATCTTTAATGCTGCCTGGGCTGTCCTCTTCCCGCTTCTTGTCTGCAGCATGTAGAGCTTTCTGTCCTGGATCGTAAATTCCATATCCTGCATATCTCTGTAATGATCTTCCAGCGTTGCGCATACTTTATTAAACTGCTCGAACACTTCGGGCATCACTTCCGCCATCTTCGCGATCGGCATCGGGGTGCGGACACCCGCCACAACGTCCTCGCCCTGAGCGTTCATCAAAAATTCGCCCATCAGCTTCTTCTCGCCCGTAGCCGGATCTCTTGTGAACGCCACGCCTGTGCCGGACTCATCGGACCAGTTGCCGAATGCCATCTCCTGTACGTTTACAGCAGTTCCCCAGGAGTAAGGGATATCATTGTCACGGCGGTATACGTTCGCGCGGGGATTGTCCCAGGAACGGAACACAGCCTTGACAGCGCCCATCAGCTGATCTTTCGGATCAGAGGGGAAATCCTCACCGATCTTTTCCTTGTACTCCGCCTTGAACTGGGAAGCAAGGTTTTTTAAATCCTCCGCTGTCAGATCGATATCCTGTGTGATACCCTTTTCCTTTTTCATCTCATCGATGAGCTCTTCAAAGTACTTTTTGCCGACTTCCATCACAACGTCGGAATACATCTGGATAAATCTCCTGTAGCAGTCCCACGCCCATCTCTCGTTTCCGGTCTTCTTTGCCACAACTTCCACAACCTGTTCATTCAGTCCCAGATTCAGGATCGTATCCATCATACCCGGCATGGAAGCCCTCGCACCGGAGCGAACCGATACCAGAAGCGGATTCTCACTGTCGCCGAATTTTTTACCGGTTATCTCTTCCATTTTAACGATATACTCGTTGATCTGCCCCATGATCTCATCATTGATCTGTCTGCCATCCTCATAATACTGCGTGCAGGCTTCCGTTGTGATCGTAAAGCCCTGAGGCACCGGAAGTCCCAGATTTGTCATCTCTGCAAGATTCGCTCCCTTTCCTCCCAGAAGTTCGCGCATATTTGCATTGCCTTCCGTAAACAAATAAACCCATTTTGCCATACTCTCTCTCCTTTTCTTGAATACTGCATTTCCAACATGCATAGTATAGCATATTCTCCCTGTTGTGCGTCTTTTTTTTTACAAAAAAGTAAAATATTCCCCCAACTCAAGAAAATTTTACCAATTTTACTTAAAATAAGAAACAATAGCAACAGCAACAACACTCCCAAATCTCGATTTTTCCTTGAAAAAGCGGAATGTTTATGTATAATAGAGAAGTAACCCTGCAAAAGCAGTAAAAGGAACGGGCTGCGCCCCATGCGGACAACAGACAATAGAAAGGAATATAGATCAATATGATAAGCGCAAACAACGTAACCTACAGAGTGGGCAAAAAGGCCCTATTCGAGGACGTAAACATCAAATTCACAGAAGGCAACTGTTATGGCATCATCGGCGCCAACGGCGCAGGAAAATCCACTTTCTTGAAAATCCTTTCCGGTGAACTCGAAACCACAAACGGCGATATTGCCATCACGCCCGGCGAACGTCTCTCTGTGCTGGAACAGGACCACTTTAAATATGACAGCTACACCGTGATGGACACGGTGATCATGGGCAACGCCCGCCTCTATGAGATCATGAAGGAAAAGGACGCCATCTATGCCAAAGAAGATTTCTCCGATGAGGACGGTATCCGCGTAAGCGACCTGGAGGCGGAATTTGCAGAGATGGACGGCTGGGACGCGGACACCAACGCCGCCATGCTCTTAAACGGCCTGGGCATTGAAACGGAACTCCACAGTGCGCAGATGTCCGAACTGGACGGCAGCCAAAAGGTAAAAGTCCTGTTGGCAAAGGCCCTCTTCGGCAACCCGGATATCCTGCTGCTCGACGAGCCCACCAACCATCTGGATCTGGATGCGATCAACTGGCTTGAGGAATTTCTGATCGGATTTCAGAATACTGTTATCGTGGTTTCCCACGACAGATATTTCCTGAACAAAGTCTGCACTCATACCGCTGACATCGACTACGGCAAAATTGAACTGTTCGCCGGCAACTATGATTTCTGGTATCAGTCCAGCCAGCTTATCTTAAAACAGCGCAAGGAGGCAAACAAGAAAAAGGAGGAACAGATCAAGGAACTGCAGGAATTTATCTCCCGTTTCTCCGCCAACGCCTCCAAATCCAAGCAGGCTACCTCCAGAAAGCGGGCGCTTGAAAAGATCCAGCTCGACGATATCCGCCCCTCCAGCCGGAAATATCCGTATATCGATTTTCGCCCCGAGCGCGAGATCGGCAACGATGTGCTGCTGGTAGAAAACCTCTCCAAAACTATCAACGGAGAAAAAGTGCTGGACAATATCTCTTTTATTGTCGGACATGATGACAAGATCGCCTTTGTGGGCGGAAATGAACTGGCAAAGACCACACTCTTCCAGATCCTCACAGGGGAGATGGAACCCGATGAAGGCTTTTACAAATGGGGCGTGACCACTTCCCAGGCTTACTTCCCCAAGGACAGCGGCGCGGAATTTGACAACGACTACACGATCACCGAGTGGCTCACCGCCTACTCCCCGATCAAAGATGTCACCTATGTCAGAGGGTTCCTCGGACGTATGCTCTTTGCCGGAGACGACGGCGTAAAGAAAGTGAAGGTGCTCTCCGGCGGCGAAAGGGTGCGCTGCCTGCTGTCCAAGATGATGATCAGCGGCGCCAACTGCCTGATCTTCGACGAGCCCACCAACCATCTCGACATGGAATCCATCACAGCACTGAACGAAGGCATGAAGAAATTCCCGGGCGTTGAACTGTTCTCCTGCCATGACCATCAGGTGGTGCAGACTACGGCAAACCGCATTATGGAGATCCTGCCGGGCGGTTCCCTGATCGACAAGATCACCACCTACGACGAATACCTTGAGAGCGACGAGATGGCGAGAAAACGGACGATCTATACCAAAACAGAGTCCGATGAGGAAGATAACTGATAGGTGCAACAGAAAGACGAAAGCGAAAAGTGACATTCTGTCACTTGCGAAGGAGAGATTTATTTTTCTTGCGCCGTATCGCGAGAAAACGTCCGACGAAGTCAAACACAGAGCGCGGCAGCGCGGGCTTTCGAGACTCACTATAACAAGAAAGGAAACACTATGCATTTATTTTTTACAGATCTGGATGGTACGCTGCTTACCGATGAAAAGCAGATCACCCCGAAAACCCTGGAAGCTATCGATGCCTATATCAGCGCCGGAAATAAATTCATCATCACTTCCGGCAGGCCCTTTAACAATATCCGTGAAGTGGCAAAGCGGACCGGGCTTGACAGATATCAGGATCTTCTGCTGATCTGCTACAACGGCTCCGTGATCTACGACTGCGGAGCGGAAAAACCGCTTGTCGACCTGCGCCTTGATCCGAAAGATGCCCTGCATATCATCGATACCGCGGAGGAAATGGGCATCCACTGCCAGACCTACTCCTCCACAAAGGTAGTCTGCAGACGCCACGATCCCGAGTCGGATTACTATGCTCACCAGACACAGATGGAGTTTATCTATGATGATGACATTCTCTCACATCTGGACGAAGCGCCCCACAAGGCGCTGGCGATCTCTCTGGGTGATTCGGGACGGCTTAAAAAACTGCAGCAGAAACTGGCTCCCTGGATGAAAGGAAAACTGACTACCGTCTTCTCCTGCCCTGAATACCTGGAATTTGTGGATCACCGCTCCGGGAAAGGAAGCGCTGTCAAATATGTCTGTGACCTGTACAATGTTCCGGTCAGGGACGCTTACGCCGCCGGGGATGCCAACAACGACTTCTCCATGCTCTCCGCCGCCGGCAACAGCATCGCCATGATAAACGGCAGCGACGAGGTAAAAGCCATAGCCTCTATCCTCACAGAAAAAGACAATAACCACGACGGGCTGGCGGATATCCTGTTCCGTCTGGCTGGGGAATAACATACTGTACAGTCTGTGCGGCCGCAGCAATCAGATTTTCAACAGCTGTATCATTCTTTCCCGCAGAGATACCGGCATGCGGGTGCAAAAAGAACAGGAAAACAGGCGCCCCGAAAGCCGCCTGTTTTCCTGTTCTTTTATTACATAAAGAGAAAAACTCGATAACCCTTTTGTACTCTCAGTGGCAATGCCCTCCGCAGTGTGAGCAGTCCGCACCGCACTGCAGGGATTTTCCCTTCTTCCTATCGCGTACCATGCTCCTGATGATCAGTACCACTGCACCTGCTAAAAGCAGGCCTACTATCGCTGTCCCCATTTTCTCACGACCTTTCCTGAAAAATTTGACTATCCTTTTTTCTGCGCTTCTCTATAGTTAGTATATACTAACCCTCATTGGATGTCAATACGTCACCAGAAAATATTTTCCCGGACAGAAATCTGTTTTATTTGTCACACCCGAAAAACTGTGTTATACTTAGCAAAATCATCATATCCTGTGCCATACGCCGGAAGGAAAAGAACGCCCCGGGCTGCCGCCCACAGGAATATATCAAAAGCAGGAAACAAAATGAAAACTTTTATCAGCGAATCCTCTGAAAATTACCTTGAGACTATCCTTTTATTGAGCAAAAAGCTGCCGGTGGTCCGCGCTGTGGATATCGCCAACGAGCTGGATTTTAAAAAATCCAGCGTCAGCATCGCCATGAAGAATCTGAGAGAAAAAAATCATATCATCGTTTCTGAACAGGGTTTTATCTTTCTGACAGAAAGCGGAAAAGAGATTGCTGAGATGATTTATGAACGGCATCTCCTGATATCCTCCTGGCTTGAAAAGCTTGGTGTTCCACCGGATATCGCCGTACAGGACGCCTGCCGGATCGAGCATGTGATCAGCAGGGAAAGTTTTGATGCCGTAAAAAAATATGTGAATTCAAAAAACTGACCTTCATTCACCTGCCGCCCCTGTCTGAAGCCAGCAGGTGAATGAAGATTCCTAGTCTGATCTTATTACATATCAGTCCGGCATGTTATAGAATGAACACCGATGCCAGTATACACGGCAGGCACACCGCCGCGCCCCAGAATATCTCCTTCATCGTATGCCTTTTAAGGCGCAGGGAAGACCATACCACCGCTATCGCGATCAGGATACAGGGAAGGACTGCCGGCGCTCCCAGAAAGAACGACAGAAAGTAGAGCGTTCCTGTCACGCTGCAGGCGTGGCCGCTGGCGCGCACATGCAGCACCTTGTTAAAAAATACCAGCAGCGACATGGAGATAAAATAGGAGACAATGATATACTGCAGCTCCCTGCCGCAGTTTCCGGCCACAGAACAGACAAACGCGGTCAGGTATCCCGCAAAGGTGAGCACAAACGCCATATTGCGCTGCTCTTCCCGCACTTCCCCGCCCTTCGGCAAAAGTTTCTGTATCGGATACGCCAGGACCGGCACAAGCCCCAGCAGCGTCACCGCCAGCGCCATCTGCGCCGCGCTGCTGCAAAAATTATCCAGTGACACCGTCAAAATGACAAGCATGCCGGTGATCAGAAGCGGCGGCACCGTCAACACTCTGATCCCCTTTGCCAGTATATTTCCGAATGTACTGTTCTGCACTCTCACTTTTTCGTTCATTTTTTTCCTCATTTCTGCGTTGCTTTATTGCGCAAAGCCAAAATATGGCTTACGAGTTTGTGACAAGCAACGCGCAGACACAAATCTCGCGATTGAAAATTTTAGTTTTCAATCTTTCTCCCTTCCGAAGCATTCCAGACGATCCGCCCAATCCGAATTTCACATTTTTTCGCCTGTTCTTTTTTCTGGTTTATGTTCCTCTTTGATCTAGTTTTAATTACTATGTGTAATAGTATCACTTTTTATGTGTAAAATCAATACTTTTTATCACTTTTTTTCTTTTCCGCATATAATGTATAAAACCAAATACGGGAGAATCTATGAAAAAGGAGAAAAAACTTATTGCACTGCTGCTCTGCGTTGTGATGCTTTTTGGCACCGCTGCAGTACTGACAGGATGCGGTTCGAGTGAAACGGCAGCTACAGGGGATAAAACCCATGTGGTGCTCAATGAGGTGGCACACTCCATCTTTTACGCGCCCATGTATGTGGCGATCGAGGAAGGCTATTTTGAGGAGGAAGGGCTGGATGTGGAGCTGGTGACCGGCTACGGCGCCGACAAGACCATGACCGCCCTGCTGTCCGGCGAGGCCGATATCGGCTTTATGGGAGCGGAGGCAACGATCTACAGTTACGCCGAGGGTGTGGAAGATTCCGCCATGAACTTCGCCCAGCTCACCCAGCGCGCCGGCAACTTCCTTGTGGCGAGAGAACCCATCGATGATTTTTCGTGGGATATGTTGAAAGGAAAAGATGTGCTCGGCGGGCGCGCGGGCGGTATGCCGGAGATGGTCTTTGAATACATCCTCTCCAAGAACAATATCGATAAATCCGAGGTGAACATCGACCAGTCCATCGATTTCGGTTCCACCGCCGCGGCGTTTTCGGGCGGGCAGGGGGAATTTACCGTGGAATTCGAGCCCCATGCCACCTCCCTCGAGTTAAAGGGCGACGGCTACGTGGTAGCCTCCCTCGGTGAAGCCTCCGGCTATGTTCCCTACACCTCCTTCGCCGCGAAGAAGAGCTATATCGAGAAAAACCCCGAAGTCATCCAGGCGTTCACAAACGCCCTGCAAAAAGGCATGGACTACTGCGCCGGGCACAGTTCCAAGGAGATCGCCAAAGCGATCAGCCCTCAGTTTGCGGAGACAGATATGGAGACATTGGAGATCATCGTAGAGCGCTATGCGGCTCAGGACACATGGAAGACAGATCCCGCCTTTGAGAAAGAGGCATTCGACCTGCTGCAGAATATTCTGATGGATGCCGGGGAACTGGATGCCGCGCTCCCCTACGAGGAACTGGTGACGACAGAGTTTGTGAAAAAATAAAAACAAAAAAATACCGGCAATATCACCGATATCATACCATGACAGGTATAATAGAAACATTTCGGGAGCTGCCATACGGCTTTTGCCGCGGCAGCTCCCGTCTGTTATGTGAGCTATGACATCTCCCTCTTAACCGCCAGCGCGATCGAAAGCTCCGGCGCGCTGTACGGGATCAGCACAGCCTGCAGCGCATGGTAGATATCGCATTTTCCGGACCATACCGTCCCCGACACCTGATTGTCGCGGTCGAGCTGATGGAACCAGGAACCGTTCACATGATCCAGCACCTTCTCGTCCAGATACTGCATGAATTCCGCGTATGCCGACGCATATTCCTGTTTCCCCGTCACCCGGTAGAGTACCACCGCGGTGTTGATCGCCTCCGCCAGCGTCCAGTGCATCCTCTCATGCACGATCGGCGCCCCGTCCCAGCCTGTTGTATAACAGATACCCGGCGCTCCGTCCGCGTTCCAGGCATCTTCCACGGCACGCTTAAACAGCGCCTCCGCCGCCTCTATGTAGGGACGCATCCCCTCCTTATCCTCCCCGTATGTGGACAACGCCCACTGGGTGATCAGCCTCCCCCATTCCAGCCCGTGCCCGGGCGTCGCACCGTAGGGCTTGAACGGATCATCCGGCTTCTCTTTGTTTTTCTCAAGATCCGGCTCCCAGTCCTTTGTATAATGCTCCGGTATCCTCCAGTTGTTCTCCTTCGCCCAGCCGATCACATGGTCGATGATACGCCCTGCGCGCACTCTGTACTCTTCCTTCCCGGCGATATCCGCCACCGCCAGAAACGCCTCCACCGAGTGCATATTGGCGTTCAGTCCGCGGTAATCATCCATCACCGTAAATTCCGTGTTCCAGTTATCGGAGGAAAGCCCCTGCTCCTCGTTCCAGTAGTATGTATCGTAAGCCTCAAGCGCCTCAGCGAGAAGTTCCTTTGCGCCTTCCCTCCCCGCCAGATAAGCGGAAGCTGCCGCCAGGATCACAAAAGCGTGGGCGTAGCACTGCTTGCCGGGCAGGATGCTTCCGTCCGCCTTAAGCCCCTCATACCAACCGCCGTTCGCCTTATCCCTCAGCTCTCCCTTCAATCCTTTAAGCGCGGCATCCACCAGCTCTTTGCTCCCCTCATGTCCCAGAAAAGAACCGATGCTGTAAACATGCGCCATACGGCAGGTCACATACGCCTCCCTGTTTTTCTCTTTCCAGGGCGTCCCATCGTCCCCCAGATAATAGGAACTCCCCCCGGGTGAAGGAAACCGGTGCCCGAAAGCGAGCAGCCCATCCCTGATCCCCCGCAGGAACTCCTTATTCTCCTGTGTATCGATACAGTACTTCTTTTCCATGTTATACCGCCTTTCCTTTATATTTATAATATTATTTCCATTCCGCCGCCGGCTTAACAAAACCCGATAAACCTTTTAAACTTCTCCACGGACGTATTGACGATCAGCTCCTTGTCAAACCCCGCCCGGTTTAACAGATCACAGCCCTCCCCAAAGCGCCCCACATAAAACGGATCATGGGCATCCGAACTCACGAGGACCGGCACGGAATACTCCATGCACAGCCGCAGCATCTTCCCGTAATTTTCCACACAGTTCAGACGCTTCTCCTGCTTCAAAAGAGAGCTGTTATTCACTTCCAGCGCCACATGATTCTCCTTCGCCCCGACAACCAGCCGCTCATAGTCAAGAGGCGTATGGTCATCATCCGGATGGGACACAAAAAAGACCTTCGGGTGTTTCATGCAGGAAATCACATTGTCCGTATTTTTCTCCACCCCCGCATCCTGATAGCAGAGGCCGTGAATCCCCACGATGGCGTAATCCAGCTTTTCAACATATTTGTCCAGGGACAGCGTTCCGTCATTCAGCACATTGATCTCACACCCGTAAAGTATCTCAACGCCGTAAAGCTCTCTCGGCGCAACCCGCAGATTGGAAAAATAGACCGGCTCGCAGGTACCCGGAATCCCCGGCGCGTGTTCGCTGATCCCCAAGAGATCCAGCCCCCTCTTTGCCGCTTCCTCAGCCATCTCCCGGATCGTGCCGTAGGCATGGCCGCTCGCGATCGTATGGGTGTGGATATCCAGCCGGAGTTCAGATACCTCTATCATATCCCCGTCCCCTCTCTTCCCCGGTTCTCCCTGTTATCATACGCCCTGTCCGCACACTCTTTATCCGCATCCGCAAGAAGCTTTTCCAGCTCTTTTTTCAGAAACTCTTCCGAGCCGTCAACCACCGTCACCGCCCGCATGCCAAGCGCCCGGGCGCCCTCCGTATTCTCCGGCCTGTCATCAAAAAACAGGCACTCCTGCGCGTTCAACTGATATTTCTCAAGCAGATGCCGATAGATCGGCGGATTCGGCTTGATCTGATGGATCTCATAGGATATCACGCCGCCGTCCACAAACTCCCAGAAAGGCAGATCCTTAGTATGTAACGTAAACAGCTCCTCCGAATAATTGGACAGCACGTAGATGCCATAGCCCCTTTCCTTCAGCCTGCCCATCAACGCCCAGATCTTCGGCCTCTCCACCGTCATCGCTTTCCCGCTCCCGATAAACCAGCGCGCATCCGCCTCAAGATCCGGGTACTGCCTTGCAACGCTCTCTATCATCTCCTCCGTCGTGACAAGCCCCCCGTCAAAGTCAGGCCACAGGGGACTTAAAAAAAATCCCCTGCCTATCTTCTCCGCCTTCTCCTCCTCCCAGCCGGCATCCAGGCACATATCCTTCCATCTGTAGCCGATCAGGACGCTTCCTATATCAAAGACAATATTTTTCATCTATCCTCTCCACTTTTTTGTGCCTTTCCGGATATCCTTTTCTCACACTTTGCGAACCCCATTTTTATAGACGGCTCTGATCTCTCTCTCCGGGCTGATGACCACCAGATCTGCCGCCTTGCCCGCCTCGATGCTGCCGATCCTGTCCTCCATACGGACAGCCCTCGCCTGATGGATCGTCATACAGGGCAGGATCTCCTCCATGCTCAGCCCGCACTTCTCCATCCAGACACCCATCTCCTTGAGCATATCCGTCGTGGAACCGGCTATCGTGCCATCCTTTAGCGTCGCCTTTCCCTCTTTTACAAAGACAGGCAATCCCCCCAGCACATACTCGCCATCCTGAAGCCCTGCGGCGCTCATGGAATCCGAGATGACCATCAGATGCTCTCCCATCATTTTGTAGACCATCCGCATCACAGTGGGGTGGATATGGATACCGTCGCAGATCATCTCCACGTTTGCCCCCGCCGCGAAAGCCGCGCCCGGTACGCCGGGATCTCTGTGCCCCAGTCCATTCATCGCGTTGAACAGATGCGTCACTTCCGTCGCACCCGCCTCGAAAGCCTCCATAGCCTTCTCGTAATCCGCCGCCGTATGCGCCACGGATATCACATACTCTTTACTGTTCCTCCGGATAAACTCAATGGCGCCCGGACGCTCCGGCGCCACATCCACGATCAGGAAGTTCCCCTTCGCCAGATCGTTCAGCTCGTCCATCTTCTCCTGGGACGTATCTATGATATACTGGGGATCGTGAGCGCCCTTTTTCTCCACGGAGAGGAACGGTCCCTCCATATTGATCCCAATCAGATTATGGTTTTCTGTGCCCTCCATATATTCCCCGATGACTGCCGCCGCCTTTTTATAATCCTCGTACCCCATGGTCATGGTCGTCCCGGCAACGGAAGTGATGCCCCTGCTGAAATAGAACGCGCACATCTTATCGATCTCTTCCTTTGTCGCCGTAGAAAAATCATAACCGATACAGCCGTGGGTGTGCAGATCGATAAATCCCGGAACCAGAAGGTCCTCCCCCAGTTCCACCGCTTCTTCTCCCGCCAGTTCCGAAAGCCCTGCGCCGACCTCGGTGATCTTTCCGCCCTCCGTCCTCACATCGATCTTCTCAAACTTCTCTCCTGTAAATACTTTACCACCTTTAAATAACATGATACCCCTCCTGACACAATATCGTTTTTGCATACATCTGCTTTTTAAGTATAACCTAAACCTGTAAATATTACCACCATTAACTTGCTTTTCTTTCCGAAATTTGGTACTTTTAAATAAGAGCAATAAATTCCAAAAACTAAGGGAGGTTTTGAGATGAGACTCTACAGAGCAAAAAACTATGAAGACATGAGCCGCAAAGCGGCAAATATCATTTCCGCGCAGGTGATCATGAAACCTGACTGCGTGCTGGGGCTTGCCACAGGCTCCACCCCGATCGGCACCTACAAACAGCTGATCGAATGGTATGACAAAGGCGACCTGGACTTCTCCGAAGTGACCACGGTCAACCTCGATGAGTACAAAGGACTGCCCAAAGAAAACGACCAGAGTTACTACTACTTTATGCACGAGAACCTTTTCAACCATATCAACCTGCAAAAAGGCCGCTCTTTCCTGCCCGACGGCACGGAACCCGACAGCGAGAAGGCATGCAGCAATTACAATGCCGTCATCCGCCAGGTGGGGGGCATCGACTTACAGCTCCTCGGTATCGGCAGAAACGGCCATATCGGCTTCAATGAGCCCGATGACCACTTCTCGCTCGAAACCCACTGTGTGGATCTGACGCCCAGCACCATCGATGCCAACAAGCGCTTCTTTGAAAAGGAAGAGGATGTGCCGCGCCAGGCTTATACAATGGGCATCAAGACCATCATGCAGGCAAAGAAAGTCCTGCTCGTGGCAAGCGGCGAGGACAAGGCGAAAGCTCTCTACGATTCCTTCTACGGACCGGTGACGCCCTCTGTTCCCGCTTCTATCCTGCAGTATCACAAAAATGTCTATGTTGTGGCGGATGAAGCCGCGCTCAGCATGATACCTTAGTCCGGGATAAACTTCCGTAAAGCGGGCGGTGCCTGCAAAACATGACAGCCATATTTGTATGGTCCGTCCGCAGACCAAAATTTCCAGCCCGCTGTGATTTCGGCGGGCTGTTGCATGCGTGAGCGTGCCCTCCGCCCGGATTTCTGCACAATGCCGTAAACCGCAAAAATAAACTCAGTCAGAAAAGGAGATACCATGACCAGAACGATCGAAAATTTTTTACAGTATGTCAAAATAGACACCCAGTCCTGTGAGGCAGCAGAGACTACGCCGAGCACCGCCAAACAACACGATCTGGCAAAACTTCTCGTCACACAGCTCACAGAAATGAACGCGGCGGAGATCACCTACGATCGGGAACACTGTTATATATACGCCTCCATCCCCGCTGCCCCCGGCTTTGAGAAAAGCCCGGTCCTGGGCTTTATCGCCCATATGGACACTTCCCCCGCCGTCACCGGGAAGAATGTGAATCCCCGGATCGTAGAAAACTATGGCGGGGGCGATATCCTGTTAAATGACGCCGAACAGATTTTCCTCTCCCCCTCCGATTTTCCGGAACTGGAAGCGCTCCGGGGACAGGACCTGATCGTCACGGACGGAACGACGCTGCTTGGCGCCGACGACAAGGCGGGCGTTGCCGAGATCATGGCGATGGCGGAGCACCTTCTCACCCATCCCGAGATTCCCCACGGAAAGATCCGGATCGGCTTTACCCCCGATGAAGAAGTCGGGCAGGGGGCGGATCATTTTGATGTGGCGCTTTTCGGCGCGAACTTTGCCTACACCGTGGACGGCGGAGAGCTCGGAGAACTGGAGGACGAAACCTTCAACGCGGCGGGCGCAAAACTGATCGTCCACGGCCGCAATGTGCATCCCGGCAGCGCCAAGGGGAAGATGGTGAACTCCATCCTGATCGCCCAGGAATTCCAGAACCTTCTGCCCGCATTCCCGAACCCCATGTACACCGAGGGCAGAGAGGGCTTTTTCCATCTCGATAACATAAACGGGAACGTGGAGGAGACAACGGCGGAATATATTATCAGAGACCATGACAGGACACTGTTTGAACAGAAAAAAGAACTGTTTCGCGCCTGCGCGGACTTTCTGAACCGGAAATACGGGGAGGCTACCGTGACCGTGGAGATGGAGGATTCCTACTACAATATGAAGGAAGCCATCGCTCCCCACCCCCATCTGATGGAAAACGCCTGTGAGATCCTCCGCGAACTGGGCGTGGAACCGAAGATCAATCCTGTCAGGGGCGGCACCGACGGCTCCCGGCTCTCCTACATGGGACTGCCCTGCCCGAACCTCTGTACCGGCGGCGGAAATTACCACAGCCGCTTCGAGTACGCCTGCGTCCAGTCCATGGAAAAGGTGACCGAACTGCTGATCAGGCTGGCAGTGCGGTACAAGGACGCAGCGCTTTGATCCGACCGGGAGCCAATGCCGTAAAGTTAAAACTACCGGACGCCGTGAGGAACATCAAATGCTCCGTCGCCAAGCTTTTTAACGGGTTCCTTGAGTATTTGGTGTTCCACACGGCCGGATTAAGAGTTTAACTAAACGCCCATGCAGCCGGAATTGCACCGCCATAAATGATTGAAGGTTGAGACTTTTACTGCCTGTCCGTCCCGGTCTGTCCCTGCATGGCGCGCACAAAAGGCTCCGGATCTTTCCGCATCCGCAGAAGGCTGTTAAATGCCATCAGCAGCATCTTATCCTTGTTCAGCCGCATGTCCGCCACATCCTGGTCCATGACCGCCCGGAAGTGATCGATCTGAAAGACCATCAGATCCACCAGCCCGTACCCTTCTATCTTTACCTTGCAGAGAAAATCCTGATGTTCCAAATAGTAGACAAACTCCTCATAAATCTCCTCATCCGCCTTCAGCCTTCCCCAGAAGTCCTGAAAAAACGCTTCATCCGCCCCCGCATACCGGCACAGCGCCTCCGCCCATGCGTAAGCTCTTTCCTCTTCTCTCATCTTAATCTCCATTCCGGAGCGTTTTACGCGACGGGGCGGCGCAAATATCAAATTTGCGTCTGCCATCCTACAAATTTGTGACGCTCCGGCACAAATTTGCGTGTGATAAAATCAGCTATCAAGCTGATTTTTCACACTATATATCCTCCTGTCTGTCACAAACTGTCCGCGGCGCACCGCATCATTCCTCTCGCATTTTTCTCCAACCTGTGATAAGATATCCTTGTCAAACAGGCAGAGAAAGGAACACTTATCATGATAAAAAAACTGATATCCTGGAATGTAAACGGCATACGCGCCTGCATCGGAAAAGGATTTACCGATTTTCTGCAACAGGAAGATGCCGATATCTTCTGTATTCAGGAAACCAAGCTTCAGGAAGGGCAGCTCTCGCTCGATCTCCCCGGATACCATCAATACTGGAACTATGCGGAAAAGAAGGGCTACTCCGGCACCGCCGTCTTCACAAAAGAAAAACCGCTTTCCGCCTCCTGCGGCATAGGCGTCCCCGAACACGACCGCGAAGGCAGAGTCATCACCCTGGAATTTGAGGCGTATTATCTTGTGACTGTCTATACCCCGAACTCCCAGGAAGAACTAAAGCGCCTCTCCTACCGCATGGAATGGGAGGATGCTTTCCTCGCTTATCTGAAAAAGCTGGAGGAACAAAAGCCTGTCATCTTCTGCGGCGACTTGAATGTGGCGCATCAGGAAATCGACCTGAAAAACCCAAAGACAAACCGCAGAAACGCCGGATTTACGGATGAGGAGAGGGCAAAGTTCACCGCCCTCCTGAAAGCCGGTTTTACCGACACCTTCCGCTATCTCTATCCCGACATGGAGGGCGCATACTCCTGGTGGTCCTACCGCTTCCGCGCCCGGGAGAAAAACGCCGGATGGCGCATCGACTACTTCTTAGTCTCGGAGGCGCTGAGAGAGGCGATCAAGGACGCCCTGATCTACAACGATGTTTTCGGCTCCGACCATTGCCCGGTGGGATTGATCCTGGATATCTGAGGGCGTCACTCTTTTCCTCTCCGTTTCATAAAGTAAATATAGTACACAATAAATGCTGCCGCTGCCGCAACCCATGTGATCGGATAACTCATCATCACGGTCTCCATGGTGTTGCTAAACGGCAGCGCCACCGCGATCCACGCCACTCGCAGCACACACACCAGCAAAATGCTGATGATCGTCGGCACCACCACACATTCCATGCCCCGCAGCGTCCCCGAGAGGATCTCCACGATCACATAGATCAGGTAAAAGCGCGTCAGAAAATGAAGCTGGGACACGCCCAGGGAGATCACGCCCGCGTCCTCCACAAAAATCCCGAAAAAGAATTCCGCAAAGGTATAGAAAAATATGCTGATCACCCCCGCCATCACCATACTCATCCCCATGCACTCCCACATGGATTTCTTCACCCTGTCCATTTTCCCCGCGCCGAAATTCTGTCCCACAAACGTTGTCACCGCGATCCCCATCGCCGATACGGTCATCCAGTAGAGCCCGTCCAGCTTGGTGTAGGCGGACCACGCTGCGATATTGTCCGTCCCGAAGCTGTTGACCTTCGCCTGGATCACACTGTTGGAAAACCCATAGGTCACCGACTGCAGCCCCGCCGGGATTCCGATCCACAAAACCCGCTTCAGAATCTTCCCCGATGAATGGAACAGCTCCCCCGGTATCAGCCCGTAACAGCCGCTCTCTCTTCTGAGCACGGCAAATACCATCACCGCGCTCAGGACCTGGGAGAGCACCGTGGCAATCGCCGCCCCCTGCGCCCCCATCTGAAAACCCGCCACAAACAGAAAATCAAGCGGTATATTGGCGATACAGCTCACGATCAGAAAATACAGCGGCCGCCTGGAATCCCCCACCGCGCGCAAGATCCCCGCCCCCATGATATAGAACAGATTGACGGGCGTCGCGGCGAGATAGATCCGCATATAGCTTAAAGACTGTCCGAAAATATTTTCCGGCGTCTGCAAAAGCTTTAGCATCAGGGGCGCTGTGAAAACGCCGATCACGCCGAATAAAACGCCCGCGCACAATGACAGGAGCAGCGATGTGTGCACGGTCTTCGACACCTCTTTTTCCTGTCTCCCACCGTAAAAGTGGGCGACCACCACCGTCGCCCCGGAAGCGATGCCTGTAAAAAATCCCACAAAAATATTGATGATGGACGCTGTAGAGCCGCCCACCTCGGAGAGCGCCTCCTTGCCCGCGCACCTTCCCACAATGATCGCATCCGCTGTATTGTATAACTGCTGAAACAAAGAACCAAGCAGGATCGGAAAGAAAAAAAGCAATATCTGTCTCCAGATAACTCCCTCCGTGATCTGTCCCGCAAGCTCCTGACGATTTTTATCTGCCATATCTTTTATCCACTCACCCTTTTATCTCTGTGCCGATCCCTATAGTCCCTGCACCTGCAGGATGCGTAACAGTTCAGTCACAGTGTCATTTAATTATCGATACCGGACGCCATGAGCAGCATAAAGCGCCGGCGAGGCCCATGCCACTGCTTCAGATCACCTTGAAATCCAGCCACTTCCTGCTCTTAAACCTGAAACTGTAGAAGCTTACGCGGCAGATCCAGTCCAGGACCATCGCGATCCATACCCCGATCGCCCCCAGCCCGAAATAGATGCCCAGGACCACGCTGAATCCGATGCGGAAGATAAACATGGAAGCCACCGAAACGACCATCGTAAACTTCACATCCCCCGAAGCCCGCAATGCGTTCGGCAGCGTAAAGGAAGTAGGCCACAGCAGTATCGCGCAGCCGTCGTGGATGCACACCAAGATAAACGCACAGCGCCACGCCTCCGGCGATAAGCTGTAGATATTTAAGATAAAAGGCAGTGCTAACAGGATGACGCTATTGACCGCCGCTGTGATCTGGTAGGTAAACTTCCACAGTTTTTTTGTATACCAGACCGCCTGGTCCTTCTCCCCCGCGCCCATACACTGCCCTACCACGGTGATCATCGCAAGGTTCATCGCCTGTCCCGCGATACAGCCCATGGAGTCCAGATTGTTTGCCACCGCGTTTGCGGCGATCTGTGCCGTTCCAAACCGGGAGATAATGCTGACCACAAGCACCCTTCCGAGCTGAAACAGCCCGTTTTCCACGCCGTTTGGCACCGCGATATGTAAGATCCTCTGCACCATGTCTTTCTCCCAGGCGATCAGATTCCGATATATGACATATACGTCATTTTTTTGATTCCTGATCAGCACCATCATCACAACCGCCCCCAGCATGCGCGCCGCCAGCGTGGAGAGAGCGGCTCCCGCGGTCCCCATCTGAAACCCGAAGATCAGGACCGCGTTTCCGACGGCGTTGAATACATTCATGCCCGCCGAAACCTGCATGGATATCCTGGAATTTCCCATGGAACGGTACGTGGCGGCGCAGGCGTTAAATACTGCGAGAAAAGGGAAAGAAAAAGCCGAGATCAGAAAATAGACCATGGCATTTTCCATCACATCCGCTTCCACCGTGCCAAACAAAAGCCTGAGTATCTGCGCCCGAAACAGCAGGCTGATCAGCGTGAGGGCGGTGGAGATCACAACCGACACGGTGATGAGCTGCTCCGCCGCGTGGCAGGCCTCTCTCCGGTTGCCGTGCCCTAAGTACTGGGACACCACCACCGCTCCGCCTGTCGCCACCGCCGCAAAAATATTGATCAGCAGCACATTGATCATGTCCACCAAAGAGACCCCCGATATGGCGGCTTCCCCGGCATAGGAGATCATCATCGTATCCACCATGCCCACCGTGATCGCCAGAATCTGTTCCACGATCAGGGGAAAGATCAGCCTTCGCAGCTGCTGCCTCGAAAACATTGTGCCGGCATCCGGCTTATTTTTTGAAATTCTTTTCCTCATCAACATACGATGATCCTCTTCCTGTGTATCACTCTTCCACGGCAGATATGCCGCTGCCACATATCGTTTCTACATCTGATGCCTTACCACTTCGTACTCATTGTCCGACCTGTAATACGGACATTCAAGCCTTGTCCGGGATAGAAACCTTGCCATCTCATCCTCGTCCATGCTGACATCACACTCATAGCAGTCATAATCTTCATCGTAGATATAATTGCTGCAGGTATCGCAGCTTGTCCCCTGTCCCATATCGAAATTCCCGCCTCTCCTGACATATACTCGCGAGCGATAAAATTTTCCACAGCGCCCGATCGGCATTATGGAGAAAGTCTTTTTGCCCGTCAATATAAATTGATACACTTCAATATTGCCGGCAGGTTATCTGCCGGCAATATATGTACACGCTATTTTTATTCTATCCTGTTCCGTTCCCTGAAAAACGGCTGCTGTCTATACCAAGAAGTCTTTGATAGCTTCCAAAATCGCGGTCTCTTCCTCCTCCGAGCTGGAAAAATGAAGTTCCAGCGGAGAACTCAGGTCGAGACTCATAATACCCAGCATGGATTTCGCATCAATATAATACCTGCCCTGCTCCAGATCAAAATCGCAGTCAAATCTGCAGACTGTCCTGTTGAATATCTTAATTTTGTCAATGCTGTCCAACTGTACTTTTACAGTTTTCATACCTCTACCTCCAACCATGTACATATTATCCGGATCATCTCCGGTTACCCCTATTATAAGTTTTTATTCCGCCGAATGCAAGTGATTTGGGAAATTATAGCAAATAAATTGGATAAATCTGCAAATTTTTATGGAATTTGCAACAAAATGCAAAATCCTGCGCCGGACTGGCACCGATATCCCCCACCGCTTCGGTTTTATTTATAAAACTCCCTGTACCACTCCGCAAACTTTCTCAGCCCCTCCCGCAAACCGGTGGCGGGTTTAAACCCGAAATCCCTCTCCAGCTCGGAGACATCCGCATAGGTGACCGGCACATCTCCTGGCTGCATCGCGGTCAACTCCTTATGAGCCTCAAAATCGTAGTCCTCCGACAGCACCTTAGCCCGAATCAGCTCCTGCTGCAAAATATCCACAAAATCGAGCAGATTCTCCGGTCGGTTATTCCCGATATTATAGACCGCGTAGGGAGGAAGCGGCAGGCCATCCTCCCCGTTTTCCCGCTCGGGCGCCGCCTGCATCACCCGCTTCACACCCTCCACGATATCATCGATGTAGGTGAAATCCCGTCTGCAGTTTCCATAATTAAAAATCTTTATTGTCTCTCCCCTGCGAAGCTTGTCCGTAAAGCCAAAGTATGCCATATCCGGCCTGCCCGCCGGTCCGTAGACTGTAAAAAACCTGAGCCCCGTGCACGGAATATTATACAGCTTTGCATATGCGTGCGCCATCAGTTCATTGCTCTTCTTCGTCGCGGCATACAGCGACACCGGATTGTCCACCCGGTCCTGCGTGGAATAGGGAATCTTCTCATTTGTCCCGTACACGGAAGAGGAGGAGGCATACACCAAATGCTCCACTCCCGCCTTCCCATCATCATAAGAATGGCGGCATGCTTCCAGAATATTGTAAAAGCCGATCAGATTGGACTCGATATAGGCATCCGGATTCGTGATGGAATACCTCACGCCCGCCTGCGCCGCCAGATTTACGACAACCGCCGGGGCATACTGTTCAAAAACAGCATCCACCGCCGCCCTGTCCGCGATGGAATCCCTGAGAAATGTCCACTCTGAACCGGGAATCTCCCCGACAAGATCCTGTATCTGCTCAAGCCGGTATTCCTTGATCGCCACATCATAGTAATCGTTCATATTGTCCATCCCTATGATATGCACCGGTTTCACAGACCGGAACAGTTCCATCGCCAGATTGGAACCGATAAATCCCGCCGCTCCAGTTATGAGGATCGTTTTTCCTGTCAATGTGACATTTTGTTCTTTCATTGTAGTGTGCCGCCCTTCCGGTCTTATTATTCTGCCAATTTTTATTTTTTAGCCAGTAAATCTTTACCTTTTAGCTTTCTTTCGTTTCTTCCCCTGTCAGTGTTTCTATTCAGGGCAGCATGCTCTATGCCCTGTCCGCCCAGGGCACCCGACCTATCAGCTCATACAGCTCGCTCCCTTCCTCCGGCGCCTCCGAGAGTTCTGTACATACGCCCTGCTCATCCACGGCGAGCAGTCTGTTCTTCTGTTTCGGCGCACCCTTTACGATCAGGTAATAAATACCATCCCCGCTCTTCGGATTGTAACAGCAAAATACGCAAAGGCACCATCCCTTTACAGCGCCGCCCTCGGCAAGCCCTATCCGCGCCATATGCAGCGTATCGCTGATATTCAGCGCGATCACACCAAAATCCTCTTGTCTGTAGGGAAATGCAGCCGCATCCCCGCGCTCTTTCAGCCAGGCTTCCCTGTAACATGCAAACGCAAAGGCCTCCTTCTCACTGCCGATCTTTTCCATAAAGCACTGCCTGTCTTCGTAAAACCGTTTTGAGAGCATGTCCCTGGCGATCTTATCCTCCAAAGATATCTGCGCATCCTTCCGGTTCATCATATCAAGCGCCGCCTTATGGATCACCAGATTATCGGTAAAGGGATTCAGCACAACACCCGAAAGCTTCAGTTCTTCCCGCACTGCCATTTTGGAGCACTCTTTAAAAGGAAGAAACATCATTGCCGGGTACTTCTGGTTTCCCGGTATCTGTGACTGGCCGGTAAAAACAGCAAAAAACTGTTCCCCCTTATCATTTTTCAAAATGATCGGGCGCGGCTGCATCTTTCCCGCCAGTTTGACAGGCGCAGTGCCTCCCCTGCTCTTTTCAAGTAATTCTTTCACTTCCTTCTGATCCGCGCCTCCCGGGATCATCGCCGGCTGCATCACCGTCGCTTTCTCCAGATGCGTCATGATCTTTACCAGATTTTCATTGGTCTGATCCGCCTTAAAAGTTTTCATCGCCTCCTCCAGCGCCTCATTGTGAAGCGCCGGCTCTCTATTTTGTTCTGACATATCTTATTCCTTTCGCTTTTTCCCGCTCTCACTTTACCTGCAAGCCCAGGTGCAGGCTTTTTCACTTAACCTGTAACAGCTCAGCCATCCGGCTTCACTGTTTCCCCGGCTTCCATCCATCCGCCCAGACGGGCGCCTGTACAACAGAATCCACATTCCGCAGATATTCTGTCATCACGGATCAGGTTCATCCCAGCAGGGAAGATATCTTATGTGCCACCAGATCCAGCGCCACATCGTTCATCCCGCTGTTGATCACCATATCGGCGTACATTTTAGTCGGCTCCACATACAGATAATGCATCGGCTTCACCGTGGTCAGATACTGGTCGATGATATTCTCAATATCCCTGCCCCGCTCTTTCACATCCCTGAGGACCCTGCGCAGAATACGCTCGTCCGCATCCGCGTCCACAAAGATCTTGATATCCGTCATATCCCTGAGCCTCTCATCGGCAAGTACCAGAATCCCTTCGAGCAGAATGATATTGCTGGGGGCGACCTCCACCACCTCGCCGGAACGGTTGTGCTGAGTATAATCATAGACAGGGCACTGTATGGATTTCCCTTCCTTCAGCATTGCGAGGTGCTCAAGCAGAAGTTCTGTCTCAAAAGCATCGGGATGGTCATAATTGATCTTTTTGCGCTCCTCAAACGGAATGTCGTCATGGGCACGGTAATAATTATCATAATACAACACCGTCACATGATCGCCGAAGAGTTTTTTCAGCCGGTTTGTGAAAGTGGATTTCCCTGAGCCGGTCCCGCCTGCCACCCCTATGATAATGGGAAATCTGTGATCAAATCCTGCCTCTGCCATACCTGTCTCCTCCTTATGTATACCCGATTTTACATTTTTTTATTTTTCCTGTTGCTTTTCTCTCTTATTTATGATATATTATTTTCGTTGCAAAAACAATATATAACAAAAATTTTGCAGATCGGGGTGTGGCTCAGTTTGGCTAGAGCGCTACCTTAGGGAGGTAGAGGCCGCAAGTTCGAATCTTGTCACTCCGATATCTAAAAAGCCCATGTTTTCGGGCTTTTTTCTATTTCATGACAAAATATATGACAAATTTTTTAAAAACCTCACGAGCCTTGCGGCGGCTCCTGACAGCATTCCGCCGCGGGAAGAGCCGCCCGAAAAACAGGTATCTCAACCGTCGCTCAAATACTGCGTCAAAACCTCCGCCGTATCAAAGAGAAGTTCATCAAACCGCTCCACCGCAGATACCACTAAAATATCCGCCTCCTGCACATCCGCCTTCACCTCTGAAACATTATCCCTGTGCGCCAGACAGATCTCGCTGAAATCTTTTTCCAGATAAGGGATCATTCCCAGCCTGAAGGAATCCCCGATCATTACAAACCTGCAGTCGTTTTCCGCCTCCGACTCCGCCCGGTATACCGGTGTAGAGAGATCCAGCCCTGCTGTTCCCTCGGTAAATGTCACGGAGACATCCGGCTTATAGTCTATGACATAGTCAACATCCGGCGGATAATTTGACGCGTCCAGCCCGCCTGTGGCGATCAGCCCTTTCATGGTATCCTCCGTTGGAGTCATCTCCCAGTCCGAGAATGTCGTGGTGGAAAGCCCGAGGGACTGGCGGAGCACCTGGACGCCGACAAAACTGCCCACATTGTTCCAGTGGGTATCATACTGGTAATAGGTGTCATAGTACATTTTTCCCGCCTTCAACTCCTCCAGAGGGTAAAGGAACTCTATCTCCGAATTTTCCCTGATATACGCCGCCAGTCTCTCGTCCCGTTTTACGGTCTCCGCGATCTCATAGGTGGGCATATACTCGGGATATACCTGTTCTTTGTTTGGCATAACCATAAACCGCAGCGTGATCTGCTTTTCGTCGCAGACATCCTGCAGTTTCCGGAGTTTTGCGAGCGCCGCCGCCATCTCCTCCTCCGTCAGGAGGTTTGTGCCTCTGTAATAGGAGACGCTGGCATTGCCCCTGTAAAAGAGCCAGTCAAATCTCCCGAGGATCGTGTAATCTGCCGCCAGTGTGGGAGGCAGATAGGATGTATCCACCGGTTTCTCCTTAAAATCCCCCCGACGGGATTTCCCACAGGCACTGCAGCGGTAGTCGGTATACCCATAGTTGAGATAGGTCGCCTCCACCACCTCTACTGCCTCCTCCCTGTGCCCTGCCGCCGGCAGGATTTCCGTGTAGGAATCGCCGCAAAGGCTGCACCGCCATGTCACACTGCCGTCCTCCGTACAGCTTTCCGGCGTCCGCTCCACCTCCACATAATCATGCTCCTCGGCTGCCCCTCCGGCTTCCGGATCGTTTCCCGCCGTCACGGCGCTCTTATCGTCTCCTTCCCCGGAGGATGCGCCAAATGCCGCCTCCAGGTCCAGTTCTGAAACCTCCCCGCCGGCGCCGTATATCCCCTCTTCCCCGTAGAGCATCGCCACCAGCACAGGCTGCATATCGTTCCTGTAGATTCCTTCCAGTTTCCCCTCGAGTTTCCTGTAACCGCTTATCAGCAGGCTGCGGAAAGGAGCCCTGTCATTGTAGAACGCCTCCAATCTGCCGGTGTAATCCGCCGGGTCAAACCGTTCCGGATACTCCGCCTTACTCCTGTTTTCCCCCAGGTCAAAATCGATCCGCTCCATAAGCGCCGGATTTCCCCGCCCTGCCAGACACAGAACGCCCCATACTGCCGGAGGCAGGATCATAATACCCAGAAACAGGGCTGCCATCACTTTCTGCAGTTTTTTCTTCATCACCACACCCCCTGCGCTTTGACACGCATACTAAAACTGAAAATAGATAAACGGATTGTATGTCCCGCTGACGATCAGCATAATGGACAACATAAACAGTACAAGCTGCAGGCAATAGTCCGCTGCCGCCGGCACAAGGTATCCCTTCATCCGCTCCCAGAGCTTTCCCGCGCCCCTCTGCAAAAATCCACCGCACAGGATCGCCGCCCCAAAGGCAAGGATCACCTTCATGGACAAAAACGAGAGCACACTGTACTCTCCAGCTCCAAAGCGGAACAGCTGACCGACAAAGGCATTCGCCACCCAGATATTGTCGGAGCGGAAATAGACCCATCCCACCATGACCACAAACATGGTATACATCCAATTGAGCGGCCTGATGCGGTTTTTGTCCAGCCATCTCCCCAAAAAGAGCCTTTCCACAATCATAAACACCGCATAGTACAGCCCCCAGCTCCAGAAAGTAAAGTTGGCGCCGTGCCAGATGCCCGTCAGCAAAAACACGATAAAAAGATTCCTGCAGGTGCGCAGGGTGCCGTCCCTGCTGCCCCCCAGAGGTATGTATACATATTCCCGAAACCAGGCGGAAAGCGAGATATGCCATCTGCGCCAGAATTCCCTGACCGACAGGGATGTGTAGGGATAGCGGAAATTTTCCTTAAAGCGGAACCCAAACATCCTCCCGATCCCGATCGCCATATCCGAGTAGCCGGAAAAATCATAATATATCTGCAGCGTATAAGACACCATGCCGAGCCATGCCACGGATGCCCCCAGCTTTCCTGTCTCCAGCGCCCAGACCTGATCCGCTACCTCCGCCAGGGTGTTTGCGATCAGCACTTTTTTTGCCAGCCCGTAGCAGAATCTCTTCTGTCCCGAAGAAAATAACCCTAATGTCTCCCGACGGTTCCCAAGCTGCTCAGCCACATCATTGTACTGCACGATGGGACCCGCGATCAGCTGCGGAAACAGCGCCACATAGAGCGCAAACGCGGGCAGGCTCTCCTGCACCGGCGTTTTGCCCCGATACACATCCAGAACGTAGGACATTGCCTGAAAGGTGAAAAAAGATATCCCTATCGGGAGCACCACATCCGCGATCCCCGTGGCTCCGGTCCTCTCCATGCCGAGCATGGCGTGCAAAACACTCCCCGCCCCTTTCTCCGACTGCAAAAGAGCCTCCACCGCCGTCAAAAGCATATTGAAATATTTGAAATAGAACAGCATCCCGAGATTGAGCGATATGGTCAACAGCAGAATTCTCTTTTTTGCCCCCGCCTCTCTTCCCGGCATGCCTATGGCGCGCCCGCCGATGAAATTGATCCCTATGGAGAAAAGCATGATAAACAGGTAATAGATCCCGCCCCATGCATAAAATACAAGACTCGCAGTCAAGAGAAATCCGTTTTTGGCACGGATCCGTCTCTCTCCGCTCTGAAATTTCATTCTGGAAAGGATAAAATTGCCCACCAGCACGACGGGCAAAAAAATCCATAGAAATATAACAGAACTAAAAAGCATCTCCAATCCCCCCACATTGCACGATTATATGTGTAGACATCCGGTATCTCCTCTCTGAGCTTACCTGATATCCATCCCCTCATCCATACTCCCCGACCGAAACCCCTCCAGATCCAGCGTCACTCTGTCAAAGCCCAGCCCTCTTATTTTTTCAGCTATCTGTTTTCCGTGTTCTAAAAGCTTCGGCATGTCCCCAGGATCCACCTCGATCCGCGCCAGCCATTCCCGCTCCTTCTTTCTGCCGGCCTCCCGGCTTTCTCTCATCTCTCCACTTTTTTTCTGCGGATCTGTATTGACCATTTTAGTTAATTCATGCACACGCAGCCTCACATTATAACATCCAAGCCCTCTCAGATACCGCTCTCCCTCATCGATCCGCGCAAGCAGCCCATAGTCCAGTTTCGTCCCGTAGGGAAGCCTTGTCGCAAGACAGGGCGCGGAAGGGCGCTTCGCCGCGGAAATCCCCAGATATTCCGCCAGTTCTCTGACCGCCGCCTTCGTCACACCGCACGCCGCTAACGGACTGACGATCCCGAGTTCCTTCAGCGCCCGAATACCGGGGCGGTACTGCCGCAGGTCGTCTGCATTGGTTCCCTCCAGAATACAACCTGCCCCCAGCTCCTCCGACAGCGCTTTTATCTTCCGGAATATCCCCAGTTTGCAGAGATAGCAGCGGTTGACCGGGTTAGTCTCTATACCGACCTCCGTCAGTTCATCAATCTGCAGTACCCTGTGCAGCGCTCCGAATTCCTCCGCCGCGGACGCCGCCTCCTCCAAATCCCCCGACGGGTGAAGCCTTGTCCGGACGGTGACGGCGTATACCGCATGTTCCTTCCCCGCCGCCATACACGCCAGCCTCAGCAGGAGAGCCGAATCTACACCGCCGGAAAACGCGACCAAGATACCATCGGGAACATACTGTCCCATCTCCTTCTTCAGCATATCAAATTTTTCCGTCAGTTCTTTTTCCATTCAGGCCTCATCTCCACAGATCGCTTTCTATTTCTTCCCGGGCGGCATTCTTTTAAATCCCTCTGGTTCTCATCAGACTTTCTTCCGAAATCTGTGTCCCCTCCTGCTCCCTTTCGATATCACTTCAGGCCTGTCTCTCCTGTCCGCCCTGCAGGCCTCCTCGATCAGACGGTACACTTCCCTAAACGGCTTTTTGCTCAGCTGACACAGCTTTATCACGCCGGCGTACTCCGGGTAATAGCGCACTCCCCCGCCTTCCGGCAGACGGCACTCCTTCACCTCCGCCGCACCAAGCCCTGTCATGATCTCCTCATTTCTTCTGGGGAGCACTGAGCGCTCCATCTTCTGTCTGCGAATGCCTATCGTTGTCGTCTCCGAGAAGATGATGTTCTCCAGCGCAGCGATATGATCCTCCCTGCAGATCACGTTCAGCTGGTATGCCGGACGATTTTTCTTCATATAGACAGGGATATAGTGCACATCCCTCGCTCCCGCCTCAAAAAGCCTGTCCATCACATAGCCGAGCACCTCTCCGCTGCAGTCATCGATATTGGTCTCCAGCTTATAGATAACGTCCATGTTATCTTTGACATCTCTGTCATCCCGATCAGCCGCATATCCGACACTACTGTCACTCAAATTGACCGTGTCAGTTTTATTGTTCCGGCTTTTTTTAGTTTCCTTTCCCCTGTCTGCTGTTTCATCCGCTTCCTCAATCAGCATAGCGCGCAGTATGCTCGGCCTCTCATACTCCCTCTTTCCGCCGCCCATACCCGTCTTTATGATCCTGAAATGCCCCGGCAGATCCTCCTTCGTCCTGACCGCTGCCGCTATCGCGGCACCCGTCGGCGTCACAAGTTCTCCTCTGATATCCGTGACGGAAAGTTTCAACTGATGTTCCTGCACGATATTCAATACCGCCGGCACAGGCACGCTCATCACCCCGTGCTGACATCGTATCGTCCCTGTCCCCTCGCAGAGCTCTGTCACGATACACTCCGTTATTCCCAGGTCATCCAGGCAGACCGCCGCAGAGATAACGTCCACAATGGAATCCACCGCTCCCACCTCGTGAAAATGCACTTCCTGCTCCGGCACGCCGTGGGCTTTCGCCTCAGCCCCCGCGAGAATCCGGAAGATGTTCTCCGCCCTCTCTTTCGCCCCGTCCGACATTTCCGTCTGCCGGATGATATGCAGGATCTCCCGCAGGCCGCGATGCTCATGATGGTGTCCGTCATGGCTGTGTGAAACTGCGCCGTGTCCGTGATGATGTCCGCTGTGCTCATGGTTCCCATTCTCATGACGATGCACCTCTTCTCTGCACACATGATCGCCGTGCCCTTCCTCCTCATGAGAATGCCCGTGCTCCCCGCCCCCGAACAGATACTCCATATCATGGTCATGATTTTCATGTTCTTCATCCAGGATCACATGAAAATCGCAGACGTCCAGCCCCGCCTTCTTCACCCTGCTGATCCTGATCTTAAATCCATGTACCGGAATGCTTTTCAACGCTTTTTTCAACACTTCCCTGTCCGCTCCGAGATCCAACAGCGCCGCCACCATCATATCGCCGCTGATCCCGCTGTTGCATTCCAGATACAATGTATTACTTTTTCTTTCCCTCATTTCCGCCTCCTGATCATCTGTTCCCGCGCCCCGCCAGCCTGTTGATCTGGGACGCCATATACCCTGCCCCGTAACCGTTGTCGATATTCACCACCGCAATCCCGTTGGCACAGGAATTGATCATCGTCAAAAGAGCCGATATCCCCCCCATGCTCGCGCCATAGCCCACGGAAGTCGGCACCGCGATCACCGGCCGCTCCACCAGCCCGCCGATCACGCTGGCGAGGGCGCCCTCCATGCCCGCCACCGCCACCACACAGTTTGCGGAGCGGATATCATCCACCCTCGCAAGCAGACGGTGAATACCGCTGACACCTATGTCATAAATCCGTTCGACCCTGTTCCCGAAATATTCAGCCGTCTGCGCCGCCTCCTCAGCCACAGGGATATCCGCCGTCCCCGCCGTACAGACCGCTATCCTGCCGATATGTTCCTTTCCCGTCTTTTCTATCTTCAAAATGCGGGAAATCTCATCGTAGCTGATCTCCGGGATCACTTCCCGCACCAGCTCATACTGCTCCCTCGACGCTCTTGTGCCGAGCACTTCACCGTTCTCCCGGTACAGCGCCTCAAAGATACTGCACAGATGTTCGTCCGCCTTCCCGCTGCAGTACACCACCTCCGGGTAGCCGGAGCGGATCTCCCGCTGGCTGTCCAGCCTGGCATAGCCCATATCCTCAAAAGGCTTTCTGACAAAATATCTTTCCGCCTCCTCCACAGAAACCTCGCCCCGCCTCACTTTTCCAAGCATCTCCTTCATTTCCATGTCCTGTACCCTCCTGTGTCGATCGGGCAGGAAAGATTTTCTCCCCGCCTTTCTGTACTCCTCTGTGAGCAGAGTTATCTCACCTGTGTCCAATCAGCAGAGAGGCACTTCTCTCTGCTCCCCGCAGGCTGCTTCGCCTCAGCTGCTTTCCGTATGCGGAACCGATCCTGTAAACCGAAAAGACAGCGGAAGCCGCAATCCGTTTCGTTCCAAAAGTTCCCTGTCTCTCAAAAGCTTCTTTGTATCCCCGTCATAGGCGATCTTTCCGCCGGACAGCAGGATCGTCCGCTCACAGGTATCATAGATAAAATCAAGGTCGTGGGACGCCAGAAGCTTTGCCCCCCTCAGTTCCTTTATCACCTCTATCAGATTCTCCCTGTTCGCCGGATCAAGAGAGGCGGAGGGTTCGTCCATCAGAATGACGCCGTCGTCCTGCTGCAGCGCCAGTATACCCGCGATTGCCGCCAGCTTCTTTTCCCCGCCCGAGAGCCGATAGATATGCCGCCCTGCGAGCGCCTCGATGTGCGTTTTTCGCAGCGCCCATGCCGCCCTCTCCTTCGCTTCCCCGCCGGAAAGCCCGTAGCTGAGCGGTCCAAAAGCCACATCCTCCTCCACCGTATTCATGAAAAGCTGGCTGTCGGAATCCTGGAACACATACCCGAGCAGACGCCGGATCTCCCCGTAATTCCTCTTTTCCAGAGACCGCCCCGCGATCTCGATCTTCCCCTCATAACCGGAAAGCAATCCTGTCAGTATCCTCAGAAATGTGGATTTTCCCACGCCGTTGGCGCCGATAATGCCCACAGCTTCCCCCGGAGATACCGTCAAACTGATACCGTCTAATACATACCGGTCCGCATGATAGCAAAACCGCAGATCCTCTATCCTTATAAACACATCCATGCCTATTCCTTTTCGTGAAGTTATGGTTAAAAAGCGACACCAGCCCTCTATGGCATAAAAACCCGCCCCGCCAATTCAAAGACCGGCACCAACCGAAATAGCAGCAGCACGCCGCCCCACAACACACCGTAGCAGACGCTCTGCCACAGCGGCACAAAACTGCCCCGCAGGAAAAACTCCCCGCGAAATCCTCGCAGTGTCATACTTTCATACACCGTATTCGCCCTGTCTATGCTGCGCAGCAACATCTGACCCGCCAGAGGCCCCCATGCGCTTTTCCGGATTCCTTTTTCTCCCGGCGAGCGCAGGCTGTACGCCTGTGTGATCCTGTCCGCCTCCTTAAGCATCAGCACGAGATACCGGTAGATCAGCAGAAACACCGTCACAAGAACCCGCGGTACATGCAGTTTTCTGAGCGCATAGCAGATCTGCTCCATCGTCGTCGAAGCGATCAGGATATACGAGGCGGACACCGCAAATCCCGCCTTCAGAAGCAGTGCCGCCATGGACAGCATCCCCGATGTGACGGTAAAACTCCCGACAGCAAGACAGGGAGCCCTGTCAAAGAGAGGATTCGCCGCGCCTATCAGACACACTGTGAGAAGGATGGGCCTCACGCGCCCCAGAGCCTGCCTCACGGATATATCCCCCGATATCATCAGGATCACCGGATAAGCCGCCATCCCTAAAAGCCCGCTGATATCGCGCACATCAAAACTCATCACAAGTATCAGATACCAGAGTGTCACAAGCACCTTGGCAAGCGGATGGATCCTGCAAAGCAGTGTCCCCCGCTCCGCCAGATTCTCCAGCGAATGTATTTCGTCGATCGCCTTTCCTATCCCTGCCATAGTCAGCTTTTCCCTTTTCGGAAAAATTTAAGGGCATAGCAGACGACAATGCAGAGTCCGATCACCAGCGCCCCGCCAATAAGTCCCGATACGCTGGTTCCCGCTGCGGAATCGCTGAATGAAAATCCGTAGTCGGGCAGGACCGCCGTCGCCCCCTGAACGTTTTCCGCTATCTCGTAGGCTCTGCCTGCCGCCTCCAGTTCCGCAGTACCTGCTGTTTTTTCCATTGACCACTCCAGTCCATCCGGGAGCGAAGAGGCAAACAGGGACACTGCTCCGGCAATGGCAGCGGCTGCAGCCGTCAGGATCACAAGCGTTTTCCGCAGGCTCAATCTTCCCTCCCGCTCCGCGGACGCCGCCTCCCCAGTCCACAGCATCCCGGGCCTCGCCTCAAAGACAAAACAGAGGACCGCCGCCGTTATGACACCCTCCACCAGTCCGATTGCGAGATGGATCGGCTGCATCACGCCCGCAAATACGGAAAACGGCAGCTCCGTGATCCCGGAGAAAAATGTCTCAAGCACCACCGAAAAAGCTCCCATCTGCAGCGTTACGACGCATGCCGCCACGGACGCCGCCATGATCCTTTTCCTGGTGATCCCTCTCTTCATGAGCGGCCTCCAGATCAAAAAGCCACCTGCGAAGCAGCCGTAAAACGCCATATTCCAGATATTACACCCCAGTGCAAGAAGTCCTCCGTCCGCAAACATCAGGCACTGGATCAGCAATATCCCGATCATTGTCAAAAAGCCCGCCCAGGGCCCCAGCACCGCAGTCAACAGCATTCCGCCGCACAAATGTCCGGAGGATCCCGTTCCCGGAATCGCAAAATTGATCATCTGCGCCGCAAATACAAAAGCCCCCATCACCCCCATCGCCGGAATCTTTTCCGGCTCGTCCATAAGCCTCACCTTTTTGACCGAACAGCCCGCCGCCGCCGCAGAGGCAATATACATGGTGCCCGCCACCGCGGGGATCACCAGAGCATCCGCCATATGCATAATACTATCCTCTCCTTTATCCTTTTTTCAAAAACTCCCCCTGCACACTGTCCTGTGCCGGGGGAGCATTCACTCTTTTACTTTTTGCCGGAAATATACTTGAGCATACCTCTGCTGCCTACGCGGTCACTACGCCCTTCCTGAGAATGATATTAGCGTAAATCGCCGTCTCCGTCGTCATGATCACACAGGTGGATCTCTCCTGTGTCTGTTTGTAGAAATCCCATTTGTTGATCTCCTGGAAACAGTCAGCTCCTCTGTTGTCGTACTTTTTCACGATCTCTTTATATTCATCCCAGATCGGCGTCTTCGCGTCATCCCCCGGCTCCACCGCCATCAGCGTACAGGGAGGATCCACCTCGCCCTTCGCGTTCGGATAAGTGTCAAGAGGCATCAGCTGCAAAACAGCATCCAAAATCTCCGGCACGCCGTGCCCGTCCAGACGGATCACTCTCTTTCCGTAGGTATGTCCCGGAAAATTGCCGTCCGCGATGGTGATCTCATCCGTATGTCCCATCTCATCCAGTACCTTCAGTAATTCCGGCGATATAATGTTGGGAATTCCTTTTAACATGTTGTAACCTCCTTCAGAATGGCAGGTGCACATAGAGTACATCTGCTGTTTTTTGCTGTTTGGAGGCGCCTCCCCGCGGCGCTTCCACCCTGAAATATATTTTACCAGACCTTTTCCTGTCCCACAAGGGGGATTTTATTATTTTGCAGCGAGCACCCTGCACACATATTCATACACACGTTTTGCGGAGGAAATACATAATCTCTCTTCCGTGGTATGAATATTCTTCATGTCCGGTCCCAGAGAGATGCAGTCAAGGTCCGGACGTTTCTCGAGCAGGATACCACACTCCACACCGGCATGGATCGCCTGGATCTTCGGGGCTTTGCCGTACATCTCCTCATACACCCTGACGCACAGTTCCCTGAAAGGAGATTCCTTCTTATAGGTCCAGCCCGGATAATCTCCCGTCACTGACACCAGGCCGCCCAAAAGTTCCGTCAGGGCAGATATCTTTCTGATCAGCGCCTCTTTCTCGCTGGCAACGGAACTCCTCACCGAGGTGATGACCGTCAGTTCCTTCTCTGAAAGCGTCATCATACCGTTGTTCAGGGAAGTCTGCACCAGGCCATGCATATCCGCACTCATCGCCTGGACGCCGTTTGGCATGAGAAGCAACAGCTTTTCAGCCCTCTCTCCCGACTGTTTATCCAGACAGGACATCGAGACGGCGCTTTCTTTTGTCATCTCGATCCTCACTCCCGGATCTTTTGTGGACAGCTCCGCCTGCAATGTCTTCTCAAACGCTTTGACCGCTTCATCCAGTTCCTCCTCCTTCCCGGAGGCAATAAACCGGACCGTCGCCTCGCGCGGTATAGCGTTATCTGCCAGGCCGCCAAAAAGCCCGCAGATGCCGATATCCGTCACCGACGATACCGTCTCAAGAAGCCTTCCCGCCAAAGAGTTGGCATTTCCTCTCTCCCTGTGGATCTCTCCGCCGGAATGGCCCCCAAGAAGCCCGCAGATCCGGCAGGTATAGAGCGTCCCCTCCTTTTCTTCACGCATGACAGGCAAAACATGTTTTACACTGGCGCCGCCCGCGCAGCCCGCCAGAAAATATCCCTCGTCCTCAGAGTCCAGATTCAGCAGCCTCGTCCCCTTTACATCCGAAAGATCAAGCGCCTTTGCGCCGTCCATGCCCACTTCCTCGTCCACCGTAACCACCACATCCAGATGGGGATGGGGCAGATCATCCGCGTCCAGGATTGCCAGAGCGTAGGCGATGGCGATGCCGTCATCCCCTCCCAGGCTGGTGTCCTCCGCGTAAATATAGTCTCCTTCCACCGCCGTCCTCAGCGCATCTGCCCTCATATCGATGTCGCTGTCCGGCTTTTTCACCGCCACCATATCCATATGTCCCTGCAGGATGATGCCCTCCTGCTCCTCATAGCCGGACGTTGCCTCCTTCGAGATGATCACATTCTTCATCTCGTCCTGTCTGCAGGCAAGCCCTCTCTCCCTCGCGAAAGCGACCAGATAATCGCTCAGTTTTTCCACATTCCCCGAACCGTGCGGAATTCCGCAGATCTCCTCAAAAAAGCGAAATACCGGTTTGGGTTCCAGTTCTCCTAATACTCCCATAAAATGACCCTGCCTTTCCTCAATATACTGACTCAAAATATCTGATGTGTCAGACCGCTAAAGTTCTCTTTTCCACGCCACAGTATGCATAAATGCGAAAATCGAGTGGATACCCACCCGATTTCTCCTCACCCGTATATCTGCCGCAAAACTACTGTTTTTACGCCTGCAGATCCCGGCTTTCTCTTACAGTCTGCTCTTTGCAAGTTCTGCCAGGGACGCAAAACCTTCGGCATCATTCACCGCGAGCTCCGCCAGCATCTTTCTGTTGATCTCTACCTCAGCCATCTTCAGGCCGTGCATAAATTTGCTGTATGATAAACCGTTCATTCTTGCAGCCGCGTTGATACGCGCGATCCACAGTCTTCTGAACTGACGTTTTCTCTCTTTTCTACCCGCATAAGAACTTGCCAGCGCCCTCATCACAGACTGCTTGGCGATCCTGTACTGTTTCGACCTTGCACCTCTGTAGCCTTTTGCAAGCTTTAATACTCTGTTATGTTTTTTTCTGGCGTTCATGCCGCCTTTTACTCTTGCCATTCTTTTATCCTCCTAACCGATCATTTCTATCTGATTCTCCCGACCACTCAAAAACGAGTCCATCGGCAACTGTTCCTGCCGCTCTACAAATAGGGAAGGATCTTTTTCATATTCTTTACATTTGTCGCATCCGTCATAGCTGCTTTTCTTAAATTTCTCTTCGTCTTTGTGCTCTTCTTGGTTAAGATATGGCGCCTATAAGCTTTATTTCTTTTCAGTTTCCCTGTTCCGGTTGCTTTGAAACGCTTTGCAGCCGCTCTGCTTGTCTTCATTTTTGGCATAATTCATTCCTCCTGTATTCACTTAATTTTCCCTAAACGAAAGCTACCTTTTCTGAGTCAAGAACATGGTCATGCTTCGCCCTTCCACTTTCGGCGCTCTGTCAACTACCGCGATGTCCGCAAGCGCCTGCGCAAAATCGTCCAGGATATGCTTGCTGTTGTTCATATGCGCCATCTCGCGTCCCCTGAAGCGCAGAGTGATCTTTACCTTATCGCCCTTACTCAGGAACTTCCTTGCCGCATTCACCTTGGTATTCAGGTCATTCGTATCAATGTTCGGAGAAAGCCGCAGTTCTTTTACTTCCGTAGTCTTCTGCTTCTTCTTAGCATCCTTTTCTTTTCTGGTCTGCTCATATCTGAACTTTCCATAATCAACAATCCTGCAGACCGGAGGCTTTGCCGTAGGTGCGATCTTCACCAGATCCACGCCGGCCTCTTCCGCCAGTTTCATGGCGTCCCTGCATGACATGACGCCAAGCTGCTGACCGTCCTCGCCTATGACACGCACTTCTCTGTCTCTAATCTGTTCGTTAATGAAATAATCGCTAATAGTCTTTCCCTCCCCCTTGATCCGAATAAGCAGGCTCAACCCGCTTCAACGACTTTTCTTTTCTCTGTACGCAAAAAGTGGATAGCAGCACTATCCACCAAATCAAGTTCTTCAATAAACCCGGCAAATCACATGACCACCGAATCCAAAAGATCAAAATTTTGAACACCTGCCAGCGAAGCCGCAGGGTGAGAGTGGATACTCTGCTTGTTTTTATGCGATTCCCGCATCACAGCCGAAACATAGAATGCATCGCACTTTGATATCTTAGCATCGTATCCGGTAAATGTCAATGCCTTACGGAAATCTTTTTTACAAATATATGACGATGATACGGAGACACTATTGCCTTCCTTCACTTCCGCAAAGCCTGATCTTTTCGCATACCAGTTTTGTCACGCGCTCCATCCCCGCCATCCCGTATTTCTTCGGATCAAAGGCATCCGGATTCTCCTTCAGAAACGCTTTGACGCCGTCGCTGTAGGCGATCCGAAGCTCTGTCGCAAAATTCACCTTGCAGATACCCCGCCTGATGCACTCCCGCACCGTCTCATCGGGCACGCCGGAGGCGCCGTGGAGCACTAACGGAATGCTGACCCTCTCCCTGATCTCGGAGAGCCTGGGAAGATCCAGCTTCGGCTCCCCTTTGTAGATCCCGTGCGCCGTACCGATAGCTACCGCCAGGGAATCGATCCCCGTCTCCTCCACAAAGCGCACCGCATCCTCCGGATCTGTGTATCCCGGATCATTACATTCCAGGTCATCCTCCTTGCCGCCCACTTTGCCGAGTTCCGCCTCCACCGGAATATCCGATGCGCTGCAGGCATCCACCACTTTTTTTGTCAGCGCGATATTGTCCTCGAACGCCTCCTTCGAGCCATCGATCATAATGGAAGTATATCCCGCCCTGAACGCCTGCATGGCAAGAGCGAAACTGCTGCCGTGGTCTAAATGAAGCGCCACAGGCACCTGCGCATGCTCCGCCGCCGCCTTTACATTGGCGCAATACATGGAAATACCGGCGTACTTTATCGTGGAGGGCGTGGTCTGTAAGATAACAGGCGCTTTCATCTCCTCCGCAGCCTTTACCACCGCCATCACCATCTCCATATTTTCCACATTGAATGCGCCTACCGCATATCCGCCCTCCCTGGCATCCATCAATAACTGTTTTGTCGTCACAAATGACATAATCCTATCCCTCTTTCCGTCATATTAATATTTTTCCCATTTATTCGTTGCTTTATTGCGCAAAGAAATAATATGGCTCACGAGTTTGTGACAGGCAACGCGCAGACACAAATCTCGCGATTGATAATTTTAATTTTCTATCTTTACAGCCTGACTACTTTCACTTCCTCAAAAAGCTTTTCACAGACTGCCGGCTCAAAACTTCCCGTATCCGGTGAGAGCGCGTTGGCAGATGCCACAGCCACCGCATAGCGCAGCATGCGCTCCGGCTCAAAACCTCTCTTTAACGCCACAGCCATGGCGCCCACCATGGAATCGCCGCAGCCCACCGTATTGACTGCTTCCACCTTCGGGGCATCCGCCTGCAGCACACCTTCCCTGCACGCCATGAGCGCTCCGTCGCCGCCGAGGGAGACCACCACATAGGAGATACCCTGCCCGCAGAGTTTCTCCGCCCTGGCGATCACATCCTCCCTTCCGGCGATCTTTGCCGAAAAAAGCTGTTCCAGCTCATCCTGATTCGGCTTCACCAGTGTCGGGCAGGCTTCCAGGCCCTTCTCAAGCAGCACGCCGCTGGTATCAAGGATCACCTGTTTCCCCGCCCGTTTTGCCGTCAGTATCATCTCTCTGTAGATATCGGCGGGAAGTCCCGCCGGCACGCTGCCGGACATCGTCACCACCTGCGAATCCCCGATGATCTCCGGAAACCGTTCCAAAAACTTAAGTTTTTCCCGCTCCGTCACAGCGCAGCCCGGCTCCAGGTACTCGGTGGAGCCGAATACCTCATCCAGAATATTGATACAGCTTCTTGTCTCCCCCTCAATATGTTCAAATGCATGGGGAATATCGTCCTTATCCAACAGCGCTTCCAGATACTTTCCGTTATAGCCGCCCACAAGCCCTGTGGCGAGAACCTCCTCACCGCACAGATGCACTGCTCTCGCCACATTCAGCCCTTTTCCGCCGGCAGAATTATGTACCGCTTTTACCCGCATCACCCTCCCGTTCTCAATAGCGCCTTCCATATAATACGCTTTGTCGATCGATGCGTTCAGCGTGACTGTTGTAATCATGATATCCGATCCTCCCATTCAAGGTAACTACCCCGTTGCAGGCAGCGGGGCATCAAACCTGCAACACTGCAGAGCAACGGGGTGTGTGGCCTTCGCGGCAGTCGCCAAATGTGCATCCGGGCATGCACACCTGGCCCGCTGCCCGCGGGAACCAGCCCGCCCCGCGACAGGCTCATGCCGGCAGATATCCGGCAAAGAACCTGACCATACAGGATACCGGCATTATTCCGCGTCCGGGCAGTCCACGATCACGCCTTCCTCATCCCAGAGGTCATGCCAGTCGGTGGCGCCTTCCCACAGGAATACCTGTCCCTTTACCAGACGATTGTTCTTCTCAAGCCCCGCGATCACTTTCATCTCTTCTTCTGTCAACAGCTCCGTCACTGTGGATTCCAGATTGCTCGTATATTCCATCTCATGGATGGAGAACGGAATCGGGATCTGCCCCCTCTGCACCGCCCATTTCAGCGCTATGATCGCGGGATGCACACCGTGCGCCTCGGCGATCGCCTTAAATTCCGGCACCTGCATATCCGCGATATCCGTCGGCTCCATATCGCGCTCCGGCCTCTGGGGAGAACCGAGGGGCATAAAACCGATGGGCTGGATATCGTGAGCTTTCAGGTAATCGAACAGCTCCTGCTGCTGGAAGCAGGGATGAAGCTCTAACTCACACGCCACAGGTTTGATCTCAAATTTGTCGATGACTGCGTTCAGCTTCGGGATCGTCATATTGGAAATACCGATATGGCGGATCAATCCCTTTCTCACCAGTTCCTCACACTGCCTGTATGTATCCATAAATTCCGCCACGGAAAAGGGTTTTGAATCCGGGTTTCTGGAATCCACAGTGCAATGAGGCGCATGGTAATTCGGGAACGGCCAGTGGATAAAGAACAGGTCGATATACCCGCACTTTAAATCCTCGATACTCTTTCTGCAGGACTTCTCCACCTCCCTGTGCATATCGTTCCAGACCTTTGTCATAATATAGAGATCTTTTCTCTCCACTACGCCTTCTTGAAAAGCCGCCTCAAAGACCTCGCCGATCTGGTCTTCATTTCCGTAACATGCCGCGCAGTCAAACATCCGGTACCCCGCCCTGATGGCACCTGCCACCGCGTTTGACACCTGCTCCGCCGTGAACCTGTCGGAACCGAACGTCCCCATGCCGATGCAGGGAACCTTATCCCCCGTATTCAATGTGATCTGTGGAACTTTTGCCGCTTCTACTGCCATAACTCTTTCCTCCTGTATATTATTGTTTATTTTATATATCTCTTTTCTGCCGGATATACCACACCGCCCGGCATGGTACGCTTCGCGGTGCGCGCCCGCCCTGCCGGGTCCGACATATCCGCTTCCAATAGAATAACCTCACCGTCCGGCATAATGCGCTTCTTCCGGCTTCGATATCCCGTCACGCCTCGCTGTCGATCAGGATCTTCCCTTTCACCAAGCCCGGCGTCTTATACATCTCAAACGCCTGATCGATCTGTGAGAGCGGCATCTTTTTATAGATAAAAGAATCGTCGAACTGTAACTGTCCCGTCTTAAAGCAGTGTGCCGCGAGTTCCCACTCATCCCCGGGGAAGGGCGCCGAATAACTCATCCAGGAGCCGGTCAGATAAAATTCCTTCCGATTGATATTTTCCCACTCCTCCACACTGAAGGCAAGCTCCCTCGTCGGCGTCCCGATAAAGCACACCTGTGCCTTGTTTCCCGCAAGCGCAAACGCCATCTTCATCGTCGCCGTATTGCCCGCTGTCTCATATACGTAGTCAAAGCCTCTGCCACCTGTCAGCTCCTTCACCTGATCCATATAGCCCGCTGCGGCGGAATTCACGCCCGCATCGGCGCCGAGGCGCCTCGCCAGGTCCAGCCTCTCCTCCACGATATCGAAAACCGCCACTTTTTTCGCGCCGTATATCTTCGCCCACTGCATGGTCAGCATCCCGATCGTGCCGCCGCCCAGGATCGCCACGGTTTTTCCCCCTTTGTAATCGAGCCTCCGCAGCCCGTGGAGCGCCACCGTCGCCGGCTCAAACAGTGCGCCCATCTCGAAGCTGACCGTATCGTCAAACTTCACCACATTTCTCTCCGGCACCGCCACATACTTCGCAAAGCTGCCGAACTCCCTCGAGCCGATAAAGCTGTAATGTTTACAGAGGGAATAGTTTCCCTTCTGGCAGTCCTCACACTCCATACAGGGCACAAGCGGCACGCCCGCCACCCTGTCGCCGGGTTTTACCGAAGTGACTCCCTCCCCCACTTCCTCCACTGTGCCGGAAAACTCATGTCCCAGCACATTCGGAAAATAGTGGCATGCATCCCCGTTCACCCTCGGAATGTCCGAGCCGCAGATGCCGGTGTATTTCACCTTCACCAACACTTTCCCAGGCTCCGCCGCCGGTTTCGCGATCTCCTCATAACGGATATCATTTTTTGCGTGTACAACTCCTGCTTTCATAGGTTTCTCCTTATTCTAGTTCCGCATATCACCTCCCAGCACCTCTATACGCAGAGATATTTCCGAACGCTCTGCGTTCGTAAATCCTCTGGGCGCTGTTCGGCGATATGCTGTTTTTCAGTTCCGCATATCACCTCCCAGCACCTCTATACGCAGAGATATTTCCGAACGCTCTGCGTTCGTAAATCCTCTGGGCGCTGTTCGGCGATATGCTGTTTTTCAGTTCCGCATATCACCTCCCAGCACCTTTTTCCGCAGAGATATTTCCGAACGCTCTGCGTTCGTAAATCCTCTGGGCACTGTTCGGGGATATGCTGTTTTTTATCAAAACATCTCCTGCATCTTCTCCGACAGTCTCAGATAGCGCCCCATCGCATCCCCGTAGAGTTCATGCCGTTCCCTGTCCGGCTCCTGCACTCTGGTGATCTTTATGGTTCGGTTTACCGCCTCCTCATAACTTCCATAGACGCCGCAGCCAACGCCGGCTAACAGCGCCGCCCCCAGCGTGGTCGCCGTATCGGAAGCAGGCACCTGTATCGTCCTTCCGGTGACATCCGCCTTGATCTGTGTCCAGAGCCTGGAGTTGGCGGAGCCGCCCATGGCATTCAATATTCCCACCACAGCCCCTGTCTCTCCCGCAACGCGCAGGTTGTGCTCCAGAGAAAACGCCACGCCCTCCAAGACCGCCCTTATCATATGCCCCCTGGACTTATCATAGGACAGGCCGTAGAAAACACCCTTCGCATCCGGATTCCAGATCGGGGAGCGCTCTCCCGCCATATAGGGCAAAAACAACACGCCGTCGGCTCCCGCCGGCACCGCTTCCGCCTCCGCCGTCAGTTCATCAAAGTTCATCCCTTTACCAAATTCCTGCCTGAACCACTTTAGCGCGCCGCCGCCGCCCACAGTGCCGCCCTGCAAAAGCCAGCGCCCCGGCACCACATGGGTTCCCAGGATCAGCTTCTTATGCGCCAGCGCCCGGTCCATGCAAATGCTCATGCCGCCCGCCTGACCTCCCTGTTCCTGGGTTTGACCGGTTCGGTAAACGCCCGCTCCCAGGGTGCCGCAGGCTGCGTCCAGCCCTCCAGCCACCACCGGCGTTCCAGCCTTTAAGCCGGTCTTTTTTGCGGCATCCTCCGTCACCTCACCGACAATACTGTCACAACCGCACAACGCCGGAACCAGCTCCTGTGTCAGTCCCAGTTTATTTGCCAGCTCCTCGTGATATGTAAGATGCTCCATATCAAAAAAATGAATCCCGTACCCCTGAGAATACTCTTGACTGATCTGGTCAGTAAGCTTATACACAATATAACTGTTGCTCTGCAGGAACTTGTATGTCCTCAGGTAAACCTCGGGCATTTCCTCCTTAAACCACAGCATCTTCGGAGTTGTGTAGGAGGGCAGAAAATCATTCCCCGCCACCTCAAATATCTCTTCCGCAAAAGCCTCTCGCTTCACCCTCTCACAGATATTCCTGGCTCTCGTATCCATCCAGATCGGCGTCCTGCAGAGCACATGGCCATCCCGGTCAATCGGGATCGCCGACCAGCTCTGTCCGTCCACACCGATGCCGCAGATCGCATCCGCCGAAATTTCCTCCCCGGTGAGCACTTCCTTTATCGACTCGCAGATCGCGCCCCACCACTCCTCCGGCTCCTGCTCCGCCCAGCCGTTCTTTGGATAATACACCCTGTACTCCCTGCTCGCCTGCGCCAGCGCCACGCCGTCCTCATCAAAAACCGCCACCTTGCACGCCGAAGTTCCGATATCAATCCCCAACAACAACTTTCCCATAAGTTCCTCCAAAGTAAACCGTTTCGTTCACAATTCCAATTACACTTTATAGTTTTTCCTTTATTTTTTCCTAATTATAAAACTTTTTCTGTTTTCTGTCAAGATTTTTATAGCGAACCGTTTCGCTTTCGTCTCAATACTTTTGCTCATGCATAGGCACATAGTTTTGCCGACATCTGCTTCGCATTCACTGTCTCTCTTTATCAAACGCCGGCAGGGCACCTCTTAATCTGACGCGGCTGTCCGCGTATGTCAGATTCCATGGACTGCCACAATGGAACCCCGCTCACCCGGGGATTTAACCGCCCGCATACGTCAGATTTCCGCTACAGAATTCCCCTCGCTGATGCGCGTCCCCAGCACGATCTCCATCGGCATCTCCTGCTCCCTGCTCCCGATGCGGTTTAAGAGAAGTTCCGCCGCCTTCTCCCCCATCTCCTTCATCGGCTGGACTACCATATGCAGCCTGGGATGGATCACATGCGACATGATCAGATCATCAAATCCCATCAGAGAAATATCTTCCGGGCAGTGGAGTTTTGTCCTGTTTAACGCCATCACCGCTCCCAGCGCAAGTTCATAATTTGTCATAAACACCGCTGTGGGGCGCTCTTCCAGAGAGAGCAGCCTGCCCATCCCCTCAAATCCGAACTCAATGGAATGGGTCCCCGCCGCGCAATACTCCTGCTTCGGTTCACACCCCGCCTCTCTCATGGCGTCCTCATAACCTTTATAGCGCTCTTCACCGGTATATTCCGAATGAGAACAGATGATGCCGATCCTCCTGTGTCCGTTCTCCAACAGAAAATCCACCGCTCGATGCGCTGCCCTGCGGTTATCGATCCTGACACAGTCAAACTCGCCGTTCCCCGAGGGCCTGTCGATCAGCACAACCGGCACTTTTGCCTTTCTTGCCGCCTGCAGCGATTCCGTCTTTGTGGAAACAGGCAGCGCGATGATCCCATCCACTTTCTTATTCAGCAGAAAACTCACGTTCTCCGCCTCGATCTTCAGATCATCGCAGGAATCACAGATCATCAGGCCATATCCCGCCTTCCGCAGGCTGTTGCCGATATGCCGCAGGAGCGTTCCGTTGAAAATGCTCTCCACACTGTAAGCAAGCACTCCCACTGTCCGCGTGCGGTTTGTCACCAGCCCTCTGGCAATCTCATTCACCTCGTAATGCAGATCCCTGATCGCCGCCTCGATCTTTACCCTGTTCTCCGGAAGCACATTTCCGCCGTTCAGATATTTGGAAATCGTTGCCAGAGACAGCCCTGTCTGTTCTCTGATATCACGAATCGTAGACGCCATGTCCGCTCCTTTCCTGAATCCCCGCCGCCCTTTTTCCTCCTGTTTCGGATCTTTCTCCGTCTGATCCTGACATCTGATGCGATACAGGGCAAACATGGGGCGAAACGTTTCACTCTATGTTCATAGTACAACCGGAGCCGGCTGAAAGTCAAGTCCTTTTACCTGCATGAAAAGAGCCGGAAATCTCTTCCCGGCTCCCTCCGGCTTCAGGTTTTTTACCGCCCGTCACCTATTCCCCTTTTACAATACCTATCTTACTGCACGAAGTGCTACCAAAGCGCTACTCCTGAGTATAAAACCACAAAATATTGATTTATTTTTCTTTAAAAGTAGCACATGTTGTTTCTCTGCAGTTATCCGCACCGCATCCCTTGATATCCACATGGTCGGCATAACATTTATAATTCGTATTATAGATGCACTTGTCCGCCTCGCAGTCTATGCTGATCGTCCTGCTCGGATGTGCTATGGCGCTTGTGAAAACGCCCGCATCGCTTCTGTCTTTAAAGCTCTCACAGCAAGTGTCGTCCTTACGGCAGGCATGCTTACCCGCCACCATAATATCCCCCTTGCAGCAGCACCTGTCATTGTTATAGGTACAATTTTCCACGGAACAACGTAATTCAGCCATTTCTCTACCTCCTGATCTCGCAGCAGTCCCGGCAGACATAATGTCCGCCGGACACCGCCGTCAATTTCTTCTTTTTACAAAATCAGTATGGGCAGATTCGCAGTTAATTATGCTGTTGCATTTCAAAATTTTTCGTCCATATTTTTATTTATTTCCCTTCCTCTTCCTTCCGGATCTCCTTCGTCCTGATCTCCTTACAGATCTGATCGATAAACGCAGACAGCGGCTTTGCGCCCTCATCACCTGCGAAGCGGCTTCTCACGGACACCGTCCCGTTTTCTGCCTCCTGCTGTCCGACTACCAGCATATACGGCAGCTTCGCAAGCCTCGCCTCGCGGATCTTGAAGCCGATCTTCTCGGAGCGGGCGTCCACCTCCGCCAGCACGCCGTTCGCTTTCAGTTCGCCGCACACCTTCTGCGCGTACTCCTCATATTTATCGGAGATCGGCAGGACTCTCACCTGCACAGGACAGAGCCATGTGGGGAATTTGCCCTCATACTTTTCGATCAGCCACGCTAACGTCCTCTCGTAACAGCCCATCGAAGTCCTGTGGATGATATAGGGGCGCACCTTGTCTCCGTTCTGGTCGATATAATACATATCAAACTGAGCCGCCAGCAACGCATCCCACTGCACCGTGATCATGGTATCTTCCTTGCCGTACACATTCTTCGTGTTGATATCGACCTTCGGTCCGTAGAATGCGGCTTCCCCCACATCCTCCACAAAGGGGATCTCAAGTTCCTGCATAATGCTGCGGATATGCCCCTCGGTCTCTTCCCAGACCTCCGGCTCGCCGATATATTTTTCCCTGTTCTCCGGGTCCCACTTGGAGAGATGGTATGTCACATCCTCCTCCACACCCAGCGTCTTCAGGCAATACTGCGCCAGGGCGATACATTTTTTAAACTCCTCCACCATCTGGTCGGGCCTTACGATCAGATGCCCCTCGGAGATCGTGAACTGCCGCACCCTGGTCAGACCGTGCATCTCGCCGGAATCCTCGTTCCTGAAAAGCGTGGAAGTCTCGCCGTAGCGCAGCGGCAGATCCCGGTAGGAGTGCTGCGTCGCCTTGTACACAAAATACTGGAATGGGCAGGTCATCGGACGCAGGGCGAACACTTCCTTATCCTTCTCCTCATCGCCCAGCACAAACATACCTTCCTTGTAGTGATCCCAGTGCCCGGAGAGCTTGTACAGATCGCTCTTTGCCATCAGGGGCGTCTTCGTCCGGATATAGCCCCACTCGTTGTCCTCCAGATCCTCGATCCAGCGCTGCATCGTCTGGATCATCTTCGCCCCCTTGGGCATCAGGAGCGGCAGCCCCTGTCCGATCACATCCACCGTGGTGAACAGCTCCATCTCACGCCCCAGCTTGTTGTGGTCGCGGAGTTTGATATTCTCCAAATATTCCAGATACTCCGCCAGCTCTTCCTTCTTATTAAATGCCGTTCCATAGATCCTCTGGAGCATCGCCCTGTCGGAATCCCCTCTCCAGTATGCGCCGGAAGAAGACGTCAGCTTAAACGCTTTGATCCCCTTTGTGGTCATCAGATGAGGCCCCGCGCACAGGTCCACAAAGCCGCCCTGATCGTAGAACGATATCTCCGCGTCCTCCGGCAGATCTTTTATCAGTTCCACCTTGTAGGGCTCATCTCTCTCCTCCATAAACTGAATCGCTTCCGCCCTGGGCAGCGTGAATCTCTTTAATTCATGCCCCTCCTTGATGATCTTCTTCATCTCCGCCTCGATCTTATCCAGATCCTCCCGCGAGAAAGGCTCATGGTCAAAATCATAATAATAACCGGTATCGATGCTCGGCCCGATCGCCAGCTTTGCCTCGGGAAACAGCCTCTTCACCGCCTCCGCCATCACATGGGATGCCGTGTGCCGCACCACCCGCAGCCCCTCCTTATCATTTGCCGTCAGAATATTCAGTTCGCAGTCCTTCTCCACCGGAGTGCGCAGATCCACCACCTCACCGTTTATCTCTCCCGCGCATGCCGCTCTTGCCAGTCCCTCGCTGATATCCTTCACGATCTCGATGACGCTGATACCAGCCTCATACTCTTTCACACTGCCGTCTTTTAACGTGATCTTCATGTTTTTCCTCCTCTAAATATCATTCTGCTTTTTTCGCCTCTTCCAAAGTCATCATTTTACCCATTTGTCGATCGGGAGACAGTAAAGCGATCAGCGCTCCTGCCGCTCCGGACAATACTCACATTAACAGACTCATACTATTCCTCCTCTTTATCCGGCATCGTCTCCGGCTCTCCGAACCTTATCCGTTCCGGCTTTGCTGTCTCCTTCTCCTCTCCGCCAGACTCTTCGTCCTTCCTGTGATCGCCTGCGCCGCCTTCGTACTCTCCCCTCTGCATAGCCCGCAGGGACTGAAACACGACAACCGCTCCGATCACACCGAACAGAATGACCGATGCGGCAAACGCGATCTTCTCCGCTCCCTGCACCTCGCCGGAACTGTTGTAGATACTGTAGGCAAGATACACAAGATATCCTCCCGCCACCATCCGAAAAATCAATCCCATATGAGTCGGAAGCCCGCTCCGTTTTTTCTTATTTTTCTTATTTTGCTCGTCCATATTCCCTCCTGTATCAGATATAAATATCATACTTTTCTTTCGGATGCCTTCCCCCTCTATCTCTCTGTCATCCCGCCATCTTCTCTGTCAGGATCTCCATTGTTACTCCCATTGCAGCTGCCGATCATAACATATTTTCTGGGAGAAAACAGCAGCCCAAATACAATCCCCCCCAACAAACAAGCCACAGTGACAAGCAGATACTCTCTCCTGCTCACAGTCACGATATCGCTCAACGACTCTCTGAATAATTCCCATCTCTCTTTCATTTCCCTTTCATCCTCCTGCTTCATTATTAACCGCTGTCTCCGGAATCCCCCGCCGTGTCAATCAGACAAAAAATCCCATGCACTACAATATGTAATGCATGGGACGTATGATACGCGGTTCCACCCTGCTTGCCCTGACCACAGCATCCAATCTGCCTGCAATACCGCCGCCGGAAAATTTCTCCCCGGAGCGAAATCTTTTCGGCATCTTTATACTGCCTGTCAGAACCACTCATTGCGCCCATAACGCAGGCATGCGGGCTGTATTAAAGCCACTCCGAGGTGGTCTTCCCGTATGCTTTCCGTAAAGGCGCTTTCAGCTCAGAAATCCGGCAGATATCTCCGCCATTTCCGGTGCCTCTCTCTTTCTGCGTTCCGCACAGGTACTCTCCTCATCAACGTTTTATCTTTTATTCTGTTCTGCCCTTATTCTAACCCTAAATATCCATTCTGTAAAGTAAATTTTTCAGGAAAGTTTTTCATTGACGCATAACAGGAGGATATCATATAATAGAACTGCGTATAGAACAGGAGTTTTTATACATACCACTACCAAATACAGAAAGGAATCTCACAATGAAACAAAGTTTTGGAATGGATTTGCGTGGAGATTTAAAAACCGCGGCCAGGGGTATCAACAGGCCGCAGCTTCTCATGCTGTTTTCCAACAAAGATCAGTTTGAAACACATGTCAGGGAACTGGAAGCCATGTTTCCCGGTGTGCCGAGCATCGGATGTATCGGCATGAGCTATGATACCGTGATCGCGGAAAAGGGAGTGGGCATCATTGCTCTCTCGGACGGCATACTTGCCGCCGCCAATGTCTTAGAACAGGTATCCACGATGCCCGTCAAATATATCAAACGCCTGGAGGAGGACGTCAAAAATGTCGATGCCTCCAAAAACAATACCATATGCATCGATTTCTGTACCGGCAATGACGCCTGCGCGCTGACGACCATCTACAGTGTCTTAAAGCGCAGAAATATCTCCCTCGTGGGAGGAACCGGTGATGCCGGAAAAGTTTCCGTAAACGGCAGGATCTATCAGGACGCTGTTGTGTATGCCATCGTCAAGAATCAGCACGGACGGGTAAAAGCATACAAGGAAAACATCTATCACCAGATGGAAGACTACCGCTTTATCGCTTCCCGGACAAACAAAGAAAAATACATAGTAGGAGCTTTAAACAACCGCCCCGCCAAGGAAGTCTACCAGGACATCCTCCACGTGACGGAAAAAGAGATCACAACACAGACATTCAAAAATCCTTTCGGCAAGCTGAACGGGGATGACACCTGTATCATATCCATCAAGGAAGTGAACGGCAGTTCCCTTGCCTGCTTCCGTCAGGTAAACGATTCTGATATTTTGGTCCTGCTGGAACTTGGCGATTACAAGGAAACTGTCAGAAATACCATCCGGACGATACAGCAGGATTTTCCGAAGATTTCTGCGGTATTTTCAGTGAACTGCCTGTTCCGCTATCTGCTGTTCACCCAGAACCAGTATATGAAGGAATATCTGGGAGAAATGGGAAAACTCGGAAAACATGCGGGCTTTGTCGGATACGGTGAGCACTACAACAACCGTTTCGTCAATCAGTCCATGACATGTGTTGTCTTTGAGTGAAATTAACTGAGGAGGATCATATTATGCCATTTTGGTCAAAAAACAAACCGGAGGCAAAGACTGTTATCCAGAATGAAAAAAGTCTGTATCCGGTACTTCATATTATAAACTGTCTGAAAGATTACCGCAATGATCTGGTGCAGAAGGAGGTAGATTCCCTGTGGGAGATCACGGAAATTGGAAGTTCTTTCAGCAATGTCCTTGCGGAAGCCGAAAATTTTCAGGAAAAACTTCTGGATTTCGGGGACAACTTTTCCAGCATTGAAGAAGTCTCCGGTGAATTCGAGACAGTGAGGGATACGATCGCCCGTTCTGTCTCCAATGCGCAAAACGGAGTCGAGGAGTTAAAGGACAGTTCCATGCAGGTGAAATCATACTTTGATGAGATGGAGCACACCTTCGAAGATCTCCAGAATGCTGTGGAGCGGATAAAACAATCTACTTCCAAAATCGTTTCGATTGCCGAGCAGACAAATATTCTCGCGCTGAATGCTTCGATCGAGGCTGCGCGCGCCGGAGAACAGGGGCGCGGCTTCGCAGTCGTTGCAACGCAGGTAAAAAAACTGGTGGACGAGATCAAGGGACTGACAAGGGATGTGGATGCAGGAATCTTTGATGTCAGGGAGGGTGCAGATAACCTGTACAAGAATATCACCACCTCCCAAAGTGCACTGGATAAAAGCCTGGAAAAGGTTGATGAGACTTACAAGACATTCGACGAGATCATCCGCTCTGCCGACGGCGCCGGCACTGTACATGATGAAATCTCCGGCGTGATCGGCGATTCCAAGACAGCCCTTCAGGCGCTATGCGGATTCTTTGACAAGATCAGGGATAAATACCAGGATGTCATGAAACATATAAAAGATGCCGGAGACCTCGGCACGACAAAGAGTGCCATGTTTGAAGATATCGACAATATGATGTCTCAGATTCCGCTGGTTATCGAGGATTATACGAAAGGAAATTAAAAACAGCCGCGCGCGGGGGGAGGGAAACCTCTTCCCGCGTAAATTCTGTCAATCCTCTGAAAAACGCCCCGCAAAATGCGGAGCGTTCTTTTTATTTCATTCTGTAGTTATTCCAAAAAGATTAGTCATACAGGTTCTGAGCGATCTCAGGATCATCCATATTCTCAGCCGTGAACCACTGACATCCTGTGTCAACATCCTCTACAGTTGCGCCTGTTGCCGCGTTGTAAAGCTGCTGGATCACTGCCTCACCCATAGCTACCGGAGCCTGTGTAATACAACCTGCAAATGTACCGTCTTTTACAGCCGCTTTGATAACTGCACCGGAGTCAAAGCCAACGCCTACAACGTCCTTGCCGAGTTTACCGATGTTCTCATTCGCTGTTACCATACCCTCTGCGGAGTGCTGGTTGGAACCATAGATACAGATCGTATCATCTTTGTTCAGCAGAGTCTGACAGTCGATAGCGGAAAGTTCAGATGTAACCTGTGCGGGAACCAGAACTTCGATCACTACATCGCCGTCTTCAGAACCTTTGTTCTCGATCTTGCAGTCATTGACATACTTGTCGTTACCAACTACGGATACAGTCTTGCCGTCTGCTGTGATCAGCTCATTCATCTTATCCATGAAGCCAAGGCCGCGGTTGATCAGAGATTCGCCTGTAGCATCCTGATTCATAACGCCGATCCTTACCTTACCTGTTGCACCTGTGATCTGGTCTTTGATCAGCTTGTATGTCTCTTCCGCTGCCATCTCACCTGCCGCATAGTTATCTGTGGAGCAGTTAGCCCAGATAGCGCCATCGGGAGCACCCGGTACGCCGGAGTCAAACCCGATAATAGGAATATTTGCGTCCATCGCCTGCTGGATACCATCCAGACATGCATTTGTGTCAAGTGCCGCAAGGCCGATCGCTGCGGGCTGCGCATTGATCGCGTTGTTCAACATCTGTACCTGGTCAGCGATATCGGATTCGGAGTTAGGACCTACAAAGTTCATGGTCACGCCAAGCTCTTCCGCTTTCGTCTCGGAACCTTTTAATACTGCCTGCCAGAACTGATGCTGGAAGCCTTTGGATACGATCTCAAAATGAAGGTCGCCTGCCGGAGCCGCTTCCTCTGCCGGAGCCTCTTCCTCTGCTGCAGGTGCTTCTTCTTCCGCTGCGGGAGCTTCTTCCTCAGCAGCAGGTGTCTCTGTTGCCGGCTCTGAACTGTTGCCGCAGCCAACTAATGTTGCTGCTACCATTGCCACACAGAGCAGGCTTGCTAAAACTTTCTTTTTCATTCAGTGTTCCTCCTGTTTTTTTCGGCATTTCAGCCGTGTTATTTTATTATGTAAAGTACGGCTGCATCTTATGGACAGTATTTTCATTCATAAGATGTAACTTTGTACCTTCACATCTACTCGCTATTATAGCGTAATTTTTATAAGTTGCAAGTACAATTTATTACTAAAAATGGTAAAAATTTTACTGAAATTCGTATTTTTCGTCTATTGCTATTCTACTTTTTTGTTCTTTAACACATCAATGTATACCGCAACGATCAATACCAGCCCCGTGATGATCTGCTGCCAGTTTGCCTGCAGCCCGATAAACGGAAGCCCGGTCTTCAACATCGACATGATAAATACGCCGAGCAGTGTCCCCGCCACAGAACCGGAACCACCGTTCATGGATGTCCCGCCGATGATCGCGCCGCCGATGGCATCCAGTTCAAGTCCCGCGCCGGTTCCCGGTGCGATCGCCTGGAACGTCGCCGCATAGGCGATAGCTCCAAGTCCGGCGAAGAAACCGGATATGATATACGCGGACATCTGATATTTGATCACGTTTACGCCGGAAAGCCTGGTCGCTTCCTTATTGGAACCGATCGCGATAATATAACGTCCCACTTTTGTCTTATTTAACACCACCGACATCAGGATGACCAGAAGCAATACCCATACAAAGCCGAGCGGAAGTTTTATCGTTCCCAGATCCAGCTTGAAAATGCTCCGAAACCACCCAAGCTCACTGCCTGCGGGAGGCCAGTTCTGGGAGAGCCCTCCGGTTGCGATGGAACCGAGGCCGCGGGTTATCATCATCGTACAGAGCGTTGCGATAAACGGAGGCAGTTCCAGGATCGCAACCAGCGCGCCGTTTACAACACCCACCACAATCGCTGCCAGGAGTGTCACCAAAAGCCCCACCGCCACCGGCATCCCTTTATGGTTGATCAGAAAACCGCCAAGCAGGCCGTAACAGATAATGCCTGTTCCTATGGATAAGTCAACGCCGCCGGTGATCAGGCAGAATGTAACGCCGATCGCCATCAACGTTGTATAATAGGAGTAATCCATAATACTCAAGATTGTGGAATACTGTCTGAATGCGGGGCTCGCGATACAGAAGAATCCGAATAAAACGATCAGAACCGCCACAACTACTATTTTCTGGGTACCTATCGCTCTTACGATCGGATTCTCCGTAAAAGCGTTACCCTTTTTCACATTATTTGCCATCATTCTCACCCTCCTAATTTGAGTTCCGTAAGCTCTCTTCCGACGCCCGCCTCAGCGGAGATATTTCCGGCTGCTTACGCATCCGCAAACACTCCGGGGCATCGTACGCCCGCTTACTGATCTTAGTTCCGCAGGCTCCCTTCCGATGCCCATATACGGCGGAGATATTTCCGGCTGCTTACGCATCCGCAAACACTCCGGGGCATCGTACGCCCGCTTACTGATCTTAGTTCCGCAGGCTCCCTTCCGATGCCCATATACGGCGGAGATATTTCCGGCTGCTTACGCATCCGTAAATACTCCGGGGCATCGTACGCCCGCCTGCTGATCTTTCTTTATTTTCTCAGCGTTGCCGCGTGCATGATATTCTCCTGGGTCGCCTCGGCGATGTCGATCTCGCCCGTCTTCTTCCCTTCGCACATCACCACGATGCGGTCACTCATTCTCAGTATTTCCGTCATTTCAGAGGAAATCATGATGATCGACTTCCCTTCCGCCACCAGCTCGTTCATCAGGTGGTAGATCTCACTCTTCGCCCCTACGTCGATCCCTCGTGTGGGTTCGTCAAAGATCAGGATGTCGCAGTTCCTCGCCAGCCATTTCGCGATGACTACCTTCTGCTGGTTCCCGCCTGACAGGTTCACCACAAGCTGGTCCACTCCCGGCGTCTTCGTCTTCAGTTCATCCACATACTTCTGCGCCGCCTCGTTCTCACGCCTGCTGTCGATGAAGATACCCTTCATGTACTCCTCAAGGCACGCCATCGTCGTGTTCTCCGCCACCGTCTTCGCCGTCACGATGCCGAAGCGCTTCCTGTCCTCCGACAGGTAGCCGATCCCGCATTTCACCGCGTCCATCGGCGTCTTTATCTCTACCTTCTCCCCGTTTACGTAGATCTCTCCGCTCTCCTTCGGGTCCGCCCCGAACAGCGCCCTGGCTGTCTCCGTCCGGCCCGCCCCCATCAGGCCGGAGAAGCCCAGGATCTCCCCTTTATGTAACTCGAAGCTCACATCCTGCACCATCTTACCCGCGTTTAAGTGCTCCACTTTCAACACCACCGGCGCGCCCGGCTTTACTGTGCTCTGTGTCTTCGGGTCCTCGTAAATAACACGCCCCACCATCATGTTGATGATATCGTCCTTGGTGGATTCCGCCGTGACTAACGTCCCCACATAGCCTCCGTCACGCATCACCGTCACACGGTCCGTGATCACCTTGATCTCATCCATCCTGTGCGAGATGTACACGATCCCCATCTCCTTTGCCCGCAGGTCACGGATGATCTTGAACAGCTCCTCGATCTCCGCCTCCGTCAGCGCCGCCGACGGCTCGTCGAACACGATCACCTTCGCATCGTGGGAGATCGCCTTCGCTATCTCGCACATCTGCTGCTTTCCGACTGTCAGACGGCTCATCTTCTCTGTCGGGTCTATGTCTATGTTCAGCATCCCGAAGAGCCTCTTCGCCTCCTCGTTCATCTTCGCGTCGTCTATCAGCGCTCCCTTCATCGGCTCCCTGCCGATAAAGATGTTCTGCGCCACCGTCAGGTGCCCCATCATGTTCAACTCCTGGTGCACGATCACGATCCCTGCGTCCTGCGCCTCCCTCGGGTTCGTGAACTCCACCTCTCTCCCCTCGTAGGTGATCGTTCCCTCATCCTTCGAGTAGATCCCTGTCAGCACCTTCATCAGTGTCGATTTCCCGGCCCCGTTCTCTCCCATCAGCGCATGGACTTCGCCCTTCCTCACCTCCAGGTCCACATGGTCAAGCGCATGCACTCCCGGAAAGGACTTATCGATGCCCTTCATCGTCAATATCACTTCACCCA
>CAJUDM010000026.1 GCA_910584915.1 uncultured Lachnospiraceae bacterium
TATACAGGTAAATCCACGAGATTACAAATGCGGGGTCATTACATATTGTCTGTTATAAACTTCAGGCATGATGCACGTACATCCTTGACAGGTCCGGCTCATCGTCCCCCTGTACCATGCAGAGAAACTTCCAGCCGTAGCGCTCATAAAAGGAAGTGTGGTCTGTGACAAGATACAATGTGTCGATCCCCTTTGCGTTCATATCGTCGCAGACAAAGCGAAGCAGAGCGCCGGCGACACCGCGGCGCCGATGGGCTTTTTCGGTATAGACTGCGCAGACATTCGGCGAGAGGTCTTTTCTGTTGTGGAAGTCATTCTCGATAACGCCCAGCCCGCCGATGATCCTGCCGTTTTCCATCGCCAGATACCAGGCGGGCACGGGCGTTTTCTGCAACAGGCAGTCCTCCATACTTTTGTGATACGCTTCCAGTGGAATGCCCCATTTTTCATGAAACCATCGTGCCGCCTGTTCTTTCAGTTGGGGTTTGTCTGTCAATCGTGTGATTTCGCAGTTCATAAAATGTACCCTTAGTGTATTGCCGCATTAATGAGAAACCTTCCTGTTATTTCACTATCACCCCATATTGCCGAAATAAATAGCAGTCGTTCAGCCTGCTTCTGACCTCATCGCTCACTCTGATATTCAGCCTCCTTTCATTGCCGGCGGCTTTTATGGAGAACGGGCGGGTGAGTTTTTTGACAGAATCCTTTAACATGATGAAATCCTGATATGACCGCAGCGTTTCAGTGGTTCTCAGTGGCTCATATCCATCGCCGTATGGATACTGGATCATTTTGGGATAATCCAGGCTAACACCCATGTAGCCTTCCGGGTAAAAACTGTAGGAACAGGAAGTTGAGCAGTGCAGTTTGTTGTTTTCATCGATCCTGAGACAGAGTGCCGCAGGGGATATTCCGACGACAGGCTCGCCAAAGTCTGCTCTTTTATATTGCTCCCCTTCATAAATATGGAAATTGCCGTAGATACAGTTTGACAGATCGGTGGTGATGCCCCGGTGCAGAAACAGAGGGTAATCCCGCTTCCATATGATCTTTTCCCCGGAGAGCAGCAGATCATACAGGCGGCTGTAAGCGGCAATATATTCATCGAGAGGAGATTTTGTATAATCCGCCGGCACATGGGCATTGAAGATGACCAGATGATATTCTGATAAGATCCGGCTCAGTTCATCGGGAGATATAAGGAAGCGGTAGGAATGCCAGCCCTGTACAAGATACTTCATCGACAGTCACCTCATACTGTACAGCATCAGAAAATGAAAACGACACCCGTGTCAGAATAGACAAGATCATCCGCATCCACGAAAGAGGCGACATCTATCCAGGTTTCGATACCCGGGACGCCATCGCCCTCATTTACATTCTCCTCTGGTATATCGGCGCATTCCATAAAATGTTTTGTCACGGTGCCGTGTTCGATCACGATCATTTCCGCGTAGAGTATCGCGTCATTGTAGGCGGCAAATACCAGTTCATCGTTTCCCGCAAATTCTTTCCACTGCTTCGGTTCGATAAAGGAGTATCCGCCGGAGAGATCTTCAAATACGGTCCAGCCCTCGTTTTCATAGGCGTACAGACAGCCGCCTTTCCACTGTCCCTTTTCATTCAGAGAAACATCGACCGCCCGGGAATAGTCTGTCTCGATCCGTTCTTTGAAAACGGAACCGTTCCAGTTACACAGTCTTTCCACTGCTTTGTCCAAGTTTTGTCTGATTCTGAAATAGCTCGGGTTCATTTTGACACTCCTTTTGTATAGAAATTATATTTTTTGCTCTTTTCAATCCTGTTCCAGAAAAGAATGGCTCATAATATAAAACTCTTCCTGGCTGGGGAGATGCTCTTTTTTCATTTTTTCCAGCGAATTATCATATCGTTCGGCGTCCTCTTCATCGACCGCCATGACAGAGCTGTCATAATAAATCCGTTTTTTTCCGTCCAGCGCGCCGGGGAGCAGTTCCTTCACCATCATTGCCGCCGGAAATTTGCCGTTCTCCGTGCAGATATTGAATTTTTTGCAGCTCTTAAATCCAAGCCCCACATAATTTGCCGGGCTTCCGAATATGACGATCACATCATACCCCAGGGAAAGGGCGCGCTCGAAAGAGTGCTCCATGAGCTTTTTTCCGTACCCCATTCTCTGGTATTCGGGAAGAATACAGACCGGACCGAAAGTGAGGCTATTCTTTACATCCCCGTTTTCATCGACCAGCCTGGATCGGGTGTACATGATATTGCCGATGACCTGCCCGTCGAGCTCGATCACAAAATCAAGTTCTGGTATAAAATCTTCGTGCCCGCGCATGATGTGGACCAGATAGTGCTCGAAACACCCCGGGACATAGAGGTTGTAGAATGCTTTTCTTGTGATCTCCTCCACCAGTTCGTGATCTTTTTCGGTTTCGTTTCGTATGGTGATCAAAATAAGGGCTCCTTTTAAATATTGTTCTATAAAGTCAGTTTTGTCTATTTATGGGTATTTATTTATATTTTACCATAATTTTGAGAGAGTGGAAATATCTTCTTCCCCGTGTTTGGCGGGAAAATTGATTTGTTATATGGAAATATCAGTGTTGACTTTGCGTAAGTATTTTCATATAATTAAACCAATAGTTTAATTATTGAGAAGGAGGACGAAATGGGGCGCAGAAAAAAGGAACCAAGAAGTGCGCATCGGGAGAGCATAGCGTCTGCGGCGTCGGGGTTGTTTATGGAGAGGGGGATTGCCGCGGTGTCCATGGATGATATCGCAAAAGCAGCCGGTTACAGCAAAGCGACACTGTATGTATACTTTGAGAACAAGGAGGAGATCGTCAGCATTTTAGTGCTGGAGAGCATGAAAAAGCTCTATGGCTATATCGATGCCGCGCTTGTGGAGCAGGAGGGCACAAGGGCAAGGTATGATGCGATCTGCCGCGGGCTGATGCGGTATCGGGAGGAGTTTCCCTTTTATTTCAAGATGGTGCTCGATAAGATAAACATTGATTTTGAAAATCGGGACTATCTGCCGGAGGAAAAGGAAACCTGGCGGGTAGGGGAGGAGATCAATGAACGGATCAGGGATTTTCTGATGTCCGGCATGAAGAGAGGCGACCTGCGAGGGAATCTGGAGATATTGCCCGCGATTTTTAACTTCTGGGGTATGCTGTCCGGGATCATTCAGCTTGCCGCCAATAAGGAGGAGTATATCAAAAAGGCGATGGGACTGTCGAGGCAGCAGTTTTTGGAGTACGGGTTTGACATGCTGTTTTGTTCGATCAAGACGGATATACCGGGGAGGGACGCTGATGTACAGTGAAATTATCACATCCTCGCGGCAGTCGCCAAATACCCCGGCAAACAAAAGGGCGGGTCGTTGCCCGCGGAAAAACGCGCTTGCCATTCTGGGAAGCCCAAACAAAAACGGAATAACGGCATCCATGCTGGAACTGGCGGTCAGAAGAGCAGAAAAAGCCGGTTACGCGGTAACGGAGATCGATCTTTACAAAAAGAAGCTTTCTTTTTGCAAAGGATGCAGAGCCTGCGCGGAGACAGGGCTCTGTGTGCAGGAGGATGACATCCGGGAGATCGCGGATTTATTGCGGAAAAGTAAACTTGTGATCCTCGCCGCCCCTGTCTACTGGGCGAATGTGCCGGCTCCTGTGAAAAATCTCTTTGACAGGCTGGTGGGAACGGCTATGGAGGAGACTGCCGCATTTCCGAGGCCGCGTCTGTCCGGCAGGAAGTATCTGCTCCTGACTTCCTGCAACACACCGGCTCCCTTTTCATGGATATTCGGACAGAGCAGGGGAGCGATTCGCTGCATGGATGAATTTTTCAGGACTGCGGGCATGAAATCCGCAGGGAAGATCGTGTGCGCCGGGGCAAAGAACAGAAAAGAAGTGCCTGAACGGATTGTGAAAAAGATTGAGGGGTGCCTGAAATGAAAATATTATCCAAGAAGATAACTTTATATATTATTATGATAATGTTGATTGCCGCATCAGTATATTTTGCAGTATACATGAGAGCCGTTGCAGACTACAAAAAGGCGGTAAGAGATACAACCTTTGAAAATGTGGATATTTCCATGGTTCCGGATGGAGTTTATGTCGGGGAATATGATGTGGATTTTATCTATGTGAAAGTGGAAGTGACGATAGAAGATGGAGAGATTGCCGGGATCGATCTGTTGGAGCATAAAAACGGACGCGGGGAGCCGGCGGAAATTGTCACAGACAGGATCATCGAGGAACAGAAGATAGATGTTGACGGAGTATCGGGCGCCACAAATTCGAGCATCGTCATAAAAAAGGCGGTTGAGAGCGCGCTTCGTAACAAGCCCGGGAGCTGAACTGTTACCGCGTTTAAGGGAGGATTGGGAGAATCCATTGACTTTTGTCGATCAGATAATTATACTTAGCCTGAAAAGTTATGCAGATACACAGAATATTCCTGTATGGTACGCCAGGGCACACAGAAGACTATTGAAAATAGTGCCGGAAAAGAAATTACGGACAAAGCTGCGATATATACTGTAATGATACGGTATATGAAAATGTGGGGGCAACGGCGTATGAACAGAAATATGAGTTATGAAAAGTGGAAAAAAGAGGTGAAGCGGGGTATCTGCACGGATGCCGGAAACTGTCCGGTGACATCCCTGCTTGTGATGCTGCAGGGCAAATGGAAGTTTCGGATCATCTATGAAATGTGCATGCAGTCTCCGGTGCGGTTCTGTGAACTGCGCAACAATATCAGAGGGATCACAAATACCATGCTGACATCATCTCTGCGCGAACTCGAGAGAGACGGACTGATATCGAGAATACAGTACAACGAAATACCGCCCCGGGTGGAATATTCCCTGACGGAGAAGGGGGCGGGGCTGCTTCCCATGTTTTACGCGATGACGCAGTGGGGGCTGAAATATATTCCGTAATAGATGAGTGATGAGGAGAAAAGGAAAATGCCGCAGACAATATTTGAACCTGTTTACAGAGAAATCTTTCCGTTCTGGGACAGGATACCGGAGAAAGACAGAGAGGATATCTGTCAGCATTCTCATGTTGTCACCTACCCGAAGGGAACCAATATACACGACGGCAATGAGTGTTCCGGCGTGATCCTTGTGAGGAGCGGGTGCCTGAGGCTCTATATGATGTCCGAGGAGGGGAAGGATATCACGCTGTACCGCCTGCAAAAGGGAGATATGTGCATGTTGTCCGCCTCCTGCGTGCTGGAAGCCATCACCTTTGATGTGCTGATCGATGCGGAGGAGGAGAGCGAATGCTATGTGATCAGCGGGCCTGTCTTTGCGGCGGTCTCGGAGCGCAATCCCGATATCAGGATTTTTGCGCTGGAGGCGGCGGTTGGGCGCTTTTCGGATGTGATGTGGGTGATGCAGCAGATTTTGTTTATGAGCATGGATAAGCGGCTTGCCATTTTTTTGTCGGATGAGGCGGCAAGGACGGGCTCTGACACCATCACATTGACACACGGACAGATCGCCCGCTACATGGGATCTGCCCGTGAAGTTGTCTCGCGAATGCTGAAATACTTTTCCAATGAAAAGATCGTGGAAGTCTCCCGCGGCGGCATCCGGATTCTTGACAAAAAGCGCCTCCGTAAATTGATTGGCTGATGTGACCGGGGAGATATCACGGCGTCCGGCAATCTTAGGCTGCTATTACTGTAACATGGCGAGAATCTGCTGTTTCGGCCTTGCGCCCGCGGACTGGCTGACGATTTTGCCGTCTCTCATCACAGCCAGCGTGGGAATGCTCATGACGCCGAATGCCTGCGCCAGCTCCGGCTCCGCGTCCACATTCACCTTTCCCACAAGATACTGAGGATTTTCCGCCGCAATCTCATCCACCAGAGGGGAGACCATACGGCAGGGACCGCACCAGTCCGCGTAAAAGTCCAAAAGCACCGGCTTGCTGCTGTTTTTAACGGAATCAAAATTGTTTTTATTGATACTAAGTACTGACATATTCATTACCTTCCTTTCTCTTTTATGTTTCCCAGTATAGAGGGTTTTGGCAGATATTTCTGTGATGAAGTCACAGAGGCTGGCGGCGGAGGAGGAATCGTGGTACAATGTTCACGAAAGCAATGAGCAGTGCGGAAAAAGGCTGATAAAAAGATGCGTTGTGCTCGCACATAAGCAGATTTTTATCTGATTTTTTCCATAGGGCGAGTTGCCCGTGAGCGAGGAAAACCGCAGGTTTTTTGAGCGGGCACTGCCGACAGGAGGAACCTTACATGATTGACTTACAGGACAAAAACACCTGTCCCACATTAGAACAGGTGGCGGAGGTGGTCAGAAATTCTCTTTTCCCGAAATTCTGTGCGGAAATAAAGGAAAAATATAAAATAAAGGAAAAGATCGAGTACAGCGCCTGCAGTATGGAACCCGGCTGGAACATCAAGTTTAAGAAATCCGGGAAGACGCTCTGCACCATATATCCGCGGGAGGCGTATTTTACGGCGATGGTAGTCGTGGGCGGGAAGGAAAAAGAGCGGGTGGAAGAGATCCTGCCGGATTGCAGTGAGAGGATGCGCGAAATTTATGCGCAGACGAAAGAAGGAAACGGTCAGAGATGGCTGTTGATCGATCTGGAGGATCAGGATGAGCTCTATGAGGATGTGCTGCGCCTGATACGGATCAGGTCCGGAAAATAAGGAGGAGAGACAATGAAAATGGAATTATTGCAGAGCAGTGATGTGCTGGTAAAGATAGTATTGTTGTCCGTACCGACAGTCGTTGTGCTTGTGGCGGCGGTTATCTGTCTTTTCCGTTCCAAAAGGGATGAAGAACGTGCCGGAGCGGACAGCGAGGAGCTGAGAAGTGCGGTTATGTTGTTTTTGCCGGTGTATATCACAAACCTGGTGTATTCGGTGATGATGATCCTTCTGATGTTTGTGATGGAAACAATTACGGTTGCTGAGATAGAGGGAGCATCCGTTGCCTTTTTTGCTGCCATCAGCCTGCTCGGCGCAGCATCCTGCGCCGCGAAGGGCGTCATAGGAGGGAAAAGGCTGCCATACTGCACGGGGGCGGAGAAACAGAGCGGATTGTCAAAAACGCTGTTGTATCTGGCGGCGGCTGAGTTTCCGGGATTGATCGCGTTTTTGCTTTATATGATGAAATTTATGGTAAACCCTTAAGTATTGATACGGCGCCTTACCAAAGTTGTTTTATCAGCGGGCGATGCGGTTATTTGGGGAATGTCAGAGCAGGGACAACGATGAAAGATGAGCGATACAGTGATCTTAGTGGCAAGTACCGGAACCGGCAGTTATGAAAACTGTGCTCGTTCCATCGGAGCGGTGGAGAGAGCGATAGCAAAAGCGTTTCCGCAGTATGAAGTGCGCAGGGTATTTACGGGCAGGACAGTTACACAACGGTTAAAAGAGCGTGACGGGCTGGAAGTGGAAAGCCTTGAGGAGGCGCTTCTGCGGGCAGAGCGGGAGGGCGTGAAAGGACTGCTCGTACAGCCGACCTATCTGCTGCGGGGAGATCAGTATGCGGAACTTGTTGATACGATGAAGCGCTGTGCGGGAAGGTTTGAGCGGACAGCGGTCGGGAAACCGCTTCTTGATGACGAGCGGGATATCGATGCGGTGATCGAGGCATTGATACCGGTGATTGAAGAGTGGGCAGGTGTCGATAAAGAGCCAGCAGTCCTGCTGGTAGGGCACGGCACGAAAAACGGCGCTGACAGCATTTATGCAAGAATCCGGGAAAAGCTGCACAGCGCAGGCTTTGAGAATTATGATATGGTTTCGCTGAAGGACAGATTCGCAAAAGAGAGGGCAGCCGCCGCGGGGTGCAGGGAAAAGTTCTGTAAAAAAGTGGTGCTTGTGCCTTTCATGCTGGTTTCGGGATTCCATGCAGCCCGCGATATAGCAGGGGATCAGGAGGATTCCTGGAAGTCCCTTCTGGAGGCAGCGGGTTATGAGGTGTCCTGCATGCCAGGCGGACTCGGTGAGATTCCGGCGATACAGGATATCTATGTGAAACACGTGGAGGCGGCGTTTTACTGCCACTTCTTCCTGTAGTCCCTCGGACTGATGCCCTCCACCTGCTTAAAGATCCTCGAAAAATAGTATAACGGCGTGATGCCGCAGCTTTCCCCCACCTCCTCCACAGATATTTGGGAAAAACGCAGCAGTTCCTTGGCGTGGGAAATGCGCATCTGCAGCAGATAGTCGTTGATGGTCATGCCGTATTCCCGCCGGAAAAGGCGGGTCAGATAATACTTGTTCATAAAAAACCGTTCAGACAACAGATCCAGCGTGATCTTTTCCGCCAGATGATCCCTCAAATATTCTCTTATCTCCAACAGAGACTGCCTGCCCCTGCCGCCTTTCAGGGATTCCGGGTGCCAGCTTTCCGCCATCACAAGACAGAAGAGAGAGGCGAGCTGTTCGTTGATCTTCATATCCCTGATGTGGTCATCGGAGGAGGCGAGGGAGGCTATCTGTTCCCAGCAGTCCGTAAACCCGTCCATCCCGGCGGGATGAAACCGGATCTGCCCGCCGCGCTCCATATATTTTTGGTAGATGCCGGATGCCGTGGGACCATAGAAATGAATCCAGCGGATCGTCCACAGATCCTCGGAACTCTTATGATAGTATTCATTTTTGCAGTTGACAAGGGCGCAGTCGCCGCCGGAGAGGCGATATTCCTCCCCTAGATAGGAGAGCGTGCCGCTGCCGGAGAGCACCATCATGAAAAGGTAGGAGGCAAGGTCAGGATGGGTGCTGATATGGGGACGTCTGGCGTGTACCTGACCGATCTCCTGCAAGTACAGAAGATTTTCCCTGGCAAATTCGGAAGGGGTGTAGAGTATCCGGTTGGAGGTGACGTACTCACCCTGGTAGCTGGATTTTTTCATGTTCGGTTTTTCCTTATTGATATCTGGTGTCCTGTAACAGTTCAGCCTTCCAATGTTCCGCAGGTCGCTTTTGAAATTTTTCCTATTTGTCGAAGAGAACTTTGGAATCTTTGGGATAAGTATACAGGGTTTCTACGGGGAATCCAATACAGTCGAATAATCCCTGAAAAAATGCCTCCCGCTTTTTTCGGGCTTCATCGGAATCAGCGTACACGTTTCTTTCATCTTCTCCCGGCCTTATTCGCAATTTCCAAAACATAACTCTTCCCCCGCACTTTCTTTTGCCTTGTTTACTTAAAAAAGTATAGCACATCTTCAAGTCGAAAACAATCCCTCTACCATGTGCGGCGCTCTTAAAATATAAAGAATTTCGGCTATACTTTTTGGGAGGGAAAACGTATAATGAAACCGGAGATAAATTTAAGTTACGGAGGAAAAAGAAAAATGGCAGATGTGATGTTAAGGCCCAAGGAGGTAGTATGCAGGTGGGTGGACGCTTTCAATAATCATGATATAGAAGAAATAACAAGCCTGTATCACGAGGATGCAACAAACCATCAGGTGGCAAATGAGCCTGTTGTAGGGATTGAGGCAATTCGTTCAATGTTCACGGAAGAATTTGCGGCGGCGGATATGACAGCCATTGTAGAAAATATATTTGAAGATGGGCAATCGGCGGCACACTTAAGCAGGAAATCTGAAAAGGTATCCTGCTTTTTCTTTGTTTGCCGTAAAATGAAGATATTTTACAAGACGCAGGAAAAAATAAGAAGTAAAATGGCTTTTGACAGGAGTCAAAAATCGAATTTGAGGGTAATTCACATGAAGAAAGAGACAAGGACAGCGGTATATGATAATGAATTAAGGATGGAGGCATACCGCTTTGAGGGGATCGTGCAGCCGTTTCCGGGTCATTTCCATGAACATTATGTCATAGGGATTGTGGAGAAAGGGAAGCGTGTGCTGTCCTGCAGGGACGGGGAATATGCCATAGAAGAAGGCAGTATTTTGCTTTTCAATCCGGGTGACAGCCATGCCTGCGTACAGAGTGATGAAGGGACGTTTGATTACCGGGGCTTCAACATTTCAAAGGAGACCATGCTCGATCTGGCAGAGGAAGTTACAGGAAAGCGGGAACTGCCGGGGTTCTCAAAAAATGTTATCTGCGATGAGGAGGAAGCCTGGCATCTGCGGCTGCTGCATGAGATGGCTATGAAAGGAACGGGGGAGTTTAAGAAAGAGGAAACCCTGCTGTTCCTGCTTTCGTACCTCATTCAGAATTATGGGAAACCTTACCACTGCTGCATCCCGGAATGCAGGCAGGAGATCGAAAAAGCCTGCGAATACATGAAAGAACATTTTGCGGAGCGCATTTATTTAGACAGGATATGTCGTCATGCCGGACTTAGCAAGTCAACGCTGCTGCGGGCATTTACGAAAGAAAAAGGAGTCACGCCGTACCGTTACCTTGAGACAGTCCGCATCAATGAAGCAAAAAGGCTGTTGTCGGAAGGGATACCGCCTGTGGAAGCGGCAATCAGGACAGGGTTTTCGGACCAGAGTCATTTTACAAATTATTTCAATCAGTTTATAGGGCTTGCGCCGGGCACTTACCGTGAAATATTTTCGGAAAAAGAAATTTGTGCTTACAATCCAGATTCGCAGGTTGAAGAAAGGGGGAAAAGAAACAGTGAATGAGCCTGCGATAAGGATGGAGGAGCAGATCATCAGCCTGTTTCCCGACAGGGAGACGCAGGTGTGCCAGGGATGGGTGCTGAAAAAAATGGAAGGACAGATTCTGGTTTATCCGCTGTATTACAGATTTTCGGAGGGAGATATCCCGGAGAACATACGCAGGTGCGAGGAAATCAGCCATCGGTGTGGGACAGGGTGTGTGTTTCGCATTGTGGAGCATACCAATTACTACCTGAGTTCAATCCTTACGGATAACGGGTATGGGCTGGAAAAGTGTGGTGTGGTCTGTGAATGGGATTTGACGGGGGATGCCGGGGAACAACTGTGCGTGGAGGAGAGTATGCCGGGAGGATTGTTCCTGAAAAACGGGAACGACGGGACGGGATATGTCATGGTGGGAGAGACAGTTATCGGGATAAAATACCAGAGGCTTTTATTTCTACAGGACGGGAACCTGCCGGATATAGGCATTGAGGACATCCTGCGGTTTTCAGCGGCACATGGAATTGTAAGGATACTGGTGGATATTCCGGGGGAAGGACTGCCGGAGCAATATGGGCGGGCAGGCTTTCGCAGAGCCTATCTTTACCGCTGTTATCAGAAAAAAAGGAGGAGAGATTCTCAGGGAAACAGGAGGAGAGGATTAAAAATGGATTTACAGAGTGAAAAATGCGTCATGGTGATTGATGAGAACCTGCCGCTTGGCATCATAGCGAATACAGCGGCGATTTTGGGAATTACGATTGGAAAGCAGATGCCTGAGGTCGTAGGAGCGGATGTGTATGACAGGACAGGCAACGGGCATCCGGGGATTATTGAATTCCCGGTGCCAATCTTAAAAGGAAACACGGATGTAATCAAAGCTATCCGTGAGAAATTGTATGAGCCGGAGTTTTCTGACTTGACGGTGGTGGATTTTTCAGACATTGCACAGGGGAGTAAAACCTATGACGAGTTTATTGAAAAAATGAAGGATGTTTCAGAAACCGAATTGAATTATTATGGGGTTGCTGTCTGCGGGGCAAAAAAGAAGGTCAACAAATTGACGGGGAGCATGGCGCTGCTGAGATAATCTGACAAAACAGAATCTGAAAACAGAATGAATCGGGTGAAAAACAGAAAACATTTTGAGTACAGAGAGAATGGATGAAAGTCAATATTATGCAAATTATAGGCAATAATTTATGTTACAACTGAGATAATAAAGGCGTATAGTAAGGCAAGATAAATGCAAGAACAGGAGGAAAGAGTGAAGGATTTTTCAAATCTTTCACTCTGCAAGTTTGTGTCTGCGCTGCATCCACAAACTTGGGATGTGCAAAAAGCAGCGCAGAAATGGGGTGAAACATGAAAAAACGGGCTTTGATCACAGGCGTGACAGGACAGGACGGTTCTTATCTGGCGGAGTTTCTGTTGGAAAGGGGATATGAAGTGTACGGCATGATACGGCGTTCCTCGGTGGACTATCGGGAGAGGATCGCGCATCTGGAAGGGGAAGAAAACTTTCATCTGAAATACGGGGATCTGGGAGATTCCCTGAGCCTTGTCAAACTGATCGGGGAGATCAGACCGGATGAGATCTACAATCTGGCGGCGCAGAGCCATGTGCAGGTGTCCTTTGATGTGCCGGAGTTTACGGCGGATGTGGACGCCCTTGGCGTGCTCAGAGTGCTGGAGGCGGTGCGGATCTGCGGGCTGGAGAAAATCTGTCGGATCTATCAGGCGTCCACCTCGGAGTTGTACGGCAGGGTGGAGGAGGTGCCCCAGAGGGAGACGACGCCCTTCCATCCCTATTCGCCCTACGCTGTGGCAAAGCAGTACGGGTTCTGGATCGTGAAGGAATACCGGGAGGCTTATCAAATGTTCTGCTGCAGCGGTATTTTGTTCAACCACGAATCGGAAAGAAGAGGAGAGACCTTTGTGACAAGAAAGATCACTCTGGCGGCGGCGCGGATCGCGCAGGGAAAACAGGAGAAATTGTACCTGGGGAACCTCTCCTCTCTGCGGGACTGGGGCTATGCCAAAGATTATGTGGAGTGCATGTGGCTCATTCTGCAGCAGGATCAGCCGGATGACTTTGTGATCGCCACCGGTGAGCAGCACTCCGTGCGGGAGTTTGCCGGGCTGGCATTTCACTGTGCGGGGATAGAACTGGAGTGGCAGGGCGAGGGAGAGAAGGAGAGAGGGATCGACAAAGAGACAGGCAGAGTGCTTGTGGAAGTATCGCCTGAGTTCTACCGCCCGACTGATGTGGTGAATCTTCTGGGCGATCCCGCGAAGGCGAGGACAAAACTCGGATGGAACCCGACAAAGACGAAATTTGAGGAGCTGGTGCGGATCATGGTGGAGCATGACATGAAGAAAGTGGCGGACAACTGAGATATTGGACCTGGAGTGGGTGAAAGCCTGCATGCAATAAAACGGCATATGATAAATATAATATAGTTAATAGTATATATAGCAGGGACGATTCAAAAAAATATAGAAACGTAAGAGAAATATAAGAAAAAAGCATGATGCATGCAGTTAAATATTGATAGTAAATCAGAACAATATCGCAGTATAAAAATGGAAAAAGGACGATAGAGGGTGAGGTTTAAGATGGATAAAAATGCAAAAATATATGTGGCGGGGCACAGGGGAATGGTTGGTTCCGCGATCGTCAGAGAGTTGTTGAAACAAGGATACAATAATATTCTCACAAGGACGCATCGGGAACTGGATCTTTGCAGGCAGGATGCGGTGGAGAAGTTTTTTGCGCTGGAAAAGCCGGAATATGTCTTTCTTGCGGCGGCGAAGGTGGGCGGCATCATGGCAAACAGCGAGGCTCCCGCGGACTTTATGTATGAGAATATGATGCTGGAGATGAATGTGATCCATGCGGCGTGGAAAAACGGGTGCAGGAAACTGGAATTTCTGGGCTCATCCTGTATCTATCCGCGTATGGCGCCTCAGCCCATGGAGGAAGGGTGTCTTTTGACCTCGGCGCTGGAAAAGACCAATGAAGCTTATGCGCTGGCAAAGATATCCGGGCTGAAATACTGCGAGTTTCTGAACAGGCAGTATGGGACAGATTATATTTCCGTGATGCCCACCAATCTGTATGGACCGGGGGACAACTATCATCCCATCAGATCCCATGTACTGCCGGCGTTGATCCGGCGGTTCCACGAGGCGAAGGAGAAGGGGGAAGATACCGTGGTTTGCTGGGGGGACGGTTCTCCGATGAGGGAGTTTCTCTATGTGGATGACCTGGCGGAGCTGTGCGTCTTTTTGATGGATCATTACAGCGGTGACGAGACTGTGAATGCCGGGACGGGTAAGGAGATCAGTATAAAAGATCTGGCGGAGCTTGTGGCGGGAGTGATCGGCTACCGGGGAGAGATATCGTGGGATACATCGAAGCCGAACGGAACACCGAGAAAGCTTCTGGATGTCAGCAAAGCCGAAAAACTGGGCTGGCGGTATAAGACGGAGCTGGAGGACGGTATCCGGCTCAGCTATGAGGATTTTCTGAGAAAAAAACAGGAGGAATCATGAATATCATTTTATTGTCGGGCGGTTCGGGAAAAAGGCTGTGGCCTCTCTCCAACGATATCCGTTCCAAACAGTTTATCAAAATATTCAGGAAAAAGGACGGCAGTTATGAGTCCATGCTGCAGCGGGTGTACTGCCAGATCAGAGAGGCGGATATGGACGCGAAAGTGACAGTGGCGACCAGCAAGTCACAGATATCCGCCATTCATAATCAGTTGGGGGAGGAAGCGGCGATATCCGCCGAACCGAGCAGGCGGGATACCTTTCCGGCGATGGCGCTGGCGGCGGCACATCTGAGTGATGTGCAGGGGATAAGCCCGGAGGAGAGCGTGGTAGTCTGCCCGGTCGATCCCTATGTGGAAAAAGATTATTTTGCGGCGCTGAAGGCGCTGGCATCTCAGGCGGAAAAGGGGGAGGCAAAGCTGGTTCTTCTGGGCATCGAGCCCGCTTATCCCAGCGAGAAATACGGCTATATCATACCGGCGGACGATGGAGAGATAACCTCTGTAAAGACTTTTAAAGAAAAGCCGACGGCGGAGAGAGCGAAGGAGTATATCGGACAGGGTGCACTCTGGAACGGCGGCGTATTTGCCTGTAAGCTTGGGTATCTTCTGGAGAAAGCCCATGAGCAGATGGATTTTACGGACTATCAGGACTTATATGAAAAGTATGATGCGCTGACAAGGATTTCCTTCGACTACGCGGTGGTGGAGAGAGAACAGAGTATCCAGGTGATGCGGTTTGCGGGACAGTGGAAGGATCTGGGAACCTGGAATACGCTGACGGAAGCCATGGAGGAGACTGTGGTGGGGCAGGGCGTTATGGACGAGACATGTCGGGATGTCCATATCGTGAATGAGATGGATGTGCCGGTTCTCGCCATGGGGTTAAAAGATGTGGTGATCTCGGCTTCGCCGGAGGGAATCCTTGTCGCGGATAAAGGACAGAGTTCCTATATGAAACCCTTTGTGGACAATATGGACAGCCGGATCAGGTTCGCGGAGAAGAGCTGGGGGAGTTACCGGGTCCTGGATGTGGAGAAGGGCAGCATGACGATCAAGGTGACGCTGCGCGCGGGACATTCCATGAACTATCACGCCCACAGGCGCAGGGATGAGGTGTGGACTGTGATCTCGGGAAGCGGGAGGACGATCGTGGACGGGATGGAGCAGAAAGTGGAGCGTGGAGATGTGATCACCATGAGCGCCGGATGCCGGCATACAGTGATCGCGGAGACGGAACTGAAACTGATCGAGGTGCAGATCGGGGAGGAGATATCGGTGCAGGATAAGGTGAAGTTTGAATTGCCTTAAGCGGACGCCGGTAGGAACATAAAATGCTCCGTCGCCACGCTTTCGCTCGGTAAAAAGCGTAACGGACACTAAACTCGTGAGAGACCTCGTTAAGTGCCGACGCTTTTTAACGGGCTCCTTGAGCATTTTATGTTCCTACCGGCTGGGCGATGGTAAGGTAAGGAAGAATGAGTTATTGGAAGGAATGAATTATTGGAAAGAATGAGTTGCCGGAAAGCGTGGATTGTGAGAAAGAATGAGTTGTCGGAAAGTATGAATTATTGGAAAGAATGAGTTGCCGGAAAGCGTGAATTGCGGGGAAGAGTGGATTGTCGGGAAGAGTGAACTGTCGGGAAGAATGAATTGGAATGGAGATTAGATAGAGATGGGACAAGGCAGACCGTTTATATGTAAGCCGGTGGGGAAGGATTATCTGTGGGGCGGGAAGAGGCTGCAGGAGGATATGGTGAAGGAGACAGGGTTGTCTCATCTGGCGGAGAGCTGGGAGTGTTCCACGCATCCGGACGGTCCGTCTACCGTGGCGGACGGTGTGTACCGGGGGATGGAGCTCTCGGAGGTCCTGAGAGAACATCCCGAGTATCTGGGAAGCCATGCGGGGTATATAGGCGGCGGGGAGGCAGGGCAGCTTCCGGTCCTGGTGAAATTTATCGATGCCAAAGAGGATCTGTCGGTGCAGGTCCATCCCACGGATGCCTACGCAAAGGAGCATGAAAACGGGCAGCAGGGCAAGACGGAGCTGTGGTATATCATGGATGCGGCAAAGGATGCCGGGATCGTCTACGGGCTGAGGCGGAATGCGGAGAGAGAGGTGCTGCGGCAGGCGGCGCTTGATGGAAAACTGGACAGGTATCTGCGGAGGATACCTGTAAAGAAGGATCAGGTTTTCTTTATCAAGGCGGGAATGATCCATGCTGTCGGCGCAGGCTGTCTGATCGCGGAGATACAGGAGAACTCCAATCTGACCTATCGGCTGTACGATTATGACAGGGTAGATAAAAGCGGGCGAAAGAGACAGCTTCATGTGGAAAAGGCGCTGGATGCGGCGGAGCTGACACGGACGGAGGCGCCTGGACAGCCCATGAGGGTGCTCCGCTATGAGCCTGGGTGTGCCAGGGAGCTGCTTGGGAGATGCCGGTACTTTGAGGTACACCGCATGCTGGTGAATACGGAACGGCGCCAGATCGTGAAATTCAGGGCGGATGAGCTGAGTTTTCGCATCCTGCTGTGCATGGAGGGATGCGGCACGCTGTCTTTTGGGGATACCGTGCTGGAAATCTACAGGGGCGACTGCATTTTTGTGCCGGCGGATTCCGTGGATATACGGATTCACGGAAGGCTGCAATTTCTGGATGTGAGGTGCTGAAAGCGGACAGAAATCCCGTAACTTGAAGGGGAAATCTGTCCGTTTTTCTGATCCTGTTTCCATTATTATGTTATGATGTTTTTCAACGTGTCGGCATCTGAAAGCCTGTGAGCGCTTTGTTCAGGTAATCGTTAAAGGGCTTCATCAGGCGGAAAAGTTCCACTGCGCGGTCAAGGAACTGCTCCGCATTTTCAAGTTCCGCATCTTTGACGGGATATTCCAGATACCAGCTTTTATATTTTAGATATTCCGCCTGGGGATGTTCCTTATCGTATCCGGCGGGAACATTTTTCAGGCTTGTCCCCTGTACGGTGAAGTGCTCCTTAAAATCCGGTGCGTCGATGATCTGCTCCCACTGTGCGCCGTTTGCAGAGATATAGTCCCGCACCATCGCCGTCGCGTCTTTGAACATATCGGCGAACAGGCCGCCGCCCAGGAAAGACTTATCCCCCGGCTTTATCATGAGATAATACCCCACCGGCACGGGCAGTTTCCCCATGGAGGAAATATGGGCGCGAAAGGCGGGATTATAGGGAGATTTGTCGTGGCTAAACCGGGTGTCCCTGTTTAACTTGAAAGTGAGCGACTGCGGCGCATTGTGCAGCACAGAGGGATCAAAATCCCCGATGCGGAAGATGAGCGCCTGTATCAATGCTTCAAATTCCTCGTTTGCCGCTCTGTATTCCGGCTTGTGGGCGTGATACCATTCCCGGTCATTGTTTTCACTCAGGTCTGTCAGATATTGTAAGATGGTTGATAGATTCATGATAGTTGTTTCCTCCTATGCATTCCGGATGACAGATATGGCTGTGCTGTCCAGAAAATTTTTGATGAATGTTTTGAGTGTTTCCGGCGATTGAAAGGTTTTGCAGAAAGAAAATTCTTCCGATAAATCGTCGATTGTCTCCATCGCTTCCTTTACCCCGGCTGCGGTTTGTGGAGATACAGGGAGCGAGGTCTGAAGGGATATGGGTTTGGCACCGGTGAAATCCAGCCTGTCCGGTGAAATTCTGTGGTTCTGGATGGCGTAGTTGACGCGGTCTGTGCAGTGGCATTTCCCGCATCCGTATTCTCCGCAGTAATCGCTCAAAAATTCTGCCATTTTCTTTCGTATTCTGGACAATCGCTGCCGGTATGCATCGGGGGTGATCCCCAGAATATCGCCCGCAATGCGGCTGTCCACCCGAAACATCGTCCCCAGGATAAAAATACACCTGCTCTCCGCGTCGAGGCATTGAAGCATGACGTTTGTGCAGGACAGCTTCAACTCCTCCGCCAGAATGGATTTCTCCACATCCTGCGTCAGATCCGGGACATCGTCAATTTTTCCATGCAGAATGTCGTCCCCGTAAAACTCGAAGCTGAGAGGAAACTTTGCGAACATATGCTTTTTGTAATCTTTCAGATGGTTCAGCGCAATGCGGAACACCCAGGTGGAAAAGGAACTCTCCCCCTTGAAGGAGGACAGATGGGTGATGATTTTCAGCAGGATCTCCTGGGACGCGTCCTCGGCGTCCGGGAAGGTCCCTAACATCCGCAGAGACAGGTTGAATACCAGATCTTGCACGCTGAGCAGCACGGTTTCCAGTGCACTCTTATCTCCGGCGGCAGCCTGTCTGATCAAAAGCAGTAATTCTTCGTTTGTTATCTTGTCCATATTTTTTACCTCCATATTCTATTAGACGATCGAAATGCGGGCGTGTGACAGGGGAGTTTAAATTTTTTTCGGGCGCTCACCGCACAAGAAACACAGAGACAGGCAGTATCACGGAAGTCAGGATATCATAAAATCCATGGGCGATCATAAGAGGAAACAGGCTCTTCTTTTTGGAACAGAAAAGAAAAACACATAAAATGATCACATTCGTGGACAGGTTGTAAAACTCGCCAAACACAAACTGCATGGAAGACCAGTGGATGGCGTAAAAGAGCAGGATGTTGAGGGCGACGGAGAGTATTTTTGAGGGGCATATGGATAAGGTCTTATGCAGAATAAATCCGCGGAAGATCAGTTCTTCCGCGAATCCCACGCACAAAAAGCAGTAGAGAGATGTTGTAATGATATAACCGGGCTCCGGTGCTATAGCATAAGCGGAATAGTCCATTTTCAGGGCGAGAAGCGGTATCTGCTGTACGACAAACATGCAGAAGCCTAAGAGCAGTCCCGCCGGGACATCCTGAAAACGAAAGCAGGTTAAACCTATGGAGGCAAGAGGAGCCTTTTCCACCTTTGAGATATAAAAAAGGATAATGGCGCAGGGCAGGAGATAGAATAAAACGCCGTTAAAAAGCCCGGTGGAATGCAAAAAAATTTCTGAAAAGTTTATGACTGCCGTGAGGATCATCATGAGTATAAAAAGGTTGATGATTTCCAGGAATGCTTTTTTCTTGGTGGGCAATTTTTGATACATGGTTTTCTCCTGTGTTTCAGTTATTTTTAATCCGCTGTATGATAATGGAAGCATGGTTTACAGCCTGGTTGTCAATTCCGGTTCCCGCAAGATAATCCGTTGTGGAGGATTTATTGCGCAGTGTGACAATGGAACCGGCTTCGATGGGAGCGATAAACATGCCGGTCAGCTGAGCCCGCTCTGTATTGGTAAGTCCGTCAGAGTATATTCCGAAAAAGGACAGCGGATTTTCCAGACCGTTGATGGCTACGGCATAAGCTGCATTGATGGTCTCGCCGTCCGGACGAAGCAGCAGGGAATAGTCTATCCGGTAAATGCCGCCCGTGTTGACGGTAATTTCCGTTGTATTCGGGGTGAAAGAAAAATCACCGGACTGAAAAGCAAGCAGAAAGCGGACTTCTTTTTCCGGAGCGATCTCCTGATAGCCGCCCTGCATGACGGCGTTAAAGTAGACCGGCGGCATCCAGGGACATGTTGATTCCTGACAGCAATGGCAACAACAGCATTTATTGTGATTTTCATTCATTTTTTCAAGCCTCCTGACATAAAGAAGTATCTCTGGTATATCTTATGCGTCGGAGAGCTTATCGTGCGGGGCAATAAAATTACGAAAGCCGCTATCCCAGGAACCGTTCGACCAGGCTGAGCGCCGCGATCAGGAAGACAGTAAAGACTGCTGATGCGCCGATAACGGCAACAATGATGGCAATAATGCGGAGGGTCTTTTTTGTCTCGGGGCTCATTTCCCTTTTACTTTGGTTTTCTGATTGCGGAATTTCAGTTTCGGGAAACTCAATATCAGAAAGGTCAGTTTCAAGATTCCCTGTCTTGGGAATATCAGTTTCGTCGGCAGTAAGCGCCGGAGATTCTTCGCCGAGCAGAAGATAGTCGGTGCTGACCTCATACATCTGTGCCAACTTGATGATATTTTCAATGTCCGGATACCCTTGAGCAGACTCCCATTTGGAGACCGCCTGTCTTGAGACGTTTAATAATTCAGCGACCTGTTCCTGGGAGTATCCCGCCTCTTTCCGAAGGTCTTTTAGGCGTTCAGCTATGTTCATAATATGGATAAGTTCCTTTCTCATACAATATATGTATGGCTGATAACTTTGCATCCGGCAAAGAGCCGTTATAACCGATGCGGAATCATTGATCGGATTTCTTCCTGCTTCCGTAAAAAAAGTACCACGATTCTTCGGTTGCGCACCACCATCAGTTTTTTGCATGGACAGCAACGGATCGTTGCGGAGGGGAGATTTTTTGCTGCGGGTGCTTTTGGAACTGTTATCGAATACCATTATAGCATGTTTTTTACAATTATATCATGTTGCTTGACATTTATTCCCGCGTAGCATTTTACTCTTGACAAAGCGACACACATGACGCATAATAGTAAGAGACACGAGTGTCGCAAATGAAAAGATAAAAAAGAACAGAGGTGACAAAAATGAGCCTGAGAGGAGAAAAGACAAAGCAGGATATCCGGGAAAAAGCATGTCAGCTGTTTGCGAAAAAGGGATTTAAAGAGGTTACCATGAAGGATATCTGTGAACTGACGGGGCTGAGCCGCGGTGGATTGTATCGGCATTATGGGAGTACAGAGCAGATTTTTCTGGAGATAGTGAACGCTTTTTCCGATAAGCAGAAAAAGGAAGTATTTGCCAAGATCGAGCGGCGTATTCCGGCTGTCACGATATTGGAGGAAATTCTTTCGAGATATGCGGGGGAAATGATCGACGATGAAAATTCTATCAGTCTTGCCATTTACGAATTTTTCAGTAATCCGGAGATCTCTGAGGAGGATAATTCTGTAAAAAAGCAGTATGAGATTTCAAAATCAACTTGGGTGGAACTTATCAACTATGGCATAGGCACGAAAGAATTCAACCCTGTAAACCCGGAAGCTGTTTTTCATGTGATCGTATTTGCGTATCAGGGGGTGCGGATGTACAGCAGGCTGATGAAAATAGAGGAGGAGATTCCCGCACAGATCATTTGTGAAATCAAAAGGCTTTTACTGCCGGAGGAGGTACATCATGAAAAGTGATATTGTTTTGGTCAGACCAACTTTAGAATGGAAGGAAGAAGCGCTTGCCTATCGCCGGGAGCATTTTCAGAATGGAGAGAGGGTTATCTATGGGAGCGAGCTTTTTGATCAGACGGAAAAGTATGAGGAATGGCTTTCTTCTGTAACGTTAAATACTGATCCCAAAACGGTGAATGAAAACTGGGTAGTCACAGATACTTTTTTTGCGGTCAGAAAGAGGGATGCCAGGATCGTCGGTATGATCGATCTGAGACATACACTGAATGAATTTTTGAAAGATTTGGGAAACTGCGGGTATAGTGTGCGCCCATCCGAAAGAAAAAAGGGATATGCGACCCAAATGCTGTGTCAGCTTCTACGGGCTGCGAAGGAGGCGGGACTGAAAGAACTTCACATATCTGTGGAGAGAGAAAATACAGCGTCAGTAAAAGTCATACGAAAAAACGGCGGCGTGTATGAGCGGTGCTTTCCTTTTGAAGGTGAGATGGCAGATATTTATAAGATTGTTTTGTGATGTTCGTCTGATGGCGGATGTTTAAAGATTGTTTAGTGATGTTCATCTGATGGCGGTGGATGACAGTTTACAATGCGGTCATGAAAAAACAGTGGGAGGAAGAGCGCGGATGAAATTGAAAATAGTGGGAAGCGGCGGCATGTTTCAGATTCCCAATCCTTTTTGCAGGTGCGCGATCTGTGAGGAGGCACGGTTAAAAAGGGGGCGTTATGAGAGGCTGGGGCCCAGTCTGTATATTGAGGACATCAAAATGCTTATCGACACGCCGGAGGACATAGGGGTTGCCTGTGACAGACAGGGTATCTCGGAGATCCGGTATCTCTCCATCTCGCATAAAGACCCGGACCATACGAGGGGGATGCGCATTGTGGAGCCGCTTGGCTATGACTGTATTGCCGATAAGGGAACGCCCATACAGTTTATCGCACTGCCGGAGGTTGTAGACGATATCAACGCCTGGAACGGCGACGGCATGCATTAATATGAGGATATTCTCCACTGTATTTCCATAAACCGGACGGATCATATCCGAATCGGAGAAATGGAAATACATCTCGTCAATAACAAAACCCATTGCGGCAATATGACATTTTACGTCATGACGGAGGGCAGGAAAAAGGCGATATACGCCTGCTGTGATGTGAAACCGTTTGTGCATAATGAGTTGTACTACGATGCGGATGTCCTGATCATCGGGCTGGTTTCCGATGACGGCATTTTGAGGGACGGATCAAAGCTCGAGGATGCGCCCTTTAAGCATGATATGTTCACGCTGGAGGAGGTGGAAGAGATCAGGTGCACCTACAGGATAAAACGCATTGTTGTCACACATATCGACGAGTACTGGGGAAAATCGTACGCTTATTACCGAAAATTGGAAAAGGCGCTGGATCAGATATTTTTTGCCTATGATGGTATGGAGATTATGGTGTGATGATGCAAGGGGGATTTTATCCTTTTCATGTTGGCGGGTTTCTGGTATACTGGGTGACATAAACAGGGATTAGAAGAATGGGGATATTTGTGAAGGAGAAAAACAGATGGGCGAAAAAACAGTATTCAGCCGGGGCTCTTTTTTTCATGGAACAAGAGCAGATTTGAAAATAGGCGATATGATAGTTACAGGAAAGAAAAAGAATTATAATGATGATAGAAAATCCCAATATGTTTACTTTGCAGGCACTTTGGATGCGGCAATTTGGGGAGCGGAACTGGCAGAGGGGGAAGGCGAGGAAAGGATATATGTTGTTGAGCCGACAGGTGATTTTGAGGATGACCCGAATGTTACAGACAAAAAATTTCCGGGAAATCCGACAAAATCGTACAGGTCGAAACACCCTCTGAAGATTGTGGCGGAGGTGATCAAATGGGAGGGACATTCTCCTGAAATATTGAATAATATGCTGGAAAATCTCAAAAAATTGTCTGAACAGGGCATAAAAGCAATTGACTGATTTTGCAGATAAAATTGGAAGCAAAATAAAAGTGCATAATCCGATTTTGTTCATTTTTTGAGCGGGCACTGCGGATATTGCCAAAACTACACTTCTGATCAGAAAGGAGCACCAACAGGAGCGATGCATTATAAGGGAAACAGAGACAGAGAGAAATTCTGGGAGACATTTATCAGGTTGAGGGAAGATCCGCATATTCAGGAACTGAAAAAATATCCGAACCATTATATTTCCAATCTCTATGACCACAGTTCCCGAGTGGCGCTGTGCGCGTACGACCTCTCCCGCAGGCTGTATCTGGATATCGACGGAAGAAGTCTGGCGATCGGCGCCATGCTGCATGACTACTATCTGTACCAGGCGAGGCATAACGAGGAGATCAGGACAAAGGACCATTGGTTCGGGCATCCCGATACGGCGTTAAAAAATGCGGAAAAGGAATTTCAGTTGTCGGAGCTGGAAAAAAATATTATCACAAGCCATATGTGGCCGCTGACTTTCAGACATTTCCCCAGATCCAGGGAAGCGGTTTTAGTCTGCCTTGCGGATAAGATCTGCGCGTTTGGCGAAGGCGTATTGAAGAGAAATTATGTGAGGATGCAGAGGAAGCAGGGGAGATAGCGGGGGAAGTGCTGAGAATGATTCATGTGATGTTATAGAATAATACGAAAAGACATAAAACTGAAAAAAGTCCGCCGGAACGATTCCTTCCAGTAAAAGTTACAGGAGGAATGTCCGGCGGGCTTTTTGCGTTGACGGGAAAAAAATTAAAAAAATGTAAGATTTCTCTTTCGAAAAACGAAGTATAAAGTGAAAGGTACAGAAAAGCAAAATCTTCTGAACCGGATCATGGCACCGCGGCCGGGTGCTGCGTAAGCTTACGGAATTTTTTGAGGATTACTATATGAAAGCAAATGAAAATAATTTTGTGGATCTGATCAGAAAACGCAGGGAGGAAGGCATTCTCTATGTGATAGAGGCGTATGGCGGGCTTCTGCATTCCATCGTCCGAAAGCGGCTTTTTATGGCGCCTGACAGGATCGATGAGTGCATGAACGACATATTTCTCGGTATCTGGAGAAACATAGACAGTTTTGATGAAAGCAGGGGAAGTTTTATAAACTGGGCGGCAGGTGTGGCGAGGTTGGAAGCCATAGATACCCTGCGGAAGATACAGAGGGAAGCCCGGATGCAGACAGTTTCACTGGAGGATGTGGAAATTCCACAGGAGGATAAAGAATTTCTGAGGCTGACAGAGCAGGAACTCTCGGTGGAAACACAGGATATCCTGAAATGCTTAAATGAGAAGGATCAGGAGCTGTTTCGACGGATATTCGTCGAGGAGGAAGAACCGGGTGAAGCAGGAAAGGCGCTCGGCATCAGCAGAGAGAATGTGTATGTGCGGCTCTTTCGCGGAAAGCGGAAGATACGAAAAAAAATAAAAGAAAGGAAGAGGGTTTGAGTATGAACAGGGAGGCGTATGAACTGGCAAACAGAATAGAAACAGAGCTTGGCACAGACGGGATCACCCTGACGGAGAGCCCGGGTGATGTGAAAACAGAAAAGTATAAAAAGTATATATTACAGCAATTACAAAGGGAAAGACAGATAAAAAGGAGAAAAACGAAGGGGATATATGCGGCGGCATGTGCGGTGCTGATCCTGCTTTTCGGAACAGTATTTTTGGGCGATGAGCTTCATGCCATGATCAGACAGTTGAGATGGAACATTGGCAGTGCGCTCGGTATTTCGGTGGATCTGGCGGATTACAGTGAGATGGTAAATACATCCGTGGTGGATAAGGGCTATGTCGTTACGCTGCAGGAGGCTCTGGTCAGCGAGGGAGAATTGATGGTCAACTATACGCTGCAGCGGGAGGACGGGGAGCCGATGGATGAGCTGGACAGGAGCTTGTGGATAATGAATGGAGATTTCTATATCAACGGAGAGAAGATAAACTGTACGATCGAAGCGGGCAGTGATTTTCTGGATGAGGAGCGGAAGGTTCTGGGAGTTATGACAAAGTATTTTCTGTTTCACACACCTGATATTGATCTCGCACAGGAAAACGAGTATCGAATGGAGTTTGATCAGATCGGTGTCGATGGCGGCGTGAAAGGAAACTGGAATTTTGCCTTTAAGGCGGACAGTTCGGCGCTGATGGGGGATACGAGGCGAACGGAGCTGGGAAAGAGTTTTATGCTTCCGGACGGCGTAAGTGTGACGTTGGAGGAATTTTCGACAAATCACCTGGAACAGAGAATTTCCTATTCGCTCTCGGCGCGTTCCCGCTATACTCTGGTGGTGGATGCGGTGGATTCGGAGGGAAATCAGGTAGAGTTTTCGACGCGTACGCAGGGAGATTCCGGCTATATGTTGAACCAGACTTGCGAGCATCACGGGGAAACCAAAATATACCGTAGGCTGGATGAAAACGCGGAGACGGTGACGATGACGCTCTACGCACGGGAGGAGCTCGATGAAAACGGGCAGGTGGGAGATGACTATGTGCAGATCGGAGAGCCTTTCGAGGTGAAGCTGCAATAAAGAATCCATAAGAAGCAGTAAAGCAGATTCTTATAAACAGCGTGTCTATTGCGCTGTAATATGATTGAAATGTAAGCTTACAGAGTTTTTGAGGGGACATAATGATGAAAGCAAATGAAAACAATTTTGTGGATCTGATCAGAAAACGCAGGGAGGAAGGCATTCTCTATGTGATAGAGGCGTATGGCGGGCTTCTGCATTCCATCGTCCGAAAGCGGCTTTTTATGGCGCCTGACAGGATCGATGAGTGCATGAACGACATATTTCTCGGTATCTGGAGAAACATAGACAGTTTTGATGAAAGCAGGGGAAGTTTTATAAACTGGGCGGCAGGTGTGGCGAGGTTGGAAGCCATAGATACCCTGCGGAAGATACAGAGGGAAGCCCGGATGCAGACAGTTTCACTGGAGGATGTGGAAATTCCACAGGAGGATAAAGAATTTCTGAGGCTGACAGAGCAGGAACTCTCGGAGGAGACGAAGGATATCCTGAAATGTTTGAATGAGAAGGATCAGGAGCTGTTTCGGCGGATATTCCTCGAGGAGGAAGAACCGGGGGAAGCAGGGGTGGCGCTCGGCATCAGCAGAGAGAATGTGTATGTGCGGCTCTTTCGCGGAAAGCAGAAGATACGAAAAAAAATAAAAGAAAGGAAGAGGGCTTGAGTATGAACAGGAAAGCGTATGAGCTGGCAAACAGAATAGAGACAGAACCTGGCACAGTCGGAGAGCTCCTGTTGGAGAGCCCGGGTGAGTTTGAGATGAAACGGTATAAAAATCATATGTTGCAGGAGATAGAAGGAGAGAAGCAGGCAAAAAAGAGAAGCTTTAAAGGGGTGTCCGTTGCGGCGTGCGCGGCGCTGATGCTGCTCGCCGGGACAGTTTTTTTCAGCGACGACGTTCACGCCATGATCCGGCAGATCAGTTGGAGCATCGGGAATGCGCTGGGGATTTCCGGGGATCTGGCGGATTACAGGGAAGTGATCAATACATCTGTTGCGGATAAGGGCTATGTCATCACGCTGCAGGAGGCTGTGGCGAGCGAAGAGAAACTGGTGATCAACTATACGCTGCAGCGGGAGGACGGCGAGGCGATGGATGAGATACTGACTGCGGACGGAAGCCTGTATATCAATGGAATAAATGTGACGGACGGGGTTGGCGGCAGCGCTGAGTTCCTGGATGAAGAGCAGAGGATTGTGGGCGTAGTGCTGGAATTTTTTGTGGAGGATTCGGATCTCTCCGGGGAAAATGATTTTCAGATAAACTTCGAGCGGATCGGGATAACAGATACCGTGAAGGGAAACTGGAATTTTGCCTTCAAGGCGGACGGAGAGGAGCTGATCGCCGATACAATACGGACAGCGATCGGAAAAACTTTTGTTCTTCCGAACGGAGGAGAGATAACACTGGATGAGTTTACATCCAATGAGCTGGAACAGAGAATTTCCTACTCGCTTTCGGCCGCTTCCGGATACATCTTTATGGTGGAAGCGGAGGATTCCAACGGAAATAAGGTGGAGTTCGGCGTCAGGATGCAGGATAAGGATTCAGGGCATATGCAGAATGAGGAAATCCTGTACGACGGCAGGCTGGATGAGGAAGCGGAGAAAGTGACAATGACGCTATATGCGGCTGAGATGCCGAAGGAGAGCGGGCAGATGAGCCATGATTATGTACAGGTCGGGGAGACTTTTGAACTGACACTTCAATAAGAAGATCAGATATAAATCACAGGCATAAAACGGGTATCAGCAAAATTCTTATAGAACAGCGGGAGTTTTGCCGATACCTGTTTTTTGTTATTTATGTATTTAGTTTTTTTATCTTTGACTTTCAGAGAAGAAACGAATATACTGTATATAGGAACAGAAAGTTATTTTTTTTGAGGAAAAGGACATAATAATATCAATAAAGGAGCATTAAATGGAACTGTTTCAGAAGATAGCATGTAAGCTGAACCTTCGCTTCTTGCGGAAATATTGATGTCAGGAGTCAGAAAAATGTATTATCACATAAACTATCAATCCCCCATAGGAAATATGGTCGTTGCCTGTGACGATGAAAAGGAGCATATCGTAGGGCTCTGGATAGAAGGGCAGAAGTATTTTCTCGGATCATTATCGGAGGAACCCATCTTGCAGGAGGGCATTCCGGTATTGCGGAAAGCCGCGGACTGGCTGGATGCCTACTTTGCGGGGAAAAAGCCGGGCATAGAGGAGCTGCCCCTTGCGCCGCAGGGCGGGGCGTTCCGGCAGGAGGTCTGGAAGATACTCTGTGAAGTTCCTTATGGCAGCGTTATCACTTACGGTGAGATTGCGAGAAAGATGGCATCCCGCATGGGAAAAGAGACCATGTCCGCCCAGGCGGCGGGCGGCGCCGTGGCGCATAATCCGATCTCCGTGATCATACCCTGCCACCGGGTGGTCGGCACCAATAGGAGCCTGACAGGATACGCGGGCGGCATTGACAGGAAAATAAAACTGTTAAAGCACGAAGGGGTGGATACGTCGGAATTTTTTGTGCCGAAAGTGACGACGGCGCCTTAAGGTGAATGCTCGTGAGCGGGGAAATCCACAGGTTTTCAAGTTTGCACTGCGGATATGGTATCAATACTGGCGGATATGATAGCGGCATCGGGCGAAGCGAGTGCGCATCGCGAAGCGTACCATGTCGGCGGGCACGATACAACATACGGAACATTTCAGGAGAAGATCCATGAGGAAAAAGACAAAAACGGCAGCATGCATCATTGTGGTTACAGTGGCAATGCTGTTTTTATTCGGTTGGAAGATTCCTGCCGTCATTCAAATTGAAAGCCTGAATCTGCCAGAGGAGTGTGAAACAATATATCCGGTGAGAGTACATATCTCCGATGTATACTGGCTGCACATCAAAGGAGAAAAAGTCATAAAATGTCCCTCAGGCTACGAAGCGACAAAGGAGTATATTGAGACAAATAATACGCCGTCAGCGTTAAGGAATATTCAGATACAACCCTACGGCGGCATGTCCGATATCGCCGTTTACGATGCGGAGTTTGATGAGGGATTCCGGCAGGCTCCGGATCAGGATTGTTATATCAGGATCAGTTATTTGAGGAAAATTTAAACAGAGTCAAAAATCGGAATAACATGTGAAGCGTCGGGTTTTCCATTGTCAGGGCAATAGATATGGAATACAGCGGCGCTTTTTGCGTGAGTGGGATAAGCACAACTTTTTTCCGATTTTTGAAACTTACGCGTCGACAAAAATGTCTATATAGTAAAAGCAAAAAACAGAAAGGTGCGTGCCGGCAATGAAGGAAATATTATATGAAAAGCTGATTCAGTATATCCTTGATAATCAGGAACGTTTTTATCGAATAGCTTACAGTTATACCAGACATCAGGAGGACGCTCTTGATGCAGTCCAGAACGCAGTCTGCAAAGCGCTCGAGGCATATGAGGGCATAAAGAATGCGGACGCCATCAAGACATGGTTTTATCGGATATTGATCAATGAATGCCTGACCGTCTTAAAAAAGCGGAATAAAGTGGTTCTGTCCGCCGACCAGGCCTGGGCGGAGGAGGTGTATTACGAAAAGGGATACGAACAGGGAGGTGATATCGAAAAGGAGCTGGATAAGCTGGATTTGGATGTCCAGGGAATCATCAAACTCAGATTTTTTGAAGAAATGACCTTGAAAGAGATTTCCTGTATTACCGGGCTCAATCTAAGTACAGTGAAAACAAAACTTTACCGAGGGCTAAGTCTATTAAAAGAAAATATTCAGGAGGCGGATTTATGGGCAAATTAGATAAAATGAAAGAAAGATATGACGGAATGTACATTCCGGAGGAACTGAACAGCCGGATACAGCAGGAGATTTTGAAGTCCAGAAAGCAGCATGAGGTGTCGAAGCTGCAAAGACAGCATGAGGAGGAAAACGGATTCCGTTACTTGTTCAAAAGGGTGATCCACGGCATGGAAGCCGCAGCCGCCGCTGCATGTATCCTTTTCACGGCAGCGCTCAATACAAGTCCGGTATTTGCGAAGGAAGCGGCGAAACTTCCGGTGATCGGAGGGCTGGCACAGGTACTGACATTCCGCTCTTATGAGATGGAAAAAGATGATATAGCGGTATCTGTGGAGATCCCGACGATCGAAATGATAGCGGAGGATACCGGGATATCGGTGGATGAGATCAACCAGGAGATTCTCGATTGCTGCAATCAGTATGCGGATGAGGCGTTATTGCGCGCGGAAGAATACAGAACCGCTTTTCTGGAGACAGGCGGGACAGAAGAGGAATGGGCGGAACACAACATCAAGATCACGGTGGGTTATGAGATAAAGCAGCAGAGCGACGAGTATCTTTCGTTTATCGTGAGGGGAACGGAGAACTGGACGAGCGCCTACAGTGTGTCAAGATATTATAATCTCGCTTTAGGCACAGGGAAAATGGTAACATTGGAGGATATGCTGGGCAGTGATTATATCGAACTGGCAAACACGGGTATCCGAGAGCAGATGGCGGAAAGACAAGACGCGGGAGAGGTATTTTTCACGGCGGAAGAGGGCGGCTTTACAGGGATTTCAGAGGATGTGAAGTTCTACATCAACAAAGATAATCATCCGGTTATCGTCTTTGAGAAATATGAAATTGCGCCCGGTGCATCGGGAGAAATTGAATTTGAAATAACAGGAGGAAAGTAAGATGAGAAAGATATTGAAAAATGCGGCAGTTTTGGTATTGAGTTTTGCCCTCGCGGGAATGATACTGACAGGGTGCGGTGAAGGCAAAGAGGAGATACGGCAGGAGCCCGACGCTGAGATATCGGAGGAAAATGAGCAGGATTTTTCGGAGCAGCCGGTGGCGGAATCTGTGGAAGATGAGGATATCGGATCTGTAGAAAACGAGGATATCGGACCTGTTGATAAAGCAGGGGAGATATCGGAGGGCTATGAGGACAATTTTGCGGTTGACAGCGAGGCGGCAAAGGAATTTGCCGCGAAGGTGAAAGAGATAACGGCAAAGAAGGATCTGGAGGCTTTGGCGGAACTCACTGCTTTTCCTGTTTATGTAGGACTGCCGGATGTCGATGTGGTCGAGACAAGGGAAGACTTTTTGAACCTTGGGGCGGAAACAGTGTTTACGGAGAAGCTGATGAAGTCCGTGGAAGCTGCCGATATTGAACATTTTGAGCCTTCCATGGCAGGATTCTCCATCTCGGACGGCGGATCATCAAATATCAATTTCGGAGTTGTGGACGGGGTGCTGGCGATTAACGGCATTAATTATTGAGCATTAATCTTAAACACGGATCAGGGAATTTTGATCGTCACGTGATAAATGACTGCTGTAAAATGTGTTACTGGATCGTGATATTTTACAGCAGTTTTACTTTTAATGCCGATGCTGAAAGGATGGCAGGGAGTCCTTACCCGGCAGCCCGCACCATGCACTCTTTCTTCCGGCAGGCGATGCCATATTTATAAATGGTTTTCATGCCATCCTGCAGAAGTTTTGATTCATAACATCTGTCTTCTATCTGAGCAAGTGCTTCCAGGCAGGCAGCCTCCATGCTCTGTTCCCCTGCATATTTTATTTCGATCACAATTCCGATCCGCTCGTCTCTGATCTCTATCATAATATCGCTGTATCCGTTCCCCGTCTCCGCATTGGAACGGATAGTCCGGTCGTATCTTTTCTGGCTTCCGACTGAATCCACTCCATGATCTGTTCGATAAAGATCTTGCGAATCTCAAGATTGGGGATTGCCAGATAATATGCCCCGTTTTCCGTTTCCCCGCGACTGGTCAGATAACCGGTGGTAAACAGAACGCTCCAAAGATTGTCTATGTTTTTATAAAGATCGCGGTAAGTCAATTCCTGATTGATTTTTTTGATAACCTCCCTGCCGTTCACCAGTTCCTCGATCTCTCTCTGGACATTTCCCTTTGCCATCTTAAGGAATGTTCGGATGATATCATTTCCGCTTGTGTTGACCCAGAAAGCTTCCGGTTTGGCAGAAGGGTCGGAGAGAAGTAAAGCGGCATAATTGATGACATCCCAGGGACAATAGATATCCACATCGCCAAACCGATAGCCGTCATACCATTCCCTTGCCAGTTCAAATCGGTCCTCCGATCCGTAATACTGTAGCAATTCTCTGACTTCCCCGTCCGAAAATCCAAAGTATCTATCAAATTGTTTGTTCGTTATCGTCAGTACCCGGAGGTTGTTGAGGCCTGTGAAAATACTTTCCTTTGCGACTCTCAGACAGCCTGTCAGCACGGCAAACTGGAGACTGGCATTCGTCTTTAACGCCTGCCCCAGAATTCCCCGCAGCAGAGAGCTCATCTCGTCATAATATCCGTACTGCTGTGCTTTATCCAAAGGCACATCGTATTCGTCGATCAGAAGGATCACTTTTTGATCATAATGTTTCCATAGAAGTTTACACAGCATCCGAAGACTGTCTTCGAGGACCTCATTTGGCATGATAAATGCCTGCCTGCCGCTTGTATCCACATTTACCAGTTGTCTGTACTGTTCTTTTTCCCGGTCGGAAAGTCTGGGGCTGTTTTCCAGAAAGGCGAACCGCATCGCTTCATTGCCGATGATGGAACAGAGAATTCCCCGCGCGGTCTGAAATTCCAGAGAGCCTGTACCTTTTAGCGTGATGGAGACTACCGGAAATTTTCCCATATATTCCCGACAAAGTTCTGTTTCTGCTGCTATGCAAAGTCCTTCAAACAGCCGGCTGTCGCATCCGTATTCAAAAAAATACTGGAGCATACTCATGTTCAACGACTTTCCGAACCTTCTGGGGCGAGTGAAAAGATTCACTTTTGCCATATCCTCAAGGAGTTCTTTTATCATGTCTGTCTTATCGACATAATAAAAATCTCCTCTGCGCATTTCTTCAAAATGTTCAATGCCTATGGGTAATTTTTTCATAGCTTTCAAGGCTGCCTGCTCCTTTTTGATAGGTGTTATTTATCGATCTTTTGCTGGATGGATCTGTTTTCTGTCGTTGATGGTATTATACGATATTTTGTGCGGGATTGCCAGATATTTGCAGGGATAAACAAACTTAATCTTCTAAAAAGAAGATATCTTCCACATGCCGGTTCAGCAATTTGGCAATTTTCATGGCAAGTTCAAGAGTCGGGTTGTATTTGTCGTTCTCGATCGCTATTATCGTCTGCCTGCTCACTCCTAATTTTTTTGCCATATCCTCCTGCCGGAGTCCCGCTTCTTTTCTGAGTTGTTTTATGATATTTTTCATGCAGTCTGCGCTTTCATCATGAAGTAGGTACCCACGGATGCTATCAAGGCGGCAATGATAACAGCCGCAAGGACCGTCCATAAGAGTTTATTCGGTTCTCTGTATTCTTCATCGCCGGAGATCATTTTCTGTTTTATCGCCAACTGGGAAAAACCCTGAACACACGCGGCAAAACATAAAATAAGCCCCGGCAGAGGATGATATGCCTCTCCCTCTACAAGAGTCTGCCAGCAATTAAAAAGCGTCCATGCTGCCAAAGCCAGTGAGGCTGATCTGTAGCCCCATTCTTCGGAGCGCAGTTGAATATTTCTGTCCATTTCGTCCATTTTTTTCATGAGTTTATACCTCCGCTGTGATGTTAGAATTCTTTTAAAATGTTAAAATCTCTTTACATTTTTGATTATATACGCAAGATTAGAAATGTCAAGAACTTTTAACATTTTTGGCGAAGGATGACTTTGCTTTTCCGACAAATTTGTGTTAAAATTTTACCCCGTAGGCGATTGAAATGACAGGAAGCAAAAAACGGGAATATGTAGCAGAACCTTTGAAAATCATATAAGATAGAGATCGACGGAAATGAAAAGAAAAAGGCGGAAAGAAAAAGGCAAATGGAAGAATGAAATTTTATTCACTGAACGATTATCTGCACGACACCTTCGGAGAAAAAGTATATAAGATCGCGCTGGACGGCGGCTTCACCTGCCCGAACAGGGACGGCACATTGGGCACAAAAGGATGTATTTTCTGCTCGGGCGCCGGCTCCGGGGAGTTTGCGGGGAGCAGGGGAGATTCTGTCAGTATCCAGATCGAAAAGGGAAAAGAACTGTTGAAGGACAAGGTAAAAAGCGGGAAATATATCGCTTATTTTCAGGCGTTTACGAATACTTACGCCCCGGTGGAGAGACTGAGGCAGCTTTATGAGGAGGCGATAGAATGCCCGGATATCGCGGCACTGTCCATCGCCACAAGGCCGGACTGCCTTCCGAAGGAAGTTCTGTCACTGCTCGAGGAGATGAACCGGATCAAGCCTGTCTGGGTGGAACTCGGCTTACAGACGATCCATGCGAGGACAGCGGCGTACATCAGACGGGGATACCCGCTGTCTGTGTACGACGAGGCGGTAAAAAAACTGAAGGAGATCGGCGTGCAGGTGATCGTCCATGTGATCCTGGGGCTTCCCGGGGAGAGTGAGGAGGAGATGAAAGAGACAGCCTCCTATGTCGGGAAAAGCGGTGCGGATGGGATAAAATTACAGCTCCTGCATGTGCTGGAGGGAACGGATCTGGAAAAAGAGTACCGGGAGGGCAGGTGCAGGGTGATGGAGATGGAGGAATATGCGGACCTGGTGGCGGACTGCATTGCGCTTCTGCCGGAGCGGATGGTCATCCACCGCATGACCGGGGACGGGGATAAAAAGACGCTGATCGCGCCGAAATGGAGCGCAGATAAAAAGAGAGTGTTGAATGCGCTGCACAGAGCGATAAAAGAGAAGGAGCGGAACCGGAACAGCCAGGGAATCAGCCTGTTCGGGATGTCTGACGGAGGGAAGGAGAGGAATACGGATGAAAAAAGAAAACAGGAAGTGGAAGGCGTTTAAGACAGCGTTTCCCTATACTATCCCCATCTTTGCGGGATTTTGGTTTCTGGGGCTGACTTACGGGATCTATATGAATGTGTCGGGATTTTCCTTTGTCTATCCGATGGTCATGAGCCTGACGGTTTTCGGCGGCTCCCTGGAATTTCTGGCGGTGTCCATGCTGCTCTCAAAGTTTGCGCCCATGCAGACGTTCATCATGGTTTTGATGGTGCAGGCGAGGCATCTGTTTTACGGGATCGCCATGCTGGAGCGCTTTAAGGGGATGGGGCTAAAAAGGTTTTATCTGATCTTCGGGATGTGCGACGAGACCTTTTCCATCAACTATGCCGCAAAGATCCCGGAGGATGTGGATAGAGGATGGTTTATGTTTTTTGTGACGCTGCTCAATCATTTCTACTGGTTTTCCGGGGCGACTCTGGGCGGAATTGTGGGCTCTTTCCTCACCTTCAATACGGAAGGGCTGGATTTTGTGATGACGGCGATGTTTGTGGTGATTTTTCTGGAACAGTGGATGAAGGAGAAGAGGCATGATACGGCGTATATCGGGCTGGCGGCATCGTTTGTCTGTCTCATGTTGTTCGGGGCGGATTCCTTTCTGGTGCCGTCGATGGTATGTATAGTTGTTGGGCTGACCTTTATGAGAAAGCGGATCGAGAGAGCGGGCGGGCTGACCTGACAGGGAGAAGTCAGGCAGAGAGCAAACAGAGCCGGCGGGAAAAGGACAGACAGAGAGAGGATGAACAGGGAGGAAGACTGGCCTGACAGGAAGAGAAGAGACAGAGAGGAAGGATTGATATGACAATAGAACAACAGATCATAACGATTGGCATCTGCGTTTTTGGGACGATGTTGACACGGTTTCTGCCGTTTCTCATTTTTTCCTCCAAAAAGCCGACGCCGGAGTATATCAGGTATCTCGGAAAAGCGCTGCCCTCTGCGATTTTCGGCATGCTGGTCATTTACTGTCTGAAAGGTGTGGAGATTACGGGCGGAAACCATGGCCTTCCGGAGTTTATTTCGATCGGCGTGGTCATAGCGCTGCACCTGTGGAAGCGGCAGATGCTTTTATCCATCGCGGGCGGGACAGTCTGCTATATGCTGCTGGTCCAGATGGTATTCTAATCTACGGACAGTATTTGTGAAAGAATTCCGTATTCTAAATGGCTGTCCGCAGATGGAGAGCAGATGAGACAAAAAATCGGTATATTTTCAAAAAAAGTCCGTAAAATCCCGCATTGTCACGCAAAAGTTGACAGAAGGAAACGTCAGATTGGTAGTCAGCGGAGCAATTTATCAGTAGAATGGGAGCATAGACAACAGACCGGTCAGTTGCTATAAAACAATGCGGACAGCTCTCAATTCTGTAAGGATTGCGGGATCGTCCGGGAAAGAGGTATAAGATGACATTAGGACAGAAACTGAAAATACTGTTAAAAGAAAAAAATATGACCCAGGAGGAACTGGCGGAGCAGCTCGATGTATCGAGGCAGGCAGTGGGGAAATGGGCGAACGACAAAGGCATCCCCGAGGTGGGCAAGCTGATACAGATCAGCAATCTGTTTGGCGTATCCCTGGATTACTTATTGAAAGAGGACGGCAGGGAGGCAGCCGGCGCAGAGAGCGGCTACTATGTCAGCGGGGAGATGCTGGAGGGCTATTTATCCTACCGAAGGCAGAACAGAAAGCGGATCATCGGCGGTATCAGCCTTCTGATGCTGGCAAATATCTTCGATGAGCTGGCAAGAGGGAACGCCCGGAGTGTGATGGAAGGGCTTTATTGGATCGTCACGCTCTCAGGTGTTGCTCTGCTGATCTGGCAGTGCTTCCAGAATGGAAAGTATCGGGAGATCAAAAAGGAGAAACTGATCTTTGACGACAGGATTTATGAGGCATTCAAGACAAGGCGTGAGCGGGAGCGGAAAAAATATGCCCTGATGATGATCGCGGGCGTGGTGCTTTTGGTCGTAGGTTCGGAGATCACTTCTTTTCTGGTGCATGGTACGGTGATCAGGATCTTCGGGATAGAACCGGGAATCCTTGAGTGGATCACAGACACGGCAGGGCTTTCGTTTGTGATGTGGTCGGCGATGTCCGCCATGGCGGAGAGCACAGTGGTAAAAAATGCGGAGGGCATACCAAAAAGCGGAGACGGCAGGTTCCGGTGGATTTACTGGGCAGTTCCCGTGACACTGTTGGCAGTTTTGATTGGATTTGTGTCCCATATCTGGAGCTCCATGGCGCCGGTGATCATCTTGTTTTGCGCGCTCCTTGTCACGGTGTGTAAGCTGCTTTTGGAAAATCGGGAGGGAAAATAATGTACAATATAAAAAATATATTTAGTGCTTTGGCGGTGATCGCGCTGACAATCTCTGCGCTGACAGGATGCAGCATATCGGACGGGGGCGGATATACGCGGGAGGAACTGGGTAATCTGGCAAAGCTGGAAATTTACGAGGCTGACAGCGATACCCTGATAAGAGCCATAGAGGATGAAGAGACGTTGTACCGGTTTAATCAGGTGTTTCAGGTATCCCAGGTATCCGGAGATGACAGCGATTCGGAGGATGCTTATATCGAATGGGAGTCGGCGCCTGAGGACTATGGGATGGGGACAGAAGAACCCAAAGAGCTGCTGAAGGATGCGAGAAAGACATACGATATCGTTATCTATAAACACCCTGTGGCAAAATTCGGCGATAAGGAGCCGGTGAAGTTCCTGACGATGACATTGTATGAAAATACGGATATCGTCAGGATCGTAGTGGCGGATGAGAGCATCAATATTTTTTTCCTGCCGGAGGAATTTCTGACATTTTATTACAGGATGTCGGAGGAAGAGAGTGAGTTTTATGAATCGCTTCTAAAAAACAGTTTATTGAATAGATAAATCCCGGGTTGAAAGTATAGTCCTTCGCCGCAAGGTGGAGGACTTTTTCCATAATGGGGATAAGCGAGTGAAAAATCGGGGGTTATGAAGGCTGCCCCAAATCGTTACGAAAGACAACGGAGCTCTCTCTCCAATTCCTGTAACCTGGCAATATCAAAGACAAATCCGCTCATACCGCATTCTCTGCCGGCGATTACGTTCTCTTTTGTATCGTCAATAAAAAAGCATTCGCTGGCATTCAGCGAAAATTTTTCAAATAATCTTTCAAATATTTCTTTGTCGGGCTTCATGAGCTTCTCTGCCGCCGATATCACAAAACCGTCAAAATATATGCCGATATCTGATTTTTTAATGTATTCGTAGAATTGGATGTTCGTATTGGACAGGCAGTATATTTTATATCCATGTTTTTTCCATTTTCGGATCAAATCGCAGGTGTCTTTATGAAACTCTACTTTTTCAAACCATGTGCACATGATTTCGCTCACCTGATCTTTCAGAGGATACGGGACTTTGCTTTGAAATATCCTTTCCGCCTGTTTTGCGTTTAACAGTCCGCTGTCCATCTGAAGCCATTCTTCTGATTCAAAGATTACCTCTTTCAGACATTTTAATGTGGCATCATCCAGACTGTACTTTTTTAAAAGGGCGTCTGTATCCCATCTAATAACTACATTGCCAAAGTCAAATATGATATTTTTTATCATGGTTTCCTCACCTGATTTCAGAAACTGTTCGCCACAACCCCCGGGAGCAGCGCATAGATCGAACAGCCGATCTTTTCCTCAAACAACGTTTTGATCTCTAAAACCTTTTTCCACCTGTCTACTGTCGCCGGGTGGACGCCGTAGCGTATCGTCACATCCACGAACCGCTTTTCCAAAAGACAGAACCCGGACGGCAGGGCGAGGGAGTCGCACAACTGAACCAGCCTGTCATAGTCGTCGTAGACAGCTTCGGCGACAAAATCTTTCAGAAACCGATAATCCTCATCGCTCATGTCAAACTTACCGATAGAAGTGCCGATATCCTGTATCATAAAAGCGTGGGAGATGCAGATCTGCGCCGCCTTCTTCCAGCCGCGCGCCATACAGTAGTGATAGCCGTCTGTCAGATGCTTTTCGGAACTTACGCCGGCATGGCGCCCGATATCGTGGAGAAGCCCGTAAATGTAAGCCTGATCGACGGACAGATCCTGGCAGCGCTCAGCGATATTCCGGCAGGCTTCGGCGACATACCTGGAATGAGCAACCCATGCGCCGGGATTGGATCTGGATGCTTCCAGGAGAGCGTTCTCAGCGGTTTTTATCGTTAATTTCATAGTTAAATTATTTCCTTTCTGTTATAGTATACTTAGTATATCTGGTATCCGACCGGTATATTACCCATTCTGTCGCTTTTATATTTCCCGAAACGAAGAGGGAGCGCGGCGGCAGGATGATATCCGCCGTCGCGCTGTTATGAAATATCTGATCATACCAGGTATATATAGTATATCAGCAATTTCCCACATAAGATGAGACAAGGTTCATGTAATCTTTTGGATCGGGGATAACCAGTGAGAGCCGCAGATAATTTTTGTTTTTGCGGAATTGCTCCCATAAGCTGCGCTGTATCGCTTCTTCTCTGTTGATGTTCACTTTTGAGCCGCACGGATCGAGCATATACACATTGCCCAGGCAGGCATTGACAGCGCTCAGAAAATTTTTCATGCTCAGAATATTGACTTTTATCATGATGAACCTCCTTTTTGTTTGAGATATTCTTTATTATGTTACTGCCATTATAACGCGGTTCATCTGAGATAAATACACTATTTCTGCCCTTATCTATCAATATCCTGCCATTTTGCAATGAGTGTTCTGGCAGCTTACAACAGCCCGCGGGCAGTCAGGTAATGATAGATACCGTCCTTTGCCACATGTCCGCATATCTCATCCGCCGCAGCTCTCAGCCCTGTAGACGCGTTTTCCATCGCAACGCCGCATCCGACCGCGCAAAGCATCTCAATGTCGTTATCGCCGTCGCCAAAGGCGAGCGCCTCGGACCGATCGAGATGGTAATAGGATAAGATCTGCCTGATCCCTTCGCCCTTTCCGCCGTCTGAGGGGATCACATCCACTGCGCGGTCCCACCATGCCGTGATCCGGGCTTTTTGTACATTCCGCATCAAATGCGGATGGTCTTCTTTCCGGCATCCCAGCATGACCTGATAGATTTCCTCTTCTTTTATGGTTTTATCAAAATCTTCCGACACGATGACCTCAAGCCCTGCAAAAGAGTAGTACTCCACAAGATCCTCGTCCTTTCCGTTGGCGATCATCCGGTCCCTGGTGGCAATGGAGACGGGCCTGTGAATGGAAGCGGCATTCTGTACAATAGTTTCCACATCCTCTGACGGGATCGGATTGCTGAAAATTGTCTGCTCTTTATCAAAGCAATAGGAGCCGTTGAAGGTGAGGAAGGCATCAAACTCCACACCCTCAAAATGCGGCAGCCCCATGGGGCCCCTTCCGGTGGCAAGGCACAGAAGTATGTTTCGTTCTTTCAGCCGTCTTAATGCCTCCAGAGTTTTTTCAGAGATTTTTTTTCGGTTCATGTCAATCAACGTCCCATCGATGTCGAAGAATATGATTTTGATTTCATCCATTTTGCTGTGCTCCTGTTTACATCATTTTTTTGATTTCGTCATAGACAAACTGCACTTTTGGTCCTATGACCACCTGGACAATGGTCTTGTTCGGACGGAAGATGCCTGCGGCGCCGGATGATTTGATCTTGTTTTCATTTACCAGCAGAGGATCTTTGATTTCGGTGCGGACACGGGTGATACAATAGTCCAGGCTTTCAAGGTTGTCCTTTCCGCCGAGCCCTTCCAGAATGATTTTTGCCATGGCTGTAAAGTCATTGTTCGCAAGTTCGATCTTTGTCTCACTTTCCTGTTCATCGTCTTCACGGCCGGGAGTCTTTAAATCCCATTTTCTGATCGCAAAATCAAATACCAGATAGAAGATGACAAAGGCAGCGATCCCGAGCGGGATGATCAGCCATGTCTTGCTGGCAGCGGGCAGGAATGCGGAAAATACCAGATCGGTAGCGCCGGCGGAGAAACAGAAACCGGCACGGAAGCCCAGAGCCACGGTGATGGAAGCAAATATACCGTAAAGCAGCGAATAGACAATGTAGAGCGGGAATGCCAGGAACATAAAGGCAAATTCAAATGGCTCCGTGACACCGCACATGAAAGCTGAGAGAGCGGCGGAGAGCATGATTCCCAGAGTGATCTTCCGCTTGTCTGACTTTGCGTTTTTGACAATGGCAAGAGCGCCGCCGAGCACGCCGAACATCATGCAGGGGAAGAAACCTGCCATATACATACCGACGGACCAGTTGACCGCGTTTCCGTTTGCCATGACGCCGCCTTCGGTGAGCCCGGCCCAGTATGCAGTCAGATCGCCGATGCCGATGGTATCAAACCAGAATACATTGTTTAACGCGTGGTGCAGTCCAAAAGGGATCAGCAGACGGTTAAAGAAAGTATAGATACCTACCCCTACGATATCCAGCTTTAAAATGCCGTTGCCGAGAGCCACCAGCGCGCCGAAGATAACAGGCCAGACAAAGAGCAGGACCACGGAAACCAGAATAGATATCATACCTGTAAAAATGGCGACGCTGCGTTTCCCGGAGAAGAAAGAGAGGGAGTCGGGCAGTTTGGTGCTCTTAAATTTGTTGTAGCATACGGCGCCGATCACGCCGGCAAGAATACCGATAAATGGGTTGGCGATCTTGCCGAAAGCCACTTCGTTGGTGGAGCCTGCCGCACACATGGCGGGGACGATGCTGGATACCACGGCGGGATTCAAAAGATTTGTCATCAACAGCCAGGATACAAGCCCTGCCACCCCGCCGGTGCCGTCGTTATCCCGGGACAATCCGACGCCGATGCCGATGGCGAATAAGATTGCCATATTGTCGATGATGGCGCCGCCTGCCTTGATCAGAAAAAAGCCGATCATGTAAGCTGCCCCGCTGGTGGGCGCATCCGGAACCCCCATAACGCCGGGAGCCAGCGCATAACCGATCCCCATTAAAATACCGCAGATGGGGAGCGCGGCAACGGGCAGTTGCATTGCTTTGCCAAGTTTTTGCAGTTGTCTTAACATAGTATAACCCTCCTTGTTCGGTTTGTACAATTGTTTCCCGCTTTACAAAATAAAAAAGTGGAAGCGGGGTGCCATATTCATTGTACAACGCCATCCCCATCTGCCCGATATGGCTTTACTGCCGGGTATTATCACAATCCTGCCATTTTTGCCGGTACTCGGAGGGAGAGCAGCCGGCGTATTCCCGAAAGACCTTTCCGAAATAACTGCTGCTGCCAATGCCGCAGGCGTGTCCGATGGCAGTGATCGGTTCCCTGCCGTCGGCTAACATCCGGCAGGCAGCCTGCAGGCGGTAGCTTTTCATATAATCTACGGGCGTTGTGTGCAGGCAGTCATGAAATACCCGAAAACATTCCCGCTCGCTTAAATACGCCGCTTCCGCGAGCTGTGAGACAGAGATTTTTTCGGGGTAATGTTCGTGGATATAGACCATCATCTGCTTGATCTTATCGTTGTGTCTGCCGGATATGCTGTTCTGTAACCGGACAGAGTGGGAGCGCTCAAGGAGCGCGAGCCATATTTCCGACAGAGCCTGGCGCAGCCTGATCTCACAGCCGAAGGTATCGCCGGGAATATAAAAGGCTGAGAGGATCAGGTCGAGAATGTGTTTCGCCTCCGGATCTTCCGGAAAAAGCGGAATGATCTCGATCTGCGAAGCCGCCGCAAGGGGCGTGATATATTTCCGCTCGATCCTGCACCCCTGTTCTCCTGCGATCAGGGATGTGTCGAAGAGATGGACGAGCGCGATGGTATTTTCCGCCTGTGACAGGGATTTAGTCATATGGAGAATATTGGAGTTGACAAAGCCGCCGCTCCCAGCCGGGAAACTTATCTTTCCGCCGGGCGTGTGATAGGTGAGCGTTCCGCTTTCCATATAGAAGAGTTCCACCGCTCTGTGCCAGTGCCAGGGCACGAAGCGTCCGGCATAGTGATCGATCTGCGCCCGCGAGGCGATATAGGGAAAGTCTTTATTAAAATCGGGAAGCAATTCTTCGCGGCTCCCGGTGTGAAAGGCAATACTTCGTATGTTTTTCATGGCTGCCCCCTGTATAAATTTATCTTGTCATACCGTATCCGGCGATACGCTGTAAAGAAAAGATTCCTGGTGTCTCACATAAGTTTTACGGCATAAGCCGCTCAATGCTATATTACATTATAATATAAAGTATTTCTGATGAAAACCGCCTGTTTTAAGATCGAATCACCGCATATTTTCCTGAAAAGGGAGAGATAACCGCAGATTAAGGAGAATCCGGCGATGGATCAGACTTGAAGGGAACAGGAGGAAGAAATATACTGAATGGTGTGAAAATATTATATAAAAAATTATATAATAGGAAAAATTGTTGTAAAAGGGGAATTTTATATGGAACAGCTTCATGTACCGGTCAGCGGAGACTCGGAAAAAATGCATAAGATCATTGATGAACTGATGAAGCAGGATAAAGAATTTCAGATTATGATAACGGTTTCTTCTTCTGACAAAAGCGGAGCGGCGGGAGAGAAGGAGGTGGAGGTGAAATGGAGCGGGGAGAGCGCCTTAAAAGCGGCATCCCTGCCAGCCGGAGCAATCTCCGCCGCAGTGCTGCCGGAGGCTGCGCCGTCCTACGACCTTGAGACGGATGTGACGGACATGATCCACGAGATAGGCGTCCCCGCCCATATCAAAGGCTATCAGTATCTGCGGGAAGCGATCATGATGTCGGTGCAGGATATGGAGATGTTGAATTCCATCACCAAGCTCCTCTACCCGTCCATCGCGAGCAAGTATCAGACAACACCGAGCAGAGTGGAGCGCGCCATCCGCCATGCCATCGAAGTGGCGTGGAGCAGGGGGCGGATGGAAACGCTGGACGCCCTCTTCGGCTACACGATCAACACCGGCAAGGGCAAACCCACCAACTCCGAATTCATCGCCCTGATCACGGATAAACTGCGGCTGAAATATCGGGAGGCAGGAATATAACTGTAACAGATAACTTTTCAAAATAGGTACTTCCTTTAGCCCAAACCTTGATGTATAATACAGTCATAGTACAGATTTTACCTGATAAGAAAGACGGGGAAGGCAAACGGAGGTTTATCATGAAAAACATTCTTTTTATTGCGTCGGAAGGTGTTCCATTTATCAAGACAGGAGGACTTGCCGATGTAGTGGGCTCTCTGCCGAAATGTATCGACAAAGAGTATTATGATGTGCGGGTTATGATTCCGAAATATTCCTGTATGTCAGATAAGATGAAAGAGAAACTGAGTTATAAAGCGCACTTTTATATGGATTTCCACTGGAAAGACGAGTATGTGGGCATTCTGGAATCCGAAGTGGACGGCGTGAAGTATTACTTTATCGACAATGAGGGATATTTCACAGGCGTGAAGCCCTACACGGACAACGCGCTGTTTGAGATCGAGAAATACGCATATTTCAGCAAGGCATGTCTCTCCGCCCTGCCTGTGATCGGCTTTCGGCCGGACCTGATCCACTGCCACGACTGGCAGACCGGGCTTGTGCCTGTCTACCTGCATGAACGCTTCCAGGGGAACGAGTTCTTCCGGGGCATCAAAACCGTCATGACGATCCACAACCTGAAATTCCAGGGCAAGTGGAATGTGAAAGATGTGAAGGATATCACGGGACTGCCGGACTATTACTTTACGCCGGATAAACTGGAGGCGTATAAAGACGCCAACCTCTTGAAGGGCGGCCTTGTGTTCGCGGACGCCATCACCACGGTGAGCGATACATACGCCCAGGAGATCAAGACCGAGTTTTACGGTGAAAATCTGGACGGCCTGATGCGGGCGAGATCCGGCGACCTGCGGGGTATCGTCAACGGCATCGACTACGACGACTTTAATCCGGAGACCGATAAACATCTGGAATTCCCGTACAACGCGCAGAATTACCGGAAGGAGAAAGTGAAGAACAAACGCGCCCTGCAAAAGGAACTTGGGCTGGAAGTGAACGATAAGATCATGATGATCGGTATCGTGTCGAGGCTCACGGACCAGAAGGGCTTCGACCTGATCGCCTATGTGATGGATGAACTCTGTCAGGACGCGATCCAGATCGTTGTGCTGGGAACCGGCGAGGAGCGGTACGAGAATATGTTCCGCCACTTCGACTGGAAGTACAGCAACAAAGTGTCGGCGAATATCTATTATTCCGATGCGCTCTCCCATAAGATCTACGGCGCCTGCGACGCGTTCCTGATGCCGTCCCTGTTTGAGCCCTGCGGACTCTCCCAGCTTATGAGCCTGCGTTACGGCACGCTCCCCATCGTCAGGGAGACGGGCGGCTTAAAAGATACGGTGGAGCCCTACAATGAGTACGAGAGCAAGGGGACCGGATTCAGCTTTGTCAACTACAATGCCCACGAGATGATGGCTACGGTGCGCTACGCGGAGCGGATCTACTACGATAAGAAGCGCGAGTGGAACAAGATGGTGGACCGCGCCATGGCGGCGGATTTCTCCTGGCAGGTTTCCGCCATGAAATATCAGGAGATGTACGACTGGCTGATCGGGTATTAAATCAGATACAGGTATGGCATAAACTCGATATGCACAGAATAGGATGTACCATGTACAGCGTGTTCTGTGCGTAAGAGAGGCATAACATGGCAAAAAAGAAAGACAATTTTGTGATGCAGGCGGGGATTCTGGCGGCGGCGGGGATCGTCGTCCGCATCATTGGTCTTTTGTATAATAAACCGATGGTCGCCATCATCGGGGACGAGGGATTCGGATATTACGACAGCGCCTACGCGGCGTACAGTATCATCCTGCTGATATCCTCCTACAGCATCCCCTCGGCGGTGTCCAAGGTTATTGCACAAAAGCTGGCGTTAAAAGAATATCGGAATGCACACAGGATCTTCCGCTGTGCGTTTATTTATGTGCTGGTAGTCGGTGGTATTGCCAGCTTATTTGTGTTTTTCGGAGCCGGGCTTCTTGTGGAGATGGAGAGCGCAGTGCTGCCCTTAAAGGTGCTGGCGCCGACCATCTTTTTGAGCGGCATTCTGGGCGTTTTCCGGGGCTACTTTCAGGCGTACAAGTCCATGGCGCAGACATCCGTCTCCCAGATCTTAGAGCAGCTTGCCAATGCCGGCGTCAGCATCGGCATGGCGTATCTGATGGTGGAGGCGGTGGCGGATAAGGACATGAGCACAAAGGCTTCCTTCGGCGCGGCGGGGGGAACCATCGGCACCGGCGCGGGGGTTCTGATCGGGCTTTTGTTTATGCTGTGGATGTACGCGCTGAACCGGAAGATGATCATGGGGCAGATGGCGCGGGACTACCATAGGACGGAGGATTCCTACGGAGAGATTTTCCGGATGATCCTGCTTGTGGTGACGCCCTTTATCCTGAGCACGGGCATTTACAATGTGAACAATTTTCTGGACAAGACGATCTATCAGAAGCTGATGATGACGGTGAAAGGCTTACAGGAATCCGTGGTGGCAACGGACCTTAGCGCCATCGCCAAGGGGACAAAGATATCCAATATCCCGATCGCCCTCGCATCCGCCATGGCTACAGCGTTGATCCCCGGTATCTCCAGCGACTTTACAAAGCGCAACAAAAAGGGTGTCCGGGCGAAGGTGGCAAAGTCGGTGAAAGTGACGATGTTGGTCTCGATCCCGGCGGCGGTGGGCATCGGCGTGCTGGCAAAGCCCATCATGCAGGTGATCTTCAACCAGCCGGAGTCCCTCGACGTCTCCTCCAGGCTGCTCGCCGTGACCTCCGCCAGCATTGTGTTTTACGGGCTCTCCACCCTGACGCAGGCGGTGCTGCAGTCCATCGGGAAGATGGTGACGCCGATCATCCACGCGGCAATCGCCCTTGTGCTCCACGCCGGAGTTATGGCTGTGATGCTGCTCTATCTGGATCAGGAATACCGCATGTATTATTACGTGGCGGCGACGGTGCTCTACTCGGTGATCGTCAGCATCTTAAACGGATTTTCCCTGAAAAAATATTTGAAATACAAGCAGGAGAAGGACAGGACTTTCCTGCGTCCGCTCTTTGCCTCCGTGTTTATGGGGGTGTCAGCTTACGGGGTATACCACGGAATATACTATCTTGTCCCAATCAATCTGCTGGCGCTGGGCGTCTCAGTGACTGTGGCGATGCTCGTATATTTTGTGCTGATCATCATGATCCGCGCGGTGACGGAGGAGGAGCTTCGGAGTATGCCGAAAGGGCATTTGCTTGTGAAGATGGGGCGGAAGATGAGGCTGCTGAAATAGAATATAAAGATGCTGATAAGCGGGCGGATCGAAAAGATCTTTAAAAGTATTCCGGAGAGTATGGAATTTCTTTGAAAGATCTTCTCGATGGAAAGGAACCGCAGAAAACAGAGGAAATGATTCAGGAGGAAACCAGCTCGATCCCCGATATATCCGAATCGATCACCATCGAATAATTTGTATAGTAGACCACGAACCCCGGCTTTGCGCCATTCGGTTTTTTTACATGCTTTTTCTCGATATAATCGATCTCCACTTTCGCCTGTCCGCGCCCCCTGGAATACCAGGCGGCGAGCCTTGCGGCTTCCTCAAAGGTGGAATCCGGTATTTCCCCGCCGTTTGTGCGCACGATCACATGGGAACCGGGCTGTTTTTTGGCGTGAAACCACCAATCGTTTCCGGCAGCGAACTTAAAGGTCAGTTCGTCATTTTGAAAATTGTTCTTTCCGACATACATATGAAACCCGTCACTGCTGATGTAATGGAAGGGCCTGCTTGTTATCTTTTCTCTTTTTGCGCCGCCTTTTCTGCGGATATAGCCTGCCGTGATCAGTTCCTCTTTGATCTCCACAAGGTCGGATTCCTGCTCCGCGATATCTAATGAGGCAGCTATTGATTCAAGGTGGTCTATTTCTTCCTTCACTTCCACGGTGAGTTCTGAGAGCGTCTCGTAGGTCCGCTTCATTTTTCCGTATCTGCCAAAATATTTTTTCGCGTTTTCCGAAGCTGTGAGGGTGGGATCCAGGGGGATCTTTATGGTTTCGTTGGTGTAATAGTTGAGGGCTTCGAGGGACTTTTCTCCGGGCTTTGCACCGTAGCCGTAGGTGTGCAGAAGTTCCCCGTAGAGCCTGTATTTTTCCCTCTTTTCCGTATCTTTGATCTGCTGAAGCTGCAGGTCGTACTTTTTGACAGTGCGCTCCAGAATGGTCTGGACGATCTTTCGCAGGTCGGCGGATCTCTGCCGGATACGGGAGAGCGCGTTTCTCTCCGCATAGTAAGTCTCTAAAAGGGCGGAGATGGAGGAGAAGGTTTTTGTGGAAGAGGCGCTGTACATCCGCATGGGAACGGCGGCAAATTCCACGGGCGTCTTTCCCTCATAGACGATCGCAGGCGAAAAATTCCCGTCGAAGATCTGTCTCATCAGCGCTGTGAATTCATTATAGAGCGCAGTGACAGCGGCGTTTCCCAAGGCGGAGTTACCGGATGCAGAAATCCCCTCCTGCAGATAGCTGAGCGCCGAGCGGTCCGAATCCAGTGAACTGCGGAAACAAAGTTCCTGGGAGAGTATCGGGGAAAATCCGGTGAAGGAGGTATAGAGCGCCTTGTAGAGAGGCGCCGGCTTTTGGAAGATCAGTGCGGCGAAAAAGCCTTTCCTGTCCTCATCGGACAGCGGACTTTCCATAAAAGCGACCGGATCTTCCTTATTTTCCGGCTGCGGGATGAAATAGGGTTTCCCGGGCAGCACCTCCCTGACGGAGCTGACCATGCCGGAAATATGCTTGATGCTGTCGATGATCATATCCTCCTCGGTGCAGAAAATGATATTGCTGTGTTTTCCCATCACTTCTATGATCAGTTTTTTCCGGCACAGATCCCCCAGTTCATTCAGATGCTCGATATGGATCTGCATGATCCTCTCAAGTCCCGGCTGAGAGATGTCCACAATGCGTCCGTTCTGGATATGTTTTCTGAGCAGCATACAGAAATTCGGGGCGGTCATGGGACTTTGTTTTGTCCTGCCGGTCAGATAGATCAGGGGCAGGGAGGCGTTTGCGGAAAGCAGCAGATGGTACTGTCCAGCTTTTGTCTTTAAAGTGAGCTGCAGTTCATCCGCCTCGGGTTGTGCGATCTTATAAATACGGCTGCCGGTCAGAAGTTCTCTGCATTCTTTTACGACAGCAGCGACTGTAACGCCGTCGAAAGCCATAGTGTTTCTCCTTTTCTCATATCAGGTTTTGCGCGGAGGAGGCAGGCTGTCTCTGCAGCCGCGCTCCAGGGTATTTCACTATAGTAACACTGCGGATGGAAAATAGCAAATTTTTGATAAGGTATTTTACAATTTCAATATTATGTGCTACAATTCAAATGAATCAGAAATTTCGAGCAGCAATATATGCTGACGAGTGTCTGCACTATTCACGGGTATGAGAGTATGAATATCGAAGGTCTGCAAAATCCATATGAAGCCGCATGGCAGAAGGTTTGGGGGCGCCCCGGGGAGGAGGCGGTCCTTGTTATTACGCCCTGGAGCGACGAAAAGGAAAATGCGCGGAGAGGGATTGTTTCCGGGTTGCCGGGAATGGGAAGCCCGGATACGAAAAGTCTGTCAGGTGTTTCCGAAAGTGAAAAGGCGGAAAAGATCTCCGGAGATTCCGATTCGGTTAGAAAGCCGGGCAGGGCATCTTCTCCGGAAGAATGCCAGACATGCAAGGAGCGGAAGTACCAGGACGGTTCGGATGAGAACGTTTCTTTTAAATCGGCTCAGCATGTCTCGCCGGAGAGCGCCGGGGCGAGAGTCCGTGCCCATGAGGGCGAACATGTATCGAACGCCTACAATAAGGCGCAGAAGGATGGCGGGAAGGTGCTGCAGGCTTCCGTCAGCATCAAGACCGCTATCTGTCCCGAGTGCGGCAGGACGTATGTGTCCGGCGGCACGACGCACACGAAGATCAGCTATTCCGATGAGAGCAATCCATACCAGAAGGAGCGGAAGTTCCAGCACGGCATGGGGCTTCGGGGCGCGAATCTGGATCTGGCGGTGTAGGCGCGGCATGCTGTGATCCTGCATAAGGGGCTCGGATAAGTGATCCGGTATGATTCCGGATTCCGGGGCAGTTTGCGGACTTTTGCGTATGTGGAAGCAGTGCCCGGTAACAGGACAAAAGAAGAAGGATTAAAAACATGATCAAGAGCATGACCGGCTTTGGCAGGTGTGAGGTAACAGGAAGAGAGCGGAAGATAACGGTGGAGATGAAATCCGTCAACCACAGGTATCTGGATGTGAGTATCAAGATGCCGAAGAAACTCAATTTTTTTGAGAATGCCATAAGGACGGAGTTAAAAAATTATATCAGCAGGGGCAAGGTGGATATCTTTATCACCTATGAAGATTACAGTGAGGGCAGCGGCTCCTTAAAGTATAATAAGGCGTTGGCGGCGGAATATCTGGGGTATCTGCGGCAGATGGCGGAGGAGTTCGGGCTGGATGATGATGTCCGGGTTTCCACTCTTTCCAGATATCCGGAAGTGTTTTTGATGGAAGAGCAGAACATTGATGAGGAGGAACTGTGGAAGGATCTGCAGGGCGCCCTGAAGGGGGCGGCTGAGAATTTTGTGAAGGCGAGGATCGCGGAGGGAGAGAACCTGCGGAGGGACCTTGATTCCAAGCTTGATGTGATGTTGGAGCATGTGGATTTTATCACGGAGCGTTCTCCGAAGCTGATCGAGGAGTACAGGGAGAAACTGCGGGAGAAAGTCCGTGAACTGCTGGAGGATGTCCGGATCGATGAGAACCGCCTCTATATGGAAGTGACAATATTTGCGGATAAAGTCTGTGTGGATGAGGAACTGGTGCGCCTGCGCAGCCATGTGGAGAGTACGAAGCAGGCGCTTGCATCGGGCGGGAGTATCGGAAGGAAGTTAGACTTTATCGCCCAGGAGATGAACCGGGAGGCAAATACGATCCTGTCCAAGGCGAATGACCTGGAGATCTCTGCGCGGGCGATCGAACTGAAGAACGAAATCGAAAAGGTAAGGGAACAGATACAGAACATTGAATAAATTGATACACATCGGATTCGGCAATATGATAAATGCGGAGAAGATCATAGCTATTGTCTGCCCGGATTCTGCCCCCATCAAGCGGATGGTACAGGGTGCGAAGGAGGCGGGTACGGCGATCGATGCGACGCAGGGAAGAAAGACCAAGGCGGTGCTTGTCATGGAAAACGGCAGTGTGGTGTTGTCGGCGCTGATGCCGGAGACTCTTGCAGGAAGAGCCGGGGTTTCGTTTGGTATGGCAGACAACAGTTCTGACGGAGACTGACCGCGGCGTTTTATCGAAGACAAAAGCGGCTTTGCCGCGCTATGGCGTGGACACGGCTTTACCATGCCGATGCGGTGGGATGCAGAGGCGGGGATGGTTACTGTCGGAAAAGGCGGTTCAGATGTATGGGGGTGTGCATGGAGAGAAAGGGGCTTCTGATTGTAGTTTCGGGATTTGCGGGTTCCGGCAAGGGCACGATGATGAAACGGCTTGTGGAGGAGTATGAGGGATACGCGCTGTCTGTCTCCATGACAACGAGAAAGCCAAGGCCCGGTGAAGTGCACGGCAGGGAATATTTTTTTGTGACAAAAGAGGAGTTTGAGCAGAAAATAAGAGAGGGCGGACTGATTGAATATGCTCCTTATGTGGAAAACTATTACGGAACGCCAAGAGAATATGTGGAGAAACAGATGGCGGCGGGGAAGGATGTGGTGCTTGAGATAGAGATCCAGGGCGCCCTGAAGGTAAAGAAGCGCTTTCCCGATTCTGTTTTGATCTTCGTGCTTCCCCCCAGTGTGGAGGAGTTGTACAGGAGGCTGAAAAACCGCGGGACGGAGACGGAGGATGTGATCAGAAAACGGATGAGCCGGGCGGCGGAAGAAGCCAGCATGATCGGAAGATACGATTACATTGTGATAAATGACGGTGTGGAGGAGAGCGTCAGAAAACTCCACAGCCTTATTGAAGCCGCCCACAGTTCGCCGGGCGGAAATGAGGAGTTTATCCGGGGCATCAGGGATGGCCTGGAGCAGTTATGGAAAGGAGAGAAATAAATGTTACATCCATCTTATGCAGATCTGATGAAAGTAGTGAACAGCGAGGTAGAGCCGGGGGAAGCGCCTGTAGTCAACAGCAGGTATTCCATTGTGATGGCGACGGCGAAGAGGGCAAGGCAGATCATCGCGGGAGATGAGCCTTTAGTGGATAATTTGTCCGTGGATAAACCTCTTTCTATTGCGGTCAGCGAACTCGAACAGGGGAAGATCCACATCCTGAACGATGAGGAAGAAGAAAAATAATTGGGGCGTGACAGGCGTGCAATAAGACATGGGGCGGGAGAACGTAGGTTTTTCCGCAACTTTTCTGTATGATAAAAGAATGGGCAGGCAACATGGTATGAAGATATTGTTTACATCCCTCGGCTGTGATAAAAATCTGGTGGACACAGAGGTGATGCTGGGAGAACTCGCAGAGGAAGGCTTCGTCTTTACGGATGAGGAGGCGGAGGCGGATATAGTCATTGTCAACACCTGCTGTTTTATCAGAGATGCCAAAGAAGAAAGTATAGAAACTATACTGGAGATGTCAGAACTAAAAAAAACGGGGCAGATAAAGGCACTTCTGGTGGCAGGATGCCTGGCGCAGCGTTATCGGGAGGAGATCCAGAGCGAGATCCCGGAAGTGGACGCAGTGCTCGGAATATCGGATATCCACAGCATTGCGCAGGCGGTGAAAGAGATACTGGCGGGGTGTGCGAGAAACCATATCGGGGAGGGAGAGAAGGCGTCCGGCGTCCGGCGGCGGATCGTGACCACAGGAGGCCACTACGCTTACCTGAAGATAGCCGAGGGCTGTGATAAACGCTGTACCTACTGTATCATACCGAAGATCCGAGGAAGCTATCGGAGCGTCCCGATGGAGGAACTGCTTAAGGAGGCGCGCACTCTGGCGGGACAGGGAGTCAGAGAACTGGTATTGGTGGCGCAGGAAACGACTCTTTACGGCGTGGATCTGTACGGAGAAAAACGACTGCCTGAACTGCTCGAGGAGCTCTGCCGGATAGAAGGACTGCACTGGATCAGGCTTATGTACTGTTATCCGGAGGAGATCACGGAAAAACTGGTACAGGTCATAAAGCGGGAGCCGAAAATCTGCCACTACCTGGATATTCCGATCCAGCACGCCTCCGATGCGGTGTTAAAGCGGATGGGAAGGCGCGCTACGGGAGAGGGCCTTAAGCAGATCATCGGGATGCTCAGGCGGGAGATACCGGATATCTGTCTGCGGACAACGCTGATCTCAGGGTTTCCGGGGGAGACAGAGGAAGATTTCATCGAATTATACCACTTTGTGAATGAAATGGAGTTTGACAGGCTGGGGGTGTTCCCATATTCGGAGGAGGAGGATACGCCGGCGGCGCTTTTGCCTGATCAGATCCCGGATAAGGTGAAGGAAAAGCGCCGGGATGAGTTGATGGAACTGCAGCAGGAGATCGCCTTTGAGAAGGCGGACGGGAGAGTGGGACAGGTGTTTGAGGCCGTGGTGGAAGGATATCTTCCCGGGGAGGGTGTCTATGCGGCGAGGACCTATATGGATGCCCCGAATGTGGATGGCTATCTGTTTTTCACCTCTGATCATGAGCACGATTCGGGCAGCTTTGTCCGGGTAAAGGTGTCGGGCAGCAACGGCTATGACCTGACCGGCGTTCAGATCCCGGATATGGATGGCAGGAAATGAGGGCATCCGGCCTGAAAGTCAAAAAGTTCGCTGCAGTATCGTCTGTGCTATGGAGAATGAAAGGAATGAGTGATTGAAATGAATTTACCGAATAAACTGACAGTATTCCGTGTGGTGCTGATCGTGCCTTTTGTGGTGCTGCTGTTAGGAGGCCATGAGGGATGGGGATGGTTTGCGGCTCTGTCAGGCGGAAACTCTGCCTGTACGGATTACATCGCGCTGGCAATTTTTGTGATCGCGTCCCTGACAGACCTTCTGGACGGGAAGATCGCAAGAAAGTATGACCTGATCACAAATTTCGGGAAATTTATGGATCCTCTTGCGGATAAACTGTTAGTCTGCTCGGCGATGATCTGTCTGACAGCGATGGGCAGGATCCCGGCGTGGATCGTGATCGTCATCATCAGCAGGGAGTTTGTGATCAGCGGTTTCCGGCTGATAGCATCGGACAACGGCAAAGTGATAGCTGCAAGCTGGTGGGGCAAGTTTAAGACAACCTTCCAGATGGCGATGGTCATTCTGATGATCGCGGATATACCGGCGCTTTCGCTTGTTACGGAAATCGTTATGTGGGTATCGCTGCTTTTGACGGTGGTATCCCTTGCGGATTATCTGATCAAAAACAAAGGCGTCATGCAGGGAACAAAATAATTTTTATGCGGTACTGGAATAGGAGAATTAAGATATGGTTGTGGAACTGATCAGCGTGGGAACAGAAATTTTGCTGGGTAATATCGTGAATACGAATGCGGCTTATCTGGCGGAGCAGTGCGCTTCTCTTGGGCTTTCCTGTTACTACCAGAGTGTGGTGGGCGATAATGTGGACAGGCTGACAGGGACGCTGCAGACGGCACTGGAACGGTCAGATATCGTCATATTGGGCGGAGGGCTCGGGCCGACGCAGGACGACCTGACAAAGGAAGTGACGGCGAAGGTGTTAGGGGTGAATCTGGTGAAGGATGTCCATACCGAGGAACGGATCAGAGAATATCTGGAGACAAGGGGCTTCACCGTGACGGAAAATAACTGGAAGCAGGCGTTAGTACCGGAGGGAGCGGCCATCATAGATAATGAAAACGGCACAGCTCCCGGGCTGATCATCGAGAAAGACGGGAAACATGTGATACTGCTGCCGGGACCGCCCGGGGAACTGTGTCCCATGTTTGAGAAAGATATCCGCCCCTATCTGAATGCACTGGAGCCCGGCGTGATCTATTCCAAGACTGTGAAAGTCTGCGGTGTCGGGGAGAGCATTGCCGAAACCATGATCAAAGACCTGATCGATTCTCAGAGCAATCCGACCATCGCAACCTATGCCAAGACTGGAGAGGTGCATCTTCGCGTGACGGCGAAAGCAGAGAATGAAAAAGAGGCCAGGAAGCTTGTAAAGCCGATGGTGAAAGAGTTAAAGGGCAGATTCGGCAACAGCATTTATACAACGGATACGGAAGTGACACTGGAAAAATCCATTGTGGATCTGCTGCAGGCGAACCGTTTGACGGTCGCCACAGCGGAATCCTGCACGGGTGGCCTGCTCTCCGCGAGGCTGATCAATGTGCCGGGGGCTTCCGAGGTGTTTAAGGCGGGTTATGTAAGCTATTCCAATAAAACAAAGAGAAAGCTGTTCGGAGTGAAGAGAAGTTCCCTGGAAAAACACGGCGCTGTCAGCAGCAATGTGGCAAAGGAGATGGCGAAGGGCGCCGCCATGATCAGCAAGGCGGATGTGACGGTATCCGTCACGGGAATCGCCGGACCGGACGGCGGCAGCGAGGAGAAGCCGGTGGGGCTCGTGTATATCGGCTGCCAGGTCTGCGGCGAGGTTGTGATCAAAGAGTTTCATTTCAAGGGAAACAGAAACAAGATCAGGGAGGCATCGGTGTCAGCGGCACTCTCCCTGATGCGTGAATGTATCCTGCAGTACTGTAGCAGCGTAATGTTTTCGACCTGAAGACAGCCCGGGGCCGGATAAAGCTTTCAGCAGTTTCCCGGCCTGTACAGTAAATGGAAATGGGTTTCAGCGTATGCCGGACTGCCGGTCGGGGCTGTCCGTTGCAGAAACCGTGTAGAGAGATAAGAGAGGGCATGGGATGTATCCTGAGAATGATCATTCAAACAAAGGCAGAAATATAGCGATCGGGGTTATTGTTTCACTTGTGTTCGTGGGGCTTTTCGCGGGTTGTATCGCCGTGGTGATGCAGTTTGTGCAACTTGGCAGGAACGGGAATCTCGAGCGATGGGCGGAGGCGAACGCGGGTGATGACGATGACAGCGGGCTTTCGGATTACGGTTATTATGACGAGGACGGCTATTTTCACTATTATGGTGAATCGGAGGACTACGGGGACGACAACCGGCTCGGCTATTATGATGAGGACGGGGAGTTCCACTATTTTGATGAGGAATACGACATAAGGGAACAGCTGGACCGTCCTACTCACGATGAGGACATAGAGGGGTATGCGACAGGAGAATATTTCTCTTTTCCGGCGGACAACAGGGTGGACGGGCTTGCTTACACCGTGGAGATGAAGGAGGAGGAGTACCACGATGGCAGCGCCACCAATATCTACTATACTTATCCCGTTGTTTCCGGCGATGTGCCGAATGTAGACCAGATCAATGATACGATCTGCGCCGAGTGGGAGAGCCTGCTTGAATACTATGAGGAGGACTATAAGGATTATATGTATGAGGGCGACGGCATTTTGGCGGCGCTTGACTGCAATGTCACATATATGTCGGAGGATATCCTGAGTGTTGTCTATCAGGAAACCGTTTATTACGGGGAATATCTGGATTATGATACGGATCTCTATCTCTACTGTCTGAATTTTGATATGAAGAACGGCCAGCTTCTGGAGAAGACCGGAATGCTGGATATTGATGAAGAGTTTGTGGAGGATTTCAGGGAGAGGAGCGTAAAACAGAACGCGGACAGCGTGCTTGATTATTACGATGACGGCGAGGTAATGTACTATCTGGAGGATCCCTACTATCTGATCCTGTTTTACTGCCCACAGGGGATGGAGATCGGTCTGAACATGGATGAGGGATGGGTGACAGTGACTTATCCTGATTACGAAGATTTTATGAAAAGAATGTAGAGAGAACACGAAAGCCTTATGCTGCCGGAGAAGAGTGTCACTCTCCTCCGGCAGGGGGAAAATACTGAAAATGTGACGGTTTTGAACAGCGGAAAATCGTGGGAGTTTGATATCGCGGGAAACCGGCAATAAAAAATCAAACAGATTTGAGTTGACGAAAGATCTTGTGCGTGTTAAAGTTGTTGTATCCTGAAGTTCAGTTTGTCTGCTTTGCATATCCGGCGGATCGCCATTTATTTCAAAGCGAAAACGAAAAGAAATAAAAAATTAGGAGGTGAGATGCCGTTGAGGGTCGTTTATGGGACACTTATTGTGTTAGGGTAGAGAAAGATAAAATAAATCTTGACAGAAGAGAACGCTTGTTCTAATATAGATTCAAACGAATGTTCGGACTGTCAACAGAAAAGAAAGGATATGAAATATGGATAACAGTGAAAAATTGAAAGCATTGGATGCGGCGATCGCTCAGATTGAAAAACAGTACGGAAAAGGAACCGTGATGAAGCTCGGCGATCCGTCGGCGCAGATGAATATAGAGACGATACCGACGGGCTCTTTAAGCCTTGACCTGGCGCTGGGGCTGGGGGGGATTCCGAAGGGAAGGATCGTGGAGATCTACGGACCGGAATCGAGCGGCAAGACCACCGTGACGCTGCATATGATAGCGGAAGTGCAGAAGCGCGGCGGCATTGCGGGCTTTATTGATGCGGAACATGCCCTGGATCCGGTCTATGCGAAAAATATCGGTGTGGATGTGGATAATCTGTATATTTCCCAGCCGGACTGCGGAGAGCAGGCTCTGGAGATCACAGAGACCATGGTGCGTTCCGGCGCTGTGGACATCATCGTGGTGGACTCTGTGGCGGCGTTGGTGCCGAAGGCGGAGATAGACGGGGAGATGGGAGATTCCCATGTGGGCCTGCAGGCGAGGCTGATGTCCCAGGCGCTCAGGAAGCTTACCGCGGTGATCAGTAAATCCAATTGTACTGTGGTTTTCATCAACCAGCTCCGTGAAAAGGTCGGCGTGATGTTCGGCAATCCGGAGACCACCACCGGCGGCCGGGCCCTGAAATTCTATTCCTCGGTGCGCCTGGATGTGAGAAGGATAGAATCCCTGAAGCAGGCCGGTGAGGTGATCGGTAACAGGACCAGGGTGAAGGTCGTAAAAAATAAGATCGCACCTCCGTTTAAAGAGGCGGAGTTTGATATTATGTTCGGGGAAGGCATTTCCCGTGTGGGAGATATCCTGGACATTGCGGCGGGCATCGATGTGGTGAATAAGAGCGGGGCGTGGTATGCCTATGAAGGAAATAAGATAGGACAGGGGAGAGAGAATGCCAAACAGTATCTGAAGGATAATCCGGCAGTCTGTGAAGAGATCGAAAACAAAGTCAGAAAGCATTTTTCGCTGACTGAGGGCGATGCGGAAGCGGGACTTGAGGAAGGATCTGAGGCGGCGCCAAAGGCTGCAGAAAAGGCTTCAAAAAAGAAAGCTACAGAGTAGAAAAGGCGGAAGATGCAGGAAGAAAATATTGTAACAGGTATCACAGCGCTGTCTAAAGGGCGCTATAAGGTCGATATCGACGGTCAGTTCCGGTTTGTATTGTATAGGGGCGAGCTTCATACTTATCATATTGTACAGGGCGAAAAGATCTCGCCGGAATCTCTGGAGGAGATCCTGACGGAGGTTCTTCCGAGACGGGCAAAGCTGCGCAGTATGAATCTGTTAAAGAGTCGGGAATATACCGAATATCAGATCAGGGAAAAGTTAAAACAGGGATTTTACCCGGCGGCTGCGATCGATGAGGCGGTGGAATATATCAGATCGTACCATTATATTGATGACAGGCGGTATGTGAAGGATTATATCCTTTATTACAGCGAGAGCAGAAGCCGGGGGAGGATAGAGCAGGATCTGATGCGGAAAGGAATCGGCAGGGATCTGATCAGTGCGGTATATGAGGAAGAACTGGGGGAAGAGAAACTGCCGGATGAGATCCGGCTGATGGAGAAACTACTGGAGAAAAAAAATTACAGAAGTGAGAGCGCCGATTACCGGGAAAAGCAGAAAATGGGAGCATTTTTGTACAGAAAAGGGTTTTCTTTGGACAATATAGCGAAAATACTTTGATTTTATATCAGTTAATGTACAGCAATGTACAGCATTTGTGAAAGTGCTTGACATAATACCTTTTTTTGTTTAGAATTGAAGTGTTGTAAATATGCTAATTAGGATGTCCGCTGCATAAACAGACATTCTATGATAGATTTGTACAATGAAAACTGAATAAGGAGGTGCTCCTGTACATGCTTGATGTCATTATAGCGGTATTGGTGACTCTTGTCGTTGCTGTTCCCGTATCTGCTTATGCAGCGATCAACTATCGCAAAAAGGTAGTGGAATCCAAGATCGGAAGTGCGGAGGAAAAGGCAAGGGAGATCATCGATGAAGCTTTGAAGACTGCTGAGACGAAGAAGCGTGAAGCACAGCTCGAGACGAAGGAAGAGTCCATTCGCGTAAAAAATGAACTGGACAAAGAGATCAAAGAGCGAAGAGCGGAAGCGCAGCGCTATGAACGCCGGGTACAGCAGAAGGAAGAGAACATCGAGAAAAAGGCCGATGCCATTGAGAAAAAAGAAGCAAGCCTTGCTGCGAGGGAAGATCGTTTATCGAAGCAGCGGGAGGAAGTTTCAAAGCTGAACGAGCAAAGATTACAGGAACTGGAGAGAATCTCTGGATTAACCTCTGAACAGGCAAAGGAATATTTACTGAAAATTGTTGAAGATGAAGTGAAACATGAGTCCGCGGTTATGATCAAAGAAATGGAAACCCGGGCGAAGGAGGAAGCAGACAAAAAAGCAAAGGAATATGTTGTCACTGCCATTCAGAAATGCGCAGCTGACCATGTTTCGGAAACTACGATATCTGTTGTACAGCTTCCGAATGACGAGATGAAGGGAAGGATCATCGGCAGGGAGGGTAGAAATATCAGGACCCTCGAGACGATGACAGGGGTGGATCTGATCATTGATGATACACCGGAAGCAGTCATCCTTTCCGCATTCGATCCTATCAGGAGGGAAGTGGCGCGTATTGCCCTTGAAAAACTGATCGTCGATGGCCGTATACATCCGGCCAGGATCGAGGAGATGGTTGAGAAGGCGCAGAGAGAAGTCGATGTAATGATTAAGGAGGAAGGTGAAGCGGCAACTCTGGAAGTCGGAGTGCATGGTATTCACCCGGAACTTATCAAGTTGCTTGGTAAGATGAAGTTCAGAACAAGCTATGGACAGAATGCCCTAAAGCATTCCATTGAAGTTGCACAGCTTTCCGGGCTGCTTGCGGCGGAGATGGGGCTGGATGTCAGGATGGCGAAAAGGGCAGGACTTCTGCATGATATAGGCAAGGCAGTGGATCATGAAATGGAAGGTTCCCACATACAGCTTGGCTCCGAACTTTGTAGAAAGTATAAGGAATCTGCAACCGTAATTAATGCGGTGGAATCTCATCACGGCGATGTAGAGGCACAGTCTCTCATTGCGTGTATCGTACAGGCGGCTGATACCATTTCTGCAGCCAGGCCAGGTGCGAGAAGAGAAACCCTTGAGACATATACGAGCAGACTGAGACAATTAGAAGAAATCACAAACAATTTTAAAGGCGTAGATAAATCTTTTGCTATTCAGGCGGGTAGAGAGATTCGGGTAATGGTAGTTCCAGAGCAGATATCTGATTCTGATATGGTTCTGCTTGCAAGGGATGTTTCCAAGAAGATAGAAGCTGAACTGGAATATCCCGGGCAGATCAAAGTCAATGTGATCAGAGAAAGCCGCGTAGTTGATTATGCAAAATAAGTACATGAAAATGAAGCCCTGCAGTGCATTGCTGCAGGGCTTTTTTGTGCTATTTACCTTAAAAATGTGGAGTTTCGGCTTTTATTTTTTATGGTTTTTCTATTGCCCTGCTTTATCGTATTGTAGTAAAATGTCAGGAGTGGATTATTGTATACAATGATACTTTCGGTATCAAAAACCCATATGATGAAAATAACAGAGGATATGGAGAGGAGACGTTATGAAGACATTTCAGGAGATGAGCAGGCAGGAACTGGAAGAGCAGCGCAGTAAGCTGACAGCTGCATTTGAGGAGATCAGGGCAGAGGGGTTAAAATTGGATATGTCCAGAGGAAAGCCGGCGCCAGAGCAGCTTGACACCGCGATGCCGCTCATGGATGTTTTGAACTCTGAATCCGTTTTGCAGACAGAGAGTGGTGTGGACTGCAGGAACTACGGTATCATGGACGGTATACCGGAAGTAAAAAGGCTGATGGCGGATATGCTTGACACAAAACCTGAAAATGTTATCGTGGACGGGAATGCCAGCCTGTCGCTTATGTTTGACGCGGTATCACATTCCGTGACTCACGGCGTGTGCGGAAGCACTCCCTGGTGTAAGCTTGACAAGGTGAAGTTTTTGTGTCCGGCTCCCGGTTATGACAGGCATTTTAAGGTGACGGAATATTTTGGGATCGAGATGATCACGATACCGATGACAGAGAACGGACCGGATATGGATCTGGTGGAGAAGTATGTGAAGGAGGATGCCTCTGTGAAGGGCATCTGGTGCGTACCGAAATATTCCAATCCGCAGGGATATACCTACTCGGATGAGACAGTGAGGCGCTTTGCGGCGCTTGAGCCGGCGGCGGAAGATTTCAGGATCTACTGGGATAATGCCTACTGTATCCATGATCTGTATGAAGATAAGAGTGACGAACTTCTGGAGATTTTCACGGAATGTGAGAAGGCCGGGCATCCTGACCTTGTGTTTGAGTTTGCCTCCACATCCAAGATCAGCTTTGCGGGAGCAGGTATCTCGGCAGTGGCGAGTTCCGCCAGAAATCTGGACTGGTTTAAAAAGGTCATGACAGTGCAGACGATCGGCCCGGATAAGGTCAATCAGCTTCGCCATGCGAGATATTTTAAAAATAAGGAGGGACTGAAGGCGCAGATGATGAAGAATTCCGCGCTGATCCGCCCGAAGTTTGAGCTGGTGCTCGGAATGCTCAAGGAAGAACTGGACGGCCTCGGTATCGGCAGGTGGACGAATCCGGTGGGCGGATATTTTATTTCTTTTGATGCAATGGAAGGCTGTGCGAAGGCGATCGTTGCAAAATGCAAGGAGGGAGGGATGGTGCTAACCGGGGCTGGCGCGACTTATCCCTATGGCGTGGATCCAAAAGACAGCAATATCAGGATTGCACCGTCTTACCCCTCTCTGGCGGAGATGAAGGAGGCGACGAAGCTGTTCATACTGTGCGTGAAGTTAGTCAGCATTGAGAAGCTGCTGGAAGGGGCGGAATAAGATTCGAAACGGAAGAAAATATGAAGCGAAGAGGTCACATATAAAACAGGAAAGGTGCAGGGAAAACTATGTCGGAAGAATTCAAACGCCTTGAGCGGACGCTCGTACAGAATGGAAAAATCATCGATTACTACCAGGACACGGTGCAGGTTCCCAACGGAAATGTGGTAAAATGGGATTTCATCGGACATAAGGGGGCGGCGGCGATGCTGGCTGTCAGGGAGGACGGAAAGCTTCTCATGGTGCGCCAGTGGCGAAACGCGCTTGACCGGTATACGCTGGAGATCCCTGCGGGCGGCAAAAACAGCATCGACGAGCCCACGGAGACGGCGGCAGTCCGCGAACTGGAGGAGGAGACTGGGTATATTGCGGGAAAAGTGCAGTTTCTGCTCAGTATTTATACGACAGTGGCGTTTTGTAATGAAAAAATCGATATCTATCTGGCGAGGGATTTGAAGAGGCGGGAGAGCCAGCATCTGGACGAGGACGAATTTATCGATGTGAAGGCGTGCGGCCTGGACGAACTCGTACAGATGATCTATGACGGGAAAATTGAGGATTCCAAGACAGTCAGTGCCATTATGACATATAAGAGCATGCTGATGGACGGGAGACTGTGAGAGGGCAGCCCAGGGTGCAGCGAGTGTCTGGTTGATGCCGGACGGGGCACATTGGGCGGCCATTTGATGCCAGAAAGAGTACATTGGGTGCCCGGTTGATTAAGGCAGACGGCACACGCTGTTGCAGCGGGCTGCGCTTTGGCGGGATATACTGTTGTCCGGGCATATAAACGGGGACTTCTTCATATATTGAATGGAGTACAGAGGAAGTCCACATATATGGTTGGAGAAAGACTGAAATTACGAAAAACAGAAAATATCTTTCGACTGTTTCGGGAAAATGATGAGGCGGAGCAGATGGCAAGGCTGTTGTATACACTGCTTTTTGGATTTTTTGCCGGGATCCTGGGTATGATCTTAAAGCAGGAAAGCCTGCTCTATCATACGGGCTTTTTGGACAGCTATACGTTGAGCCCGGTGAAGTATCTGGATCCCGATACAAAGAAACTTTTAGTCACGATATTCATGCAGCGGATCGGGATGGCTGCCCTGCTTGTCATCCTGTCGACGACCTATCTGGGATGTGTGGCGGTTTATGCCTATCAGATCTGGAGCGGGCTGGCAATGGGGATTCTGGCGGCGGGCAGCATGATACGTTATGGCATGAAGGGAATCTGGCTGATCGTTGGAAGCCTTCTGCCGCAGCAGCTTATTTTGATACCGGCCTTTCTGATGCTGTCAGTGAAATGCTGCGGATTGTGCAGGATCATGTATTTCGGAGGAGTATCAGGCGGCTTTACGGGGAGGGACAGAGGAAGGTTTGTCATCAGAAAGGGAATGCAGATGACGGCGTCCATTGCGATGATCGTTGCGGGATGTTTTGTGGAAGCATATATCAATCCGATGATACTGAAATTTGTACTGCGGCTTTTTTAAGATTGCGTTGCTTTTCCTAAAAAAATATACTATGATAAAAAATATACTGTTGTGATAGTTTTGAGGGAAAGGTGCGGCGCATGGAACGGGAAATTGAATCTTTTATTGCATATCTGCACAATATTAAGAAGACGTCCCCCAACACGGAGATGTCCTACAGACGCGATCTGACAAAGATGCGGATCTATCTGGAAGTGACGGCGGGCTCTCCGGCTGTGCATGAAGTGACGAAAGAGAATCTGAAAAAATATTTGGCTTATATGGAGCGCAGGAAATATAAGGCTTCCACGATATCCAGGAGCATCGCCTCCATGAAGGCGTTTTATCATTATCTGCTGAAAAACGGAAAAGTATCAGAGGATGTATCCGCCTGCCTGAAAGCGCCGAAGGTGGAGCGGAGAGTACCGGATGTCCTGTCGGCGGAGGAGACGGAGCGTTTGCTGGAGGGACCTTCCGGGGATTCCGATAAGGAGATCAGGGACAGCGCGATGCTGGAGCTTTTGTATGCCACAGGCATCAGGGTGTCGGAGTTAATTCGGTTGAGGCTTTCAGATATCAATATGCATATGGGATATATCATCTGCAGAGAAGGCGGTAAGGAGAGAATGATACCTTTCGGCAGCCGGGCAAGGGAGGCTGTGCAGCGTTATCTCAGGAAGGCAAGGGACCGCATGATGACGAATGAAGCAGGGGATGTCCTGTTTGTCAACTGCAAAGGGGCGCCCATGAGCAGGCAGGGATTCTGGAAGATCGTAAAGCACTACGCAAAAAAAGCAGGGATCACAAAGGACATTACGCCCCATACGCTCCGCCATACCTTTGCCGCGCATATGGTGGAAAACGGTGCGGATTTAAAGAGTGTACAGGAAATGTTAGGGCATTCGGATATTTCGACTACGCATATGTATTGCAGCATACATAAAAACGATGATGCCATGGTGAAAGATCTGTGAGAGATACAGGAGCATAATATTCGGGGAAGAGATATAAAACCAATCATACAAAGCAGACAACCGGAAGGAACAGAAGAATGAAAAAAAGACCTTTTATCACAAAAAATCAGGCGGAGGAGATCGCAAAAGAGTATCCTACGCCATTTCATATCTATGACGAGAGGGGGATCAGGGAGAACGCCAGGGCAGTAAAGGAAGCTTTTTCATGGAATCGTGGATTTCGTGAATATTTTGCTGTAAAGGCGACACCCAATCCCTATCTGATGCAGATCCTGGCGGAGTACGGCTGCGGAGCAGACTGTTCCTCCATGACAGAGTTGATGTTAAGCGCGGCGATCGGACTGTCCGGAGAACAGGTGATGTTTTCTTCCAACGATACGCCGGCGGAAGAATACGCTTATGCAAACGGGATGGGAGCGATCATCAATTTAGATGATATCACCCATATTGACTTCTGTGAGGAGGCATGCGGCGGAAAACTGCCGGAGACTATGAGCTGCCGCTACAATCCGGGCGGTGTATTCCAGATGAGCAACGGTATCATGGACAACCCCGGTGATTCCAAATACGGCATGATGCCGGAACAGATGACAGAGGCTTACCGGATCCTGATGAAAAAGGGCGTGAAGCATTTCGGGATCCATGCTTTTCTTGCAAGCAATACTGTGACAAACGAATATTATCCGGTGCTGGCGCAGCAACTGTTTGAACTGGCGGTAAAACTGAGAGAGGAGACAGGGGCTCATATCGCGTTTATCAATCTCTCAGGCGGTGTCGGAATTCCCTACAGTCCGGATCAGGAGCCAAATGATATCTACAGGATCGGAGAAGGCGTAAGACAGGCTTATGAAAAAGTCCTGGTTCCCGCAGGGATGGATGATGTAGCGATCTACACGGAGATGGGGCGGTTTATGATGGGACCCTACGGCGCCCTTGTGACAAAGGCGATTCATGAGAAGCATATCCACAAAGAATATATCGGGGTGGATGCCTGTGCCGTGAATCTGATGCGCCCTGCCATGTACGGGGCATATCATCATATCACGGTGCTCGGAAAGGAGGATGCCGCCTGCGATCACATGTATGATGTGGCGGGATCCCTGTGCGAGAACAACGACAAGTTTGCCATAGACAGAATGCTGCCGGAGATTGAGATGGGAGATTATCTTTTCATCCACGATACCGGAGCGCACGGATTTTCCATGGGATATAACTACAACGGCAAGCTGCGCTCGGCTGAACTTCTGTTAAAGGAGGACGGCGGCGTGAAACTGATCCGCCGGGCGGAGACGCCAAAGGATTACTTTGCAACCTTTGACGGGCTGGATATCTATAAAAAACTGGATATATGATATCCCGTTCTCATATGGGGGCGTACGCGATGCGTGCTGACACAGGTTTATGCTATGGAGCTTTTGGATTCTCGTTTTCTGCATCGGAACTTTCCGTGTCATTTTCCGCATTTGTCTCGTCCCCGGAGAGCAGGCCGTCGGATGTATAGTGATTGCGGGCGTTCCAGAGAATCCATTCTTCATATCCCGCATCGTAGACTGCCTGTATCTGCTCTCTGATCTGTTCCCCGCCGTAGGAGATATGTCCGTCTACCCAGGATGCGGTGAAAGCCTGCAGCCATGGGCGGACTATGGCTCTGTCAGTTTCTTCCAACGCAAGCAACTCCCCGGAAGAGTCGTTGAGCGCCGCAAGCACGGTTCCGTAAGGCTCTGCATCGGGCACATTGTATCCGAACACGCCTCTGCCGTAGTGTGAAGGATACACCATGGGGGACAGAACATCGACCGTGTCTGCCAGAGCCGTATAATTCTGCCCTACACGCTCTATATCCACATCATTTCCGATGATGGTCCCGAATACATCTGCTGAAACCAGGATCCCTTTTTCATGTAACCGCTCTGTTGTGTAAGTCAGAAAACCTGTGATCATCTGTTCTTTGATGCCGCTTTCCATGACTGTGCCGTAATCCGCCGCATCCGCATCACTGCCGATGGGGAAACGAACATAGTCATATTGGATTTCGTCAAAACCTGATTCTGATGCCGCTATGGCAATTTCAGTCAGGTATTCCCACACCTCTTCCCGGCAGGGATTGACCCATGCAAGTCCGTAGGCATCGGTCACCGCCGTGCCATCGGCTTTTTTCAGTGCAAGTTCAGGGCGCGCCTCTGCCAGACAGGGATCCTTAAAACAGACGATCCTGGCTATGGTATAAATGCCATGTTCTTTCAGTGCAGCCATCAGAGACTCCATATCGCCGATATAGCTGATGCAGGCATCCATGTCCTGTGCTGTTTTCATATCCATCTGATATGTGATCCGCCCCTCGTCGTTCTTCACATCAATGACTACCGTATTTAATTCCGTCTCATCGATCAACTGAATGAGACTTTCCATGGAGGTGCTTCCGGCCATGGGACCGGTGACGTAGATTCCTTTCACTTTGACGGGTTCCTGCCGGATCATGTCGTCTTCGGCCGACTCTGATCCGGCAGCCTCTGATTCATCTGTCTCCGATCCGCCAGCTTCCTGTTCAGTACTCTCTGATTCAGCCGTCTCCGATTCAGCTGTTTTCTGTTCGGCTGTTTCCGGCGCGGATACTGCCGTTCCGTCGTCTGCTGATCCGCTTTTTGTATGAATGGCATCACTGTCAACAGTTAAAGCGCTGACAGCTGTTATCATACTGTTTCTGTGGTGGTATATCAGCAGTGCTCCGGCTCCTGCCAGGCAGAATATCAGCAGAATGCTTACAGTGATCAATATCTTCTTTCGTTTTTTTCTTCTGTTCATGATATGGCCATATTCCTTTTCGGGCATTTTTGGCAGGGTTGATGGGGGATCGTTCCTGTCTTTATGTTCAGAAAAAAGCCCTTACATCAACTTTTATGTCAATATAAGGGCTGCAGCTGCATTCCATGATCGCGCGAGAGCGGTCGGCTGGTATTGCGGGGAAGAAGTTTTCCTATAACAGAAGTTCGTCTGCCAGTCTGGCTAACTCAGCCTTATTTTCCTCAGTCAAAGCCGATCTGATCGTGACATTGGTTTCTGTGTAAGTGATGTTCTGGCTGTTCTCCAGCATTTTCTTGATCGTGCGGGCAGCGGCGGGCGCCCAGGAGCCGTTTTCGATGATACCGATCGTGCGGTTCTGGAAGTTGCGCTCTGTCAGATGTTCGATAAACTGTTTCATAAAAGGAAAGATGTCCATGTTGTAAGTGGTGGTGGCTAGAACCAGTTTTCCGTAGCGGAAAGCATCTTCCACAGCTTCCGCCATATCCGTTCTTGCCAGGTCGCTTATGACAACTTTGGGGCATCCTTTCTTTTCCAGTGATTCCGCCAATAATTCTGCCGCCATTTTGGTATGCCCGTAGACAGAAGTGTAGGCGATCATAACGCCCTCGGATTCTACGCCGTAAGAGGACCAGATATTGTAGAGGTTCAGGTAATACCCGAGATCTTCGGTCAGCACCGGACCGTGCAGAGGGCATATCTTCCGGATATCCAGGCCGGCGGCTTTTTTCAGGAGCGACTGCACCTGCATGCCATATTTCCCGACGATCCCGATATAGTAGCGGCGCGCTTCGCAGGCCCAGTCTTCGTCGACATCCAGTGCCCCGAATTTGCCGAAGGCATCGGCGGAAAACAGAACTTTATCCGCATCGTCATAAGTCACCATGACTTCGGGCCAGTGTACCATGGGCGCAGTGACAAAAGTAAGGGTATGTCTGCCGAGAGAGAGCGTACTCTTTTCAGCGGCAACAATGCGGCGCTCTTCGAATTCCTCTCCGAAGAACTGCTTCATCATGCGGAATGCCTGTGCGGTGGCAACGATCCGGGCCTTTGGATATTTGTCCATAAAAATGTGAATGCCGGCGGAATGATCCGGTTCCATATGCTGAACGATCAGGTAATCGGGCGATTTTCCAGAGAGAGCTTCTTCCAGGTTATTTAACCAGATTTTGGTAAAATCGGCATCCACCGTGTCAAAAACGGCAGTTTTTTCATCGCACACCACATAGGAATTATATGCCATACCGTTCGGCACTTCGTATTGGCCTTCAAACAGGTCGATCTCGTGGTCATTTACGCCAAGATATTTGATGTCATTTGTGATAAACATAATCAAAAAATTCCCCTTTCTTTTCCGGTTGATCGATTCATATCCATTCTAACACAGGAAGAGTGAATTGGCTATCTTAAAATCTGACACTTTTAACTAAAAATCCTCGGTTTCGCGAAACGGAAACATTCCTTAGAATAAGGACAGTAACAATTAATTTTATTGAGAGACAGGAGGGACGTATGAAAGTAAAAGATTCTTATCAGATTTCGACACAGCCTGTGAGAACGGAACGTATTGACAGGTTGTATCGGTATATCACTTCTTCCGCATATGGTATCTGTGTTGAGAGAGCCAGGCTGCTCACGGAATATTACAGAGAACATCCGGATCAGGCGCCAATTGTCAGGAGGGCGAACGCGATCAGCCATGTACTGCAGAATATGAGCATCTATATTATGCCAGGCAGCCTGTTTGCGGGAAATCATGCCTCTCATCCGAGATGGGCGCCGTTGTTTCCGGAGTTTGACGCGCAGTGGATGGAAGATGAGATGATAAAAGGTGAGCCGTACTTTCCGGATCAACGTCCGGAGGACCGCTATATCCTCCAGGAGGAGGATAAAACCGTTATTCAGGAATTCTGCGGCTGGTGGAAGGGAAAAACAGTTACAGATATACTCTGCACCCGGCTGCCGAAGGAAGCCGTCGATACACATTTCCACATCAAAGCGGCTGATATCGGAGCATATTTCCAGGGCGGTGACGGACACTATGCGCCTGACCATCCGTGGCTGATCCGAAACGGAGTGAGGGAGATCATCAGAGGATGCGAAGAAGGCTTAAGCAGGATCGATTATAAGAATGATCCTGAGTGTATTAAAAAAAGAGATTTTTATGAGGCGGCGAAGATCAGCGCAGGCGCGGTCATCAAATTTGCTGCGAGGTATGCGGATCTCGCGGAGAAACTGGCGGCGGGGGAGAGCGATCCTGCAAGAAAGACGGAACTTCTGGAGATGGCGGATATCTGCCGTCATGTACCGGAAAATCCGGCGCGCAATTTCAGGGAGGCGCTGCAGTTCATCATCCTGACGCACATCTGTATTCAGATCGAAGACAATGGAGCGGGTATTTCCTTCGGGCGTTTTGATCAGTTTATGCAGCCCTACTATGAAGCGGGCATTGCGGATGGCACCCTGACAAAGGAACTGGCGACGGAACTGACGGAGAATTTCTTCCTGCAGATATACAGCTGCAATAAGGTGCGCAGCTGGGGGGATACGGATTTCTTCCGCGGCGTGCCGATGTTCCAGAACCTGACGATCGGCGGTGTGGATCCGGAGACGATGGATGACGCCACAAACGATATGAGCTATATCGCACTGGATGCGACCTACAATACAAGAATACCGCAGCCCTCTTTGACAGTCCGTTTTCATAAAAAGACGCCTATGGAGTTCAAGATGCGCGTGGCGGAGGTGGTGAGGCTGGGACTGGGGCTGCCCTCCATCTTCAATGACGAGACATACACCAGGGCGATGATGAACCGCG
>CAJUDM010000027.1 GCA_910584915.1 uncultured Lachnospiraceae bacterium
ACGGCAGCTTCGGAATATTTTCAGGGCTGCATTACTGTTTGGTTGTCAAGGTTCTAAAAGCTTCACATGAAATGATTCAGATGTGAAGCTTTTATATGATATCAAACCCAAATGCGATTGTCAACTACTTTTTGGAACTTTTTTCATTAATTTTTTCCCCGGCTGAAGTGAAAAGTTAAATTCCACTTTACCGGAAGCCATACGCCCTTTTATCCTGCGCAGCTTCCAGTAAAGATTCCTGTATTCAATGATCTGCGATCACTTCCACCACATCCATCTCTCCGATCCGTTCCACAGGCATCCGCACTGCCATCAAACAGGAAATGGCGACAAGAGTTATTATCACAAGCAGTTCCTTCAGCGGTATCCCCCACGCCACATTCCAGCGCGTATAGATCAGCTTGATCCACAAATGCCTGTGAACCGGCAGTCCAAACAGCGTGCCGGCGAAAATGCCGGACACTGCGTATGTCCAGGTTTCCGCACGGACCATTCTCTTAATCTGGCTCATATCCATTCCCACTGCCCGCATTGCGCCATACTGTTTCATCCGTGCCGAAACGCTCATGGAAATGCTGTTCATAATGTTAAACGCAGCTATCATCGCGATCACCGCAAGAAAACCGTAAATAAAGACGGCAAATGAATAGTATGCGCCTCTCGCACTCTGGTTGTTAAGCCTGTTGTCAGAAAACAGGAAATCATCTCCTGCCATTTCTCTCAATGCCTCTGCCGTCTCTTCCCCTGCGCCGCGCTTTACCTGAATATCAATGATTGTATAGCCCGTCTCTCCCGTCAGTTTCTCAAACAGTTCCTCTGAACAAATAAAGACCTCAGTACCCACGGTCCCGTTAAACGGACAATGTTGCAAAAATCCTTTTATCGTCATATCTCCCAGCGCGGTCCTCACACGCTCTCCCTGCTGCCATGGAGTGTTCTCCGTGTAAGCGGCGAGCACCATGCCTTCGCCTTTATCTTTTGCCACTTTTTCCAGGCCAACCTTATCGGACGCCCACTTTTCTTCGTCAGCCCAGTTAAACTGCAGCGCTTCATAGGAAATCAGCATCACATCCTTTACTCCGGACGCGCTTTCCGCCTTGATATGATAGGCAAACTGCCTTCCGTAAACACGCTTCACCCCCTCCAGCTGGTACAGCTCCTCCGTCAGGGCTTTCGGCACCGAACAGCTCTCATCCCTGCTGATGATCGAAAAATCCGGTGTATAAGGGCGCATCGGCGTAATTGCGTGCCCCATAAAATCCCAGAGAGATGAAAAGCTCAGAAACAGTATGATGCTGATCGCAAAGGAACCCGTCATCAGCAAAAAATTTCTTTTATTCTGTCCGGCATGATATATTCCCAGCGCCGTATCTATTTTTACAAATCTTGTATCCGCCGCCTTCTTTAACGGCTGCATATTCCAGGCATTTCCCGATACGGCAGTGAGCGGCGACACCTTCGCCGCCTTCTTCGCCGGCGAACTCGCGGCGATGATCACTGTCAAAAACCCGATCACGATCCCCATCACGATCCCCGCCGCACTGACATCAAAAGTCGGCATCTCCGCAAAAAACTCTTCACTTAACACACGCAGAAGGGCACACATCAGCCAGGTCATAACGACCCCCGCCGATACGCCGGCCGGAATCGCCAGCCTGCACCAGTAGAGTGCTTCCAGCCGGACAAAGCGCATCGTCTGCCCCCTGTCCGCCCCGATGCAGCGCAACAGGCCGAAAAATTCTGTCCTCCCCGCGATATTGCTGTTCATACTGCTCGAGATCATCAATGTCCCCGCGAGCAACACCAACAGGAACAGTACAAACGCCGCACTGTAGATCGCTATCAACGCAGGATCTCTGCTGTCCCCCGAAACGCCCAACAGTGCTGTATTCTCCCCTACGTTTTCCTCCTTCAGACAAAACTGTGCCCTGATATCCTCTATGGCCTTTCTGGCACGGACATGTTCTTTAAAACGCACATAGTATACAAAATCCACATCATCCGTCTTCTGGTTTTCCTGCCGGTACAATTCAGTGAAAGCTCCTGTCGGCAGACAGAGCACGATCGCGTCCAGTTTGGACACCATCGCATCCGGCTCCGCAAAGCCGGAGATCCTGTAGGACATTTTTCTTCCGGAAGGTGTGCTGAGTTCCACCGTATCTCCTGTCTTCACTCCCAGCGCCGCCTTCGCATTCTCGATCAGCAGCGCCTCGCCCTCCTCCTTCGGAAACGTCCCCTCTGTCAGGTCCTCCGCCATGATGTCTGTCAGTATCGTCTCATCCATACCGCAGATACAAGTTTTTTTCCCATCTACAACATAGTTCTCTCTCAAGCGGTAATTTAACGAATTATACCAGCCGGACGAGGCGACATCCGGGCGAAGCGCGATCAGTTCTCCCTCTTCTTTTTCAAGATTTTTAAGGGAGATATGCCAGTTTCCATACTCCGCGACGGCGCGGATCTTCTGACTCTGTATTTCCATATCCGCCATACTGAATATTCCTGTCACAAGAAATACCGCCAGAAAAATACACAGCTGTGTCATTCTGTTTTTCCTTTTGTGTACTCTGGCAGATATCGGGATCAGACTAAGATAACTTTTCATTGCGTCTACCTCCCAGATCTGCCAGTCGGCCGTCCGTGACATTCAATACCCTGTCCACGGAAGTTGTCAGGCTGACATTGTGCGTGATCATCAGAATCGTCTGGCTGTACTTCCGGGATGCTCCGGCCAGAAGGTCTATCACATCCCGGCTGCTCACGCTGTCCAGATTTCCGGTCGGCTCATCCGCCAGGATCAGGATCGGCCTTGTGATGAGTGCCCTGCCGATTGCCGCTCTCTGTTGCTGCCCGCCGGACAGCTGACAGGGCAGATGATGTCTGCGCTCCGTAAGCCCGAGGGTTTCCAGGATCTCATCGACTGTGTCTTTCTCAGGCTTTCTGCCGTCCAAAAGCAGTGGAAATATGATATTCTGTTCCACGTTCAGTTCAGGCACCAGCTGAAAGGACTGGAACACAAAGCCGATATTTCTCCTGCGAAAGATCGTCCGCTGCCTCTCCTTCATCTTCAGCAGATATTCGCCGTTTAACAGGATGTTCCCCGACGTCGGAGTATCAAGGCCTCCGATGCAGTTTAGCAGTGTACTCTTCCCTGAGCCGGAGGCTCCCACCACCGCGGCAAACTCTCCCTTTTCCAGAGAAAAGGAAACATCCTTCAATGCTTCCACCGCATTCTCACCACCACCGTAAGTTTTACACAGATTTTGCACCTTCAATATTTCCATACATTTTCCTTCCTTTCCAAATTAGGCTGTAAGAAATTTTTCTTCTACAGGATACAAAACCCACCTTACACCAGGATGAATTTCTCCTTACAATTTTGTAAGCTTTGTCAGGCCGCCGCACAGCCAGAATACAGCGATGCGTCTTTGCTCCGTCTGTCACAGGCGTCAAATACCCTCTTTTTCCACGGAAGGTGAACGCAGACAACAAGATATCATATTTGATATACTCCCGGCTTCTCCCTGGCAGGAAAAGAGAGCGTAAATTTCGCCCCCTCTCCGCTCACACTCTCCACGCCGATCGTTCCCCCCTGTTCCTCCAGAATCGACTTGGCAAGGGGAAGCCCCAGCCCGGCGCCTGCACTCTCTGCATTACGGCTTCTGTAGAACCGCTTGAATATATGGTGGATGTCCTCCGCTCCGATCCCCTCTCCGTTGTCCGTCACGGTAAATCTTGTCATCAGGGGCGTCTGTTCCCATGCCAAAGTGATACGCTCCCCCTTCTTTGTATGATCCAACGCGTTTTTTACAACATTGCCGAGAGCCTCTCTGCTCCATTCCAGGTCACAGAACACCTTTGCCCTGTCATCCCCGGACAGAATGATTTCTTTCCCTTCCTTCCCGGCCCTGACCATCAGTCCCTCCACCGCCTGCCAGGCAAGTTCCGACGCGTCAAACAGTTTTCCGGAAAAGACTACATTTCCGGCGTCCAGCCTTGTAATCCTGAGCAAAGCCGAAACTAACCCCTCCATCCTCGCTAACGCCGCCCCTGCCTTTTGGGTAAACTCGATCACTGTCTCCACCCGCTCCGGTTCTCCCAGTATGATTTCCTGGTACATCGACAATGCCGCTAGCGGCGTTTTCAGCTGATGTGAAATATCCGATACCGTCGTCTTCAAAAATTCCTTTATCCTGTTTTCCGCCTCTTTTCCAGCCTTCAACTCCGATGCCATAAAATTGACGCGGGAAAACAGCCAGTACAACGTACCGCCGTAAACTTCCGGAAGCCTGCGGGAAAAATCGTTATCCGCGTAGCTTTCCACCACCGCTGCCGCCTCCCGGTATATCCGGTCTGTTTTTCTCAGATAACAGAAAACAGCCGAAAACAACAGTATAAAAAATAAAGTGCCCGCCAGAGAAACCACAATCTTTTCCACAGCGCACACTTCCCTGATCACCGGCACAAGCCTGATGTCCGTCTCCTCCGATATACCGATCCGATGCAAAAGTTCCTCCCCGGCCGCATGCTGCTCTTCGGAGAGCACCGCTCTCGCCGCCGTCTCCCGCGGAACGCCCTGGTCTAACAGGAAGGATACGACCGCCGCATCATGCTCATACAACATATCCCGCACTCTGATCTCCTGCCCCCTGATCAACAGTACCATCATTACCGCCGCCAGGCACATGATACCCGCCATCTGCCAGAGAAATATCTGCGTATGTCTCTCCCTAAAAACCATCAGCCTTTCACCTCATTCCATCGATATCCGAATCCCCTCACCGTCATAAGATGTTCCGGCTTTGACGGATCTTTCTCTATTTTCTCCCGCAACCGCCTTACATACACGGAGAGCGTATTGTCATCCACAAAACTCCCGCCGCTGTCCCAGAGTTCCTCGAGGATCATATTTCTGGTCACCACAATCCCCTCATTCCTGATAAAGAGACTGAGCAGACGGAATTCCGCCCCGGTCAGTTCCAGCGTGTTCTCTCCCCGCAGCGCCCGGCCCTTTTGCATGTCCACAACGATGTCCCCGGACACTAACAGCTGCCTGTTCTCCTCCGATATCCCCGCCCGCCGCAGAAGCGCCCGGATTCTGGAAATCAGTTCTCCCAGCCTGAAGGGCTTCGTCACATAATCGTCACCTCCGCCATCCAACCCTCTTACGATACTCATCTCATCATCTGCCGCCGTCAGAAAAATGATCGGGATCAGGCTCCCGGTTCGGCGCACGTTCCTGCATACCTCAAATCCCGTCCCATCCGGCAGCGCAACGTCCAACAAAAGCAGATCATATGACGTTTCCCGCAGACGCGCCTCCGCCTCTGCCGCGCTCTTTGCTGTCTCTATCCCATACCCGCTCTTCTGCAGGGCATACTGCAGTCCATCGATCAGACTGACATCATCCTCCACTAACAATATCCTGCTCATAAAAATATCCCAATTATCCTCTGAATCAAGTTGTAAAGCATATTGTGACGATATAAAAAATCAAGAAATCTGTTCGTCGTGATCAGGCTGACCAGGGGCTCGCCATTTATCGGGATACGCAGGCAGGAGATCACTGCAAAGCCCACCCATACCACCGCTGTCGCCTCAACAATGCCCGCGATTGTACCCAGAAGCTTATTCAGCCCGTTCAGAAGCGGCAGTTTGGCGATCAGCCCCAGAGAACAGAAAATCAACCGAAACAGCTTTCTGGCAAGCAGGATGACAAGCAGGATGATCCCCGCCACCAGGAATCCTATCAGATTCTTTCCCAGTATAGACTCTATCATGACAATCCCCGCCACCACCGCGAACGAGACGATGATGATATCCGAGAGCGCTCCCACCTCGTCGATCAGCCCGTTTCTTGATCCCTGAAAGATCCTCCATATATAGATCAGTGCAACAATAATCAGAACAATATACATTTTAAACCTGTCTCTTCTCCTTATTTCAGTTCGATCTCTTTGATGGAATCCTGGCCGACCAATGTGAATCCGCTGACAGAATCCCCGGGTATCAGAAGGGATATACTCTCATCCATGATTCCGTTAAATTTTTCCACCCCGGAAAAACTGAAAATGCAGCACTCCGTTTCGCCGTATATATATACGTATTCCCCCTTCAGGATCACATTTCTGTACTCCACATCAAATCCCTGGCTCAGACAGTTTTTTCCGGTGCTGTCATAGATGTCTATCATATATTTGCTGCCTCCCGTCGTGTCATATGATACTAACGCCACATAAGTATCATTGTTATAGACCGAACGCACCTCATTGTCCAACAGCTTTTCCGCCTTGCTCACCGGTTTCTGTCCGCCCTCATAAAACATCAGCCTGTCATCCGCCACGGCAAATGCCAGTTCAGATGTCATAAACCTCACATAAGGAACCACCGACGGATAATCATAGCCGCTCATATAGTTGTCCACCTCGTTCTGCCCTACTTCACCGAAATTGTAAAATGCCACGCTGGATTTCACCGATCCCTCATCCTCAGCCAGAAAAGAAACCATGGCAAGATTACTGTTCGGGGAAAGCGATATATCTATCGGATATCCGAACTGGCTCATTGTTGTCTTAAAACGGACCGCCGCCTCATGCTTGCTGTTATATAAATAGATCCATGTGATATCCGAATCGTCAAGCACCGCCGCCACGACTCCGTTTTCCGCCACGGCGAGCGCCCGGATCGGCATATTTGTCGCTATCTCCCCCATGATGCCCTGGGTATTCATCACATATATTTTCCGCCCATTATAATCCCCGAACGCTACAGCACTGTTGCAGCGCGCCACGATCGGATCCTGCATTTCAAATGTCTCATTCCAGATTGCTTTTCCCTTCGCGTCAAAGCAGCTCGCGCCGTCGTTACTGTATGTGAGGATATAATCCTCCAACGGAATCGTCTTTGCATTGTCGGATACCTTCCTCTCATACTCCTCCGACACCACGTATTCCGTGTAGACACGGTTTTTCTGAGTGATCCAGACCGCCGCCGCAACTGCCGCGACCGCAACCACCGCAAGAGCGCCCTGATATAATTTATGAAGCCGGTATTTGACTATCTTATCCGAATAGTGTTCTCTCCATGTACCTTCCGGCTTCTCCCTCTTTTTGAACATATTTCCACCTTTACACATTCTTACAGGCTTCGCATGGATCCGCAGAGCCCTGTGCTGAACTGCTACATTTTTCATCATAGCACATCACCATACCTTATTTCAATTATTTATATCCCACAAGAATCTTTGCTACCGCTATAACCTCCTGCATATTCTCATAAGTAGAAAGAGCTTCTATCATATTTGCCACAAGAAAGATCAATATCAGGCAGGCTGTTGTCTTGAAAAAAACCGCCGCCTGTCTTCCCCCTGAGCCAATTTTCTTTTTCGCCTCCGGTTTTTCATCCGCATCTGCCCTCCGCGGCATTCCAAATGCTTTTTCTGTTGTCCGTCCGGACAGTTTCCTCGTCCCTCCTCTCTCCCCGATCAGGAAATGCTCGATCTGCTCGGTGTCTTTCGAAACATACGCTGCCGCCTCCCGCCGGCAGATTTCCTCCCGCCTCCGGTAAACAAGCAGCCCTTTCTGCCCGCCGGCATCCTCCAGCCCCAGGAATTCTCCCAGACATTGCACATGGGCTTTATAATAAGGTTTCTTTCCTCCCTCATGTCTGAGATGGCAGATGTAAAAATCTCTTTCCTTTTCTTCTCCCCACAGTTCGATTCCGTTTTCCCGCAAACTCTGTTCCTGAGAGTTGTTCTTTTTTAAATAATCATACAGATATAATTCTATGTAAATCATCCGCTCCCTCTTTTCCCCTGCCCGCCACGCGGAATGCGTGCAGAAAAGCCGTTAATTTTCATGCATTCTCCGAATGCATTACGCACCCCCGCGCACAAAAAAGGATATGGCTGCCCATATCCTTTGTAAGATCGTATCTCAATTTTTTATTCGTTGCAGAATCGGTATACCGTACTCGATATATACTGTCTGTCCGGTCCAAAGACCACATCCGGAAAATTCTCCTTATGGATGGAGTCCGGAAAGAACTGTGTCTCCAGCGCCAGCCCGCATCTGTCATGATACTTCGCTCCCGCCTTGCCTTCCTGTTCCCCGATGAAATTTCCGGCATAAAACTGCACCCCCGGGAGCGTTGTGTACACCTTCATCACCCGGCTTGTCCCCGGCGCTGTCACCTTCGCCACAAGCTGAAGCTGCCCGTCTACATCATCCAGAACCCAGTTATGATCGTAGCCGCCCCCGAGTTTTAACTGCTCAAAATCCGCGCCGATCTCCTGCCCGATCCTCTTCGGCGCCGTAAAATCCATAGGCGTCCCCTTCACCGGAGCGATCTCCCCTGTCGGAATAGATCCGGCCGCTACCGGCGTATAGCCTGACGCCTTCAGCCAGAGAATATGATCCTCGATGCTGCCGCCGTCCTGTCCCCTCAAATTAAAGTAACTGTGATTCGTGGGATTCAATACCGTCCGCCTGTCACTCACAAAATGATAATCAAGCCGCAATTCATTTTCCTCGGTCACAGTATAGGCGATCTCCAGCTTTTTATTGCCGGGAAACCCCATATTCCCGTCTTCATCCTCCAAAAACAGCCTGATGCTGTTCCCGCATTCCTCCACATCAAAAACTCTCACATGATACCCGTTCTCTTTATCACTGTGCAGATTATTTTCATTTTCATTGACCGGGATCCGATATTCCGTGCCGTCAATCGAAAACTTCGCTCCGCCGATACGGTTCGCGCTCGGTCCTACCGCAACGCCGAGAAAACCCGGATTCTCATAGTAAGGCATCAGATCGTCATGTCCCAGTACCACATCAGCTCTTTTTCCGTCCCTGTCCGGTACCCAGAGTTCCCGGATGATCCCCCCATAATTCAGTACCTTTGCGCACATCCCGTTTTTATTTTGAATCTGATATTCATATATTGCTTTCCTGCTTTTTTTATCCGTCCCGAAAACCTTTTTTGTTATGCTCATTCTTCCTCCTATTCCAGTACCGTCCGTAAATCGATTTGTGCGCTGTCTGTACATCTGCTGTTTCCAGTACCGCAGATGTCCCTCCAGCACATTGGTGAGCCCTCTACAGTTCCACTCTACCCTCCAGGGCGCGTAAGAGCGTCACTTCATCGATATTTTCCAGATCTCCTCCCACCGGCACGCCGCTGGCGATCCTCGTCACCCTGATTCCCGTGGGCTTCACCAGTTTGCTGATATACATCGCTGTCGTCTCCCCCTCTAACGAGGAGTTTGTGGCAATGATCACTTCCTCTATATCGCTCTCCAGCCGCACCATCAGTTCCTTCAGTCTGATGTCCCCGGGACCGATTCCCAGCATCGGGGAGATACAGCCGTGCAGTACATGGTAGACTCCCTCATACTTTCCGGTTTTTTCATATGCCGCCAGATCCCTCGGATTTTCCACCACCATGATCAGCCTGTGGTTTCTGTGCGGGTTCTCACAGATCGGACAGCACTCCCGATCCGTCAGCGTAAAGCACTCCCTGCAGTAGCGCACATTGTCCCGCGCCTCCGTCAGCGTATTTGCCAGCCGCGCCACCCGGTCCCGCGGCATATTGATAATATAAAATGCCAGCCTCTGTGCCGATTTTTCGCCGATCCCGGGAAGCGATGCCAGTTCATCGATCAATTTATTAATGTAACCGCTGTAAAGTTCCATCAGAAGGACAATCCCCCTGTCATCCTGCCCATCAATTCACCGTTCGCCGCATCCGCCTGCTTCAACGCCTCATTTACCGCCGCTATAATCATATCTTCCAGTGTCTCAATATCTTCCGGGTCTACCGCTTCCTCGGAAAGTTTTATCTTCGTGATCTCCTTCTTGCCGGTGACAGTAACTTCCACCGCACCGCCGCCTGACTTCGCCGTGAATTCTTTCGTCTCCAGTTCCTTTTGGCTCTCTTCCAGCTGACGCTGCATCCGCTGCGCCTGCTTCATCAGATTGTTCATATTTCCGGGCATTCCCATCATGCCGCCCGGATAGCCGCCTCTCTTTGCCATCTTTTCCCTCCATCTGACAGCGATCCTCCGCCTGCCGTTTTACAGACCCGCGAACGGAAATCTTACTCGCCTTTCCAAAAATAATCTTTCTGTATAGGATGATTCTACCTCAAAATCCGCGTTTCGTAAACCACAAATCTCGCAGAACCTGCGGCATAAAATCCTCTTTTGTCATCTCAGCTTCGCATAATGGATCAATTGTCCTGTCAAAAGAATGACACCTGCCATATCAGACTCTCTTTTTTATTCCTCCTCTATCTCCATATGAATTTCCCCCAGGTCGGGATAATTCATGTCCAGTTTTCTCTCGTCCGCCGCCAGTTCGAACCGCACTTCCACCTGTTTTTCGATCATACCGGAGATAGCCTTCTCCAACTCTTCTCTGTGTGTCTCCGTGGAGAGCCAGTCGTAATGCGTGCTGTCCGCGACGGCTAACACCAGCTTTTCCTGATCATCCATGCTCAGCCGCACACTCCGCAGATAGGTCCTCATCGGCTGCTCGATGTTATTGACAATGCGTCCCCACTGTTCCACAACCTGTTTTATATCTTCCGGTATCGCCCGCGGAATCGCCCTTTTTGTGACACCACCGTCATTTTTCGTCACTCCGCCGGACGATGAGCCAGCTGTCTGCTGCTGCGAAATATTCTGCATCGGAATGCCATGTTCCACTTTGCGTTCCAGCGCCCTGATCCTGTCCGTCAGAGATTCCGTATCGATCTCCATCTGAGGCCTGCAGAGCCTGATCAGCGCCATCTCAATCAGAATCCTTTTCTGCGCCGAGAGGCGAAGCTGTCCCGATAGTTCGGAGAGCACCCGGATATAGCGCATGATCGTCACCATGTCAGCCATCTGCGCCTCTTCCTTCAACCTCTTCAGATTATCGGAGGAGACATCTATCACATCCTCCATCTCCCCTGTATCGGAAGATTTTAGCAACAGGAGATTGCGCAGGTACCATGTAAAATCCGCCACAAACTGCACCAGTTCCCGACCCTGCATGATCATCTCCTCCAGGAGGGCGATGCAGCCCGCCACATCTTCCTCCAGGACATTTCGCAGCAGCCTGCTGAAGACATCAGTGTCCACAGCCCCCAGCACCTCCAGCGCCTTATCGTAGGTCAGTTCCTGTCCGTAGTAGAAAGCGATACACCGCTCCAGAAGGCTCAGGGCATCACGCATGGAGCCGTCCGCCGTCTTGGCGATATAGCGAAGTGCTCTGTCCTGCGCCTGAACCTCCTCTTTCTCCATCAGTTCTCTGAGCCTTGCCGTGATCGTCTCAATCGAGATCCTCTTAAAGTCATAACGCTGACAGCGGGACAATATTGTGATCGGTATCTTATGCACTTCTGTCGTCGCCAGGATAAATATCACATAGGAAGGCGGCTCCTCCAGCGTTTTGAGAAGAGCGTTGAACGCCGCCGTAGAAAGCATATGAACTTCATCTATAATATAAACTTTATATTTTCCCTCAGCAGGAGAATAAGAAATATCCTCAACGATCTCCCGCACATCGTCCACGCCATTGTTGGATGCTGCATCCATTTCGATCACATTCATTCCTGTACCGGCAAGGATATTCCTGCATGCAGGGCATTCCCCGCAGGGGCTGCCGTCGACGGGATTTTCGCAGTTCACCGCCCTCGCCAGGATCTTGGCAACCGTCGTCTTTCCGGTTCCCCTGGTTCCGGTAAACAGGTATGCGTGGCCTATGCGGTCCGCCCTGATCTGATTTTTCAGTGTTGTCACGATATGTTCCTGCCCTTTTACATCCTCAAAGCACAGAGGGCGGAATTTACGGTAGAGTGCTGTGTATGACATCCGAATATTCTCCATTTGATCTTGCAGGCTCTGTCACTGCTGTCAGCCGGTCGAGCAGAAAAGAACATCTTCCTCTGCGCATAAAAACCATCCTCCAGCAGCGATACCCGCCCACGGTTATTATCTTTAAAATCCCGCAGCCACCCTCAGCGGCTGCGGGACTCTTCTCGCTTTTATCTGATAGTTATCTTGTCTCAGGCCTTAATCACCGAAGCTGATCCCGAGCATCTTCGCCTCCTGAATAATATCGGAATCAGGCTCGACCATCTTCAGTTTGCCTGCAACATCCTCCAACGGAACTTTCACGATCTCACGGTTTTTGTAGCCCACCATAAAGCCGTACTCGCCGTTTAAGATCATGCGGCCTGCCTGTGCACCGAGCCGGCTTGCAAATACACGGTCATAGGGACAGGGGCTCCCGCCTCTCTGTGTATGTCCGGGTACAGTAACGCGGACATCCAGCCCAGTCTTCTTCTGAATTTTTTCAGCGATCTCATAAGAAACGGAGGGATATTTATATTCCGCCATTTTTTTCTTGTAATCCTTCTTCGAAAGCGCCGCGTCTTCCTTGGAGATCGCGCCCTCCGCCACTGCGAGGATCGTAAATTTGCTGCCCCGTTCGGAACGTTTATTGATGGCATCCACAACCTTCTTGATATCGTAGGGAATCTCAGGGATCAGGATGATATCCGCTCCACCCGCCATGCCTGCGTTCAGCGTCAGGTAGCCTACCTTATGCCCCATAACCTCCACAATAAATACACGCCCGTGGGAAGCCGCCGTCGTATGTATGCAGTCGATGCAGTCCGTCGCAATATTCACAGCACTCTGGAAGCCGAAAGTCATATCTGTTCCCCAGAGATCATTATCGATCGTCTTCGGCAGTGTTACAACGTTGAGCCCTTCCTCCCGCAGCATATTTGCCGTCTTATGGGTTCCGTTGCCGCCCAGGATCACAAGACAGTCCAGGCGAAGCTTATAATAATTCTGCTTCATCGCCTCCACCTTGTCCAATCCATTCTCGTCCGGCTCCCTCATCAGCTTGAAAGGTGTCCTGGAGCTGCCCAGGATCGTGCCGCCCTTTGTCAGGATGCCGGAGAAGTCCGCTCCTGTGAGCATTCTGAAATTACCGTAGATCAGTCCCTTGTAGCCTTCCAGAAAACCGTAGATCTCCACAGGCTCTCCGCTGCAGGACAGACATTTTACTACGCCTCTCATTGCCGCATTTAGCGCCTGACAGTCTCCGCCGCTGGTAAGCATACCGATTCGTTTCATTTGATTTCCTCCTTCATACTGTTTGTATTTTGCTATTATCCACTTGTTTTTTATTATAGTATATTTTTTCTCTTGTCACAAGATTTTATTCTGCCGAAAAATCAGCGATTTTTTCGTGCAACATTTTCGAAATATAATTTGACTGTTTTGCAGAAAGCCGGTATAATGGTTACAGCTTTTGGAGATGTACCCAAGTGGCTGAAGGGTCCGCACTCGAAATGCGGTAGGCCGGGCAACCGGTGCAAGGGTTCAAATCCCTTCATCTCCGTCAAAAATTTCCTATATGATCAGGAATTTTTAATCCAACGCAAAACCGCCATCCCATGAGATGACGGTTTTTTATTTTCATTGCTGTTCCGGGATTCATATCCTCAAATCACAAACTGTTCCAGGTACCTCTTTGAAAGGCGGATACTGTCAAGCACCCTCTCCCTGCTCCCCTCAAACGCCTTGTCCTCCACCTCAATGCAGGTATAACCCTCATATCCGATATCGGTGAGCGCAGATACATAATATCCCCAGTCCACATCTCCGAGCCCCGGGAGTTTCGGCGACATGTATTCCAACGGATATGCCATAACGCCGCACTCTTCGAGACGATCCCTGTACAATTTGATATCCTTATAATGCACATGGAATATCTTGTCCCTGAACTCATAGATCGGTTTTATATAATCCATCTGCTGCCAGATGAAATGGCTCGGATCATAATTCAGCCCGAAATACTCCGAATCGATGATCTCAAACAGCTTCCGCCAGATGACGGGCGTCGTCATAAGGTTCTGTCCGCCTGGCCACTGGTCTTTTCCAAACAGCATCGGACAGTTTTCTATAGCGATCCTCACCTTCTTCTCTTCTGCATACGCAATGATAGGAGGCCAGATCTCTCTAAAAAATTCAATGTTTTCCTCCACCGACTTTCCGGAATCACGCCCGATAAAAGTCGTCACCAGATTCACCCCGAGACGGGCAGAAGCTTCTATTACTTTCTTCAGATGCGCAATGTTCTCCTGCCGCTTCTCGAGATTGCCGTCCATCGTGTTCGGATAAAAAGCGAGCGCCGATATCTCCACGTTTTTCTTCTTACAGTAATCCAGGATGTACGCCGCCTTCTCGTCTGTCATTCCCTCCACATCAATGTGGCTGACGCCGGCATAGCGCCGTTCCGCCTTCCCCTGAGGCCAGCATGCCGCCTCCACACAGGTGAGCCCCATCTCCGACACCGTATCTATCATCTCCTCAAAATTCCAGCCGTCCAATATCGCGCTTACAAGTCCCAATTTCATATATTGTCACCATACCTTTCCACATCATATCACTTATTTTGTTTTAAGCCTTCTCAAATCACCGTCCGGACGGTATCCGGGGAGCGCACTCCGCGCTATCCTCATATCCACCCGCAGGCGCACAGGCGGGCAGCTCTGCGCGGTCCGGTCCTCTACACCCGGACCGCTCTTCCCTCCTCCGACGACCGGATGCTTGCGAACACGGCGCGCATCGCCTGGAGCACGCTCTCCCCCGAGATTTCCGGCGGCGTATCTTCCACGAGGCACTTCACAAACAGATCGATCACGCCCGAACTCGTCTGGTTGTCATTGGTCTGGATCTGGTCGATCTGATAGTCCGTCTCCGTACCGTCGACATAAATGACTTTCACAGAATATTTCGGATCGTCATACAGACGCATGATGCCCTTTGTGCCATAGATCACAGTCGTATTGTCCTCCGCCCCGTAGTAGGTCCAGCTCGCCGTCATCGTGCCGATGGCTCCACTCTCCGTCTTATAGATGCAGACCGCGTTGTCGTCCACTCCGATCATTTCCCCCGATGCGTCCCGCTTATCCAACGTCGTCAGGACAGCCTGCGTCTCCACGATCTTTTCGCCCAGTATATACTGGATCAGGTCCGTTTTGTGGATCCCGAGATCTGCCATCGCCCCCATCGCAGCTTTCGATTTGTCAAAGAACCAGACGTTCTTTCCCGGATCCACGCTCCACGTCTCCGGTCCGCCGTGTCCGAAGATCGTCCGGAAGGTAAGCACCTTTCCGATGGCTCCCGCCGCGATCAGTTCCTTCGCCTTCACATGAGCCTTCGCCAGCCTCTGGTTCTGTCCAATCATCAAATACTTTCCAGCCTCTTTTGCCGCTGACACCATAGCCTCACATTCTTCCAGCGTGACTGCCATGGGTTTTTCACAGAGCACATGTTTCCCCGCCTTCAGCGCCGCGATGGATATCTCCGCATGGGCGTTGTTCGCCGCGCACACGCTGACCGCATCGATCTCTTTGTCCGCCAGCAGTTCCCCGTAGGATGCGTAAGCCGCAGCCCCATATTTTTTTGCCAGTTCCTCTGCCCTCTCTCTGTTCACGTCATAGAATCCGGTGATCTCCACATGCGGGTTCGCCGCATACTCCGGTATATGCCTGACCTGTGCGATCTTGCCGCACCCGATAACTCCGATTTTTATACTCATGTTCGTCTCCTCTTCCTGATATGTTCCGTTTCCTATTTGTCCGTGTTCTGCGCCCGCTTGCGGAGTTCCACAAATTTCTCCCTGATAACCGGTCCCACCGTCTGGATAAAGATCACAGGCTTTTTCCGGGAGAGCCTGTGTTCTGCAATCTGCATATTCTCCAGGATCGTCATATCCGGTATCACGGAATTTTCTTTCCTGTTGGATGGCAGCATTGCCACCCTGTTTTTCATGAATCTGTATATCCTGCCGTTAATCTTCTTCCCCGCCACTTCCACAGATCCGTCGTCATCTTCTGGGGCGTAGTCTCCGCGATCGGACCGCTGGATACAAACTTTCCGTTCCAGAAAACCGTATATCTGTCTGCGATCTCAAATATCTCCGGCATCTTGTGGGATATAAAGATAAAAGATGTCCCCTCCCTTTTTGATTGATTGTTGAGTTTTCTGTTTCTTTACATTACTTTACAGTATATTTTCATTAATGTCAATTCTCTCCTCTCTATTACTCATCATTTTCCATAATATGCACGATTTTACCCGTCTATTTTTGTCATTATTTAACATAATATCGCCCCATTTCTTTACATTTTCTTTTTACATTTTACATTTTTCTTTACATTTTTATTCGTATAGGGTATAATGAATAGAAACAGCAAGTTTAGATTTTTTATTTACAAAAGAAAGTTCCCTGCACAGATCAAGAGTCCCTAAAGGCAAATATACATACGATCAACGAAGGAGGTTCCCATGAGTTCGAAAATCACGATCACAGATATCGCAGACAAAGCAGGCGTTTCCATCGCCACCGTTTCCCGCATCCTCAATCACAAGGATACGGTATCACTCTCCACCAGGCATAAAGTGCTGCAGGCCATGGACGAACTTGGATATGACTCCGATCAGGTAAGATCCGCCTCCTCCTATCAGACAATCCTCACCTGTGTACCAGACTTTGCCAACCCCTTTTACGCGCGCATCATTGATGGAATCCAGCAGACCGCCCACGAGAATGACTTTGAAGTGTTTCTGATCCCGACAAAAGACATTTATCTCGACCATGTACATCTCACCAATCTGGTAAAAAAGGGCGGATTCAAAGGCGTTTTATGGCTCTCCTCCTCCCCGCCCGCGGAACTTCTCAATCTGATCAGCAAATATTGTCCCATGGCGATGTGCTGCGAATATCCTGACGATTATGAATGCTCCTATATCAGCATCGATGATGTTGCCGCCGCCTATAAAGCGGTAAATTATCTGATCTCCACGGGCTGCAAAAATATCGGTTTTGTCAACTGCAGCCTGAAATATAAATATGCGAGGCACCGCAGGGAGGGCTATCTGAAAGCGTTAAAAAATGCAGGGCTGCCAGTTCATCCTGAATGGAATATTACGATCCCCTCCATTGATTATACGCTTGCCCATTCCGCCATCTCTCAGACGCTGAACGCCGAACAAATACCGGACGCTTTTTTTACCTGCTCCGATGTATTTGCTGCCGCCGCCATAAATGCCGCGCAGCAACACGGTATCCGGGTACCGGAAGATATCTCTGTGATCGGTTTTGACAATGTGGAAACTTCCCGCATGACACTGCCCACGATCACCACGACCAGGCAGCCCTGCTTCCAACTGGGGCAGCAGTCCTGCTCCATTTTGCTGGAAAAGATTCAGAACCCCTCCACCCCTGACAGACAGATCCTTCTGAACACAGAATTTATCATACGGGATTCCACAAGATAAAGAGAGCAGGCAGATACACGCAGTCACGGCACCATCCCAATCATTTATTCTCAGGATAGTGCCGTGTGAAAATCTGGTCAGCCGGAAAACTCTTACCTCTTTATTTTTGATGTCTTACTTCTTCGCTTTCTCGGTCACGCAGGTATGCTCCCTCGTCTTTCTGTCATAATTTATTCCCGCCAACAGGATAAAGGAGTACCAAAACATTGCCCTTCAGCCCGCCCATATCCACCTGGATATATACTATTAAATATTAATTTCAAATCCCGCCTGACCCATACCTTATCCGCTTTATTTTTCTGCGGCAGTATCTTTATGCTTCTATCTCTACCAGTTCATACTCCCTGCTGCCATATCCCAGCTCTGCCGCCGCCTCGATCGTGTGCACACCATGCCTCGACTCCACGCGCTCCAGGAAATGCGCCCTGCCCGGATCATTGGAAGCATAGATCAGGTCAAGGCATGCCTGATCCAGCGCCACCGGATCAAGGGAAGACAAAATGCCGATATCCTTCATGCAGGGATCCTCCGCCACCGCACAACAGTCACAGTCCACCGAGAGATTGCACATGATGTTGATATAGGCAAGGTTCCCCTTAAAGTAATCCACCACAGAGCCAGCGGCATCCGCCATAGCCTCACAGAAAGTATCCTGTGGAGCCACATGATCCCAGAATCCCTCCTGAGTATCGGACTCTCCCGCCGAGTGGATCAGGCATTTTCCTGCAGTCGACGCACATCCGATGGAAAGCTGTTTTAGCGCTCCGCCGTAACCGCCCATCGGATGTCCCTTGAAATGCGCCAGCACAAGCATGGAATCATAATTTGCAATATTCTTCCCGAGGCGGTTTTCCTTCAGCGCTTTTCCGTTCGGGATCTCCACTGTCAGATCCGGTCCCTCCGAATCCAGGATATCGATATTGAAACATCCGGACCAGCCGTGCTTTTTCATCAGCTGTCTGTGTTTGGCCGTAGTATTCCTCGCGCCATCATAGGCGGTATTGCACTCTACCACTGTAGCGCCCACTTTCTCAATAACCGGCCTCCAAAATTCCGGACGCAGGAAATTCTGGTTCCCGTCCTCCCCGGAATGCACCTTAGCCGCCACTTTCCCGGTCAGGGGTTTTCCCAGTAATTCATACATCTCAAGCACTTTTTCCGGCGTGATCGTTCTTGTAAAATAGACTTTTGATTTCATATAGCCCTCCATCCTTATCATGTCCTTACTATAGTTTCCTGTCTATTTAACATTTTATCCCAATCCGCCTGAATTGTCATCTGATTTTTTCTGTTTTGCTGCTCTCCTCCGGAAGGACATTTTCCGTCTGCGCCGCGTCCTCCCCGATTTTCCGTCCCACGAGCTCATCGAGCTTTCCTCTCAATTCCTCCGCCGGTTTATCCGAGACGATCAGATGAACGAGTATGACACAACTGTCATTTCTCCAGATCTCTCCGGTCTTCTCCATATACTTTTCCGTCTCAAAAATATGTCTGGGAGGCAGCGTAAGCATACCGTCCCCGTAATACTCCGCCAGCAATACAATGTCCTCATCCAATCGGAACCGATGCTCCAGCCTCTCCGCCGATGATATGCTGAAGGAATTCCCGGAAGTACCCAATTTCTCTTCCTCTCCGTTATCCTCTCCAGCCTCTGTCCCAGGTTCTTCGCATTGCCGGACATCGCTGTCGTCATCGAAAAGCAATCCGCAGGAGACCCCTTCACCGTCACAAGCCTTAACAACAATTCCCCGTACCGTATCCTTTCCTGTCCTGCCATGCGTTTTACCACCGCCTCATCACAGGAAAGTTCACAATCCTGTCAGGAGAGATAAGCCGAAAGCCACACAAGCGGATGATACCAGTACAGGCAGACGCAGATCATCCGCACAACGCCCCAGAGAGTATCGCCGTGGAAAAAGTGGCACATCTCATGCCTCAGAATATAGGGCAGAGCCTCTCTGTCCTCCGCCAATTCTGCCGGTATATAGATACACCGCCCGAACAGGCACGGCGTTGGCAGGCCCTCCACGCTGTAAACCCGAACTATCTTTCTTTCCGCAGCAGACCGTCCTCCCCTCAACTCTGTATCGCCTTTCCCCGCTCCTGTCACATTTCTCCCGCTGGTCTGTTCCCACTTTCCCGAGTCATTCTTATCTCAAAGGCTGTGTTCTTTTCTTCCCTCGCATGCAGTTTTTCTTCAAAGGCCTCCGCTCTTTCCCTGTCCGCCTGCGACAACTCTTTACTCCCTCATATCCTTCTCTGCTCTCTCCAGGATCCTGTGCAATTCCTCCACATCCTCCCTCGTCAGCGCCCGCTGCTGTACCATCGTATTTAACATCATGCCCATTCTCCCCTGGAACACCCGGTCCAGAAAATTCTCCGTCTCCTGCAGCGCCGCCTCCTCCCTCTTCAGGTCAGGAAAATACAGCTTCGCTCTCTCACCCTCCTCATAGTGGAGCGCGCCCTTCTCCTCCAGATTGCCTGCCAATAAATTCTGTCTTTTAAACTCTGATAACGCGGACTGTATCTTTTTCTGCTATGAGGAAAATTAAATATGTATTATATGCCCGGAAATACACTTCCAGCCCGTTTATTTTATATCCTGTGTTTTTATAATCTGTGGAAAAAGTTTCTAACTCTCGAATTGCCTTTTTGATCTTCTTAGAAAAATTCTCGGCATAGCCGCGATATTTGAAAGTAGTAAGAATATACTTCTTGATATCTCCGATATCCGCAAGGGCATCTTTTGACAAAAACTTATATTCTCTGGAGATATTTTCGTTTTAAAGTAACAGTTTGGCCTTTCGGCCTCACTGTTACATGCATTCTCTGTACGTATCACAAAGTGCTCCAAAGCCGCATTTTGGCACCCGCGCAACTCACAAAATCACTTACAAAGCGATTTTATCCGCGGTCTTCTTTCAATCTCCGACCCTCATATACGTGATAAACCTGTTCCCGTTCTCCTCTAACATCGCAGTCCCGTCATTCATTCCCACTTTATAGACCGTCCCATCCACCGGATCCATCACCACAATATTCAGTTCATTGAATCCAACGATCAGCAGGGCGCTCCCGTCCTCCAGTGTCGCCAGCACCGGAATATCCTGATTCGTATAGTACAGGATCGCATCCAGTTTACAGCCAGTCAGGTCAAGCACCCGGATATCCGGAATATTTTCCTGCAGGATTTCCACTATGGTCATACCACTGTCCAGCATGTACTGCGTGCTGCGGTTTACGCCCTCAAATTCCAGCATGGTGTTTAAGCAGACCGCAAGTTCACTGGTCGTCTCATCCGCCATCTCTCCGCCGGTGATCTTCATGATCTGGTTCCTCGTCACGCGGTTTCCCCTGTACCAGACATAATTTCCGGTGTCATCCGTCACGACGCCTGCCGCGTCATAAGCGGCATTGACCGCAGCCGCCTCCTCCGTATACACACCCGTCAGCCCGTGGATCGTGTACACAAAAAATCTCTTCATGCCTTCCGTCTGTTCGGGCAGCAAAATCTGATTTTCTCCCTCAAACAGAACTTCCCTCGGTGTCAGAAGCTGCAATGTGTCCGTATTGATATCGCTTTTCACCGCAATCTGGGTCAGCGTCTCCATCACATCCACGACTATGGTCTCCACCAGGTTCTTCCCGATATCCTCCTTCTTGCTGTACATGATCTGGTCATTGTCCGCTTCCACATACACCAGCTCGCCGCTCACCTCATCCACTTCCTTTTTTACACGGTAAAGCATGATCTGGTTTTCCTCCACACCGCAGGATATGACATACATGTCAGGTGCGGAATATTCTTTCAGCACATTTTCCATTTCATCCTGTATGCGCACCGTGTGCATCGGAAAAAAGATCCTGCCGGAGTTGTCTATCGCGACATCCTGCCTGTCGGCAATGCCATAGATCAGGTCATCCCCCATAAACCCGAGAGGCTGCACATACTCCCCATGCTCCGACTCTATCGTCATCCGCCTTCCGCTCATCAGGTTCATGAACTGCATAGACTGCGCCCCATACCCGTCGCCGCTCTCCACCCACGCGAGCATCTTTCCGTTCTCGGAAACTCTGAAGCTTTCTTCGCTCAGGCCGGTCGCGATCACGCGGCACTGTCTCGAGGAGAGATTCATCTCATAGACCGCACTGTCCACCATCATATAAAATCTGCCGTTATTTCCCGCAAAGGAAAGCTTGTTCATATCCTGCCCTAGCAGTTCAGGAGATTTCGTGTAGGGGATAAAGACCAGTTCCTCTATCGTATTCTGGCTGCTGTTATAGTAATTTACCTGTACACCATTGTCCCCCTCGTGGTGCCCCCTGTTCATATAACCGTACACGACAAACTGCACATTCCCGGCCTCATCCACATTTAACACTTTGATCCTGTGTTCATCGTATACCGTGCGCCTGTCATGGTTTTCCTCATTCTGAAAACTGAACAAAAGTGCCAGCCTGTTGTCCGCCACATTGTAGGAAAACAGCCTGTTCCCCACCACAAAGGCAAAAATATTACCGCCGTCACACTCAGTCAGTTCAACCTGTCCTGCCCTCTGAATCCCCAGAGATATCTTGTTTCCGTTGTAAATGCTCTTTTTCTCATCGAAAAGCTGATGCATCTCCCGCTCAAAATCGAGCAGATAGATACGGTCACTGGTATAACGTATCCTGTAATACTCCGTCACAAGATAGTTCTCCCGCCTGTCCTCATAAGGGATCTCCAGTTCATAATGTACCTGAAAAGAGGCGGTCTGAGGCATCATTTCCTTGATATCAACAACGGCATCAGATACCCTCTCCACGGCAAGATCCCCCCAGGTCACCTGGCTCCAGCTGCTGTGGATGTCCACCCTGCTGAAGGAACTGTTGTCGCCGTCCCTGCTGGATTCCAGATACATGGAGAGGTTCTCCTCCACGTTCGCTTTATCAAAGGTATCTTCATGGAACTTTCTGATAAAGTCCACCTTCTCCCAGACATGGTAATCCTCCCCCAGCAAAAGCCTTGTATAATATCTGACATCCCGCCCGGACTCGAGGCGCAGGCAGATGATAAGGTTATACTCTTTCCCCTTTTCCAACAGATCTTTTACAGTAAAATCAGCTGTCAGCAGGCTCTCTGTCTCCTCAAAATCCGTGACCTCAGTCTCCTCGATCAGACGGCTCCCATCGCTGCTTCTGACCTGATAGGAGACTGACTCGATGCCTGTCCCGAATTTTTCCACAGTGATCCCCAGATCCCTCCCATTCTCAAGCGGCGTGATCGTGTCACGCATATACGCCGCCTCCATTTCCCTGCGGTATCCGTGAAGGCAGTTCACCAGTTCTCCCGACACATTCATATAGACAAGCGGATAAGACGCCGGAGCCATCTCCGCCGTCATATCCGTATTTCCCAGATTCATCACTGTCTCAAAAAGGAATAATGCTGCAAACAACACTACTCCAAAGAAAATCCCCTTTAAAACCGACTTTTTCATCCAAACTCCTATTATAAAACATCTATCGGAGGGAAATTTCATTTCCCTCCCGGCGTCCGTACATACATATTATATTCTACCTGTATTTCCCCAAAACCTCAACCGGTTTTATCCCGTTTTTATGTGTATGCCGTCTTTTATACACCTCATAATATAACAAAATCTGCACCATTTCCTCTATCCACGCCCACTTTTCCGCAGAAATCGCTTCACCGGCATCCTGTGCCTCCCGCTTCAGTACTGCGACAACGCTCTGACAGAGCCTATACATCTGCCATCTGCAGGGAAACTCATCGTAGATCAGGCTGCCCTCATAATCTATGGTATCCAATATCGCCGCGATTTTTCTCTGGTATTTTTTTGCATCCGCCGGGTAGAGCTGCTGCATATATTCCAGGTCCCGCATCATAGCTTCCTCCTCCTGACCGCTCAGGGGAAGCGGATAGATCATATAGAAAGGTAAAATATTTTCTTTTGGCATAACAAAACACCTCTGCTGCTTTATTTTAGCATATGCAGCAAAGGTGCTTTTCGTTCATTTCAAAACTTCAATTCTTGTAAGGGCACGCCGCAGCGCAACCTCCGCCCTCGCGGTATCCAACTCCGGCTTTTTCTCGCGCAGCCTCTCTTCCGCTCTTTCCTTCGCCTCCTGCGCCCTGCTCTCGTCGATCTCCTCCGGCCATTCAATGATCTCCGCCAGGATCGTCACCTGGTGCTGCAAGATCTCCGCAAAGCCCGCATGGAGCGCGGCATGCTTCTCTCCCGCTTCCTCCGTGATCGTAAGCACACCCGGCTTAACGATGACCGTCATCGGAATATGCCCCGGCAATACGCCAATCTCGCCCTCGACAGTGTTGAATTCCACCATCCTTACAGAACCTTCATAAAAGGTTCTCTCAGGGGTTATAATTTTCAGTGTAAAATCGTTTGTCTCCGCCATACGCTCACCCCTTATTTCACACGGGCCAGTACATCATCGATCGTACCCGCATTCAGGAAATAACTCTCCGGAATGTCGTCATGCTTCCCTTCCAGAATCTCCTTAAAGCCGCGTACCGTCTCACTGATAGGAACATATTTCCCGTCATACCCGGTAAACTGCTCTGCCACATAGAAAGGCTGAGACAAAAATCTCTGTACCCTTCTCGCCCTGGAAACGACCAGTTTATCCTCCTCGGAAAGTTCATCCATACCAAGGATCGCGATAATATCCTGCAATTCTTTATATCTCTGCAGGATCTCCTGCACGCTTCTCGCCACATTATAATGTTCCTCGCCCAGGATTCTCGGATCAAGGATCCTGGAAGTGGACTCAAGCGGATCCACCGCCGGATAGATACCGAGTTCCACAATGGAACGGGACAGTACCGTTGTCGCGTCCAGATGCGCAAATGTCGTTGCCGGAGCCGGATCAGTCAGATCATCCGCAGGCACATAGACTGCCTGAACCGATGTGATGGAACCGTCCTTTGTGGATGTGATCCTCTCCTGCAGTGCCCCCATCTCCGTCTGCAGCGTGGGCTGATAACCTACCGCCGAAGGCATACGCCCGAGCAGTGCGGACACTTCGGAACCTGCCTGTGTAAAACGGAAGATATTGTCGATAAACAGCAGCACATCCTTACCGCCCTTGTCACGGAAATATTCCGCCATCGTAAGCCCTGTCAGGCCCACCCTCATTCTTGCCCCGGGGGGCTCATTCATCTGTCCAAACACCATCGTTGTCTTATCGATAACGCCGGATTCTTTCATCTCATAGTAAAGGTCGTTTCCTTCCCTTGTCCTCTCTCCAACGCCCGTAAATACGGAATATCCGCCGTGTTCCGTAGCGATATTACGGATCAGTTCCTGAATCAGCACCGTTTTTCCTACGCCGGCACCGCCGAACAGCCCGATCTTACCACCCTTCTGATAAGGACACAGAAGGTCGACCACCTTGATACCCGTCTCCAGCAATTCCTGCTGGGTGGACTGCTCTGAAAATTCAGGTGCAGCCCTGTGGATCGGTGTATATTCCACCTCTGTCGGCGCAGGCTGATTATCGATCGGTTCGCCGAGTACGTTAAACATACGTCCCAGCGTATTTTCACCCACCGGCACGGTGATCGGAGCGCCTGTAGCCTCCGCGTCCATACCTCTCACCAGACCGTCCGTAGGCCCCATGGCGATACATCTGACTGTGTCATCGCCCAGGTGCTGTGATACTTCCACCACCAGCTTTCCCTCTTTCAAAGGAATCCTGATCGCTTCGTTGATTTCCGGAAGTTTTCCTTCCGTAAACTTGATATCCAGAACGGCGCCGATAATCTGGGTAATCTTACCTATATTCTTATCTGCCATCTTTGTTTCCTTTCTTCTGCAATGCGGAATATTACTAGGAAATCGCTTCCGCACCCGCAATGATTTCTGTTAATTCCTGTGTAATGGAACCCTGACGGGCTCTGTTATACTGTAACGTCAGGTTACTGATCATTTCCTCAGCATTGCTCGTCGCCGAATCCATCGCCTGCATTCTGGCTCCGTTTTCACTTGCCACCGCTTCCACCAGCGCCCCGTAGATCAGGCTGGTGATATATTTGGGGATCAGAAGGTCAAGCGCCTCCTCATCCTTCGGTTCGAAGTTCATCGGAATGGAAAGCTTTTTCTCCCCATCCTGCACATCCTTTTCCACGGCTTCCGCCTGCTCTGCTCCCCCCGCCTCGACCGGCAGAAGTTTCATAAGCTTCGGCACATGGACCACCGTATTTTTAAACCAGGTGTAGGCGAGATAAATCTCTCCGATATCACCTGTCGCAAACTCCTCAAGAAGTTTTTTGGAAAGCTGCATCGCATCGGCATAGGCGGGCTCCTCGATAATATCGGAGCCGTCCCAGGCGATATGATAGCCATATCTGCTCAGGGAATCCTTTCCCTTTTTCCCGATGCTGTATATCTCCAGATCCTCCTTTTTCAGGTCTCCCCTTGTGATCAATTTGACAACATTGGAGTTATACCCGCCCGCAAGCCCTCTGTTGGAGGTGATGACGATGACCGCTTTCTTCGTGGAGTCGCCGGGATGCAGATAGCGATGCTGCATCCCGCCGGTCTTTTTCAGAATACTGTTCACGGTCTCATACATGCAGTCAAAGTAGGTCTTGGACTGTTCTGCGCGCTGCTTTGCCCTCTGCAGCTTTACGGTGGAAACGAGCTTCATGGCTTTGGTTATCTGCTGAGTACTCTGGATACTGCCTTTACGTCTTTTTATGTCTCTCATAGAGGCCATAACCGTCACCTTTTACCTTTCAAACCGTCTACGCGAATGTCTTCTTAAACTCTTCAATCGCGGCTTTCAGCTTTGTTTCCGTCTCCTCGGAGATCACTTTCTCCTCCGCAATGTTCCCCGGGATCTCAGGGTACTTTGTATCCAGGAATTCAAATAACTCCCGCTCAAACCTGGTGATATCAGCCACCGGAATATCCAACAGATACTTATTTGTCACCACATAGATGATGATGACCTGGTACTGCACCGGCATGGGCTGGTACTGAGGCTGTTTCAGGACTTCCTTGATCCTCTCACCCTGTGCCAGCTTTTCCTTGGTATCGGCATCCAGTTCCGAACCGAACTGGGAGAATGCCGCCAGTTCCCTGTACTGCGCCAGTTCCACACGGATAGGCGCCGCGATCTTTTTCATCGCCTTGATCTGTGCAGCGCCGCCCACACGGGATACGGAAAGGCCTGCATTTACCGCCGGGCGGAAACCGGAATTGAACATTTCCGTCTCCAGATAAATCTGCCCGTCTGTAATGGAAATAACATTGGTCGGGATATAAGCCGAAACGTCGCCTGCCTGCGTCTCGATGATCGGAAGCGCTGTCAGGGATCCGCCGCCGTATTCATCACTCATGTGCGCCGCCCTCTCAAGCAGCCTGGAGTGCAGATAGAACACATCGCCCGGATACGCTTCACGCCCGGGGGGACGTCTCAGCAGCAGGGAGAGTGTACGGTAAGCCGTCGCATGCTTACTCAGGTCATCATAGATGACAAGCACATCTTCACCGTTCTCCATCCACTCTTCACCGATCGTGCAGCCCGCATAGGGCGCAATATACTGCAGGGGCGCCTGCTCGCTGGCTGTGGAAGCCACGACCGTTGTATATGCCATAGCACCGTACTCTTCCAGCGTCTTTACGATGGAAGCCACCGTAGATGCCTTCTGGCCGATCGCCACGTATATACATTTTACGCCCTGTCCTTTCTGGTTGATAATGGTATCTACCGCCAGCGCTGTCTTACCTGTCTGACGGTCACCGATGATCAGCTCACGCTGTCCCCGTCCGATCGGCACCATGGAGTCGATCGCCTTGATACCGGTCTGCAGCGGTGTATCAACGGATTTTCTTGTAATAACGCCGGATGCCACTCTTTCGATCTGGCGGTATTTATCTGTCCGGATAGGTCCTTTTTCATCAATCGGCTGACCAAGAGCATTCACGACACGTCCCAGCATGCAGTCGCCCACCGGCACTTCCACAACCCTTCCGGTAGTCTTGACGGTATCGCCCTCTTTGATATTTTTGGTATTTCCGAGAAGCACCGCGCCGACATTGTCTTCCTCCAGGTTCATCACCATGCCGTACACTTCACCGGGGAACTCAAGGAGCTCACCCTGCATCGCTTTTTCCAGGCCGTGAATACGGGCAATTCCGTCTGCTACCTGTATCACGGTTCCCACTTCGGATACTTCCAGCTCTGCCGCATATCTCTTAATCTGATCCTTGATGACCGAACTTATCTCTTCTGGTCTTAAATTCATGAATCATACGCACCTTTCTTTTATTAATTTTGAAGCTGTATTTTCAAAAGCTGCTGTTCCAACTGGTTCAGCTTTGTCCGAATACTGCTGTCTGCCACCCTGTCCCCGATCCTGATGACCACGCCGCCGATCAGTGTCTCATCAACCTGATAGTGCATCTCCATCTCCCGGAATGTGGTAGTCTCAAGCAGTTTTGCTTCAACCTGCTTTTTCTGCTCCTCCCGAAGAGGCAGGGCAGACGTCACATAAGCTACTCCGATCCCTTTCAGTTTCTTTCCCTCATCCAGAAAATACTGCATGATCTCCCGGATCTGGCCGTATCGGTCTTTTTCCACGATCAGCCGTATAAATCCTGTCAGTTCATCGGATACTCTTCCTTTAAAAACAGTTTCTATCACCTGAAGCTTTTCTTCCTTCATGATCTTCGGATGCTTCATGATCTCCGAAAATTCCGGATTTTCCTCCAGCACCTTCAGCACAGCCTGAACCTCCTCAGTCAGTGCCTCCATCCTGTTTTCAGAAACAGCCAGCTCGAAAATCGCTTCTCCATAGGTCTTTGAAATTAACTTAGCCATGTATTTTCACCTATTTCCTTCAAAGTTTCTTCCACAAGACTGTCCTGAACGGAAACATCCACCGCGCTCTTTGTAACTTTTCCAGCCATCATCGCCGCAATGGAGATCATTTCCTTCTTCACATCATCAGCCGCTTTCCGTTTTTCCAGTTCAGCTTCGTTTTTCGCCTGCCTGATAATGGACGCAGCTTCTTTCTTCGCTTCCGCAATAATCCTGCTTTCATTGTCCAGAGCTTTCTTTCTGGCCTGCGTCAGAATTTCTTCCGCTTCTTTATCAATGTTTTTCAGCTTATCTTCATACTCCGCTTTCAATGCATCTGCGGATTCCATGCTCTCTTTGGCATCCTCGAGTTCGCCTTTGATCTTTTCCTGTCTCTTTTTCAGCATATCCCTCGCCGGATTAAACAGAAAATGGGATGCGATCAGAAACAGTGTGAACACCGCGATGATCATCAAAACCGCATCCTGCAAAAGCTGCCCTGTCAGATCGAAAAGATAGTCAAATCCTTCGCCGCTGAGCATCACAAGATTCGCATTCAGTAATGCGTTCAACCTGTAAACCTCCTTTCTCCAAATTTAACCCTTTAAAATTTTAAAGGCTTGCTGATGCCTTAAAATTTTATTCCCGGTTCTTGAGGCTTATTTTATGATAAGGGGCTTAACGAACATTAACAACATGGCAACAAGCAGGCCGTAAAGTCCTGTGGTCTCTGCCACGGCCTGGCCCAGAAGCATTGTGGAAGTAATATCGGATTTAGCGCCCGGATTTCTTCCCACTGCCGCTGCCGCATGTCCTGCTGCAATACCCTGGCCGATACCAGGTCCGATACCTGCGATAACCGCAAGGCCTGCACCGATAGCTGAACAGCCTAAGATAAAATAATTGTTAAATTCCATTTGTAGTTCCTCCTTTATATTTGGTAATAAATAAAAAATTAACGGTTTTTATGAATCTGTATTGCAGGCATCCGCAATGTATGTCATTGTCAGCATACAGAACACATACGTCTGGATACAGCCCGAAAACAGGTCAAAATAGACATGCAGCGCCGCCGGCCAGATAAGTGCGATCTTTCCGAGCAGTCCGTAGATCAGAGCCATCATCACCACGCCTGACAATACATTCGCAAAAAGACGCAGTGACAGAGAGATCGGAACCGCCACATCGCCGATGACATTGATCGGCGCCCAGATCGGCCATGGATCACAGAGTCCCTTGATAACGCCTTTTACCTTCTGATGTTTAAACTTGTTAAACGTTATCAGCGTAAAGGTCATCAGCCCCAGCGCCAGCGTTGTCCCGTAATCCGCCGTAGGCGGCCGCAGTCCAAACAGGCCGGAAATATTGCTGACAAGAATGAAAATGAAGATCGTGGCAATATAATTTCGGAATGCAGGTGCGCTTTTTCCCATCGTAGAGTCCACTATTCCATCCAGTTTTTCCACGATCAGTTCCACCACATTCTGAAAGCCCGTCGGTATCTCAGAGCCTTTTTTGATCGCCCGGTTTGCCGCAAAAATAAACAGCAGCAATACCAGAAAGACCACCACCGCGCACACATGGGACGTTGTGATCCATAAGGTCTGGCCAAACAACTCATAGGAAAAAACGCCATGTATCATAAAATCAATCTCATCCGCGCCGGATAATAAAATACCCTGTCCCATACTTTCATCTCCTCCTTTCCAAAAGTTTATGCAAAAGCGGTTGCAGATAAGCCGCCGCTTTCAGTCCCATCACGCCGAGGAAACCTGTCAGCGGATTCCCCGCCTCCGTCACCATCAGCACCAGCAGAACGATGATGATCAGCCCGTAACGCATCATACTGCGGCTCATCATATACTTCTGGGCATCCTTTTCGGATAAGTCCAGCGCCCGGTCGAGCGACCTGTACATATGCGCCGCACAGATCTCCGCAGTCAATACACCAATCCAGAGCCCGATACTGCATGCCATTTTATCTGTATCCGGTACAAACCAGACGCCTGCTGCCTGCCAGATGGCTCCCCAGATAAAAATGCCGAGGAGCAGTTCAAAAAGCGTCTCATTTATCTTTTTCTTCATATTTATCTTTTTCACTCTTTTTTTCATAGATGGTTTTCGCCATATGATAGATATTTCTGAACCCGGCGGCCGCCCCCACAAAAAACAGCAGTATCATCCAGAACTGTGTGCCCAGTTTCCGGTCTAAAAAAATACCTAAAAAAGAACAAAGGAAAATCGGAACCAGCATAGAAATGCCGAACTGTGTGATCATGACCAGACAGCGGTATACATTCCTGTGATATTTCACTCTCTTTCCTCCTTCATCATCTCCGGGCATATAATAGGATTATACTCCTTTTGGGAGAATATGTCTATTCTTCTTCAAAGACTTTTTTTTGCATTTTTATCATATTTGTCATTTCCCTATCATAATCTTCCCGGATATAAACCATATAGCGCAGGGTCTGCATGGCTACATTGTACTCTACTTTCGTCTTGTGTTCAACAAGTGAAATAATATAAAGTGGTAAGTTAAACTGTCCTTCCCTGTCCTTCTGCCAATGCCGCAAGACCACTGGAGCAGGCGGATTAGTCGGAGTTGTACCACCGCACTTAATTTTGTCAATCTGTCTATTTAAATCGGAAGAATGGCAGAAAATTTGTAGAAAACAGTCAAAAATTCCGTTGACTTTCCCCTGTCTACGGCGTAGTATCTATTTAAGACATTGTTTCGGCACCGTACATAATTCATAGCCCTTCATATTTTAACAGGAGATTCCCATGAACACACTCTCTTTATACCGCAGACGCCTGATCCCTGATGAATGTATTTTATTGAAAGACGACATCATTCTGGACGCCGATGACCAGCACATCGTGACAAAATGGAACACCCTGAGGCCCAAAAAACTCCTGCACCACGGCGACTCCTGTTATTATCTGGACAAAGGCGTCAAAGTCAGCAGGTTCTACACGGAAGATAACTATCTGATCTGCTGGTACTGTGATATCGTGTCCTATGAGTGGAAAGAGGAAAAAACGGCTCTTTGGTCCACCGATCTGCTCCTCGATGTTCTTGTCTATCCGGATGGTTCCTATAAACTCCTCGATATGGATGAACTGGCGGAAGCGCATGCCGGAAAACTGATTTCCGACGGGCTCCTGCAAACTTCTCTCCTGACTGCCAACCGGCTGTTAAATGAGATCTATGACAACAAATTCCACGAAATTTATACCGCTGTATTTGATAATTATACAACATATTTTTAGCCCGGCGGACTACAGCGCAGCCGCCATATCACCGTATGTCCATATGTGTGCGGCGGTTCATCCAAAATGAAAGGACTTTTCAGACAAAAATCCATGGAAGCAGCATCCGAAGAAAAAATCCGGAAAAAATATATGCGTGCCGCCCTGGGACAGGCAAAAAAAGCACTTCTTCTCGGAGAAGTGCCGATAGGCTGTGTCATTGTCTATGAGGGAAAGATCATTGCCCGGGGATACAACCGCAGAAACACTGATAAAAATACTCTCGCCCACGCCGAGATCACAGCGATCCGCCGTGCCAGCAAAAAGATAGGCGACTGGCGCCTGGAGGGATGCACGCTCTATGTAACGTTGGAACCCTGCCAGATGTGTTCCGGAGCCATCGTGCAGGCGAGGATCCCGCAGGTGGTGATCGGCTGCATGAACCCGAAGGCAGGCTGTGCCGGCTCCATCTTAAACCTTCTGGAAATGCCTGAATTTAACCATCAGGTCCAGGTGACCAGAGGTATCCTGGAGGAAGAGTGCAGCGCTATCTTAAAGCAGTTTTTCAGGGACTTAAGAATCCGCAACAGGCTGGAAAAGCCAAAGAAGGAACCGATTAATCTCTCTCCCTCCGAAACACCCACTCCCTCTGGATCTGATAGCTGAGCAAAAACAGCAGGATATCGATCACCGCCTTGATAAACGTCTTTCCCAGGCTTCCCGCCGGAAAGAGATACGACATCAGGGAGACAAGTGCCGCGGAAGCCGCGAACTGCAGCGCGCAGAGGATATAATATTTTACGATTGAACTTCTTCCGCCGGAGCGAAACACCTTCCGGCGGTTCATATTGTAATTGAACAGGGATGAACAGACCCTTGCCGCCGCCGTCGCTATGGCGATATTCCATATCCCCTCCGGCGCCGTATACGTCAGCAGACTGATGCACAGATAGAACAGTACAAGGTCGATCAGAGAGGACGCGAAGGAGCTGGCGGCAAAGGCGAATATTGTCCGGTAAATGCGGATAGAATCCTTAAGCGGATTAAAATGGGAAGAATCATTCTCATCCAGATAGATCGTGCGGATCGGCACCTCCTCATAGGGGATGCTCCGCGCCTTCAGTTCCAACAGCATATTTGTCTCATATTCATATCTGCTGCCCTCTATCTCCAGCATGTCTTTCAAAAGATGCGCCGGGATCGCCCGCAGCCCGGTCTGGGTGTCCGTGATCCTGATGCCGCACACAAAGCGGAAGACTCCCTTTGTCAGGACATTGCCGAACCGGCTCCGCAGAGGGACATCCTCGTTCGAAAAGCTTCTCGCTCCCAATATCACATGATCCGGTTTTTCTTCAAGCTTCCCGCAGCAGGCGAGAATATCGTCCGCATGGTGCTGATTATCCCCGTCCACCGTGACGACGCCGCTGCAGGCAGGGCGCTCCTTCAGGCAGAAGGCAAACGCCGTCTTCAGGGCGCAGCCCTTGCCCTTATTTTCCGGGTGCGCCAGGACAGTCACGCCGGGAAACTGACGCGCCTTCTCAAAATATGCCGCGTAGTCCGCCCCGCCGCCGTCATCCACGAGAATGATATCCCGAAATCCCTTTTCCGATAATCCTTTCACCACCTCCGCCAGTTTCTCATCCGGCTGATAGGATGGGATGATCACCGACATATGTTTCATAAATTCTGTCATTCTGACTCCATTCTTCTATTCTGCAGGTATCTCTGCAGATATTTATAGCGGCACAAAAATCCTGACTCTATCCCTGATGCAGCCAGACAGCCAGCTTTCCGTTTCGCTTTGGCTCTGTCAAAAAAATTGAAATAATGACAGCATTATTCTATAATAAAATGGAAATAACTACAACTATAACATTTTGAAAGGCTTTGTCTATGGCGAAAAAAACTGCTGTCCGTTTAAATATTGCCCATTTGAAGGGAATCGTTTTCACGGCTTTCTTCTTCTCCCTGTTTATTATTGTGCTCGGCATGGGACAATATACCGCAAAGAGGCTTTTTGTTCTCTCCTTCGCGGGCTTTTTTGCCGCCGGCGTCATCCTGGATATCGCCGTAAGCTGTATGCCCGCCCAGGCGGCTCGCTTTCTCGCCGGCGAAAAGCTCTCGGAGAAATTGTACGCCCGGTTTACCGACAGGCAGTTACAGCTCATCTTGTGGCTTGTGATCTCCCTGTCTTTTGCGCCCGCTTATCTGGCGCTGTTTCCCGGCACCTTCGGCTATGACGCGCCGATACAGGCGGCGCAGTATTTCGAGGAGCTCAAGCTCACCGCCGCCAATCCTCTGCTGCACACTTATCTGCTCGGCATCTTTATCTCCTTCGGTGAAAAGGTGTTAAAAAACGCCTCTCTGGGATTTGCCCTGTTCATTCTGATACAGGGGCTTCTCGCCGCCCATGTGCTTTCGAGATCCTTTCTGTTTTTAAAAAGGATCCATACGCCCCTCACCGCTATGGCTGCCGGGCTTTTATGGATCCTTTTTAACCCCACACTCCATGTTTTGACTTTCAACGCGACAAAGGATATTCTGCTCGGGGTGTGCTTCCTGCATTTTTTGCTGAATCTGCTGGACGCCGCTCTGTACAGCGCCGATGGCATATCACAGAATGCACGCTCCCGCGCCGGTCGAGCAGAGAATGCTTCTCTTCCCCCACCTGTCACGCGGTCCGCCTGCCTCCCTGACGGCAAACTTCCCTGCGCAAACCCGCACATAAAAGAAACAGGCTGTATCCGCCTGCTTATCTCCGCCATCCTCATGTGCCTGATGAGAAATGCTGCCATCTATCTGGTCGCCGCTCTCATCCTGTTTTTACTGCCCTCGTTCCGAAAATACAAGGGGATCCTTCTCTCCCTGTGCCTCGCCTTTCTGATCTCCTGGCTGTCCGCGCTGTTTTTTACGAAGGCATTGGATATCCCTGCCGGAAACGCCAGGGAAAACCTGTGTATCCCGATCCAGCAGCTCGCGGCTGTCAGCCACTCCGCCCATTACGGCACAGAGCCTGTAAAAATTACGCCGCAACAGCTTGACGCCATCCATGAACTGATCCCGGAGGAAACCCTGACGGTCTTTCTGCGCGACACGGTGGATCTGGTGAAGGCGGATTTTCGCACAGAAGTCTATCTGGAAGACACCTCCAGGTATCTTTCCCTGTATCTCGCCGTCGGCAGGCAGAATCCCGGCATCTATATCCGCGCCTTCCGGGACCTGGTCCTGCCCTACTTTGATATGTCCAGAAGTACGCGCAGGCTTCTGTCGCTTGAGGAAACCTTTCCTGGGCTCTCCCATCTGCGCATCAGCAGATCCAACCTCTTTCCGGCTTACTTTGCTTATCTGGAGGATCGGATCGGGACAGAGCACTACGGCTTTATCCTGCAGCCCGGACTCTCCGTCTGGCTTGCGTTTCTCGGCATCGGCGTTGCCATAAACCGCAAAAACAATAAGATCCTGTTATGCATCCTTCCGCTCATGCTCTACTTCATCGGCATCCTGCTCGGCCCGATGGCGCTCCTTCGCTACCTCTATCCGATGATGACGGCAACGCCGCTGCTTTTCGGGATCTGCTTCTGGAAAAAAGAGTGATCCACCTTCCCAGAATCACTTCAACCTCTATTCTTTCTTTCCTTCAGAAAAGTTTGAGGAACGACAATGCTGCCGATATTCTGAAGCCGTCATACCTGCATGCTTTTAAAAACTCTTGAAAAATATTTTTCACTGGTAAATCCTACTGTAAAGGCTATTTCCATATTCCGGAGCATCCCCGATTCCAATAAGCGTTTTGCCTCCTGTACTCTTACCTTGTTTACAAAATCGACAAAATTACTGTTCAGTTCCCGACGGAACAAACTGCTGAGATACGCCGAGGAAACTCCTGCCTGCTCTGAAACTATGTCCAAACCTAAAGCCTGGGCATAATTATTGCGTATGTATTCCACCGCCCGGGACATAGCGCTGCTTAACCCCTCCAGCCGGCGATCCATACTGCTTTTTCTTTGTAAAGCTTTCAATACCGCTTCCTGTAACTCTTTCGTAGTACAAGGCTTAAGTAAATAGTCTTCCACTTTCATCCTCAAAGCCTGCTGAACATAGGAAAACTGGTCATACCCGCTTAATATCAAAAATGTAGTATTGATAATATTCTCCTCACGTACCGCACATATCAACTCCAGTCCTGACATATCCGGCATATTTACATCCACAATTGCAATATCCGGCGCTGTAAGGCGGATCATCTCTAACGCTTCCCGTCCGCTCGAAGCAACCGCCACCACACGGATGCCAATCTGCTCCCAACATATGCAGTCCCGAATTCCCAATCGTATATTTTCTTCATCATCCGCAATCAGCAAACGATACATTTTTTCCCCCATTCAACTTTCTCCCGTCAAATATCAGCAGGGGAAGATAAGCGTTACTCTAGTCCCCTGCCCCCATTCGCTCTCTATCGAAAATTTATAATCCTCTCCGTATTCCAGCTTCAACCTTTGCTGAATATTCCGTAAGGCGTATCTGCTTCCCTTTCTGTCTCTCTCTGTATCTGTAATAGTGTCATCCAGCAGACATCTCAATTTTTCCGGTTTTATTCCGCATCCATCATCTTTCACACGTAAAAATAAATATCCCTCTTTCCACCACACAGCCACATGAATATGTACTGTGTGACTGCGGTTTCCAATTCCATGAATGACTGCATTCTCTACCAACGGCTGTAAGAGCAGTTTGGGAACTTTCAGTTCCAGGGTGTCCTGCGAAAATTCCAGTTTAAATTCCAGTCTATCTTTATATCTCATTTTCTGGAGTTGTAAATAATATTCCACCAGCTTTTTTTCATCTTCCAAAGGAATTTTTCGTTCTCCTCTATGCAAAGAAAGGCGGAACACCTGTGCGAGAGAATATGCCATATCTGCAATTTCCCTGTTATTATTTCTCAATGCGCTCCAGTGAATAGTATCTAATATATTATATAAAAAATGCGGATTGATCTGCGACTGCAGATTATCCAGTTCTGCCTGCCTCTCCTGCAGTTCCAGTAAATAGATAGTCTCGATCTGGCGGTTATTTTCCTCCACCATATGATTAAACATTCTGTTCATCATACCTATCTCATCCTGACTCTCCAACGGTTCTTTCGTGTTGAAACTTTCCTGTGTGGACTGCAGCATAAACTGCGTCAATCTTCGAATCGGTCTGATCAAAACCGTAATGCCAAAAAACAGGATCGGCACCAACAACATTAAAAACACTATCAGTGCAAAAAGCAAGCATCTTTTCTTCCAACAATCCCAACCCCGCAGTGCGGTCCGGCAAAGCGGAAAAAAACCGAAGTGTGATCTTATCCTCTGATGGCGCTTCCGCTGATACCTCTGGCTGCTTTCCTCCACAGGCCGTCAAAGAAACTGTCAGCAATATCATGCATATGACAAATATCACCAATCTTTTTATTTTTCGTCTCATACTCTTCCCTCCATTTTTCATATTTTTTCTTTGCATCTCAACTTATTTTTGTAGGTTTCGCATATATTATAAAAAATTTCGTACATGCATAAAACTCACAAATTTTTAAATTTCTCCTAAAATCTTACGATTGAGAAAAACTTGTTTTTATAACCTATATATAAAGAACAAAAAAGCACATCGGACTTATGTATCCGATATGCCTCTATTTCATTTAAACTATATTTTTTTACACTTCAATGTCAACTTCAATATCACTTCAATAACATTTCAGTATTTTTGAAGTATTACGATATTATATCCGCCGCCGCAAATTTTACGCCCCTTGACTTTTCCGCCAAAACCTCCTATACTGAGAAACATAACTGCATCAGGCAGCCTGTTGCAGCTGCCCTCAGTAAGCGGCGATGATGCCGGGTCTTGCGCAATGGAAATCTGCGAACCGTGTCAGGTTGGGAACAAAGCAGCACTAAGCGGAACCTTTCATGTGACGTGAGGAAGCCTGGCGGAGCAGGCTGCTGAGGTAACGTACAGCAGGCTGCCCGGTGCAGTTATTGTTTTGTCCTTTTAAGGAGCATATCAAATGAATATGCCCCCTGTATCTTATGTTTATTTCAGCGCAGCCTGAATATCATCCATTATCTTTTTAGCATTCATCTAATTTGATTACCTTTATCAGGAAAACTCTTTACCAGCGTTAAATCATTTTAATCAACCACTTCCCTCAAAAGCCGATCCAGTTTCTCCCTGAACTTTTCATCCACACCGTACCCGGTAAACGGTCCCCAGGTCATCTCCTCCAGCGTGCACAGTTCCTTCTCAAACGTGCCGCCGTCCAGCACATATTCCCTTTCCAGGATCGCGCGCGTCTTCGGGTTTTCCTTCAGTTCCTCAAACGGAGTGTCCAGACTGTAGATCTTTCGGCAGGGCGTCGTCGGCTCATAGCAGAATTCATAGCTTCCTGCTCCCGCGCGGAAAACCACATTCTTTCCGTCCTGGCGGATATCCGGTTTTTCGGATTGCCGGCAGTCTGCCTGCCGGCGTATCACATCCGCCTCCGCATCCGGAAGCACGATCTCAGCCTCCGTGTCAAACGGAACCGTAAACCGGAACCTTAACTGTTTTCCGTCGATCTCCCAGGCGGACTCTATCGTCCCGGAAGCCGCGCGCAGCTTTGCCTGCGCCCTACCTATCTGATAATTTGGCATCGGCGCGATGCGGAATTTCTTAAATCCCACGCCCTCCTCACAGGGATTGATCCCCGCCATATTGCGGAACATCCACTCCACGATGGAACCGTATGAATAGTGATTCAGAGAATTCATCGCCGTCCCGCTGATCTTTCCGTCCGGCTCCACGGAGTTCCAGCGCTCCCAGATCGTGGTCGCGCCCATCAGCACCTCGTACAGCCATCCCGGATACCCTTTTTCCAGAAGCAGATGGTACGCCAGGTCGTTCATCCCGTTTTCGGACAGCACACGGCACAGCCAGGGGGTTCCCGTAAACCCGGTGTCAAGATGGTAGAAATTCTTTTTCAGCCTCCTCAACAGCCCTTTTCGCGCTCTCAAGGCAGCAAATTCAGGCGCCAGCCCGGTGTGCAGGACTACCACATAAGCTGTTGTCGTATCCACCGCCAGCTTGCCTGCGGGCGTGAAATACTCCCTGATAAACGCTTCGCGTATCTCCTCCGCCAGCTTTCTGTACGCGTCAGCATCCTCCTTTTTGCCCAGGATCCCGGCTGTCTTTGCCACGATATCAGTGGAATAAAAATAGTAGGCGGAAGCAATCAGATTCGGATCCGTCGCCCCGTAGACACCGCCGGGATAATTGCCGTCCAGCGCCAGCCAGTCCGCATAATGTGTCCCGGTCAGCCACAGGCGCTTAGAGCCGTCCCTGTCATCCTGCCGCTTCATGTAATCCACCCAGCCTTTCATGCTGTCATACTGACGGCGCAGGATGTTTTTATCGCCGTAATGCAGATACACATTCCAGGGAATGACCGTCGCCGCATCCGCCCAGACCGTGGATGCATCCCCGGGGAAATTCGCCACCGGCACGACATCCGGCACACTGCCGTCCATTTTCATCTGCTCACAGTACAGATCCTTTCCGTATTTCGTATAAAACGCATAAGTATCCATAAAGTAGCATGCCGTCCCCGAGAAGATCTGCGCATCGCCCGTCCAGCCGTACCGCTCATCGCGCTGCGGGCAGTCTGTCGGCACATCGAGGAAGTTTCCCTTCATACCCCATTTCGCATTCAGCACAAGGCGGTTCACGAGCGGATCGGAGGTTGTGATCTCTCCCAGTTCCTCCATATCAGAATGGATCACCAGGCCGCGGAAATACTCCGGATCGATCTCCCCCTTCCATCCTTCCACCTTCACAAAGCGGAACCCGTAGAATGTGAAATGCTGGCGCACATCCCGCTCTATCCCATCCGAGATATATGTGAATTCTGCCTCCGCGGTCCGCAGGTTCTCGTTATAAAAGTTTCCGTCCTGCAGGATCTCCCCGAACTGAAAATGAAGCCTTGTCCCGGCAGGCGCCTTGCAGCGGAACTGCAGCCAGCCCACCATATTCTGCCCCATATCGAGAACCGCCTCCCCGGCGGGCGTATAGATCACCTCCACCGGTTTTATCCGTTCATGGACTGTGATCGCAGGGGAAAGCCTCGGATACAGCCGTTCATACCCCAACTCAATAACCTCTGTCCCGAAACTCTCACTGACATCCTGCGTCGCGTCATACACCTCGCCGTTGTAGATCCCGCTCGCTACGATCCGGCTCCTTCTCGCTTTCCATGACGCATCTGTTCCGAAAATATCCTCCGTCCCGTCCTCGTACCGGACATGGATTTCCGCCAGCGCCGCCAGACGGTCGCCGTAATTTTCATACTTCTTCCGCATGCCGTAGCGGCCTTTATACCAGCCGTCCCCCAACAGCATCTCCACACGGTTGTCTCCCTCTCTCAGATCCAGTTCATACGTCTGATACTGCAGCCAGCTGTCGTAATCACAGAAACCCGGAAGGAGGCATTCCTCCCCCTGTTTCTCCCCGTTCAGGTAAAATTCATAGACGCCGAGGCCGATCATATAGGCTCTCGCCTTTGCCACCGGCTTCATGATATGTATATCCTGCCACACCGCAGCCTGAACGCTCTTTTCCGCCGCAGGCGTGATCCACTTCGCCTGCCAGATGCAGTCGTTTCCGGTCACCGTCTTTGCCGTCTCAAACCACTGTACATCACTGACAGCACTGTCACCTGTCTCGTCTGTCACCTTCACTCTCCAGTAATATCTTGTCATGGGTGCCAATGTGATTGGCAGTTCAAATCCTGTACTGACAATACTGTCACTCTCTCCGCTGTCGTAGAGGATCTCCGAAAAATCCTCTTTCAACGACACCTGTACCTGCGCTGCCGCCTGGCGCTTTCCTGACGCTTGTGTCACAACATAGGAGACCGTCGGATCCGCCAGATCAAATCCCAGTGGATTTGTCAGGTGGTTTACTTTTAAATGTTCTACTTTCATAATCTGTGTCAATCCTTTCTCTCTGTCTTCTCTATACCTGATTTATTTTTCTGATATCTATATTAATCTGATACCGCCTGATCACCGCTTTAACACAGGCGGTGAATCTCATTTCCAGCCGCCGCTCCATCAACGTTCAGCGGGACATAACGGAGAGCCTCGTTTTTATTCCGCAGTTCATCTTCCCATCTTAAAGTCACCAGACAGCATCGTCCTTTACATATTTTTAATCCCATCTATCGACCCGCGTCCTCTGTCCCACCGTGACAAGGAATCCCCGCCCCCCCGTCACGTTCCCCGCCTCAAAGATCAGATTCTCAGAATACAGCAGGAGGCATCTGGTATATGTATTTGCGATGCCCATTCCACCAATCTCCATCTCTGCAGTCATGGATTTCTCCAGGATATCCTCCCGCACTTCCTCAAGCTTCTCCTGCAGTTTTCGCAGCATCTGCTCCGAGATGCCGGGACCGTTATCCTGCACCTGAATGATCCAGCGGTCTTCATACACTCTTCCCGTCACGGAAATATACACGCGTGAATCCGTATTCTTAAAGCCATGCTTTACACAGTTTTCCACCAGCTGTTGGAGAGTCATCTTCGGAATGATCTGCTTTCCTATTATCTCATCCACATCTATGCTCACATCCAGCTTACTGTCGTGCCGCGCCTTTAAGAGATAAAAATAGTCGTCCAGATATTCCAGTTCCTTTTTTACCGCCGCGTACCTCTCCTTGTTGTTCGTGGAGTAACGCAGCATATTTCCAAGACAGCCGCACATCTCACAGATCGCCTCGTCATTGTCAAGCACTGCCCGGGAGGAGATCGTATTGAGTACATTGTAGATAAAATGCGGATTCACCTGTGCCTGGAGCGTGTCAAACTGCGCCTGCAGCTGCAATAATGCCGCCTGTTTCTCGTTTTTAAGTGCCCTGTCCAGACGCGCTGTCATCGCCTGGTACGCCTGTATCAGTTCCTGGAGCTCATCGGATCCTCCGACCTTCTCCAGATGTTTCGTATCCTGAAGGTTTTCAATATTCGTATTTTCCACCGTCTCCTGAAGGCGTTTGATAGGCTTTGTCAGGACACCCGACCAGAAAATGACCATCAGCATACTGATGCCGAAAGTTGCCAGCGTTATCAGAAACCCCACAGAAAAAAGGCGCCTTCTCTCCTTCTCCAGAAGAAAACTTTTTTTGTATGCCAGAACCTCCATATCAAAATCCGGGGAGGACGCCTTCGTATATATGGCGCCATCCTCTGTCCGTATCACATCCTCTTGCAGTTCCTTCATGCGCCTGCGGTCATCCTCCGCCAGTTCTTTCCCGTACTCCTCATCGCTTGCGTAAAGAAGTTCCCCGCCGTTGACAACGATCAGAAAATCAATATCGGGATCCGACGTCTCCAGCGTGTCAAAAGTCTCCATCCTGCTCTCGACCTCCAGAAACCCCATCCCCTCCCCCCTCAGGGCTTTCATCAGGGAATAGACCCGAACCGGCTCGCTTGGTACCCAGTAGTCCAGATGTTCCGTCACGATCACGGACCTGCCGTCCGCCTCGATCACCGGCTCCAGATATGGGATTTCCTCCACCTTGAAATCCGTAATAAGCCGCTCCGTCCTCCTGTCACTGCCCCCTGTCTTATAGATGGCGCTACTTGTCAGAAAAGAATTCTGATTGAAGAAGACAGTCCGATAGCAGTTTTTCATCGTGTATTCCGTACTCAGTCCGGTACTGAGCTCTGATTTCGCATCCAGGACATACCTGTTAGGAACCTCTCTGCCCTGCGCTTCCGCAAGCCAGGTAATGCTCTCCAACAGGTTGGTATCCGACAGAATATACTGCATGATCGCGTCCATCCGTCTGAGCCTTTCGTCCATCTGTGTCACATAGGACTTCGCTGTGACCAGGAGATTGTTCTGCTGGCTCGTCGTCTCATACTCAAGGCTGATCTTTGCCACCACAATGCCCAGGATCAGACTTACTAAAAGTGCCACGGTCATATATGCGAGTACCATCTTCTTACGGAATTTCATAGCTGCTACCCTATCCTTTTACCGAACCGGCAACCATCCCGTCCACGATCTTTTTGTTGAAGATTATGAAGAGGATCAGCATCGGGATCGTAATGATAATAATATCGGCAAACAACAGATTGTAACTGTTGCCAAGCTGCCCCTGATAGTTGTACAGCGTGAGCTGCACCGTCGTATTTTCGGAACCCGGCAGGAAATACAGCGGATTCGTAAAGTCGTTAAACGTCGTCACCCCGACCAGGATGATGAGCGTCGCCTGGATCGGCTTTAACAGCGGAAAGATCACTTTTGAAAATATCTGCCATTTGCTGCACCCGTCGATTCTCGCCGCCTCCTCCAGTTCCCGGGGAATCGACGCCATATAGCCCCGGTACAGCATGATCGCAAACGGCGTCTGCAGAGCTATCTCGATCATCACCATCGAAAACATTGTCTTGTAGATATGCAGGCTCTGCAGCAGATGGATCGTCGGCAGAATGGACGCCGGTATCATCAGTCCCAGCATGATCACAGCCTGTATTCCCGTCATCAATCTGTCATGTCTTCTCTGGATCACATACGCCGCCATCGCCGCCGTGACAAGCAGGCCAAGCACCGTAAACAGCGTCAGTATTCCGCTGTTTTTAAATGCCCTCACCAGCTGATAATTCGCATGCTGGAACACCTCAATATAATTTTCAAAATGAAGCTCTCCGGGCCAGCCCAGGGAAAGCCTGTTTGCCTCCGGCTTCGATTTCAGGGACTGAACGAACATAAAATAAAATGGAATCAGAAAGACAATACATGTCACGATCAATCCGACAATATCTCCGAGGAGGAGAAGCTTCTTTTTCTTTTTCATTATTGCATGGCCTCCTCTCTCTTATTCAGGAAATGCTGCAGCGGAAATGCGATCACTGAGATCAGTATCAACATCACCACGTTGCCCGCCGTGGAGAGCCCGTAAAAGCCCGCCGCATACTGTTTATAGATGACAGACGCCAGCACATCCGTCGCAAATCCCGGACCACCCCCTGTCATCGCCCAGATCAGTTCGAAGGAGCGCAGTCCGCCGATCAGAGAAAGGATGATAATGGAATTCTGGGACGCCGCCACAAGCGGAAGAGTGATGTTCTTAAGCTGCTGCCATCCGGTTGCCCCGTCGATCGACGCCGCCTCATAATAAGTCCTGTCGATGGACTGAATGCCTGCGATATAGATAACCACCGAGATGGATAGCCCCTTCCAGACATCTGTCATGAGGATACTGGCGAGCGCTGTGTTTGGGTTACCCAGAAAATCAATCGGCGTTCCGCCAAGCATTTCAATCACCACATTGAAAAGCCCCTTTGTCGGATGCATCAGATAGGAAAAAGTAAGTCCGACCGCCATCATAGAAACCAGATTAGGGAAAAATACAGCCGAGCGGATAAATCCCTTTGTCCTGATCCTACTGGTCAGAAAGATCGCGATGAAGAAGGCAATGATCACCTTCAGCGCGCTGGTTCCGAACGCATAAATCATGGTATGTATCACCGAGGAGCTCATGGAATATTCGGAAAAAAATAACTTGTAATTGTCCAGTCCACAGAATTTCGCTGTATCAAAATTCCACACGGTCAGGCTGTAGTACAGTGAAGTCACGATCGGCCACAGGAAGAAAACAGCAAAAATGACCAGGGACGGAAGGACAAACCAGACCGGATAGATACTGTGGTCTCTTTTTGTCTTCATGGTGAAACCTCCTATCAATGAATGACCGCCCGATATCCTCAGGCGGCCACGCTGTTATGTTCTCATTTCATTCGGGTATCATTCCCAGTCATAGCCCAACTGTATCGCAGATTTTTTGCAGTCCTCATCGTACATTGCCGCAGCCTCTTCGCCCGACATCTGGCCGAGCCCGACCGCCGTTGTCATCTGCTCACATGCCGTTCCCTTGATCGGGGACTGATACTCCAGCGCCGTTGTGATCTTTCCTTCATCAAAATATTTCTGCATATCCACACGGATCGCGCTGCATACAGATTCCGGCAGCTCATATCCCTTGATGCAGGATGGCCCGTTCGCACCGTATGTGTTAAAGTAGAGATCCAGGGCTTCATCGGTATAGTAGAAGTCAAAGAGTGCCTTGATCGCATCGACATGCTCGCTGTCTTTTCCCACATACCAGCTCATCGGCTCCCACACGGTAAGTCCGTGGTTGTCGGGGTCATCGCCAGGTACGCCGAATACACCAAAGTTTTCAGGATCGTCCGCAAATTCAAGGAGCATCGGAAGCTGCTGTGTCAGGATGATCCAGTGCGTAGCTTCACCGTTTGCCATAGCGATGCTCGCATCGTCTGCAGTTGCCGCAGATTTATCCGCGTTCAGATAATCCACCAGCTCTTCATATTTTGTCCAGCTTCTGGTTGCCGCCGGAACATCCGCATATTTAGCCGTTCCATTTGTATAATCTTCCGCAAATGTCGGAACCTCCGCCTCCACATTGTAGTAATCACCCAGGAAGAGAACCTGTGTCGTCCATGTGGTACCGCCGCAGAAATAGATCGGTGTCTTTCCCGCGTCTTTGAGCACTTTACAGTTTGCAACGAAGTCATCCCATGTGTGGGGAATCTCCAGTCCCAGTTCCTCATAGTCAGGTCTGTAGTAGATCACTGCTCCCGCCTGTGTGGAAGAGATCGGCAGCCCATAGACAGCGCCGTCGACCGTGACGGCATCCACGAACGCATCGTCAAATTTCGAGAGGATCTCCCAGTCTTTAATGTCCAGAAAGCCGCGGGAAGGGTTTAAGTCATACAGCTTCGAACCCGCGTTGTAGGCAACCAGGTCCGGAATATCCCCCGATGCCATTCTTGTCTTCAAAACATTATCTCCGTCCGAACCTCCGGGGCTGATCTCCACTTCGAATTCCATTCCCAGCTTCTCGGTAGCCGCCGCGAAGACAGCCTCTGTCCCCGTGTTGTACTCCGCAGCTCCGCCCCATACTTTCAGGGTGACTCCCTCAAAGGGCTTCCCGCCGGACGCTTCCTCAGCCGCAGGTGCCTCCTCCGCACCGTCTGCCTCCTCAGCCGCAGGCTCTTCTGCCGCCGCAGGCGCTTCCTCCGCGCCGGAATCCCCGCCCGAACTGCCGCAGCCGATCAGGCCAAATGCCATCGTGCCGGCAAGGACCAATGCCAATACTTTTTTGCTCATAATCTTGAATCCTCCTTGTTCTTTTTTCGTTTTTCAACATATTTATATTTTATCCGTCGAAAAATGAAAAGTACATGGAGGATTCAAAACAGGCGATTGAAAATCTGAAACTATTTGATGTAATCCGCAGGGCTTTGCCCTGTGTAGGAATGGAATATCCTGCTGAAATAAAACTGGTCCCGGTAACCCACTAACTCCGCGACATCTCTGACAAAGAGCCCGGGATTCTCCTCCATAAGCTGTTTTGCCCGCTCCATGCGAATACCGGTCAGGTACTGATTGTAGGACTGCCTTGTATATTTGCGGAACAGCCTGCTCATATACGCCTGTGAGATCGCGAACAGATCGGAAAGTTCCTGAAGGGAGGGCGGTCCGGATATATGATCCCTCAGATACGTCTTGATATTCTCAAAAAATTCCGGGGAATCCACCTTCGGATTCTCATTCTCCTTCCCGGAAAAGCGGTAGACGGACGAATACAGGTTCTCCTGCAGCATCTTCATGCTCGTTGAGTAATAAAAGGCGTCCTCAAACTGATATTCACTCTCAACCAGGGATTCCTCCTCACCCGTCTGCAGCCTGATCACATTCAGAATCCTCCTCGCCGCCTGTTCCAGCCAGATCTGAGGGTGCTTTTCCTCCTCCCAGTGCGCAAAAGCTCTTGCAATACATTTACGAAACTGATCATACCGCCCCGTTTTGGCATACCACTCCATCTCCTGCAGGAGCCCGGAAAATTCTGTGGTATCCGCAGCCGGAAACCTCTCCGTAAATATCTGTTTCTTATCGAGATCCACCACCTGGGACAGCCCGACTGTGCTGAGCGTGTTCAGCCAGTAATACAAATTCCGGATTTTTTCAGAAATCTCTGTAGCGTAGAAAGCCCCTCCATAGTACAGCAGCGTCGTGTAGGAGTCCTCCATCTTCTGCCGCCTTTCCACTCTGGTCATATAGTCTATCAGCGGCTGATCCCCCAAAACCTCCTCCGGTATCAGAAACAGTTCCTCCATATTGTCGCGGCCGTAGACCAGATAAGCTTCATCGATCGTGCCGTACAGTTCCGGTTCCTTCGCCGGCGAATATCTTCTCGGAAGTCCGTTCTCCCGCAGAAGCGCCGCATAAAATTTTTTATACGGAAAAAGCTTCTGAATTTCTTCCAGCGCTATCGTCTCGCCCATACAGAGCCTGCGGAATACCCCCATACGTCTGTCATAATAAATCTTTCTCAGTTTCTCTTCCACATTTTTCATGGTGGCAAGCATTCTCGACGGGACGATCGGTTTTGTCAGGTAATCCAGGACTCCATTCCGAAAAGCATCTCTCGCGTACTCAAAATCCTGATAGCCGCTGACAACGACAAAGCAGACATCCGGCATCTTCACGCTCGCCTGGCGCACCAGTTCCAGCCCGCTCATCACCGGCATCTCGACATCAGTCAATATCAGGTCCGCAGACGTTTTCTGAAGCAGCTCAAGCGCTTCCCTTCCGTTCCCCGCAGTCCCTGCTATCTCAAATTCAGGGCACTGTTTCTCCAGAATGACACAGATCGCTTTCACCGCCACAGCCTCGTCATCCACTACTATCACTTTAAATCTGTTTTCGCTCGGTTCCACCCTTTTCAACCTCATCTCGATATTTTAGTTTCTATTTTAACCAAAAAAACAGTATTTGAAAACAGAAAAATAGTAACTATCTTCAGGCGGTGTCGGCTTTTCAGAAAAAGCATTGACATTTTGTACAAACGGCATTATATTATAGACTCATAACTACCGAAGCTGAAGGAGAGGCGATATGACAAAATACTACAGAGAAAATTACCCCAGGCCGCAGTTTGTCAGGGACTCCTATCTCGATCTGAACGGAGAATGGAATTTTCGTTTTGACGATAAGGACGAAGGGTTCACCGCCGGATGGGCGGACGGTTTTGAAGACCGGAAGATCCTTGTTCCGTTTTCTTTCGAATGTAAAGCCAGCGGCATCGGATGCATCGAATCCCATGAGATCATATGGTACAGCAGGGAGATCGATTTTTCTCCGCTGTCGAAAAGCGGAGGGAGGATCCTCTTAAACGTGGAGGGTGCCGACTATGAGACAAAGCTCTGGGTTAACGGGACCTTTATCGGAAGCCACAGGGGCGGCTACACCAGATTTTCCTTCGACATCACAGACGCTCTGGCGGACGGCGCCGGCGCCGTCGTCTTCAGGATCAGCGACAGCCTGTCAGCCGCGCAGCCCAGGGGAAAACAGCGCTGGCTCCGGGAAAGCTACGATTGCTGGTACGTACAGACAACAGGGATCTGGAAAAGCCTTTGGGCCGAGGAGGTCGGAGACAGTTGCCTCGATCGTCTGCACATAAAACCCTGTTTCGATGACAACGCGGTGGACTTTGAATATAATCTCAACCGGCGGAAAACAGACAGGAAGACAGAGGTCGAGACAGTTATCACCTTTCAGGATAACATGATATTGAGCATAAGAGAAACCATAACCAGATCCTGTTTCTCCAGGCGTTATTCCCTGGAATGCGACAATATGAAGCTGAAGGTAAAATACTGGTCGCCGGAATCCCCCGATCTGTATGATGTATGTGTAAGGGTCTATGAAAACGGCGTGCTCACCGACAAGGTCGGCAGTTACTTCGGCCTTCGGAAGATTTCCACGGACAGCATGAGGATAAAGCTTAACAATACAGACCTTTACCTGAAGATGATCTTAGACCAGGGCTACTGGGAAAACACCGCACTGACGCCGCCGGACGAGCATGCTATCATTGATGATATCGATAAAATACTCTCCTACGGCTATAACGGTGTGCGGAAGCATCAGAAGATCGAAGATGAACGTTTTTATTACTGGGCTGATGTAAAAGGGCTTCTTGTCTGGTGTGAGGCGCCGTCTTTCTATGAGCTGATCGATACCGCCATAGAGAATATGACAGCCGAATGGACTCAGATCGTGAGGCAGCATTACAACCATCCCTCCATCATCGCATGGGTTCCCTTCAATGAATCCTGGGGCATTCCGCATGTCATGGACGATAAAAAGGCTCAGAATCTGACGGAATCCGTCTATTATCTGACAAAGGCTCTAGATGATTCAAGGCCTGTAGTCAGCAACGACGGATGGGAACATACCAGATCTGACATTATCACACTGCACGACTACGCGCCGCACGGCACACAGCTGAGGCTGAACTGGAAGGATCCGGAGGGATTTCTGGCAAACAGCCGCGCCTTTAACGGGGAGCGGTATGCCTTTGCGAACGGATTCCGCTATGAGGGACAGCCCGTCATCCTGAGCGAGTTCGGCGGGATCGCTTATGGCAAAGACGAGGACGGCTGGGGATACGGAGAGGCGGAAAACAGCGAGGAGGCCTTTCTGAACCGGCTGAAAGGATTGATGGATGCTGTATATGATATAGATCACATCTGCGGATTCTGCTACACTCAGCTCACCGATGTCGAGCAGGAGCAAAACGGGCATATGTTCATGGATCGGCGGGACAAGATCGCGCCGAAAAAGGTCAGGGCCATTATAGCGGGAGGCCCGGAAAATATTCTGTGATTATGCATGGCCGATCAAACTGATCCTCTGTGATAAATGCCATAACTCTGAAGCCGGCTGCACCCGGGCAAACAGGAACATCTTTGCCCAGGTGCAGGAACATGGCAGTATAAGTCGTTTTTCTCAACAAGCGCAGTATGCCGGGAAAAACCCCGTAACATCCAAATCGCAGTTATATCTCCACTCTTCTCAGATAATACCCGAAGTCTCCGTTCTCCGCCGGCTCCCTTTTCCCGTCAAAGGCCTCAAAGCCGAACATGACCGCAACAGTCTTCTCCCGCTCATGGAACGTCCCCGGAACGCCGAGATAGTAAACTGTCCTGCCCTCCTTCTCCTTTTTCCCGAGGATCAGATGTTTGTAATTATAGTAGCCGTGCAACAGAAAGCTGTTATGCACCAGTTCCTGATATTTCTCTGTAAAGATCACAAAATCCCTCGGCGATATCTTTAAGTATTCCTCCTCCTCCCGGATCGGATGTACTACAGGATAGGTTTTCTTCAGCTGTTCCCATTTATCCGGCTGCAGTTCCTGCTCCGCGAGCCTTATTTCCTCCTCTGTCTCTGAGTCTGATCTTTCAGCAACTCCGTACAGATTTTCTCCCTCCGACGTCTGTCCCGACTTCTCGCCCTTTGCCTCTTCTCTCCTTATCTCCCTCTCCAGCATTTCCTGCATGGATTCTTCTTCGCCGGAAATCTGCACCGTCTGCTCCAAACCGTTATCCCGCACTTTCGCTGTCGGTGCCTCCGCGTATGGCTGCTCTGCCGCTGCCGGCATCCTTCTGTCCGTCTGCTCCGCTACTGCCGCTTCTACCATTGTAGGCATTTCTGCCGCTGCCGTCCGCCCTGCCGGCTGTATTTGTTCCGGCGTTTTCCTGTCCACTGTCGGCGTCCTTTTATCTGTCACTCTCTCCAATACCACTGTTTCTTCTTCTGCCGGTATCTCCTGCATCACCGGCATCCCGTCCGCGGCTTCCGCTGTGCCCCGGAACATATCCGCCGTGATATTTTCGACTTCAATACCTTCCGGCGTTTTCCTGGCGGCGCTTTCACCGATCATCTCCTTCATCACAATATTTTCCGACGGCTCTTCTTTTACAACTTTCTCCACCCTCAAATTTTCCGACACTGGCGTCACAATCAGATTGACTTCTACCGGCATATCTGTCATATTTCTGTCTGTTTCGCCGCCCTGCCGGTTATTCTGGCGGTTTTTATCCATGGCATTATTATATCTGCCTGTTCCGGCATTCCTCTGCCGGCCTCCTCCCGTATTTCCCGCTCTTTTGCCTGTCCCGTTATTTCCTCTTCCGTCGCCTCTCTCCGTGCCTCCCGTTCCTGCCCCGGCATTTCCTCTCATCCTTCCGCTCTCCGGCATAAAGTTCGTCACCGTCCACTGCGACTCCAGATACTGATATTCGTGCAGTTCGATCTTAATGCCGCAGATCTGGTCATAGCGCAGCCCCGAACCCGCCATATTTTCCGCGTCCATCCGCACTGAGCAGCAGCCCTGCCCGTTCCGTATGCTGAGATTCCCCAGAATATGTTTTTTCAGATTATTTTTCCTTCCGCCCGAATAAAAACTGTCCTCCTCTTTTTTTTCCCCATTCTCCGAGAGCAGATACACCTTTGCATCCCCGCTCCCCATCAGTCTGGGGCCTTTCATATAGACGATCATCTGGCAGAGGCTGTCCCTCACCTGAAATTTTACATAGCCGGCATTCTGCAGTTTAATGCCGCTCTCATAATAGCTTAAATATCTGATCCTTTTATCATAATACAACCCCGTTTCCTCCTTTAGACAGTCAGTTTTAATATGCTTCCTATTGACCATCTTATGAGAAAACGGGGTCTGTTATGACAGTTTTTTATTACAATAGGCAATGGGCTGCGTGACTATATTTAAAGCCGGAAAAACTGGTCTGAGCATAATCCCCCGCAGCCTGCCGCTCCGTAAATTGCACCATATCAAACCAGCTTCACCTGACGGTTCAGCTGGTTTTCCTTTCTAAATAATTCATATAGTTCACTACCATCAGCGCGATCTTCAGAGTCAGGGCATCATCGAACACTCTGATATCCAGGCCGGTCGCCTTCTGAAGCTTCTCGATCCTGTAGACCAGCGTATTCCTGTGGATGAAAAGCTGTCTTGATGTCTCCGAAACGTTCAGATTATTCTCAAAAAACTTCTCAACAGTTACCAACGTCTCATCATCGATCTCATCCGGCATATTTTCCCCGAAGATCTCGTGGATATACATCCGGCACAGATTGATCGGAAGCTGATAGATCAGCCTGCCGATACCGAGCAGCCTGTAGGAGATGATCTGTTTCTCCTGATAGAAGATGCGTCCCACATCGGAAGCCATCTTCGCCTCCTTATAGGACTTTGAGACATCCTTCAGCTCATGCACTATTGTACCAAATGCCACGCGGACATTGATCATAGCCTCCGCATTGATCATATCCATAATAGTTTTCGCGATGCGCTCCAGCCCTTCCTCTCCCGCTTCGCCATCTAATGCCTTGATCAGGATCACGCTGTCCTCATCCACAGTCGTCACATAATCCCCGTTCTGCGAAGAAAACATCCCCTTCATCAACTCACTGACCGACATCTCATCCTGATCGCCGGATTCCACGATATATACCACCCTATCCTGCTGATCTGTGATATGAAGCCGCTTTGCCCTGTTGTAGATATCCACTAAGAGCAGATTATCCAGGATCAGGTTCTGGAAAAAGTTATTTCTGTCAAGCCGCTCCTTGTAAGCGATCATCAGGTTCTGGAGCTGGCACACCGCAACCTTTCCCAGCATATATGCGTCATCGCCAAGCCCTCTCGCATCCAGGATATAACTCACTTCCTCCTCATCCAATACTTTTAACAAGTGGTGGGCGCCGATCACCTGAGAGTCCGCAGGTGAAGTCACAAAATTCGCCACCAGCCCCTTTTCTTCTTCCGATGTCTCAAAAGTAGATGCCACGCAGTTCCCGTTAAGATCAAATACACCAAAATCAACTTTCGTAATAGTTTTTAGTTCTTCAATGCTGTTCTGAATAATCTGGTTTGATATCATGCGCTTCCCTTTCTTTTTGTATGGTTTATAGTAGCAGGCAGAGTATGTCCGTTTTTCTGCCTGTGCGCCGCCTGCACTCTTTTCAGGGGCATACCGCCTCTGTTCAGGACCTGCGCACTATATGGCAAAAAGAGGGATGCGGACTCGCATCCCCCCTTAAACTCATCAGTATTTGATATTTACTCGCAAACGCTTCGCTTTTGCCTGCTTGCAGGCATTATGCTCCTGTAGCGCTGCCTGAAAAACGGCGAACTCGACTCGCAAACGCTTCGCTTTTTGCTCGTAGCGCTGCCTGAAAAACGGCAGCTTAGTTGCAAATAGTAACCTCTGTCTCTTTGTCGAATACATGGATCTTCTCAACATCAAACGCAAACTTGATAGGATCACCAGGTCTTGCCTTTGTTCTGGAGTCTACCCTTGCTGTGATCGGGAACTGATCCACATCAAAGTACAGATAAACTTCAGCACCGAGCAGCTCATATACCTTAACGTTGGATGTGAAGGTTGTCTGCGCTTTTGCAAGGAACTCTTCGGAATCATATACATCCTCGGGACGGATACCGAATACCACGGTCTTTCCGTTGTAACCGCCATCGATCAGCGCTTTGGATTTTGCTGCCGGCAGAGGAATACTCTGACCTGCCACTTCAAGGCTTGCCACATCGCCATTTACCTTAACAGTCGCATCCAGGAAGTTCATCTGAGGGGATCCCATGAATCCTGCTACGAACAGGTTAGCGGGTTTCTCATACAGGTTCTGAGGTGTATCTACCTGCTGTACGATACCGGCCTTCATAACAACGATCCTTGTACCAAGAGTCATAGCCTCTGTCTGGTCATGTGTAACGTAGATGATGGTTGTTCCCAGATTCTGATGCAGCTTAGCGATCTCTATACGCATCTGTACACGGAGCTTTGCGTCCAGGTTGGATAACGGCTCATCCATCAGGAATACTTTCGGTTTACGAACGATCGCACGGCCCATAGCCACACGCTGTCTCTGACCACCGGAAAGAGCTTTCGGCTTACGGTCAAGCAGTGCGGACAGGTCAAGGATCTCCGCCGCCTCACGAACCTTTTTATCGATCTCATCTTTCGGCACTTTTCTCAGTTTCAGACCGAAAGCCATGTTATCATATACGGTCATATGAGGATACAGAGCGTAGTTCTGGAATACCATCGCGATATCTCTGTCCTTCGGCTCTACATCGTTTACCAGCTTACCATCGATATACAGTTCGCCGGAAGAAATGTCCTCCAGTCCTGCTACCATACGCAGTGTAGTAGATTTTCCACAACCTGAAGGTCCTACAAAGATGATAAACTCTTTATCTTCGATCTCCAGATTGAAGTCCTTAACAGCTTCAAACCCATTGGGGTACTTTTTGCAGATATTCTTTAATGATAAGCTTGACATTTTTTCTTTTCCTCCTGAATTTTAAGTAAATTGCCAACGGCATTTCTCTGTTCTGTTATGTAGTATATCGGAACCATGTCTTTTTTACCATGCCACTATTCCATAAAGTTTTTCTTCTTTGCTTGGTCAACTTGTTCATGAAATCTCTCTAAAAAAGACCCGTCCGGCAGATTGCATAAAGAATTTTCCGTTTTCTGTACACTTTTTACAAAACAGGAGTTCCCACCCTCCTCAATATATCTTTTTCTCCATCGGCGTATAAATGATGCCGTCCTTCGTCAGCTGAGGAGCCACATCCTCAAACCCGATCTGGCGGTAAAAGCCTACCGCATAGGGCGCCGCATTTACCGTGATCTTCTCCTCCAGATATTCCTTCCGTATATACTTTTCCATGATCTGGATGAGCTGCCTTCCGATCCCCCGGTGGTGATGCCCCTCCTCCACAAACAAAAGCGATATATGTTTTTTGTTCCGCAGGGAGATCATTCCCGCCTGCTTTTCCCCGTCGAGGGCGATGAACATCGGATACTCCCCCATCAGGAACATGCGCCGCAACAGGGAATCCGTCAGAAAATCCCGAAAACTGTCGATCCCCTCCTGCCCGTAATCCTTTGCCTCAAACTTCAGAAACGTCTTCCAGGCAAGCGCCATCGCCTCGTCCCAGTCATAGATATTTGCCTGCCTGATCTGTATATTGCTCTCCTGCACCATTTTGCCTTCCCCCTGTCAGCCGACTCCGGTACCATGCCGCCCCCCGATTCACATGTACCGGTGATCTATTTATCCATCCAATATCCGCTCATTCCCTCTCTCCGCCTATCTATCCGATATTTACACATACCGGCAGCAGCCCGGTCCCACCCGGACTGCTGCCGGCATATATCAACAGATCTCCGCACCCGCAGGCATCGCCTTCTCCGGCGTCATCAGCGCCAGATTTCCGTCCGCATCCTCCGCGCACAAAAGCATCCCCTCCGATGTAAGCCCCGCCATCTTCCTCGGCGCAAGGTTCACAAGCACCATCACCTTCTTTCCGACCATCTCCTCCGGCGAATAGTACTGTTTGATGCCCGAAAGGATCTGCCGCACCGAAGAACCGATCTTCACCTGGGAACAGAGCAGTTTTTTGGACTTCGGCACCTCCTTGCAGTCGATGATCTCGCCCACCTGGAACTGGCACTTCGCAAAATCATCATAGCTGATCTCCGGCTTCGCCTGGATGTCCATACAGCCGGAACCGGACTGATCCTGTCCCTCCTCCTTTTTCCCGGCATCTGCCGCCGATTTATCCTGAGATTCCTGGGCGGAACCTTCTGCAGAACTTTCCGCTGTCCCTGCCGCCGCCTTTCGCTCTGCGAACATCGCCTCCACCTTCTCCATCACTTCCTCCGGTTTCAGCCTCGCAAACAAAATCTCCGGTTTTTCCACCACCCGGTTCCCGGAAGGATAGAGCGCTCCGATCTCTTCTGCACTTCCCTCCTCGAGCTTATCGAAACCTATAAGCGGCGCATTGACCTGTTTTGCTATCTTCTGAGCAGTCTCCGGCATAAACGGCTCAAGCAGGCTGGCTCCCACCAGGATACCGTTTAACAGATTATAGAGCACCGTACTTAAGCGGTCTTTTTGCCCCTCATCCTTCGCCAGCGCCCAGGGCATGGTTTCATCAATATATTTATTACACCTCTTAAATAAAGCAAAAATCTCACTGATCGCATCTGCCACCCGAAGGCCGTCCATCTTCGCCGCCACCTTCCGGTAAGCCTGCGCCGCCGTTTCCTTCAGATCGGCATCGATATCCGCCTGATCCCCTGTCACATTCTTATTTGCAGCCACGCCGTCAAAATATTTATTGCTCATGGAAACAGTACGGTTCACCAGATTCCCCATGGTGTTTGCCAGATCGGAGTTAAAACGCTCGATCATCAGCTCCCAGGTGATCACGCCGTCGTTCTCAAAGGGCATCTCATGCAGTACAAAGTACCGCACCGCATCCACACCGAAGAAAGACACCAGATCCTCCGCATAGATCACATTGCCTTTGGATTTGCTCATCTTGCCATCCCCCTGTAACAGCCAGGGATGCCCGAACACCTGCTTCGGCAGCTCCTCCTCCAGCGCCATCAGGAAAATAGGCCAGTAGATCGTATGGAAGCGGATGATATCCTTTCCGATCAGATGCAGGTCCGCCGGCCACAGCTTTTTATACTGCTCTGTGGAATTTCCCTCCGCATCATAGCCGATGCCCGTGATATAGTTGGTCAGCGCATCCAGCCACACATAGACCACATGTTTCTCATCGAAATCGACAGGAATCCCCCATTTAAAGGATGTCCTCGAGACGCACAGATCCTGCAAGCCCGGCAGCAGGAAATTATTCATCATCTCATTTTTCCGGGACACCGGCTGGATAAATTCCGGATGCTCATTAATATGTTTGATCAGCCTGTCCGCATATTTGCTCATCTTAAAGAAATATGCCTCCTCCTTCGCCGGCTTTACCTCCCTGCCGCAGTCCGGGCACTTCCCGTCCACAAGCTGGGATTCCGTCCAGAAAGATTCGCAGGGCGTACAGTACATCCCTTCATAAGCTCCCTTATAGATATCACCCTTTTCATAGAGGCGCTTAAATATTTTCTGAACCTGTTTTTCATGGTAATCATCCGTGGTCCTGATAAACTTGTCATAAGAAGTGTCCAAAGAATCGCATATCTCGCGGATCGTCTCCGCAACGCCGTCCACATATGCCTTCGGCGTAACACCCGCCTCTTCCGCCTTCAGTTCGATCTTCTGGCCATGCTCGTCCGTTCCCGTCTGGAAAAACACATCGTAGCCGTCTTTTCTCTTAAACCTGGCGATACTGTCCGCCAGCACGATCTCATAACTGTTCCCGATGTGGGGTTTGCCGGATGTGTAAGCGATCGCCGTTGTAATATAATATTTACCCTTGTTCATTTTGTCATCCTCCCTGTCCCTTTATCCATGTCTATTTCATCTTTCACATAAATGGCTGTGTGTTCCTGTTCTGGTCAGCTTTCATATCAATACATATCCTCATCATTTTCAGCTGATTCCATCGCCGTCATTGTCACCGCATTCGAAATATTCTTACTTATCATAAACGGCATCTGCTGCTCTCTCACGGATTGCCTCAGAAAAATATTAAACGCGGTGGAAAGGCTCATTCCCAGTTCTGAAAATAAAGCGTCAGCCTGCGTTTTCAACTCTTCATCTACACGAAAAGTAACGTTTACACTCTTCATACTCGCCGCCTCCAATTTTTCTTATAATGCATTATACATAGTCTTTTTTTTTAAGTCAACACAAATTGTGCTTTAAACGTGCATATTATGTGCATCCTTCTGTCTTCCTATACCAATGTCGGTTAAATACGTCTGTTCTTGTCCTTACGGAGTGACTGCAGGAAAAATATTTTTTATTCTTCAACCATACTCTCCAGATATCCCCTGTCCCACAGCAGGATCTTCAGCTTTTTTGCCGCCTCCACGGCAGGAGCCGTAAAATATTGGTTTGTCAGCACCGCCCCTACCATGCAGTCATAATAATCCCGCCCGGCATAAGCCTCCTGCACCGCCTTTACGCCTACAGAGTCCCCATAGCACTTGCACTGGATCGCATAGGTGACGCCGTCCCGCTCCGCCAGGATATCGATGCCGTAATCCCCGCTGCCCTTAGTCACCTCCACCTCTTTAAATCCCCGTTTTTGTAACAGGTCCGCGCAGTAATACTCGAAGTCATGGCCGTCCATCATGTCAAAATCCCTGCCATATCTCCGCCTTCTTCTGATAAATGATACGGCGAGCCACAAAAGCAGAAACACTGTCAGTAGTGTAATTGTTAAGATAATGTATGTTTTTGCGTCCATAAAGCTGTTATATCTTCTGTTCTTCCTTTCAATTTTATGACTGTCTGCAAACTCATTGTTTACTTTTTCCGCCCAAATGCTCTTGCGCAGTTCACCCTGCCCCGCCGTCCAGTAAGATCCCCAGCGCTTTTCTGAGCATATACTGAAACTCTTTTCTTTCCGTCGTTCTCTCATCATGTCCCGGCGCGAGAAAGCATACCCTTCCTCTCCCCGCATTCCTGCTCCACCCGGCAGGATATCTCTCCCCATCCATCTCATACCACAGAAAAATGTCATTTCCCTCATCGGCCTGCCTGAGCATATACGGCTCCTCCTCCATCGAACAGAGAAGTTCCTCTCCCTCATAATACCGAAGTTCACAATAAGGCGGATGGGTGATAAAATTTCCACCGTAAAACCTCTCCAGCCGGCTGTTGTCCGGTGTGATCATGCCGTTGTGGAGCACAAGTACCTTTCCCCCTCCCTCAATATATGACGCCAGTTTATCACCGAATCCGCCTTCGTCCGTATAATTGTCGATATAACTTAATACCACATCATACTCCCTCAGCCTCTCCTTTTCCATGGATCGGTAATCCACCGACACCTCGCACTCCCCGGCTTCCCCGAACACTTTCACTATCCCGCCCGACACCCTGCCGAGCGGATGATATATCGCTTTTTCTTCGTCTCCCAAGATAAGTATTCTCATGATTTCCTCCTCTGTCTCTCATTGCCTGCGAAAAGAAAAAATACAATAATATTATTGTAACATATATGGCTGAAAAACGTCCAAAAAATTCCTCCCTCTTCCGGCAATTTCATGACAGTTCGGCTATCCGACTGAGCCAAATCGCCAGCTGAATGACATTGCCGGCTGAACTGTTGCGAAATTGTCCATATAAACAGCCTTCGGTGCTAATACATGCCCACCCCCGCATATATTGTAAGGACTTACCCTCTCAGGAGTTCTTATGCGCATCCTAACAAAAATCCATAATCTTTTCAAAGGTAAAACTACAGGCAAAAAACTGCTCCCGATCCTGTTCGCCGGCTTTCTGTTGTTTCTGACAGGTTTTTTATCTGTTTTTCTTCCACGGAGCATCCCCTCTTTTTTTGCGGATGCTTCCTACAATAAACTTTGCCGGGAGATCTTTCGCAGCGAACTGTCCGGCAATACGCTGACACTTCACTATACCCTTAAAAATCCGGCAGACTACGGCATCTATGAGGACGAAGCCCGCCTTCCCATATACTCTGCCGAAAGCCAGGCGCTTTCGAACGCCTCCCTCACCGACTGGCTGGAACAGCTCTCTGCCATCGACCGGGAAAAACTCTCCCCGGAAAACCGCTACAGCTATACACTGCTCACCCGCTATCTCACATTGCAGCAGTCCCTCTCGGATTTCCCCTGTTACGCAGAGCCGCTCTCCCCTAACAGCGGCATGCAGCAGACGCTTCCTGTCCTCTTTTCCGAGTACCGTTTTCAGAGGCGGAAAGATATCGACGATTATCTCTCCCTGCTGTCACAGACAGGCAGTTATTTTCAGGGTCTCCTCTCCTATGAGCGGGAAAAAGCCGAAGCCGGGCTCTTTATGTCAAAAGAAGCTTCCGAAGCTCTGGTCCGCGGATGCGAAGCTTTTCTCACCGAGGACGCCATAAACAATGGTTCTCATTTTCTTGTGGATTCCTTTGCCGCCCGCCTTATGGAATTCCAGAAGGAATACCCGGAACTGCTCAGTGAAGAAGCCTTTGAGGATTATTATCAGGAGAATATAAAGATCTTAAAAGAAGATGTGATGCCTGCTTATCGGGAACTGGCAGAAGAAATGACACTATTGTCAGAATCCGCCGCAGTAAAAAGCGATTCCTCAACCGGTTCCGCAAATACTGCCGAGATCTCCGAGAAGCAACGCTACTATGCGCTGCTGATACAAAAATCCACCGGTTCTGACCGTCCTGTGGAAGAAATTCAGGAAATGCTGTATGCACAGTTTGATTCTCTGCGCAGAGAACTTCTGCAGATGAAAAAACAGCAGGCCGCACAATCTGCTGACGATTCCTATGATCCGCAAAATACCTCCGCGCCCGACAGGCATACCCATCCGCTCTCCGTAGAAGATATCCTTGTCTTCCTGCAGCAGGATATGCAGAAGGATTTCCCGCCTCTGCTCTCCGGCTCGGATCCCTCGTCCGGCGGCGTACTGAAAAAACAACTCCCTGCTATCTCCTGTGACATTAAATATATCTCCAAAAGCCTGTCCGCATCCAGCGCGCCGGCATTTTACCTGACGCCTCAGATGGATGCCTTCCATAAGAATGTGATCTATATCAACCCTGATTCTTCCCTGGAAGGGACTGCTCTCTTCACCACCCTTGCCCATGAAGCCTTCCCCGGGCATCTCTATCAGACAGTTTATGCAAGGGAGAGCAGCATTGCCGACAGAAAAAATCCGCTGCGCGGCATTCTCGACTATCCGGGATACGCGGAAGGCTGGGCTCTCTACGCGGAACTTAACGCATACGACTATGCTGCAGACTATTATGCTGTGGATACCGGAATCCTGAAAACCTCTCGCTCTCTGGAACTCTGCCTCTGTGCACTTTTGGACCTTCATATCCATTATTACGGCTTTACTCTTCCACAGGCACAAACGCTTCTCGCAATGTTCGGCATTCCCGAAGAAGCGGCAAAAGAGCTCTATACCTACATTGAACAGGAGCCCTCGAATTACCTGAAATATTACCTCAGTTATCTTGAGATCCTGTCTTTAAAGGAGGAAGCCGCCAGACTCTGGGGAGAAGACTATTCCGATTACCGTTTCCATCAGTTTTATCTGGATGCAGGTCCCTCGGATTTTCTATCTTTACAAGAGAGACTGCAGGATATCAGGTAGTTCATCTGAATCATTGTCAGTCTGCCGCAGCCCTGGTATCTCCACACTAATTTCCATCTGCCCGCTCCGGCGGGCAGTCAAATCAGGACAATTTCGCCTGCACCGGCTTACCTCCGGGCTCAGATTACTGCACACATTCCTCTGCCGTTACAGATACAGCACCATCAGCATACTCACCGCGATTCCCGCCCCCGTCGCCAGCAACGCCCCGGGCAGCGTCCACCTTGTCTTTTTCACTTTCGCCGCCATATAGTAAACACTCATCGTATAGAAACAGGTTTCCGTGCAGCTCATCATGATCGAAGTCAGGAGCCCTGTGCGGGAGTCCGGTCCGTACTGCTCAAAAATATCTAACACCAGCCCTGTCGCCGCGGACGAGGAAAACATTTTGATAAACACAAGCGGTACAAACTCAGCACCGATCCCCATTTTTTCCGTCAGCCCTCCAAAGACGCTCCCCAGCATCGAGAGAAACCCGGAAGCCCTGAGCACCCCCACCGCGATCATCAGCCCCACCAATGTCGGGAGTACCGTCACAACAGTCTTCAATCCGTCCATCGCACCCTTCACAAAGGCATCATACACATCCGTCTTATTCAGCACTCCGTTTAATACAATATAAAATATCAATGCCGGAATAATGATCACCGAAAGCCGCATCAACATCCGCTCTTCCTCCCGTACTTAAGCTTGATATAGATGACGCCCGCCAGTGTGGAGCAACAGGTGGCTAATATGGCCGGCAGAATGATCCCGGAAGGATTCAGAGAGCCGTATTTACTCCGGTAAACGATCATATTGACCGGAATGAGCTGCAGAGATGAGATATTCAGGATCAAAAACCCGCACATGGCATCGCTGGCAGCTCTCCCTCCCCTTTTCTTTCCATCCGCTTTACCATATCCCGGCGTCCCTCTCTCCTCCTCCAGTTTTGCCAGTTCCTCCATCGCTTTCAGCCCTGCAGGCGTACATGCCCAGCCAAGCCCCAGAATATTGGCGACCAGATTTGTTGCGATAAATCCCCTCGCCGGATGATCCTGCGGCACATCCGGAAACAGAAAACTGATAAAGGGCTGCAGCTTTCTTGTAAATCGCTCTATCAGTCCCGCCTGTCCCGCGATCTCCATCAGCCCTACCCAGAGCGCCATTGCCCCCGCCATTGTAATGCACAGCGTCACCGCCGACTCCGCATACTCCAGACAGGCATTGGAGACTGCCTCCATATTCCCGGTAAACAGCGCATACAGAATCCCGATCAGGAGCATACCAGCCCAAATATAATTTAGCATAGTCTTCCCCTTCAAAGTCTTGTCTCTATATCTTTATGCGCCTGTCCGGAAAAACTTGACCATCCGGCTGATTTTATTTTGTAAGCCAAAAATAAAAGAACCCCCGAAACCGCTTATTGTTTCAGAAGTTCTTCCAAATCCCTTTATTTCATGCTGCTCAGGCATCAATCCCCTGATCCTTGATAAACCGGATCACATCCCCCACAGTCTTGATGTTCTCCAGATCATCCGACGGAAATTCCACACCGTACTCTTCCTCACACTGCATAACCAGTTCAAACAGATCCAGGGAGTCAGCGTTCAGGTCATCCTTGAAGGAAGTCTCCTCCGTAATCTGGCTTGCATCCACTGTCCCCAGCTGTGTTTCTATGATTGCCGCAATTTTTTCTAACATCTTTTTGTCTCCTTTTTTTAAATTCAGCCTTATCACATTTTGATATTCTGCTTCCGGTTTTGTTTATTAAAGCAGACGGCTTTCTTATTCTACACAGACTATAGTTTAGTTAGACTTTTCCTATTTGTCAAGCAAATACTGATAAATTTCTCGTTTACCGACACCTCTGTCCTTCGCGACCGCTTTCATCGCCTCTTTTCGCTCCATACCGGCATCTTCATACTGTTTCATATGCTCTTCGATGCTGAGTTCCAAAAAGTTCTCCCTCTTCTCCTGTCTTCTCTTTAAGAGGCTTTTTCCCTCTATGACAAGAACATATTCACCGCGGGGCTCCTCCCCCTCATAAAAGGCGAGCGCTCCTTCCAATGTCATCGGCATCACGGTCTCAAACTTTTTGGTCAGCTCCCTGCAGATCGTGATATTCCTGTCTCCAAGCGCCTCATACAACTCCTTCAGCGTCCTCACCAGATGATGCGGCGCCTCATACAGGACCATCGTTCTTGTCTCCTCCTTCAATAACTCCAATATTTCCGCCTTTTCCTTTTTCTCAGACGGTAAAAAGCCCTCAAAACAAAAACGCCGTGTGGAGAGCCCGGACAAAGTCAGCGCCGTGATACAGGCTGCCGGTCCCGGCAGGGAAGTCACTGTGATCCCCTCCTTCTGGCACAGTTTAACAAGCACCTCCCCCGGATCGGAGATTGCCGGTGTTCCGGCGTCCGTGATCAGCGCAACGTTCAGCCCCTCCCTCATCTTCTGCACCAGTATCTGTGCCTTCTCCACTTTATTATATTCGTGGTAGCTTGTCATAGATGTCTTGATTCCGAAATGATTTAACAGTTTAATACTGTTTCTCGTGTCCTCCGCCGCGATCAGATCAACTGACGCCAACGTTTCTATCACACGCGGCGTCATATCCTTCAGATTTCCTATTGGGGTAGCACACAGATATAATTTCCCGAGCATATACTGTATCCTTCCTGTTATATCAATCCCTCAACCGGAGTACTAATAACCATAGATCTCAGAAATCTCCGGCATATAAACACCCGGACTCTCATAAACGATCAGCGGTTTCTCCACTCTCATCCGCGGTCTTCCTCCGCGGACTGCCTCGATCAGTACCATGTTCGGTTCCTTATCCACATACGGATACACAATCTGCATCCGTTTCGGCTGAAGCCTGCTCTCAGTCAGCGTCACAAGTATCTCGGAGAGTCGGAAAGGCCTGTGGACCAGATAAAAGTGTCCTCCCGGCTTGAGCAGTTTTGCCGACATCACCGCGATGTCACGAAAAGTACAGCAGACCTCATGCCTGGCAATGGCTTTCGACATATCCGAGTTCCGCAGGCCGTGCTGTTCGATCATATAGGGCGGATTACAGGTTATCACATCAAAAGAGGCCGCCCCGAACAACCTGTCAGCCTCCCTGATATCTCCTGTCACGATCTTAATCTTCTCACCCAGCCTGTTCAACTCCACACTGCGCGCCGCCATGTCAGCGCTTTCCGGCTGTATCTCAAGCCCCCAGAGATGCGGAATACCGGTTCTCGCCTCCATCAAAAGCGGCAGGATCCCCGTTCCCGTGCCGATATCCAAAAGGCGCTCACCCCTTGCCCCGGCGGCAAAGCCGGCAAGAAGCACAGCATCCATCCCGAAACAGAATCGCTCCGGATCCTGAATGATGCGATAGCCGTTTCTCTGCAGGTCATCCACCCGCTCCCCCGGCCTGATCAGTCCACTTTCCTCCATAAAACTTCCCCGTCCGCAAATATCTTATGCGTCTGATATTTATCCTGTCCTTCATATTTCATCCGCGTACTCTGCTATTCATCCAGCCCGGACAGTTTTTCCTTTTTTTCTTTCTTCTCCAGTTTCTCCAGCTCTTTCAGCTCTTTCAACTCCTCTGAGGATGTATGTTCCTTCCGGTTTTTATGCCGTCTCTTAAAACGCAGCTGCTCCACTCTGTACTCTTTCAGTTCTTTCTCATCATTGACTTCCACAAGTACCTTCACCAGCTGGCGCAGTATGTTGACGCTCTGCACCTCTCCCTTCAGGCCGTCTTCCGTTGTAACATAATCACCCACACCCGGCAGTTTGCGGTTCAATTCCTCGTAAATGTTCTCCTCATTGTTCAGACAACACATCAGCCTTCCGCAGACACCTGAGATCTTCGTCGGATTTAACGACAGATTCTGCTCCTTCGCCATCTTGATGGAGACCGGCGCAAACTCGGACAAATACGTATGGCAGCACAGCGGCCTGCCGCAGATCCCGATGCCGCCGACGATCTTTGTCTCATCCCTGACGCCGATCTGCCGCAGTTCTATCCTTGTCTTAAAGATTGCTGCCAGATCCTTCACCAGTTCCCTGAAATCGATCCTTCCGTCCGCCGTGAAGTAAAACAATACCTTGTTATTGTCAAACGTATATTCCGCATCGATCAGCTTCATCTCGAGTTTATGCTTCTTTATTTTGTCCAGACAGATCTGAAAGGCTTCCTTTTCCTTCTTCCTGTTGGACGCCTCCTGTTCCATATCTTTCTCCGTCGCCAGCCTCAGCACAGGTTTCAGCGGCTGAACCACTTTCACATCCTCCACCTCTTTCGGCGGCATCACCACCGTGCCGAATTCAATCCCTCTGGCGGTCTCCACGATCACATGGTCATTTCTTTTTATCTCAAACCCCAGAGGGGCAAAATAATATATCTTGCCCGCTGTCCTGAAGCGTACACCTATTACTTTCATCTATAACCTCTCATTCCGCAGCCCTGATCACTCTCCTGATACCCTGATCCTAATTCTCCTGGATCGTGATAAACAAAAGTTCCATGACCAGTTCAAAACTTACATTGGCGCGCAGCCTGCTCTTTGCGTTATCCAATGCCTTCAATATATTCTCAATTCCTTCATAGGCGCTCTTATCAGCCGCCTTTCTAATATACTGTATTTCCTCCCTGAAAATCAAGTGATTTGCGTCATTTGTAGCCTTAAATAACAGCACATCCCTGTACCAGATGGAAAGCACATCCAGATACTCGTTGATATCAATGTGGTATTCACTGATCCGCTTCACAGCCGCCATCACTTCATGAAGCTCCATCCCCCGTATATTCTTGACGAGGCTCAGCGCTTCATTCCTTATATTTTCAAATTCTTCACTGGAGGCAAGCTGTTTTGCCTGTCCGATATTGCCTCTCGCAAAAGCGACACATATGTCAGCTTTATAGTCAGGCACCATCAGTTCCTTTTTTAGGTACTCCTTTACCAGTTCATCCCGCACCGGTTTCATGTTCAGCACCACACAGCGGCTCTGAATAGTCGGCAAAAGTTCCTCCAGATTCGTCGTGAGGATAAGCAGCACCGCATATGCCGGCGGCTCCTCCAACGTCTTTAACAGGGCATTCTGCGCCTGAGGCGTCATTTTCTCACCCTCACTTATGATATATATCTTGTAGGGGCTGCTGTAAGGCTTGATCGCAATATCACCGTTGATCTGGCTCCGCACATCCTCCACGCCGATGGAATTCGGTTTTTCGTGTCCGACATATATGATATCGGGCTGGTTTCCGGTCTGAGCTTGTTTACAGGAACGACATTCCCCGCATGGCTCCACTCCCTGTTTTTCACACTGTAGCGTTGCCGCAAAAACTTTTGCTATAAATTCCTTTCCGGAAAAACGCTCTCCCTGAATAATATAGGCATGGGCAACCTTCTTTTGTGTGATTGCATTTTCCAGATATTCTTTAATATGCTCCTGTCCGATAATATCTTTAAAACTACGCATTCTCATCACCGCCCTTCCATCCCGGTTCCGTATCAGGTAAAAATATCCAACAACAACCCTTCTATTTCTCCGATCTTGCTGAGGATAAGAAGGTTGTCCTTCTCATCCTTCATCAATTCCTGTGCCAGTTCATCCAGATTCTGGTCGATCAGCCTGATGATACCATATACCCGGTGCCTTCCCTTTCTGTCCAGAAAATTCTCTCTGGAAAAATGATGGGAACGACTCACGATCTCGTTCATAAAATCCTTGATCAGCCCCCGATAGCGCTTCATATCTCTCACATCCCGGCGTTTTCCGAGACGCTTGCCCTGCATCGTGATCTCTTCCATCAAGACCGTCAGCCTTGCCTGCAGTTCCTGCTCCTCCACACGGCTCGCCAGTGTAAATTTAAATGTACCGTCCGCCTGTGTTTTTTCTGCCGTCGGCGCCACTTGTGACACTTGTGTCACTTGATTCACTTTTATATCCAAGATGCCGCCTCCTTCCGGTCTTTCACATCCCAATGCGCTGTAATATCTTTTACTTTTCCGCCTCAGCACAAGGGACCGCTGCACCGCACTTACCTTTAATATATTCTAAAATCTCCGCAAGGCACCTGTCCAGATCAATATTTATAAATCGTCTCCCGATACCCGCTGCCGCGATCTTCTCCTCGCTGAAATCCTGCACATCCGCCAGAAACCGCCTGCACATCTCCTCATACTGAGGCACATCCTGCGCCCGCTCCCGGTCCAGGGCCCTCTTAAGCCTCTCTCCGTCATCCAGATCGATAAATACCGGAATCATCCTGTCATTCCCGAAATATCTGCGGACTTTTTCGTATGATTCCAGTGTCCCTATCATCAAATAGTTTTTCCGCTCCTCAAAAATCTCGTCTCCCGCCACTGTGAAATAGCGCCACATCCCCTGCACCGTGTGGTAAGTCCGGTCCTCGATTATCTTTCCCTCGCGCTGCAGTTTTTCAAAACCTGCCTCGTCGGTAAAATGATACTCCACACCGTCTGTCTCCCCCGCCCTGATAGGACGAGTCGTATAAAGTACAAGTGTATGAAACAAAATCTCTTTCTGCTCCAGGAGCCTTTTATAGATCGTATCCTTCCCCGATGAACTTTTCCCCATAAGGTAGACAATCTTTCCCATAATGTCCCCAATACTGCAGCAACTGTTATCTCTGTACATGGTTATTAACAGTTTATCACACTTTTGGATCGAAAAGAAGATTTATTACCGGAATTTTGCTGGAATTCTTTTGCATTTTTATGATCCTTCGCCCGACAGCGCTCTGCTCATCTCACGCCATTACACACTGAATTTCAGATTTCCTCCCCGACGAGCCATCGGCGGCATTCCGCATATCTCATGCGCATATGCGGCGGATCTCAAAACCCATCTTCCCACCGGCTGTGGGCAGGCTCTGCAAATCTTATGAACATACGCACACTTTCCCCTCCTCAGAGATCCCCGTAATATACTCTCCGCTCCCGTTTATCTCTCTGATGCGGGAAACAAGTTCTTCCCCTATTATTTCCCCGGGTACGATAAACGGAATGCCCGGCGGATAAAAACAGAGGAACCCGCCGCTGATCCTCCCCGCCGCTTCCTCCGGAAAAAGCCACTCTTTTTTACACTGCATCGCTTCATATATGCTGAGTCCTGACGGTGCCGGTATCATATTATAGATATCGTCAGTTTCCCGGTTTTTCCTGACTGCTGCTCCGCCTCTTCGGAGCAGCCGCCTGTCCGTCTCCTCCAGTGCGCTCATCAGCCGCTCCACACCCTCCTCCGAGTCCATTGCGGTCAAAATACCGAGCACATAAGAAGGCGCCGCCATCTCCATCTGCAGATGATACTGTTTCAACAGTATCCCATACAAATCCTGCCCCGACATTCCCGTGCCCTTCACGGAAATGACAAGCTTTCCGGGATCCCGCTTTTCTCCGAAAGGCATTATTCTAATGCGGGATAACGCTGCCGCCCTTTCCTCTATCTGTTTTCTGAGTTTCAGCAGCTTCCTGTACTCCTCTTTCCCCTGTCCGGCAATATAGTCTATACATTGGTCTATACTCGCCATAAGAAGATAGGACGGGCTGCTGCTCTGATATATGCCCAGATACCGTCTCAGCTTATCCCTGTCAATGAGTTTCCCCTGCACATGCAAAAGAGCCGTCTGCGTCAGAGCAGGCAAAGTTTTATGAACACTGTTGATCACTATGTCCGCGCCGCATTCCACTGCGCTCTCCGGCGCCTCCCCCGACAGGGCAAAATGCGCTCCGTGAGCCTCATCCACGATAAGCGGAATCCCAAACGCATGCACTTCCTCCGCGATCCCGCGCACATCCGAGATGATCCCGTCGTAGGTTGGCGAAGTGATCGCCACACCGCAGATATCCTCTCTCCCCGCCAGATACCTCCCTACCTGTTCCGCCGTGATCTCTCCCTGGATATCAAAGCCCTCTGTCATCTGCGGCCATAGATATTCCGCCTGCAGACGATTCAAAAGCAGCCCATTGTATACAGACCTATGGCTGTTTCTCGCCACAAGAAGTTTCATCCCCTCCTCCGCCGCAGCAGAGACAGCGCTTAAAATTCCTCCGGTACTGCCATTCACCAGAAAAAAACTCTGTTCCGCATGATAGACATCCGCCGCTTTTTGTTGCAGGCCAAGCAGAAGATCCCTGGCATCATGCAGATTGTCGAACCCCTCTATCTCTGTTATATCGCACTTACAGATATCCCTCATGACCGGAGCGAAATCTCCTCCCATACATGCCTCTTCTTTCGGGCGGCACATGCGGCATGCCAGTTCATCATCTTTCGGAAATCTCTTATGGCCGGGCATATGGAATGGATAGTAGTCTGAACGACTGTAATTGATCAGTTCCTCCCACAGATGTTTCATTTTTTCCTTCTTCTCCGATGCCCCTTTTGCAAATGTACCGTCTCCAGAAAAGAACAGTATTTGTCAGCTGCTGTAACCACCCACGCCTCTCTGCACATGGGCGGTATGACGGTGAGCGGCCACATATGTTTTATGATGATCTCTCTCTGCCTGTCTGTCAATTCGTATTCCTTTTCCGCGTTTTTCAATGCCCTCGCCGGATGATGAAAACCATGCAGCCTGTGTGGATTCTCCCTGTCAATATCATGCCAGTCGTAAAGAAAATAATCATGCAGCAGCGCACCCCGCACCAGATCCCTGCGGCTGTGTTCTATCCCCAGCTTATCTGAAAGCGCCACGCTCTGACGCGCAACCTGAATGCTGTGTTCCCTTACAGATATTGTACCATGCTGCATATTATTTTTACTGCTGTCAAAGTTATCCGAGTGCAGGATATCCCACGCATAGCGGTTTAACTCATCCTGTATTTTTTTCTGCCTTTCGAAAAACTCCCTGCGTTTTTCTTTCTTATATTTTTCCCACCAGTTTCTTAGCATTCTCATTCTCTATAAACATTGACGGCAAACGCCGCCGGCATACCACGCCCCACATTTTTTCACCTGACAATAACAGTATAGCACAAAATAATAAAAAGGCAAAAATAAACCCCCATAAATACCGCACCTGCGGTTTTATAGGGGCATTGCAAATGCCCAGAACCGGAATCGAACCAGTGACACGAGGATTTTCAGTCCTCTGCTC
>CAJUDM010000028.1 GCA_910584915.1 uncultured Lachnospiraceae bacterium
CCCCTATGAGGGGCACGGACGTCAACGGTCCGACGGCTGCGATCGCTTCGGTGGCGAAGCTGCACAATGAACTGTTTTCCTGCGGCTCTCTCTATAACATGAAATTCAGCCCGGAGGAACTGTCATAGATGAAAGTTTTGGTGTCATCACGGAGAAGGAAAAGGGTTCTCTGTGATGACATGGAAACCGGGAAAAGGAATGGCAACAGCAAAAAGAAAGGATGGAATAAAAGATGGAAAATACAGTACAGATCAACAGAAATGACGGTTTAAAAAGATTTGTTAGCATTATTGACCAGTATTTTGCTATGGGTGGCAATCAGTTACAGTTTAACGTGGTGAGTAAGAAAACACTGTTGGAGGCACAGAAGGAACCGGATAAATATGCCAATCTTCTGGTTCGTGTGGCAGGCTACAGCGCTTATTTTACACAGCTTTCGAAGGACGTACAGGAAGACATCATTGCAAGGACTGAGGAGAAATTATAATAAACCATCACAATACGATAACAAGGAGGAAAGAGATGAAAAAGAACTTCAAAAAAGTCAGCAGTATAGTACTCGCTACAGCGATGGCAGTTTCCGTGCTTGCCGGCTGCGGAAGCAGCGCTCCGGCGGCAGAGACAACGGAATCGGTAACCCCCGCGGAAGAATCAGGGGAAGATACGGCGGAGACAGGAGACACGAAGGCAGAGGCGATAGAGGCGGAGGGCGCTTTTGAAGGGACAGCAAAGCTGACCATTGACTATTCGAAGGCAGTAGATCCTAAAGGGGCTGATATTGTTGATGGATCCTTCCAGGTGACACCTGAAGAGAAGGGATCCCTGGCGACACAGATGGTAGGGACAGAGAAGCAGTTTGAAGGCATGAATATCGGATTTTCCCAGCACAGGATAGCAGGCTCTGAGTGGTATGAACAGCTTGTGGATTTTGCGAAGGCGGAGGCTGATTATCTGGGTATCAATTTGACGATCTATGACGCGAATGATGACATGAATCAGCAGATATCCGATGTGGAGACGCTGATCAATCTGGGAATGGATTCCATTATCGTGAATCCTTACAATTCCGCAAATGTGGGACTGGATGCGGTTGTAGCGGCTGATATCCCGCTGACAGTGGTGAATCAGGCAGTTGAATTCAGCGGGCCCTATACATTTGTATCTGCGGATGTGGAGAATTCCGGCTATAAGTCAGGATTTGAACTGGCGCGCTACTATGATGAGAAATACGGCTGGCAGGACGAGGTGAAGGCACTGGTTCTTTCCTCTGCTCCCCAGGAGGCTGAATCCGATTACCGCAGATGGGGCCAGGTGATGGGATGGACAGATTACATGCTGGATAAGTACGGCAAAAATAATCTGGATATCGTGGCTTACCAGTATTATCAGTGGCTGCCCGAACCGGCGATGAACGCGACCGTTGATGTGATGCAGGCAAATCCTGATCTGGATATCATATTTGCGGCATGTGACGGCGGCGCGCAGGGGGCTGTGGCAGCGCTCGAACAGATAGACAGGCTTGGCGATGTACTGATCTGTACGATTGACGGAAGAAAATCCGTACTGGAGTGGATTAAGGACGGAGACAAAGGTGTGGTGGCGGATGCCTTTAATGATCCGAGGCAGATGGGGAAATGGGCTGTATATATGGCGGCATTACAGGCAGACGGTGTATCGACGCCTTCCACCTATTATGTGATGAACGATCTTGTCACGACAGAGAATGTTGATGAGTATTACGATCCGACTTCAACATACTAAACTCTCTATATGAATAAAAGTACTGCGATGAATGCCGGAATATTCCGGCATTTGTCATAAAGATTGAAACAGGAGGTTGAAAATGAGCAATGAGTATGTGGTAGAGATGAAGGATATTACCAAAAAATTCGGCGGGCTGGTGGCTGTGGACCATGTGAATTTTAAGGTGAAGCCGGGAGAGATCCATGCTCTGTGCGGAGAGAATGGGGCGGGAAAAAGTACCCTGATGAATGTACTTACGGGGAAGTTTCCGGCAAATTCCTACAGGGGGGAAATCTTTCTGGGGGGCAGCAAGGTAAAGATAGGTTCTCCGAAAGATGCCGGAAAAGAGAAGATCACAATAGTGCATCAGGAACTGGAACTGATCCCGGAACTGAGTATCGCGGAAAATATCTTTCTGGGAAACCAGCCCGCCTCAGCATTTGGAGTGGACTGGAAGAAGATGTATGTGGAGGCAAAAGATATTTTGAGCAAGTTTTCACTGGATTTGAATGTGAAGACAAAGATTAAATTTTTGAGCGTTGGCCAACAACAGCTTGTGGAGATCGCAAAGGCGGTATACCTGGGCGGCAATGTCCTGATCCTGGATGAGCCGACGGCACCTTTGACAGGGAGAGAGATAAATTTTCTCATGGACATGCTGGAGAGCCTTAAGAAAACAGGTATTTCGATCATTTATATCACTCACCGCCTGGATGAAGTATTCAAACTTGCTGACAGGGTGTCCGTTATGCGTGACGGCAGGATGATAAATACTTTTAACATCAGGGATATTACGGTGGATGAACTGGTAGCTGCGATGGTGGGCAGGAAAATGGAAAATATGTATCCGCAGATGGAAACAAAGGCTGGGGAAGTCACACTGGAAATTTCTGATTATTCGGCACCCCATCCTCTGTACGATATCAATATTGTGGATGGCGTTTCCATGAAGTTCAGAGCGGGGGAGATCGTCGGCATATCGGGGCTGTTGGGAGCCGGGAGGACTGAACTGATGCAGGCAGTCATAGGAGCCTATCAGATGAAGGGAAAGGGCACGATCAGATTGAACGGGAAAACGGTAAAATTTGATTCACCGGCTGCTGCGATCAGAGCGGGAATAGGTTATGTGACGGAGGACAGAAAGACGACAGGGCTGATCTTAAGGCAGTCGATCCGCTTTAACATATCGATGGCATCCCTGTCCAGGATCATTAAAAACGGTGTGCTTTATCCGGGAAAGGAAAGAGCTATCGTGAATGGACTGAAGGAGGATCTGCGGATCAAGACAGAAAATATCGAGAATGCTGTGAGCAGTTTGAGCGGCGGCAACCAGCAGAAGGTCGTACTGGCAAAGTGGCTTGCCATCAATCCGAGCATTCTGATCCTGGATGAACCCACCCGGGGCGTTGACGTGGGGGCAAGGTATGAGATATATACTATTATAAAAGAATTGGCGGCAAAGGGAAATACAATCATCATGATCTCTTCTGATCTGCCGGAAGTGATCGGGATGAGCGACAGAGTGTATGTAATGTATGAAGGAAAAGTACGCGGAGAACTGTCAAAGGAAGAATTGAGTGAAGATTCAATCATGCGCTATGCGACAGGAATTGCTTAGGAGGAGATTTACATGGAAAAAGTCAGACTTGAGAAAGACGGAATAAAAAAATTCATAGATTTTGCATTATCCAATTTTGTTATCATTGCTTTTATTATACTGTTTGTTGCAAGCTGTTTTTTGTCACCGGCGTTTTTGACAAAAAACAATCTGTTGTCGGTGCTGATCCAGAATTCTATATACGCGATCTGCGCGATCGGTATGTTAGTCATCATTATAACAGGGGGCATTGACCTTTCGACAGGCGCTTACGTGTGTATCGTGGTCTGTCTGACAGCAGGACTGATTCAGGACGGACATGGGATGTCTTCGGTTTTTATCGTATTGCTGTTGGCGTTTGCCATCGGAGCTGTTTCGGGATCCATGGTCGCATTTTTAAATATAGCGCCGTTTATCGCAACGCTGGCGATGACTACGATCTTAAAAGGTGCGGCATATATGTATCAGACAGGGCAAAACAGAAGGATTGACGGAACATTTCTGCCCAAATGGGTGAAGGATTCCACACTGGGGATCCCTAATCCGGTTCTCATTATGATTGTGGTGTTTCTTGTATTTCTGTTTGTGTTAAACCGCACCAGGTTTGGCCGCGGCATCTATGCTATCGGAGGCAATAAGGAAACAGCGTATCTGGCGGGTATCCGGGTAAGAAGTTATCTGGTACTGAGTTATGCACTTGGCGGGCTGTGTTTTGCGATCGGCGGTATTCTGCTCTGCGGACGCCTGGGCATGGGAACAGCTACGGTGGGAGATGGCTATGAGATGGATGCCATTGCATCGGTCGTGATCGGTGGAGCATCCATGAACGGCGGTTCGGGAAGCGTATCAAAGACGATTGTGGGAGCCATGCTGATGGGCGTGCTCTACAATATTATGAACCTGATGGGGATTGCTTCCTATCCGCAGATGATCGTAAAAGGAGTTGTCATCGTTCTGGCGGTACTGCTTTATAAGAGAAAATAATAGAGAACAGAGGTCGGAAAATATGATTCGTGATGAAATAGTAAAAAGAAGTGCTGACGGGCTGATGGAACTTTGCGGAATGACGGCTAATATTGAGCGGTATGCGATCAATGACGGAAACGGTGTAAGGACAACGGTTTTTACAAAAGGCTGTTATCTGAGATGCAGATGGTGCAGTAATCCGGAAACACAGTCCTTTTTTCCGGAGATGAGTTTTTTCCCGGATAAGTGTATAGCATGTATGAACTGTGCGGAGGCATGTCCATACGGGGCGATCGGAGAAGGGCTGAGGACCGACCGGGAGATATGCGGCGAATGTCATCTGAGGGAGAAGGCATTTTCCTGCACGGAAAAATGTTATGTGAAATGCAGAAAGGTGACCGGAGAAAAAATGTCAGTCCGGGAAATATATGAAGTGGTGAAACGGGATGTGCCATTTTATGAGGGTTCTGGCGGCGGGGTGACCATATCCGGCGGAGAACCGATGGCACAGCCGGAATTTACCTATGCGCTTGCGAGGATCTTGACGGAGCGCTGGATCGATACGGCAATTGAGACATGCGGCTATGCGGAGAAGGAGGATTACGAAAAGATCGTACCCTATCTGAATACGGTGTTCATGGATATCAAACATATGGATTCTAAAAAGCACCAGGCATGGACAGGAATGGGAAATGAAAAGATACTGAATAATATAAAGTATGTGGATGAGTTGGCGGGGGTATATGGGAATAAACTTTTTATCAGAGTTCCAGTCATTCCCGGATTTAATGATCAGCGGGAAGAAATGGAAGAAACCGCCCGTTTTGTCGTTGGGTGCAGAAATGTAGAGGGGATGGAACTGCTTCCGTACCATAAACTGGGCAGAGGAAAATATTACAGCCTGGGCAGAGAATACCTGCTGGAGGATATCGCTGCGCCATCGGCGGAGCACATGGCTGAATTACATGAGGTATTGGCGGGATACGGTATTCCTGTCTATCAATTCTGAAAAAGAAATCTGAAAGGTGCTCATTGCTGGGGGTATATCTCAGCGAAGGGCACTCTTTCGCTATGATAAAAGATTTATCCGCTTGAGCCCCGGCACAGGACATGCGTGGACGAACAGGTGTTGAGAGTGATAAAAGGGAAGGATGGAAACCTATGAAAAAGGATGGAGAGGAAAGGAAACGGAAAGTTATCATAGCAGATGATGAACACCATATCTGTAAGTTGATCAATGCTCTGATCGACTGGGAGGAGTACGGGCTGGAGGTGACCGGATTTGCGAATGACGGGAACAGAGCATTTGCGATGTGTGAAGAATCATCCCCTGACTTCCTGATTACTGATATTAGAATGCCGGGGCTCAGCGGAATAGAACTGATCAGAAAACTATATGAGGCATTTCCCAATATAAAAGTGATCATAATCACAGGTTACAGCCAGTTTTTGTATGCCCATCAGGCACTGAAATACAGAGTGGTGGATTACCTGTTAAAACCGATACAGAAAGAGGAACTGGAGAATGCCCTGTTAAAAGGGCTTGATCTGATCGACAAGGAAGCTGTCAGAACGCTGGAAAGCAAAAATCTGGCATTGAGATCCATGCAGGAGATCAAAGATAATCTGCTGACGCTCATGTTAGACGGAGGCAGCCAGCCTGTGAAGGCTTTCAGCAGGGAAAGGTTTCTGGAGGAGTATCATTTGAAATTTCAGGGAGATGCATGGCAGTTACTGCGGATCGAATGTATTTTGAGCAGTGAGGAAAATACACTGCCGCTGCAGGAGTTTCTGGGGCAGAAAATAAAGGATATCGTACTGGAGGAGATGAAAAATGGAAGGACGGAGATGCTGACTACACTTGCTGACAATAGTTTTTACTGTCTGTTTAACAGCGACAGAGGTACGCTTGAGCAGGGGAAAAATACATTGAATCAGGTGAGAAACAAACTGCTTGTCGTAAATGATATCCTGCAGAAGATCAATTTTACGATCGGTATCAGCAATATATATGAAGATTTCGACGATATTCATATCTGCATCAGAGAGTGCAGCGCCTGTATTGACCATAAGGTGATCAAAGGAAAAAATAAGATAATCAAATATGAGGATATACCGGAAGACAAACTGGAAGCAGCCTGTTTCATAGACGACACATTCAGAAAACGGTTCCTGAAGATAATTGCGGATGCAGATAAGGAGGAGATGGCTGTGGAGATCAATGAACTGGTCACGCTTCTGTACCGCTATTCCGGCAGGATAAGCGGTACAGTGGTCCTGGAGATCTATCAGATGCTGATCAAATTATTTTATAAAGGAATCCAGGTGTTCAATATCACGGACTTCAGAGAATTTTCTCAGGAGAATCTGATCCCTCAGAAACAGTATTTTTACAGTATCTCCGGAGCCTTTACCTATCTCGGCGATATTTTCCAGCTGCTTCTAAAGAGATGTATGGAGGAGAAGGAGGATCAAAGTACGCGCCCTGTGAGAAATGCACAGGCATATGTGGAAGAACATTATATGGAGCCGATAACTCTGGAGGAGATCGCGAGGCATGTGGGGCTGAATGAGTCTTACTTGTCCAGTGTGTTTAAAAAACAGACAGGGAAATCACTGATAGACTTTCTGACTCATGTCAGGGTGCAGCACGCGAAGGAACTGTTGATAAACCACCATAAGAGCGTTAATGAAATAGCTGAGGAAGTCGGATTTAACGATGCAAAATATTTCACAAAACGCTTTAAAAAATATACCGGTGTATCACCCAATGAATACAGAAAACTGTTTGCCTGAAGGAGAGAAGAAAAGTGAGGCGTTATACGATCGCGGAATTTATAAAAGGAATTGTCGCAGTACTGTCGGCCTTTGTCGCCATAGAGATACTGGATGTGATCTATATACTGGCCTGCGGTGGAGAAAAGATGCACGTGGCGGCAGGTGTTATTCTGGGGGCTGCGGGTGCGGGCGTGATAGCGGAATACCTGTTCCGGATCAAGCCCTCCGTGGACAGCCTGAAAAAAACATATAATGAATTTGCCAGCGGAAAGACAATAACACTGCAGATAGAGCCGTCCACACATATGTTTCTTGCCGAGGAGGAGGAACTGTTAAACCGGCTGAATGAACTGATCGACCGCAGGGAACTGCTGGAGGCATCCAATAAGCAGGCGGAATATCTCGCACTGCAGAATCAGATCCATCCGCATTTTCTGTATAACACGCTGGAGGCGATGCGGGGTGATGCATTAGTCAGCGGAATGGAATCGCTCGCCAATGTGGCTGCGGCGTTATCCGCATTTTTCCGCTATACTATCTCAGATATGAAATTTTTGGTCACGGTGGAGGAAGAACTGGAAAATATCAACAATTATTTTCTGGTGCAGCAGTATCGTTTTGGCGACAGCCTGAAACTGGAGATTCATTTTCTGGATGAAGAAAAACAGATCAGGCAATTGAAGATCCCGAAGCTGACGCTGCAGCCGGTTGTTGAGAACAGTGTATTTCACGGATTGGAAACGCAGTCGGACAGAGGTGTCATATCGATCACATTCGACCAGACGGAACATCATCTGTTTATCAGTATCAAAGATTCGGGAAAGGGAATGTCGGAGAAGAAACTGCGGGAACTGAACGATTCTCTGAATGAGACACCATTCAAATCTATGGAAAAACACTATATGGATAAACAGGCAAAAAAGAAAACAGGACATACGGGCATTGCTCTAAAGAATGTGTCACAGCGGATCAAATTGCTTTTTGGAGATGAATATGGTATCTATATTTTCAGTACGCCGGGAGTGGGCACAAATGTAAAGATTACGATCCCGAGGCAGGAGGCGTCGGAATCAGATGTCTGAGGGGAATGGATGAAAAAGGAGATATTTCGGATTCAAAATGGAATGATACAGCAGGGGCGAATAGTGAAGGGACCGTTTTTCCTGCATTTTTGCGAGGGGGAGATAAGTGGTATCATAACGGATGACTCATTTGAAAAGGAGATATTAGTCAATTTTTTCAGGTGCAAAAATGTATTGAGGGAAGGAACTTTTTACGAGTCCGGAAAGCGGATCTCTTACAGTCAGCAATATAAAACGGTCAAAAAGCTCATTTCGGAGAAGGTATCAGTTATTTCCGGGAATTCCCAGCTTTTTGATTCCCTGAATATAGTTGACAATATATTCATACCGGGAAGTCTTATCAAGAGTAAAAAACAGAAAAGGATCGCAGCGCAGCTGATGGATTTTTTTGATATCCGGATACCCCTTTATAAAAAAAGCAGGGAACTGACGCTGCTGCAGAGGCTCCAGATCGAAATACTGCATGCGGTAGCACTGCGCCATAAGCTGATCATAGTGTCGGATATAAACGGGAAGCTCCGTTCAGGTGAGCGCCATAAACTGGGAATGCTTTACGAACAGCTTGCGCGGATCGGCTATAGTGTCTGTCAGATAGAATCTCTGAATCATATTTTCCTGAACAAAATGGATCGTGTGCAGATTATCGATAAAGGAAAAAGCGTGGGATATTTCAGCCGGCCGGAGGCGGACTATTCCGAGATCGCATGCCTGGTGAACAGCATGGATTACCAGGAAAGTTTTACGGAACTTTTAAAGCATAAAAATAAAAAGCTGTTTCATGGACAGGAGGGAGCGGTCCTGGAACTGAACAACATAAAAAGCGGCTGCATTGATGGCCTTTCGTTAAAGCTGTTTCAGAGGGATATCACGGAAATCAACTGCAGGACAGGTGCGGATTATGCGGAGATAAAGAATATCCTGACAGGAAAGGCGGCCGTTTTTTCCGGACATGTCGTTTACGGGGGAAAAAAGGGGACTATTGATATATTGAGCAGAGCGATAGGCAGATGGGAGATAGGATATGTAGACTTTGTGAATATTGAAAATCTTCTGTTTGAAAATCTGAGCATCATTGAAAATGTCTGCTATCCGCTCTGCCTGAAAACGCGGAATTTTTACGGACACAGGAAATATATGAGGGCGGCGGAAGATTATATAAAGATGATCATGCCTGATCTGGAACTTGACACAAAGGTGAAAAACCTGACACAGGAACAGATCATGCGGCTTGTCCTCTGCAAGTGGATCCTCTGTAAGCCAAGGATACTGATGCTCTTTATCTCTTCAGCCTTGGCGAAGGATGAACCGGATCTGTTTATGGGCAGAATGATCGTGGAACTGAGCAAATACGGGATACCTGTTCTGATCATTTCGGAACGCTATAAGTTTGAGTCGGAGATCATAGAGACAGAATATATCGTAAATAACGGTACGGTTGTGAAAAAGCAGTAAATATGGACAGAGGAAGAAATTTTACGCTGATATGGCAATTTTCATGCTTGTCAAGCGTCTGCAAATATGGTATGATTATTTTCGTTGCAGGAGAAAGGCATTGTTTATTGGATATCTGTGCAATATAAGCCGGCGTGTCGGAATGGCAGACGAGGCAGACTCAAAATCTGTTGTGGGCAACCACGTGCGGGTTCAAGTCCCGCTGCCGGCAGTAAAATTGTTTTATATATTATTTAGCGGTTTCTGATTATTCGAACGTTTCACTTTATATCAATTCTTTGGCAAATATTAAATTGATTTTCAGATAGTTGTTGATTTCATTTTTCAAATTTATAAAAAACTGAATGGGGGCTTTTATTTTTTGCTTTGAACAGAAAGTAATTTTGACGTGCTTCCATAAAACATCATATTAAAGAAGGAGAAGGGAAATGAGGTACAGAATATTAGGAAAAACCGGACTTGAGGTGAGTGAGATCGGCCTTGGCGGAGAGTGGCTTGAGAGGCATGGTACAGGGGAGGTAAAGGAGGTCATCGATACCTGTGAAAAAGAGGGGATCAATATACTGGACTGCTGGATGTCCGAGCCGAATGTGCGCTCCAACATAGGGCTTGCGCTGGAGGGCAGGCGGGATAGATGGATCATCCAGGGACATATCGGTTCCACCTGGCAGAATGGGCAGTATGTGAAGACGAGAGAACTGGAGAAGGTGAAACCGGCGTTTGAGGATCTGCTCGCGCGCATGCGGACGGACTATATCGATTTGGGTATGATCCACTTTGTGGATGAGCCTGAGGAGTTTACAAAGGTGACTGCTGGTGAGTTTATGGACTATGTGAGACAGCTGAAAGACGAGGGAAAGATCCGCCATATCGGGATCAGTACCCACAACCCGGAGGTGGCGAAGATGGCGGCGCTGCAGGGCGAGATCGAGATGATCCTGTTCAGCATCAACCCGGCTTTCGATATGATGCCGGCGGTTCGGGACATCGATCAGTATTTTGCGGATACATACGATGAAAATCTGGGAGGCATCGCGCCGATCAGAGAGGAACTGTACAAGATATGCGAACAGCAGAATGTGGGCATAACGGTGATGAAGGGATATGCCGGGGGGAGGCTTTTCGATGCGAAGACATCACCCTTCGGAGTGGCGCTGACGCCGGTGCAGTGCCTGCACTACGCGCTGACAAGGCCTGCGGTGGCGAGTGTGCTCGCCGGGTACGATACGCCGGAGCATGTCTATGCGGCAACGGCTTACGAGACAGCGACAGACGAGGAAAAGGATTATGCCAGCGTGCTTGCGGCTGCGCCTCAGCATGCATTCTCCACAGGACAGTGTACTTACTGCGGCCACTGTGCGCCCTGCCCGAAAAAGATCGATATCGCAATGGTAAATAAATTATATGATCTGGCGACAATGCAGGAGGAAGTGCCCGGGACGGTGCGCGCACACTATCAGGATCTCTCGGCGAATGCCGCTGACTGTATCGGTTGTAAGAGCTGCGAGGGCAGATGTCCGTTCCATGTGCCGGTGGCGGAGAGGATGGAGAGGACGAGGGAACTGTTTGGTCTGGCCTGAGCCGGAGAGAAGATCCAGACGGCAGATTTCTGTACCTTTCAAGCAGAGACGAAGGGGAAGGAGAAAACAGAAAATTGCAATACAGGAGTGGATCCAGCACGGCGCTCACCCGGAGGGTGGGCGCTGCTTTTTATGCGCAGACCCGTGCAGAGGAAATATGCCGCTGAGGCGGCGCACGGGTCGCGCGGCGAGTAGAGGAAGATGGTTCTTCCCTACTAGATTGCGCAGACCCGTGCAGAGGAAATATGCCGCTGAGGCGGCGCACGGGTCGCGCGGCGAGCAGGGGAAGAAGGCTCTTCCCTGTTCGATTTCAATAAGAAAGTGCGGTCTGACGTACACTATTTTATTGAAAATTGCCGCTTATTGACAGATGAGTCTAATAGTGTTAGACTATAGAAGTCTAATGATATTAGACAGATGAAAGACCGGAAAAGAACAGAAGAAATAAATTATGAGGAAGGGCAGGAGGAAGTCTCATAATGCATCCATATAAACTGGGGGAGATGGAACAAAAATTCGCGGATCTGATCTGGAAGCGGGAACCTGTGGCGAGCGGGGAACTGGTGAAACTGTGCGAAAAGGCATTTGGCTGGAAGAGGACAACGACATATACCATGCTGAAGCGGCTCTGCCAGAGAGATATTTTTGTCAATGACAGCGGAATGGTGAAGGCACGCATGACAAGGGAGGAATTTCGGGCGGCGCAGGGAGAGCAGTTTTTAAACGATAATTTCGGCGGTTCCCTGCCGGTCTTTCTGGCGGCCTTCTCCAGCAGGCGGAGGTTAAGCGGCAGAGAAGTGGCGGAACTGAAAAAGATGATCGAAGAGTATGAGGAGGAACAGGATGATACTGCAGATATTTGACGAATGCCTGGTAAAAACTTTTATTCTTGTTCTGAATATGACGATCACTGGTTCTGTGGTGATACTGGCGGTGTCCCTTGCAAGGCTTTTTCTGAGGAGGGCGCCCGGAATAATTTCCTATGCTCTCTGGGCTGTGGTGCTGTTCAGGCTGCTTTGTCCGGTGTCTTTTTCTCTGCCCGTTTCTCTTCTCGGAGCGTTGCAGAATGAGCCAGCCAGGCAGGGGCGGATGGAGTATATTGCGGAGGATATCGGCTATATGGAAAAGCCGGAAATTATGCTCCCTGTGCCCGGCATCAGCGGAACTCTCAATGATATGCTCCCTCCCGGAAACAGAGAGGCATCCGTCAATCCGATGCAGATCTATCTGACAACAGGGGCATATATCTGGCTTCTGGGCATTTTGAGCATGGCGGTGTACAGTGTGGTCTCCCTTGCAGGGCTTCGGAGGAGGCTTGGGGAGGCGGCATTCGAAAAGGACAATGTCTATCGAATAAAGGGAAGCGGTACGCCCTTTGTATACGGGCTTTTTCGTCCCCGCATCTACCTGCCGGAAAAGATAACGGAGGAGGAAGAACAGTATATCCTGCTCCATGAGCAGATCCATATAAAGAGGGGGGATGCGGTTTTCCGTCTGCTTGGCTTTCTGGCGCTCTGCCTGCACTGGTTTAATCCTTTTGTCTGGGCAGCTTTTGCCCTCAGCGGGCGGGATATGGAGATGTCCTGCGATGAGGCGGTGATCCGCAGGCTGGGGAGCGGAGTGAAGAAGGAATACTCCGCGTCCCTGCTAAATGCGGCTTCCGGGAGGCAGATAGCAAAGGGCATTCCCCTCGCATTCGGGGAGAGCGATACGGGAAGCAGGATCAAAAATATACTGCGTTACCGAAAACCGGCGGCGTTTTTTGCGGGCAGCGTATCGGCTGTCAGTGTGGCACTGGCATTTGGGCTTCTCGCCAACCCGGCGAGTGCAAAGGAGAACGGGAATATATTCTACGGTGTGGTGACGGAGGTGGCGGGAGAAAACGGCGCCGCTCAGACTGTGGTGAGGATTCCCCGGTTTGGGGATGTGGTGCTGCCGGAGGCGGAGGAGACTTCCCTTTACCTGGAGCGAGATGCGGAGAGGATCATTATGCCGGGAGACCTTTTGCGGATCACATTTCGGGAAGAGCAGGAGATTCAGATGATGCCCACGGATCAGCATGGGCGGGCTCTGTACCTCTTTGCACCTGTACCGGAGGGGAAAGCCGAGAGTGTTCAGGTCATGGGGGAGGGTTTCTCCATGATCAGACAGGAAGGGGAGAGATATCTGTTCACGGTACCTATCGGCATGGCACCGGAGGCGCAGGCGGGCGACAGGCTGGAGATATACCATGACAAAGAGGCGGATACGACAAAAGATGTTTACTCATTTCCTGAGGCAGGACTGACCGGACAGGAACTTGTGGCGTCGGTGGAAGTGTTGTCCGTGGACGAGGAGAATTACGATATCTGGGTGGAACTGACCGCGGAGGAAGCGGAGACTTTTCTGTCGGAGTTCGGGTTCGGGATCTCCGTGGAACTGGCCGGGGATACGCCGGACAGCGGAAATCCGGATGGTGAGGCATCGAACGGAGCTGGAGAAAGGCAGGAGGAAGGTGTACCCGGTGAGCAGACGGGCGGTGAAGATGCGCAGGCAGGGCAGACGGGATCAGAAGATGGGGGCGTCCCTGCAGAGACAGCGTACACCGATGTTCTCTCAGAAGATGCAGGAAGCGAATTGCTCACATTGTCTCCGGAGAGGCTTGAGAATCAGGAACTTTCAGACGGCATATATGTGGTATATGTGCGTTCCATATCCCGCAGTGCCAGAGGTTTTGACCGTTATGTGGCGGATGAGGATTACGATGGCCTGCCGTTTCTTCCGTTTGCGGAGGACTGTGAGTTCCGGGTGAACTGGGAGAGGGATAAACTTTCCTATTCTCCGGTAAATTTTGATAAGTTTGCAGATCTAATTTCTCAGTCGGTTCGGGTCATCAATCCGTCGGTGTATTGTGAGGTGGAAAACAGTCAGATCGTGCGTGCGGATCTGGAGAGCGGTTATTATCTGAACGGTTTTTCCTATGCGAGGCCGGTAAACGGCAGTTTGGAATGGGATATGTACAGGGAAACTGCGGAGGAAGACTGGCGGATGACAGCGGAGGAAGTGCTTGAAAACTTTTATACTCTGTCGGGGACGGATCGTGCGGATATCAGCGACGCCGCGGGGACTGAGCGGATAGAGATATACACCGGCGATATTGGAGACGGTGCCAGCGGTGTGGTGCTGTTTCGGGATGCCAAAGGAAATCTGCTGGGATCGGAGTTTGCCCATATATCCAGAGCCGGCTGGAACAATATCTATATCGGGGAAGCGGAGGGAACCGGCTATATCCTGACGGTGCATATCGAGGACAGGGATACTTATGGGAATTACGGATACCAGGTGTACCGGCTGGGGGCTGCCGGGGAGATCAGGCAGATCGCCGGGAGCAGTTTTGACTTTGGGGATTCCTATCAGTATGACGATGAGATGTTCCATGGCTGGGCGGATGATCTCTCCTATTATCTGGAGAACAGTCATCTGGTGCTGAGTTCCCAGGAGGGAGAGATCCGCACGGAGAGGGTTTCGGAGGCGGATAAGTACAATTATGAGACGCTTCGGAGGAAGCCGTAGGAAAAAACTACGGCTCTTTATCAAATGCGTCGTAGGGTATGGTGACGGTAAACCAGTCGTAGATGCGGCTTGTGGTATCGGTAAAAAACAGAGTGTAGCCGTCGTCAGAGAGGGAAAAACGCCGTGGATCCAAAATATTTTCCGGAGATATCTCCCATTCTACGGCCCGGTCCAGATAGGGGGAGATGACATCGAGAATGTGGGAGGAATCTCCTTCAAAATCCTCAAAGGTCAATTGTTTTCCGGCATGCCTGTCAAAAACATAATAGTCGCACCCAGCGACGGGATGCAGGCCGTGGGGAAAGTATGTGAAAAAACAGGCGAAGGAAACGATATCGTCGTCCATATAGCTGCAGAAGACAGAAACCAGAAAATCCGTTTTTTCATCGCTGAAGCCGCGCAGGGTATCCTGTAAATAATCCGGGTTGGCTTCCGACCGGCTCAGTTCGTACTGTGCGAGGTCATTTATGTCGGATTCGAACTGCGTATAAATTTCCGTCAGAGCCTGATTGATACGGGCATCGGCATCCGTTTGTTCCTTTAAGAACAGCAGTTTCATGGAGCTGAAGAGAAAGTCGGAGTCCCCGAAAGCTATTTTTTCATCTTTTTCTGTCATTTCCGTTTCGGCAGGATAGAGGGACCAGGCTTCAAGCTTCCGGAAATCCGGTTTCTCCTGAAGGGAGAGCCGTATCAGTGAATGTTCCGTTTCTGAGGTATCGATGTAATAAAAATAATCGCCCAATATACAGCAGCGGTCATCTGTCCTGTAACCGATCGGCGAGCCCGGGTATCCGGAGGAGTCTGAAAGCCCGGAGAACACGAGATCTGCGGAACCGTCAGGCAGGATACGGCAGATATAAGATCCGGGGGGCTCAGAGGTATCGGAGGCGTACTCTGCAGTATACAATTTGCCGCAGTATAGAAATCCCTGTTCTGTGGGGAACACTCCGTAGAAATAAGCTTTTTCCGACCAGATGTCCTCTGTCCGGATCATTGTTTTATCGGAAAGGTTAAAAAGAAAGATCGTGTCATTTGGCTTCAGGAAAATAGTGTCGCCGGAAAAAGCAAAGTCGCTTAAATCATCCGAACGGATGTTAAGGCTTTCCATCGCGCCGCCTGCGGGATCCATGCGGTAGACGTTCTTATCAGTATCCTGCACGAAGAGGTAACCGTAGTTGCGCATGGCGTAGGGAAAGGAGGGAAAGGAGTCATAGCGGGCGACAGGAAAAAAGCCCTGCGGCAGTTTTCCGTAGAGTGTCTCTTTTTCGTCCGTTTCCTGCACGGTCCCGTCCCCGTTCAGTTTAAAGTAAATACTGTTGGATACCGGAAGCGGGTCCTCATAGTCATAGGTATAGGAATAATCTATCAGATAAATGATATCGTCATACAGGTCAATGCTTTCATAGATGCCCGCGTCATTATAATTTCCCAGGGGGTCATACAGGTAGGCGGCATCGTTTTCAGCGATATTGAACGGATAAATATCCTGGGATTCGATGTAGGAAGCATTTAAAATATGATCCTGCAGAAGCGTCAGGTTTTCACCGTCTTTTTCCATGCGGTACAGAGAGGTATCTCTGTGGCCTAACGAGTCGGTACCTGTCCTTTCTATGAAATAGATGTAGTCTTCGGAAAGACAAAAGCGGAGCTTGTGCAGATAACTTGTCTGATAGAGCAGAGTGGTCTCGCCTGTCTCGCCGTGGGTGCGCATAAGCCTGCCGTCGAAATAGCTGTAGAGATAATCGCCGTCCCGCTGCATGGATGTCTTTCCGGTATCGTCGATAAAAGGAGCTGTCTCCGTGGTTTCCTTTTTGTTTTCGTCAGTATCCGGCGTTCCGGAGACGTCTGTCCCGCACCCGGTCAGAATAAATACCGGCAGGAAAAGAAAAAAGAGAATAAAAAATGAGTAGAAAATTCTTTTTTTCATATAAATTCCTTCTTGGCAAAATACTTTTAAAGCTCCTTCTCAAACGCCTCATATGGTATTGTGATCAAAAAAGAGCCCGCGGCATAGCAGTCGATATCGTAGGGCGCAAAATACAACGTATAACCATCCTCGGAGAGGGAAAAGCGGGAGATATCCAGAAGCATTTCGGAATCAAAGTCCCACCCCGCCATTTTTTCCACATAGGGCGTTGCTGTATTCACAATGGCGGCGGAGTTTCCGACAAAGTCCTCGAAGGAGAGGCGTTCGCCGGTCTGCCTGTCAAAGACATAGTAATCGGACCAGTAGTAGCCGTGCGCTGCATAGGCGTAATACTGATAATAATAACAGCAGAAAGAGATTGTATCGTCGTCCATATAATCCAGACTGGCGTGGAGGGAGAAATCATAGTTGGAAGCATAGTCGAAACTTTCATAGAAGTCGGGATCTTCTTCCAGTGCTTCCTGTTCGTCTCTGATCAGATCTTCTACATAGGATTCAAAGTCCGTATACACTTCTGTGAGAGTCCGGTTGATGGCTTTGTCGGCATCTGTCTGTTCTTCCAGAAACAGTTTCCGGATTGAAAAAGAGACGGAACTGCCTCCTTCGATCTGAGTTTCCTCATCCTTTTCTTCCGCATGGACAGAGGCGGGCGAGGCAGCCGGATAACGAAGGAAGCTTTCTATTTCCCGGGGATCGGCGTTTCCCTCGAGGGAGCGTCTCATCAGACGCTGGAACAAACTGTCACCAGCGTAGTAGTAGAGATGATCTCCCAGGATACAGCTGTTATTCCTGATCTGCGCGGCATAGCTGTCGTCATAGGACCGGAGAGAATCGGCGGCGAGGATGTCGACTGAGCCGTCCGGCAGAAGCCGCAAAATGTGAAACCGGTAAAGCGTTTCGCCGGAAGAATCCTCCTCCGGGAGATCACAGCATAGGTAGAATCCCTGCTCAGATGCAGAGACAGTGAGATTATAGAGAGTCTCAGACAGCGTGTCATCCAGCTGAATTGTGGTTTTATCATCGAGGTTAAGCAGAGTGGCAGTATCGGCGTAGTAAGAATACAGGAAGACCAGATTTCCGGAAAAAGCGAAAGAGTCGGCGGCACAGATCATAAAACTTTCCCGTTTGCCGCTCGCGGGTTCCATGCGGTAGAGTACCTTGTTGGAATCCTGCACAAAGAGATAGCCATAGTTGCGCATGGCATAGGGGAAGGACGGAAAATCCTTGTCAAAGACCGGTGAGAAACGACGCGGCAGGGTGCCGTACAGGGTCTCGGATTCGTCAACCTCGCTGACACTGCCGTCATGTTCCAGGCGGTAGTAGAGATTGGCAGTCTTTGTGATGTAATCTCCATTTTCATACCCGGAGGTATAACTTATCAGGTAGAGAATATCGTCGTAGATATCGATGGAATAATCGTCACCGAAACGAACCGTTCCGGCATTGACGATATCCCCCTGCAGGAGCGTCAGATCTTTTCCGTCTTTCCTCATGCGCCAGAGGGAAGTGTCCCTGTCATCCAGGGAATCATAGCCTGTCCTCTCCACAAAGTAGATATCATTTTTGTAAAAACAAAAACTCAGCGCGTGGGTGGATGGCGTCTGGTAGAGCAGGACGGTTTCCTCCGTCTCCTGATCGAAGCGGATCAGCTTGCCGTCATAGTAGCTGTAGAGGAAATTTCCGTCCCGCTGCATGGACTTCCCGGTATCGTCGATAAAGGGGGCGGTTTTGGGGAAGACATAGTCCGACTCTGCGGACGTCTCCTGCGGGAGCGCGTGGGAAAAAGGCGTGGGAGCATTCGCATCGCCCTCCGTATCTCCTGCGCCGGGAGTTTTTGTGCCGTTTTCCTCTGTGTTCGAGATATCCTTACCGGCTTCCTCATCGGTTTCTTCCGTGTCATACGCCGGAGGATCGGGTGCTTTCCTGCCGCAGCCTGCCAGCAGAAAAGCACAGAGGATCAGAAGGAGAGGAATCGGGAGATATCTGACGGCATGAACAGATTTTGTTTTATTTTGTTTTATATCCAAGTGTTTTTTCATATCTAAATTTCTTCTTTCACAGAAAATATTTGCTGTTTTTCCGATATATGATTATAACACAGAAAATTTTTGGTATAAATATGCTGCACAGTTAACATATTACGATGTCTCCTCAAAAGCTTCGAAGGGGATCGTAATATAAAAGGAGTCCGAAAAAAATCCGTCGTCACAGTCCTCTCGGATCTCATCTCTGGCAAAGTACAGGGCATAACCGTCAACCGTGAGATAGAAGCGTTCCGGCTCCAGCACAATATCCGGGGAGACTTCCCATTCTGCCAATCTTTCCACATAGGGGAAGGCAATGTCGATAATATGTTCGGAACTTCCGGCAAAATCCTCAAAAGTAAGGCGTTTACCGGTGTGTCTGTCGAAGACATAGTATTCATGCCAGCGGGAGCCTTTTGTCTCATATATAAAAAGATGAGAAAAAAAGCAGTCAAAGGAGATGGTATCGTCATCCATATAGTTACAGAAGATGGAAGAGGAAAGAACATCGTCGGGATGATAAGTATATTCTGTATACTCGGTGGTTTCCTCGTATTCCTTTTCACGCTGTATGGTATCGTCTATTTTTTCTTCAAAACCTGCATAAATTTTTGAGAGAGCCCGGTTGATCGATCTGTCGGCATCGGTCTGTTCCCTTAAAAAGAGCTGTTTTACAGAATAGGAGACGGAGCTTTTCTTTCCGAGGTTTACTTCCCCCTCATATTTTTCTGTATACATGACGGAGGGGGAGGCGGTGAGGAGGGTTGTCCAACATGCGAGAGTCTGGATATCAGAATTATTTCCGACAGGAATTCTGATCAGGGAATGCTCGGTTCCTTTTTCGGCAAAACAGTAAAAATGATCGTCGATGAGACAGACGGTCGGTCTGGTGTCCCAATACGGAGATTCCTCTTCAAGTGCAGGCTCAAATATATACGCAGATTCCTCTTTTGACGTTGCCCGGATTTCCGCGTGAAGTGTCTCAGAGGAACCGTCCGGCAGAATACAGCGGGCAAAGAGACAGGGAATTTCATTCCCGGAATCGGGATCTTTTTTATAGTTTACGTCACAGTGAAAAAGCTTATCTCCGGAGGAGAAAATATTGTCGCAGACGCCCTCGGTCAAAAGGTGGTCCGTGGGGATTTCACTTTTGTCAGACAAATTTAAAAGTGTATGGTTTTCGTTTTTGTATTCCAGATAGATCATATTGTGAAAAAAGGCAAAATTTCTGACAGACTCAATGTCGATTTCGAGGTTTTCCATTGCGCCGCTCACGGGATCCATGCGGTACAGCGCTTTGTCCGTATCCTGTATGAACATATAGCCGTAATTGCGCATGGCATATACAGGAGACGGGATCCCGGAACGATAGCTGGGAGAAAACTCCGGCGGAATTTTGCCGAAAAGAGTATCTTCTTTTTTGATTTCCCTGACAGAACCATCGCTTTCCAGCTTGAAACAAACGTCGCAATTATTATATTTCATAAGATAGATAATATCCTCATAGATATCAATCTCATATATATTTCCCTGATGTTTTTCCTTATACCAGTGTAAGTAGGGGGAATAGGCGTTTGTGATGTCATCCCGCAGAAGAGTCAGATTTTTTCCGTTTTTCTGTATGCGGTAAAGGGAAGTGTCCCTGCAATCCAGAGAATCGTAATTCTTTCTCTCCACAAAATAGACGGCATCCCCCCAAAGGCAGAAACAAAGCTGGTGGGCGGAACCCGTCTCATACAACAGAGTGGTTTCCCCGGTCTCCGTGTGAGTGCGCATAAGCCTTCCGTCACAGTAACTGTAGAGATATTCTCCGTCTCTCTGCATGGACTTCCCAGTGTCATCGATGTAGAGGGCGGCTTTCGGAAAGACATAATTTTCCTCTGCGGACGTATCCTGCGGGAACGTATGAGAAAAAGGTGCGGAACTTTTATCGTCAGTTTCTTTCTCATCAGAATTGTCGGTTCCCTCCGTGTCATATGCCGGAGAATCGGGCGCTTTCCTGCCGCATCCTGTCAACAGCAATGCAGGCGAAACCGCTAAAGTGATACTTAAAAATACCATAAAAATACGGTTTTTCATAACAAATCTCATCTTTCTCGCACAATTGCGTTAAAGTTTACAGAATATTTTTAATAATATTTCACAAAAACGGGATTTTTTGAAATATTAGCTTACAAAATAGCTAAAAATCTGTTAAAATAAATATAACAGAACTGGAAGGCGGTGACAATCAAATTCGTCCACTTTCGCGGAAAGAGGGACGGGTTTTTCTCTGATGGGGGAAAGGCGAAAAAATGTTTAAAGTGGGTGATTATGTTGTTTACGGGAATAGCGGGGTGTGCAGAATAGAGGAGATAGGTCCGCTGTCGATCGGCAGCAAGGATAAGGATTATTACACGTTAGTTCCCGTGTACGGGCGGAACAGCAGACTCTATACAGTGGTGGACAGCGACAAGGTGGTGATCAGGCCGATCATGACGAGGCAGGAGAGCGATGCACTGATCGATGAGATGGAAAATATCGATATCCTGCGGATCGGTGATGAGAAGAACCGGGAAGAGATCTATAAGGAGAAGATGAGAAGCTGCGACTGCAAGGCGTGGGTGCAGATGATTAAGACGCTCTATCTGCGGAAGATGGATAGACAGGCAAAGGGAAAGAAAGTGACCAGCAGCGATGAGCGGTATCTGAGTATGGCACAGGACAACCTGTACGGGGAACTGGCTTTTTCCCTGCAGATGCCAAAAGAGAAGGTGGGGGAGTTTATCAGCGAGAGGATCAGGGAAAAGCGGACGGCGCTCAGTGTTTAAAAGGGGTGTCGGCGCCGAGCGAAGCGAGTGTGCATCGCGAAGCGTACCATGTCGGCAGACATAGCATGATGTCGACAGAAAGGAGAGCCAGCGCCGAGCGAAGCGAGTGTGCCTCGCGAAGCGTACCATGTCGGCAGACATAGCATGATGTCGACAGAAAGGAGAGCCAGCGCCGAGCGAAGCGAGTGTGCCTCGCGAAGCGTACCATGTCGGCAGACATGGTATAATGAGAAAGACAGACGCATAGACTGGTAAAAAATCGCAGGGGAAAAGAGATGGATTATTTTGACTGGTATGCGGCTTATCTGCACAGGACCTGCCCGGTGGCGGACGCGCATCTGGATCTTGTCACAGAAGTCTACAGGAGGCGGAAAAAGGGCGAAAGGGGCGTTTTAAATACATATTACAGGGAAGAGTTTCAAAAAGGCGGTGTAAATCTGGTGGTTGCATCGCTTTTTTTGGGCGGGGACGAGCTGAATGATTGTATGGAAGAGGGTATTTTCCCGGGAGGATCCCTGTTAAAGAAGTCACTGGAGATGTTATCGGCTTTTTATGAGGACCTGGAAGAGACAAAGGGGCGGATGCAGCTTGTGACGGACAGGGATTCCCTGCTCAGGATCACCGCGAAGAGAGGGTTTTCCAGGCAGTACAAAGTGGGTATCGTGCTGTATCTGGAGGGGCTCGATATGCTGGAGGGGGAGCCGGAACTTCTGCGCTGCTTTTATGCGATGGGAGTGCGGGGGGCTGCACTGACATGGAACCGCAGGCGGGAGATCGTCAATGTTCTGGCAGAGGGATGCGGAGGAAATGTCACAATATCCGGAGAGAGGAAAGAAAGCGGGGAGAAGAGGGATCAGGCGATTACTGATAAAGGCGTACAGGCATTGTTTCTGATGGAAAAACTGGGGATTTTTGTGGACAGCAGCCATTTGAGCAGAGAGGCGGCGTGGCTTTTGCCTTCCTTCACCAAAAAGCCATATGCCGCTACGCATTCCAACAGTGCGGCTCTTGTTTCACATCAGAGAAATCTGACGGACGGGGAGATAGAAGAGATCGCGGGACGGGGCGGTGTGATCGGAGTCAATGCCTATCGAAAATTCTGCGGCTGTTTCTCGAAAGATGATGCCGGCATGGCGCTGGATACCTGCGGATACAGGTCAGCTGATGTCACAGGCGGGGAAAAGGAGAACTGTGAGGCGGGTATTGACGCGCTCTGCGACCATACAGCCTATCTGATAAAAAAAGCGGGCGAGGATCATGTGGGATTCGGACTGGATTTTGGGGAGGATACGGTCCTTTCCGGTTACGCGGAACTGCCTAAGGTGACGGCGGCGCTGCTGCGAAGAGGATTTTCCGTGGAGACGATGAAAAAAGTACTTGGAGGGAACTGGATCTGCTTTCTGTCAGAGATCCTGTAAAAATTTTAATTTTTTTTGAGAAAGATGCGATAAAACGATCTTCTTCTGTATTAACTATAGGAAGGGGGCAGAATCTATTATGCTTGACATGACATCAATGGAAAAACTGAGAGCGGACTGCAATCCGGATGCAGTGGAACAGTGTCTTTTCGGGATCGAAAGACAGGAACCTGGGGCGCTTGAGGAATTTTATTACAGAACGAGTGCGTCAGTGTACGGTTTTGCCCTGTCTGTTTTGAAGAACACACAGGATGCGGAAGATATCATGCATGACTTTTATGTGCTGGTGTGGTCGGCGGCGGGAAAGTACCGCTCTGACGGAAAACCTATGGCGTGGGTGCTGACGGTCACCAGAAACCTGTGCCTGCAGAAACTGCGGGAATACAGAAAAAAGTCTGATATCCCACAGGAGGACTGGGAAAGCTATATAAGCGGCAATGGGAATATGTCCGCCGAAGATAAGATGATCCTGTCCGAATGTCTTATAAGATTATCTGACGAGGAGAGACAGATCGTTATGCTTCATACCGTGTCGGGGTTTAAACACCGGGAGATTGCAAGATTACTGGAGCTGCCCCTGTCCACAGTTCTTTCAAAATATAACAGAGCACTGAAAAAACTACGAAAAATTTACGGAGGAGAGCAATGAGGATAAAAGAGGCTGAGGGAAGTGCGAAGATAAAACAGGCATATGCGAATGCCGTTCCTGATATCTGCGGTGTGATCCTCTCTGAATGTAAACAGGAGAAAGGGAAGGTGATCGTAATGGCAGAGGAAAAGAAAACGAAAGGTACCATGAAGTATATCATGGCGGCGGCAGGCCTGATCCTGGTGTTAGGCGCGGGGGCGCTGTCTGCGAACGTCTACCGCTTGAATTATGCGGTGTCGTCCACCGTATCTCTGGATGTGAATCCGAGCATTCAGATCATGGTGAATGAAAAGGAACAGGTGCTGGATGTAAAGGCTTTAAATGAAGACGGAGAGACTGTGATCGGAGATATGGATTTTAAGGGAAGCGATATCGAGGTGACGATGAATGCGCTGATCGGTTCGATGCTGCGGAACGGATATCTGAATGAACTGGCAAACTCTATTTTGATCAGCGTGGATAACAGTGATCCCCTAAAGGGGGAAGAACTGCAGGCGAGGCTGGCGGAGAAGGTGAATGAACTGATGGAGGCTGACGGATTTTTTGGGGCGGTGCTCGGACAGACGATCACGGAAGACAGCGATCTGCGGCAGCTGGCGGATCAGTATGGTATCACGCAGGGCAAGGCGCAGCTGATCAGACAGATCCTGGACAGTACGACAGGGCATACCTTTGAGGAACTGGCGCCGCTCACGATCAACGAACTGAACCTGATCATTTCCACAGGGACGTCAGCAGTGGAAAAGGTCTCTTCTCTCGGCAGCGCCAGCGAAAAGGCCTATATCGGTGAGGAGAAGGCGAAGGAGGCGGCTTTCGCCCATGCGGGAGTCTCCGGGCAGGACATCACCTTTTATGAGATGGATATGGATCTGGAAAAAGGCGTGATGGTTTATGAGATAGAGTTTAAATGCGGCGGCTTTGAATATGAGTATGATATTGATGCACAGACCGGAGATATCATAAAAAACAAAAAAGAGATCGATGATGATATGCCGGCAGGTTCACAGGTGTCTTCACCGGGAGGCAATATGCCGGCTGCAGGGACGAATCCCCCCGGTTCAGGGACGCAGGTACCGGACAGCGGCACGGCGGCTGTACCTCCCGCGCAGCAGAACAGCGGGGGAAATGCGGGCGGCAACAGTGGAGCCTCCGCACCTTCTGCAGGTGGAAATTCAGGCAGCGGGGGTACATCCGGGACCATTACGTTGGAACAGGCGAAGGAGATCGCGTTGAATCATGCGGGACAGAGTGCATCCGCAGTATATTTTGATAAACTGGAACTTGACCATGATCACGGAATGCAGAAATATGAGATCGAGTTTATCGTGGGCAATACAGAATATGAGTATGAGATCGATGCGGTGACCGGTGCGATCCTGGAATATGACTGGGGCCACGATGATGGCCACGGGCATGGACATATGGCGGGAGGAACAGGAAACAGCACAGGCGCTGATTCCGGGACTGTCACATCGGAGCAGGCGAAGCAGATCGCGTTAAACCATGCAGGACAGAGTGCATCTAATGTATATTTTGACAAGGTGGAATTGGATTATGACGACGGGATGCAGATATACGAGATCGAGTTTGTCAGTGGCAATATGGAGTATGAGTATGAGATCGATGCGGTGACAGGTATGATCTTAGAGTATGACTGGGATCAGGACTGAACTTTTGGGCGAAAAGCCGGAGCTGGCGTTTTGAGGTATGTCGAGAGATGGCTTGACGACAGATCCTGTCCATAGGACTATGAGATATAAAATTTACAGCAGTTCACATCTGGCAGAACTGCTGTAAATTTTTGTGACAGTTCAGCCCGCCGTTATTCCGCGAGTAAAATCACTCTGTAAGAGATTTTGCGAGTAGTGCAGGTGCAAAAATGCAATTTTGGAGCATTTTGTGTGCATCAACGCAACAGTTTATCCGGATGGCTAGACTGTTGCAAATTTTTATATTTCCATACAGTTTTATCTTGTCTGTTATGGAAAATAACGGTATACTGGAAGAAATATAAACTGCATTCTGAGAAGAGCGGAGCAGGAGTGAAATACCCGGCAGTAAAAGCAAAGAGTGCCAGGACGCGGACATTACAGCCTGGAAACGCAGTGAACTGTGAGGTATTCCACTCTCGCGGCATTTGTCAGATGGATGCCTGGACATCCGCCTGATTTATTTGCCAGCGGAGATAGAGCAATGCCGATGCGGAATGCTCATAAGGAGGTAGAGACAGGGATGGCTTATATTGACAGTATCAAGGAGAAGGCGCGAAAGGACAAAAAAACGATCGTCCTGCCGGAGTCAAACGACAAGAGGACTTTGATCGCGGCGTCTCATATTCTGGAGGAGGGGCTTGCGGATATCATCATGGTCGGGGACGAGGAGAAAATCATGGACGGCGCGGGCTGGCTGGAGATCGAGCTGGACGGGGTCACAGTGGTAAATCCTGATAAGTGTGAAAAATTTGACGAGTATGTGAACCTGTTGTATGAGACCAGAAAATCAAAGGGTATGACGGTGGAAAAGGCGACGGAGATCCTGAAAAAGGATTATCTGACATTTGGCGTGATCATGGTGAAGGCGAACGATGCGGACGGCATGGTAGCAGGTGCCTGCCATGCGACAGCGGATACGCTCCGCCCTTCCCTGCAGATCCTGAAAACTGCTCCCGGCGTAAAGCTGGTATCCGGCTTTTTTATTATGGATGTGCCGAACAGTACCTATGGCGACGGAGGTACTTTCCTGTTCGCGGACTGCGGCCTGAATCAGGATCCCACAGCAGAGGAACTGGCGGCGATCGCGGATTCTTCCGCCAGGAGTTTCCAGAATCTTGTGGGCAGCAAGCCGATCATTGCCATGTTGTCCCACTCCACGAAAGGCAGCGCAAAGCATCCGCTGGTGGACAAGGTGGTGGAAGCCACAAGGATCGCGCATGAGCAGTATCCGAATTTGACATTGGACGGCGAACTGCAGCTTGACGCTGCGCTGGATGCGAAGGTGGCAAAGACGAAGGGCGCCCTCAGCGATGTGACGGGCAAGGCGAACGTGCTGATCTTCCCGAATCTGGACTGCGGCAATATCGGCTACAAGCTGGTGCAGAGGTTAGCGAAGGCGGAAGCTTACGGACCTATGCTGCAGGGCATCGCAAAGCCGGTGAACGATCTCTCGAGAGGCTGTTCCTGGGAGGACATCGTGGGCGTTGTGGCGCTGACAGCGGTGCAGGCTCAGATCATGTAAAAAATAAGAAGATATTCTAAGGCGTCAAAAGACGCCGCCTAAGAATATCTAATCTTATTTAAAAGAATGCGATAAACGCATTCTTTATATTGAAGATGCGAAGCAGACATTTGTTTTTTCTGCGCCGCTGATGAGCAAACATCCGATGGAACCGGACAGGAGAGCGCGTCAGCGCGAGTTTGCGAGTATAAGATCAGGAAAACAGAAGCGAAAAGTGACATGCTGTCACTTGCGAAGCAGACATTTGTTTTTTCTGCGCCGCTAACGAGCAAACGTCCGATGAAATCGGACAGGGAGTGCAATGTTATCAATGTTCGCGTTAGGTACGGGCTTGTGGGGTTAGGTGCAGCAGGAGGATCTTTCAGATGAAATTCCGGAAAAAAATAGTGTTGTTGTTCCTGCCCTGTCTGTTTTTATTTGCAGGATGTATAAAACACTTTTCTGGTACGAAGGATACAGTCGAATATTGGAACTCATTTACTGCGGACAAGACTTACAGTTATGATGAAAAATTTTATGCGGTACAGGAAGTGGAAGAGGATTATCTGCCTGGTGCCGATACGCCGTCATATTATACGAAAGTCAGTATTTATGAGGCGGAGACAGATATTCCGGTTTTCAGTTTTTGCCCTGCGAGAGCCAGGGACTTTTGGGGGATCTGCTGGGAGAACGATACCTATAATATCTGGACACAGTCCGGCGATATTGGGGTATACTGTTATAAATACGAAGATATGCAATGGAAGAGGGATGAATCTGCCAAACGTCCTTCATATATCATATCCAAATACGACAAAAAGGTAAAAACTGGTCAATAACAAAAGAATGATAAAAATATAACAGGAATCGAGGTAAAAGGACATGAAAATATTGGTAATCAACTGCGGCAGCTCTTCTCTGAAATTTCAGCTGATCGACTCTGAGACGGAAGCGGTTATCGCGAAAGGGCTCTGCGAGAGGATCGGCATGGAGGGAAGTAAGCTGATCTATACGCCGGCGGGCGGCACAAAGCAGGAGACGGAATCACCTATGGAGGATCACAAAAAGGCGGTATCCCTGGTGATCGGTGCGCTGACGGACAAGGTGACGGGCGTGCTCACAAGCCTCTCCGAGATCGATGCAGTCGGGCACAGACTGGTGCACGGCGGAGAGAAGTTTGCATCCTCCACGCTGATCAACGAGGAAGTGATCGCGGCAATCACAGAGTGCAACGATCTGGCGCCGCTCCACAATCCTGCAAACCTGATCGGTATTCATGCCTGTCAGGAGCTGATGCCGGGCGTGCCTCAGGCGGGCGTGTTTGACACGGCGTTCCATCAGACCATGCCGGAGGAGGCTTATCTGTACGGCATCCCCTATGAATACTATGAGAAGTACAGGATCAGAAGATACGGGTTCCACGGGACGAGCCACTCCTATGTGTCAAAGAGGGCGGCGGAGATGCTTGGAAAGGATTACGGGGATGCGAAGATCATCGTTTGCCATCTGGGCAACGGCGCCTCTGTGTCGGCGGTGAAGAACGGAAAGTGCGTGGATACCTCCATGGGGCTTACGCCGCTGGAGGGGCTGATGATGGGGACGAGGTCCGGCGATATCGATCCCGCTATCATAGAATTTCTTGCCCATAAGGAGGGATTGAGCATCGATGAGATCATGTCGATCTTAAATAAGAAGTCCGGTATGTACGGGCTCTCAGGCTATCTCTCTTCCGATTCGAGAGACCTCCATGCCGCCTGCGAGGAGGGAAAGCCGGAGGGCATCAGGACGATCAGGACTTACTGCTACCGGGTGGCAAAATATATCGGCGCATACGCGGCGGCGATGAATGGCGTGGATGCCATCTGCTTTACGGCGGGCATCGGTGAAAATTCTCCGGAGACAAGGGAAGCGGTCTGCGAATACCTGGGGTATCTGGGAATCGCGATCGATGCAGAGCAGAATAAAAAGCGCGGGGAGGATGTGGTGATCTCCACGGCGGACAGCAGAGTGAAAGTGATGGTGATCCCGACGAATGAGGAACTGGCGATCGCGAGGGAGACGGCGGCGCTGGTGAAGTAGCAGTATGATATCTGTTCAGGGGAAAGACTCGTTTAAATGATACAGAAGACAGAACTGTTGCCCGGCATGCAAATTTTGGAAAGAAACCGGTTGACAAACTGGTGGGCAAGAGGTATAATGAACGGGTGTGTGAATAGGAGTTTTCTATGTTGTTAAATTTAACGGAACTGTTTGCTTCACAGACCGGGCATAGGGAAAAAAGAGAGATCGTACCGGAACTTGAAGTATTTGAGAGCGGTGCGGAAAGTTTTCGGATCCTGCGAAAAACCCCTGTAAATTTTACTTTCACAAATCTTGCCTCCGGTAAGATTCGTGTGGAGGGAGAGGCGGAGGTTGTGTTGGGAATGCAGTGCAGCAGATGCTTAAAGGATGTTGAGCAGGAGATAAAGCTTTCTTTTGTGTTGGATGTGGTGTCGCCGGAGGTTCCGCTTGAAGAAGCTGATGACCAGACCTTTATGGAAGGGTACAGCCTGAACGTGGAAAGCCTGCTAAACAACGAAATATTGATGAACCTGCCGACCAAGGTTTTGTGCAGACCGGATTGCAAAGGAATTTGCAGGGTCTGCGGAAAGGATCTGAACTTGGGAGAATGTGGATGCGATACCTTCGTACCTGACCCGAGGATGGCGGCGATAAAGGATATCTTTAACGCGAATAAGGAGGTGTAACGTATGTCTATTTGTCCCAAGAATAAATCTTCCCGTTCGAGAAGAGACAAGAGGAGAGCAAACTGGAAAATGTCTGCTCCGACTCTGGTAAAATGCAGCAAATGCGGCGCACTGATGGTGCCCCACAGAGTATGCAAGAGCTGCGGTTCTTACAATAAGCGGGAAATCGTTAATGTAGAAGCGTAATGAAGGATAAAGAGCCTTCCGGTCAGCCGGGAGGTTTTTTTATGCGCAGATCCGTGCAGAGGAAATATGCCGCTGGGGCGGCGAACGGGTCGCTCAGCGAGCGGGGGAAGACGGCTCTTCCCTGCTTGATTCTTTGCAGGCAATGATGTAAAAGCCTGTGAAAAAGAGAACGTTTTTTCTTAAGATATTGGATGAAATACTTTTTTATGCTATACTGATACTATATTTTTTTGATGAAATTCCTGCAGCGGAATTTTGATGTTGCCATAGAGCCGGCAACTATATGCAGGAATATATAACATACTGTAAGTTTTATACTGATGGAACATCTTTCCGGAGAAGAAAAATATTGGCAGAGGCAGAACGGAGATCGAGGGATGAGAAGGCGGAAAAGAAATATATTTCAGAAAACGGCGGCTATATTGGTTTCAGGTTTGCTTTGTGTGAGCGCGGCATTTGGAGGGGTGGAACCGATAACTGTTGAAGCGGAAGAGGTTGTCGGAGCAGGAAATGAGGCGGATATTGCCGATACGGTAAGTGGAAATGAGCCGGGAAGTCCGAAGGCAGAGCTGTCCGGGGAGCAGGCAGACAGGCAGGCGGAGGAAATTGCCCTGGCCGATAATACAGTGAGCGGAAACGAGGCGGCGGCGAGGGAATTGGCGGAGAACAGCGCGGGGGATACCGCTGTTTCTGGTGTTGGCTGGGAGTTGGATACCGATGGGACGCTGACGATCAACTCGGATGAAGGGATGAGGGACTGGAAGGATAACGGATGGAGTATTCATAAGGAGAAGGTGAGAAATGTAATCATAAAAGATAGTGTAGGAACGATTGTCCATTGGGCATTTCAGGATTGTGTAAATATGATATCCGTAGTTATATCGGATGGGGTGAGAGAGATAGGCAGCGCGGCGTTTTCCGGCTGTGATTCCCTTTTGACAGTAACAATGCCGGACAGTATAGTTTTTCTATATGGAAATGTTTTTGATTCGTGTGATTCATTGGAATCTGTTACGCTGTCTGCGGGGTTGGAAAGTATAAGCGGCAGAGTATTTGGGGGGTGTATTAATTTAAAGCAGGTTACTATACCCGAGGGTATTAAAGAAATAGGAGATAATGCCTTTTCCCAGTGTTCCGGACTTGAAACGATAATACTTCCCAAAAGTCTGGAAAAAATAGGGGCGATGGCATTTTATGATTGCGTGAAGCTTAAAAAAGTAATTATGCTCTCAGATCCTCCAGGTATAGAGAATCTGACTTTTGGCAATTGTGGATTTGTCACGGACGGCACGGCACCGGGAATTGTTGTTTCAGAGGATAAAGCAGAGGAATACAGACAGAAATGGGCAGGAAAGTATGATCAATATATCAGGGCACATTCTCATTCCTGGGAGACAGCATGGACAAGTAATCCTTTCCATCATTGGCATGAATGTACGGCCGAATGTACTATTATAAATATTGCAGATAAAGACGGTTATGCAATTCACACGGAAGACGCGGGAACGATAACAAAACAGCCTACACAGACAGAGAGCGGCATAAAGTCATACAGATGCGGCGTATGCGGTTATGAAATGAGGACGGAGACGATACCGGCGGTTGGAACAGCGGAGGGAAATGGTTCCGGGGACAGGGATGATAAGGGGGAAGGCGGCGAAACGCCGAAAAATGAGAACGCGGGCAGTAACAGCGGTGAAAACGGCATTGCAAACAACATTCCCGCAGAGAAAAACACAATTGAAGATATCACAGGAAACAATGTGGCAGTCCATTATGATAGTAGCGGTTCGGATATAAGTAATGCAAAAACACAACCCGTGAAAGACCGTGAGCCAAAAACCGGGGACAGCACTCGGACAGAACTGTATGCTACTCTGGCGATGGTCATGGGGCTTACATACCTGCTTTTATATTTTACAGACCGCAGGCATGGCATGACGGAGGAGACAAAGAAAGAACTTGTTTCCAAATTGATCGGATGGGCGAGACAGGGCGGATACTGCCGCAGGCTGGCAGCGATCGCCGCGATATTTGTACTGCTCGCATATTATCACGGCATCGGGAAGAAGATTGCATTGGAGTGGAAGGAAGTATATGGTGAATAGAAGAAGGATCAGGATCATCAGAGGCCTCCTTCTTGCGGGAATAGCGGTATGCCTGATCAGGATCGGTCAGGCATATCTTTTATCGGCGGATCATAAAGCAAAACAGGCTTCTCTGCGGGAAATGATAGAGGATACGCCTGATGAGTCCGGAAGGGATCCTGGCACGGTGGATGCGGCGGCAGAGTCGGTCTCTCCTGCACATGCAGAGAGCAAAGACTGTCCGCAGGCGGGGGAAGAGCCCGCTGTAATGGATAAGTATGCTGCGCTGTATGAGGAAAACCGGGATCTTGCGGGATGGCTTCGTATAGAGGGGACAGAGATTGATTATCCGGTTATGCAGCACAGGGGTGCAGCAGAAGATGCGGATGTAATACGGTATGAAAGTGATGTGCAGAATGAGGGTGGCGCGTGGTGTGGAGGGGATGTGCAGAACAGGGATGATGCGCAGGCCGAGGAGAACGAGTATTACCTGAACCATGATTTTTACGGGGAGAAGAGCAGATATGGCTGCCTGTATGTCAAGGGAAAGGCGGATATTGAAAAGGGGACCAATTTTATCATTTACGGTCATAATATGAAGGATGGCTCCATGTTCGGGAGTCTCGATCTGTATGAGGCGGAAAGCTTTTACAGGGAACATCCGGTGATATTCTTTGACACTCTTTTTGAAGAGCGGACTTATGAGATCATAGCCGTGTTTCCCTCACAGGTTTATCCCGAGCAGGAGGATACGTTTAAATATTATCAGTTTTATCAGGCGGATACAAAAGAAGAATTTGATGATTTTTACAAAAATATAAAAGTGCTCTCGCTGTATGATACAGGTGCGGATGCAGAATACGGAGACACGTTTCTGACGTTATCGACATGCGCATACCATACGGAGGATGGGCGCTTTGTGGTGATAGCGAGGAAATCCCATGCGCAGGATGGCGTCTGAAAAAGTGTGGTTGTCAGAGAGATTTACTTTGGCTTCCGCACTTATTTTATTGCTGATATTCATTTGAAAAGCATGTGAAGATTTTTGATCTGTATTGTTGACAATTAGACTACAAAGTGTTATCATAAATATAGACTACAAAATGTAGGCTAAATGTAAGGTGCGAAGAGAACAGAGAAATCGGCAATGGAGAGATCATGAAGGAGGACAAAATAATGATTCAGCAGGTTTCCAATTCCGAACTGGAATTGATGAAGATCGTCTGGGAAAACGGGGGGAGGGCGCTTTACGCCCATATTATGGAAGAGTTGTCGAAGGCAGGATTTACGTGGCAGAAGAATACTGTGATCACGCTGCTCTCAAGGCTGGTGGAGAAAGGACTCTTAAAAACAAACAAGATTGGGCGGCGCAACGAGTATACCGCTGTGATATCCGAGCAGGATTATCGGGCGGCGCAGACACAGATGCTTCTCAACAAGTTTTATGAGGGAAGCGCCAGGGGGCTTGTATCCACGCTGATCGAGCGGGAGATGCTCTCCGCCGAAGATTATGAGGAACTGAAACGATTCTGGGAGGAGGAGAAGAAAAACAGATGAATGATATGGTTAAAGTAGTGATTTCACTGTCTCTTTCCGGTTCTCTGCTGATCTTTTTCCTTCTTTTATGCAAGCCTCTGCTGAAAGACAGAGTGAGCAAACAGTGGCAGTATTATATCTGGCTGATAGTCATTGCGCGGCTTCTCTTGCCCTTCTCGACGAAAGAGAGCCTGATGGGAACTCTGTTTGAGCGCGCCGGACAGAATGGGATATCTGCGGAGATAGCTGCGGAGGCGGACGCCGGGGGCGCGGCGACGACAGAGGCTGCTTCGGATATGACGGATATTGATGATGGCGGTGTCAGTGTTGAAGCGGCTGAAGCAGAGCGTATGGATTTTGGGGCAGCCGGAGCAGAGCGTATGGATTCCGGAGCAGAGAGTGCGGATTTTGGGACGGTCGGAACGGAGGGTGTGGATTCCGGAGCGGCCGGAGCAGAAAATGCAGAGATCTCCGGGAGGGCGGCTGCCGTCAACGGGCAGAATACTTCCAGGATTTTTGCATCTGCCGGAACGGCGATATGGAAGGTACTATGGTTTGGCTGGCTGGGGACGGCGCTGGTTCTGCTGACATGGAAAATTGCAGGCTATCAAAACTTCATCAGGTACATCGGAACTGACAGGAGGGAGGTTTCTGACGTAAAACTGTTGGATCTGATGGCAGAAGTAAAGGATCAGATGGGGATAAAACGATGCGTGGAGTTATATACATGCAGTCTGGTCTCATCGCCGCTTTTGCTTGGCTTTTTCAGGCCCTGTATCGTACTGCCGGATACGGATCTGTCCGAAAAGGATTTTCGATACACGGTGCGCCATGAACTGGTACACTGCAGGCGGCTTGATATTCTGTATAAATGGCTTGTGCAGATCGCGATCTGTCTGCACTGGTTTAATCCGCTGGTGCGGATGATGGGAAAAGAGGTGAGCCGTTCCTGCGAACTTGCCTGCGATGAGGCGGTGATCAGAGATCTGGAAGAAGAGGAGCGCATTGTCTATGGGGATATGCTGCTCCGTGCGATAGGAGACGGAAGCAGCAGAAAAAATCCACTTGCTGTCCTGACCCTCAGTGAAGGAGGGAAATTGATGAAGGAGAGGTTAAAAGCGATCATGGGATTTCAGAGAAAGCCTAAACTGGTTACGGCATTGTCTGTTTTGCTCGCGGGAGTGCTGATGTTCGGGGCGGTGATGACAGGGACGGCGGCTTATGGGGGATCTTCGGAAGAGTTGACAGTTGCAGAGTACGCGGGGATGACAGGGAGTGAAAAGGGTTCTCTGTATATGGAGGAGGACGATATTTTACAGAAAAAGCCTGCTGGTTCTTCGGCGGCAATGTCCGACGACGCGCCTGACGGGGAAGTGATTTGGGAAACGCTTGACCTGAAAGGGACAACTTATTATCTTGTCTTTGACGAGGCGCAGCTTCGGGCGATCGGCAGCGGGGATGCCGGGCTTGATAAGAATTATATGCAGCAGGCTGATATTCAGATGTCGTCTGAGGACTGGATACCGATCGGCACGATGGAGCATCCTTTTACAGGCAGCTATAACGGGAACGGCTATGAGATCAGGGGGCTCACAATGACAGATCCCGATGCGGAACTGACCGGGCTTTTCGGCGCCGCAAAAGACGCGCATATCTATAATATCATTCTGAGAGACTGTGATATGATAGAAGGCGGTTTGGCAGGCGAACCGAAGGAGAACTCTGATTTCGGCGAGGTACTCGGGCTCGATCTGGGCGGTGTCCGCTTCTACAATTGTATCGTCTATGCGAAAAATAAGCCGGAGGACGGGGCAGAGAAATCTGGATATGCCATTTTCCCGCCTGATGAGGAGGAAGACGGCGGGGACGCGGAAAAATACTATGAGGCGGGAAATCTTCCGCAGTTTGGATATGCCTTTTTCCTGCTTGGCGAGAAAGAACAGAGAAAATGGATGGAGAAATTCTACGATGAGGGAGAGACCGCGTTCTTTTCCGTCAGTGCGGAACAGCTGGATAAGGATTCTTTGCTGATCGGAGAGTTCGCAGAAAAGGCTTACGAGGATGGCGCGGTCAGTTTTTTCTCGGTTCTGGCGGAGAATCATATGAGTGAGGAGCAGTTGGAGGCTTGGCTTGAGAGGGCGGTCTCGGATGAGCGGACCGGTTTTCAGTCTGTGCTGTACGGGGCTCTTGACAGGGATTGGGAACAGGAGGCGCTGGAGGAGGAACTGGACAGACAGCGTCTGGAGGAGTACGAAAAATATGGTCTGTCCACGGCAGGCAAACTGCACTATTATCTGGGGCAGCCTGTGAATATCTTTCTGGACCATGTACCGGGAAGCAGGTCTTATTTTCTGAGCACGAATCCGGCGGGGACAGTGAATGTCAAGGTTCTGCGGGATGCAAATGGCACCATCACAGGGATGGACTATATGACCAAAGAAGAGGTAAACAGATTTTTTGGGGATTTGTAAAGTGAGGAGGATGCAGCGTATGATGTCAATGCCGCAGGACGGTTTACGGGAGATATGACAGAGAAGGCTGGCATTGCGGCGGGAGTTTCGGAAGATAGCGGGACAGTTACAGTGCCTGTGGATATCGCACGGGTGAATGACGGCGCGTTCATGTGGCTCGGAACATATGAACGGTTACATATTGTCTGTTACTCTGAGATCAGAGATAATAGTTTACATTGTAGACAGATTGTGTTATGATGTTTACAATGTAAACTATTTATGATTAAGACTGAACTGTCATATACAGTCGGAGAAGGAGAGGGAACGATGCAGCAGATCATTTTAACCCCGGCGGAATGGAATATCATGGAGAGCCTCTGGGAGAAAGCGCCAAAGGTCGGCAGTGAGATCGTGGGGGATCTCAAAGAGAGCGCCGGTTACAGCAGGAGCACTACGCTGACGATGCTGACGCGGATGGCAAAGAAGGGCTATCTGGAGTGTTCGGAGGATGCGAGGGGCATAAAAACTTACAGCCCGCTGATCGACAGGCGGGAGGCGGCGAGGCAGGAGACGGATCACTTCCTGAACCGGGTGTACCACGGGAGCCTTTCTCTGCTTGTCAGCACGTTCACGGAGAAACAGAAGCTCTCGAAACAGGAGATCGATGATCTGTATGAAATCCTGAGAAAAGCGGAGGAGGAATATCATGGCTAACTGGATCATCACATCGTCCGCCCTGATCATTGTCATACTGTTTATCAGAAAATGCTTTGGCAGTAAACTGAAGCCCGGGGTGCAGTATGGGCTCTGGCTGCTTGTGCTGCTGCGGCTTTTGGTGCCGGGCAGTTTTGTCTACAGCAGTTACAGCCCGGCAGAGCTGGCGGGCAGGGCGGGGGCGGCGCTCAGAGAAGTTTTTGCTCCGGAGGTGGAAACATATATAGTTCAGGGATATGAGTCTATCACAGAGACAGATGACGGAAAGATGAATCCCGAGTCTCATAATAAGGTGGAGGATCATTACTATTATCCGGCTGAATCCCCCGGGATAGAGCAAAGTCCGCGCTCAGGCGGCGATAACCTTTTATACGTGATATGGCTGATCGGAATGGGAATTGTCGGCGGTATTTTTCTGATGCTGAATCTGTTTCTCAGAATCCGCATATACAGTGACAGGGAAGAGATCGATGAGGAAGAACTGGAAAGACGGGGACTGCGTTCCGAAGTTCCGGTCTATGTCACCGGATTTGTGGAAACTCCCTGCATTGCGGGACTTAAGACGGCGGCGGTGTATCTTCCGGTATCCCTGTGGGAGGAGTCATCGGAGGAGGGGCAGGATGGTGAGAGGAAGCACAGAGAACTGGATGCGATGATCTGTCATGAAAATATCCATTACCGGCATGGCGATCAGCTCTGGGGATTTTTAAGGCTTCTTTGTCTGATATTGCACTGGTATAATCCCCTTGTCTGGGCGGCGGCGCTTGCCAGCAGGCAGGATGCGGAGCTTTTCTGCGACGCGGCTGTGGTGAAAAAGATCGGGGAAAAGAATCGCTTTGAGTACGGGCGCCTGCTTGTCCGGATCACGGCGCAGGAGAGGCAAAATATGGAAAGGCTCTTCGGGATGCTCGGATATGCGGGGCTCTGTAATACGGAAATGACAGGTTCAAAAAATCATATAGAGCGGCGGATCAAAAAGCTGGCGAAAATGCCGGAAAAAAATGCGCTGCCTGCCCTGTTTGTCTGTCTGGCAGCTCTGGCAGCGTTTGGCTGGCTGTTTACCGGCGGCGGAAAAGATAAAGGATTTTCAGTGAGGATAACTGGGGAAAGCGATGTATTCGAGGAAGAGTATGATATAAAAATTACACCGAATGAAACTATACAGAATAATCTGTCTGAAGATTTCTTCCCGGGTGAGGAGGAGACGGAGGAGGTCAGAAACAGAGCCCTGCGGGGAATGAGCGAGGAGGAGATCGACGCGCTGACTGTCTATGTGAAAGATTATCACAACTGGCTGGAATACAGATTACTGTATGAAAACTGGGAGAGCAGGCTTTTGGATCAGGAGAGCGTAGTCTGGAATTTTATCGATGAGAGCGGCACGGTGCAGGCGGGCTGGGTGTTGGAGGATGATCCGGCGGACTATCTGGAGATGGGTGAAGAAGAACGAGAGGAGCTGATGAAAAAGTACCCGGAGTTCGGGCAGATCACGCTGGAAGAGCTTGGAAAGAAATACGGGGAGCCCTTTTATGAGGAAAGCCGCTACGGGGCAGAGAGCGTGATAGAACGTATGAGAGAGCTTACCGCGTCCGCGGAAAATGAAGTTTTTAAAGAGGATGTGGAGGCGCTCTGCGGTGCGCTTGGGCAGGCGAAGGACACCCATGAGGCGGTCTATGTGACGCAGGCGCATGAAATACTGCACGATATGGAATATTTTCTGCTTCGCTACTCCCCCCGGGATGTGGCACCCTACACCACGGACAAAACGCTCTCCGGCAGATTTTACGGCGCGCTGAAAGTGTGGCGCGCGTGGCAGGAGGGGACGCTCGGGTAGAGAAGTTTTGATCTTGTCTGATGCAATGTCATTTGTTTAGCACCTCAGCCCAGCCGTGAGGAACATCAAATGCTCAAGGAGCCCCTTAAAAAGCGTCGGCACTTAGAGAATGCGAGATTTTCAAAGAAAATTTCGCATGAACTTAGTGTCCGCTACGCTTTTTACGGAGCGAAAGCGTGGCGACGGAGCATTTGATGTTCCTCATGGCGTCCGGCATTGTTAACTAAATGACATTGCTGTCTGATGTCTAAATTATCACCTTCCGTCATATCCTGTTAAAAAAGGACAAAGGGTATGGGCATAAGAAAGATGGCGGGACGGTCGAACGGAATGGAGGATACATTTACAGGAAAGCAGGCGGTAAAGAAAGACAGGGGCGCTCTTTCTGTGGAGCAGAAGCTTGAGCTCTCCCACATGCTGCGGCAGGAGCAGGACTATAACAGGATGCAGATGGATCAGCGGGAGATGCTGGTCTATGGAGCCAAGAGCAGGAATCGGAGAGAGAGAAGATACAGAGATGCCGGCTTAAAGAGCGGTTACGGCAGGACATCCATGCTGCAGGCGGCGGAAGCGGAGGACGCGGAGGCGGAAGCGGCATGGCAGAAGATGCAGAGACGAAACAGGATATCCTTTGTGATACGCGGTTTTGTCTCTGTACTTCTTTTTGTGATCGTACTGCTGATGCGGTTTGCAGGGCTGAAGATCGGCAGCGTGGATTATCAGAATCTGGTAGATTCCTTAAAGAGCGAAGAATTTGTCAACGGTATCGATTTCGAGCTGATGATCCCCGATGTGGAGGACGGGCAGGAGGAACAGATGTGATGCTGTCCGTCAGGGATCGAATGTAACAGTTCAGCCTCCAATGCTATTTAGTCGCCGTGAGCCAGGGCGCTGACTAAATGACATTGAAGGCTGCATTGTTATGATCGGATATCAATTTATGAAGGCTGAGATTGAATTACGATGCATAACTTGTTATACTATAAAATAGGCTGACGGGATAAATAGAACGGCGGCATCGGCAGAAATAAAAACAGGAAAGATGAAAGGAAAACAATGAGCAGTCTGGCTTTGGATGATGAGATACTGATGCAGGTGGAAAAACCGGCGAGATATATCGGAAAAGAGATAAACAGTGTGGTAAAGATACCGGGGAGCGTGGACATCCGGATGGCGATGTGCTTCCCGGATGTGTATGAGATCGGTATGTCCCACCTCGGAATACAGATCTTATACGATATGTTTAACGGCTACGAGGACGTCTGGTGCGAGCGTGTGTACTCGCCCTGGCCGGATCTGGATAAGATCATGCGGGAGCGGGAGATTCCGTTGTTCGTGCTGGAGAGCCAGGAGCCGGTAAAGTATCTGGATTTTCTCGGTATCACGCTGCAATATGAGATGTGCTATACCAATATTTTGCAGGTGCTGGATCTCTCACAGATCCCTCTGCTCGCAAGGGATAGGACAGAGAGCGATCCGATCGTGATGGGGGGCGGTCCCTGTTCCTATAACCCGGAACCCATCGCGGATTTTTTTGACTTCTTCTACATCGGGGAGGGGGAGACAAGGTACCGGGAGATTTTTGATATTTATAAAGAGAATAGAGAAGCCGGAGGAAGCCGGGAGGATTTTCTGCGAAGGATCTGCTCTCTGCAGGGAATCTATGTGCCGCGGTTCTACGATGTGACATACCGGGAGGATGGCAGGATCGCATCGATAGAGCCCAATATTCCCGAAGCGCCGGGGCGGATCACCAAAAATATCGTCACGGATTTTGACGGCGTGCCCTATCCGATGAAGCCGGTTGTCCCTTTTATCAAATGTGCCCAGGACAGGGTAGTGCTGGAGATCCAGCGGGGCTGTATCCGGGGATGCCGGTTCTGTCAGGCGGGACAGCTTTACCGGCCGGTCAGAGAGAAAAATGTGGACAGGCTGAAAAGCTATGCGGTGGAAATGCTGAAAAATACCGGTTATGACGAGATCACGCTGAGTTCCTTGAGTTCCAGCGACTATTCGGAACTGGGGGAACTGGTGGATTTCCTGATCGAGGACTGCGGGGAGAAAAGGGTCAATATTTCCCTGCCCAGCCTGCGGATCGACTCTTTTTCCCTGGATGTGATGAGCAAGGTGCAGGATGTGAAAAAAAGCTCGCTGACCTTCGCGCCGGAGGCAGGTTCTCAGAGGCTGCGGAATGTGATCAACAAGGGGCTCACCGAGGAGGATATCCTGCGGGGGGCAAAGCTTGCTTTCGAGGGCGGCTGGACAAGGGTAAAGCTGTATTTTATGCTGGGGCTTCCCACGGAGACGAAGGAGGATGTACAGGGCATCGGGGATCTGGCAAACAAGATCGCCTCGGTATTTTTCGATACGGTGCCGAAGGAGAAAAGACGGGAACCGGTACAGATCGTGGCAAGCACATCTTTCTTTATACCGAAGCCTTTTACGCCGTTCCAGTGGGCGCCCATGTGCAGCGCGGAGGAATTTCTGGACAAGGCGTATGAGACAAGACAGGGCATCTCCTCCCAGCTCAACCAGAAGCGTATCAAGTACAACTGGCACGAGGCGGACGTCAGCGTGATGGAAGGGGTCTTTGCCAGAGGGGACAGAAGGGTTGCACAGGTTATCAGAAAAGCCTACGAGAAGGGCTGTATGTTCGACGCCTGGAGTGAATACTACAACAACGCGCTGTGGATGGAAGCCTTTGAGGAGTGCGGCGTCTCCATCGATTTTTACAATACAAGGACAAGGGAGAAAGACGAGATCTTTCCCTGGGACATTCTGGACTGCGGCGTCTCTAAAGAGCATCTGTGGAGGGAGTGGGAACGGGCGAAAAAGGAGATCGTCTCGCCGAACTGCCGGAAAGAGTGCAGCGGCTGCGGGGCAGCAAAGTACGGCTGCGGCATCTGTGTGGAGGCAAGGGATGGTAGTGTGAGAAAAGTCTGAAATACGGCATTCTCCGAACAGATTTGAGTCACAGCGAAGCTGTGACATGGCGGTTAGCGTGTGACAAAAAAGGCAGGACAAACACATGACAATGGACGGATGAGGTATGTCCGTCTGCCTGCAGCAGCACAGTATAAAACGGAATGCCTGACATAGTGCAATAATGAGGATGACAGTATGAGTGAACGGATCAAAGTACGGATCAAATTTTCCAAACACGGAGCCCTGAAATTTATCGGGCACCTTGATATCATGCGGTATTTTCAGAAGGCTTTCCGGCGGTCCGGAATCGATATCGCTTACACGGAAGGGTTTTCTCCCCATCCGGTCATGTCCTTTGCGGCGCCCCTGGGCGTGGGGCTTGAGAGCGACGGGGAATATCTGGATGTGGAATTGAATGCGCCGGCGGACATGGCGGAGATCAAAGATAAATTGAACGGACAGATGGCGGAGGGGATGGAGGTGCTCTCCGCAGTTACCCTGCCCGAAAAGTCAAAGAGCGCGATGGCGTCTGTGGCGGCGGCGGGCTACTATATCGCCTTCCGGAATGAGTTTACGCCGCCCTGCGGCTGGCAGGAGGCGATCGGACAGTTTCTCGCAAAAGAAAAAATAACGGTGGAAAAACAGACAAAAAAGAGTATGATGGAGATAGATTTAAAACCGGCGATCTACGATTTCCGGCTCTCATCCTATCGGGAGAAGGATTGTCTGTACCTGATGGTGAACGCCTCGAGCGCCGGGAATATTAAGCCTGCGATGGTGGTGGAAGCGCTGTTTCGGCAGATAGAACTGCCCTTTGATCCGGCGTGGCTAACGGTCACAAGGGAGGATACCTACCTGAACCGGGGGACGGAAGAAGAGCCTTTGTTTGCGCCGATGGATATGCAGGGGGCGTGACAGGGATGCGCAGAGATTTTGGAAGGTATTGATAAGTAATACGGATATTGTGAATAAATGAAAAAAGAGAAGGCGGAGACAGAGATGATAGAAAAAATGCAGAAACTGGTGAGGAAATATGGCAGTGTATTACAGGCATACAGATCCCGGGCCCGGGGCGGCCGTGCAGTGAGAGCGATGGCAGTAGGAAGCTTGGTGTTTGTCACAGGTGTTTTTATTGTGTTGGTGCTTCTGCTGCTGTTCTTTGTAGAAAAATCCTTTTCGGGAGACTCTGTAGAGGGAATGCTGCTTGGCGGCGGGCTTGCCCTTCTCGGCCTTTTGACCATCCTGATCGGTGTGGTAAAGCACAGGGCGCAGGTCAGATCTTATCTGGATTTTTATCAGCGCGAGACCGGTTACAGTGCGGAAGAACTGCAGGCGGCCGACAGAGAATTGATGGGAGCCGGGGTGATGACGATCGCAGGAAAGACGAACAGGGCGAAAGAGGAAGTCATGTTTATGATCACGGAACATTATCTGATGTCAGTGTGGCCGAACAAGGGATGCTACCTTGTGAGACTGGAAGATATTGTGGCTGTCTTTCATTCCTGCCAGATACCGTTTATCTCCATATATCTGGAAGGGCTGTATGTCATTTCAAAGCGGGATGTGGAGGGAAGGGGGCAGGTTAATCCGCTTACCAAAAAGCAGTGCGGCGGATATTACAATGCGATAATGAGCGAACAACAGAACGCGGAAACAGTCTGTATGAACGTGGTGGAAGAGATTGTAAAAAGAGTGCCCAATGTGATCACACAGCAGCATATTGTTGTGAACGGAGAAAAATTCGACCTGCTCAGCCTGCAAAACTGGAGGGAAGACTGGAACAGGATCCTGCGTGGATGAATCAGATAAATGTAAAAGCGGAACTGGAACGGACCGAGCTGAAAGCGAGGGATACGAGCAAAAAGCGAAGCGTTTGTGAGTTGGAAAATATAAGAGAAACTGAAATAGGAGATAAAAACGATGAGCGGTCATGTGAAAATTACGGAGATGAAATGTCCCGGCTGCGGAAGCACCCTGAAAATGCCGCCGGGCGGGGCGAGGTTTGTGCGGTGTGAATACTGCGGCGGGGAATATGCCGTGGACTGGAATCAGGGGTATATGGCGCCCAGGCAGGCGCCGAACTGGAGGCCGGTCGTGCCGCCGCCCCGGGTGGAGCAGGAAAAGGAATCGCCCGGTAAGTTTATCGCCATCGGCGCCGTATGCGTGGCGGTATGTGTGACGGCGGTGATCGTTGTGGGAAATTACCGGCGTGAGCAGCAGGAAAAGGCAGCCATGGAAGAAGAGATGGCAGAGCTGGCGGAGGATCTGGATATTGATGCGGGCGCCTATGTCTGGCGGAAAGAGGGGCAGGAAGGTTTACAGGTGGCAGAAAAGACGAAACTTACCGGTATGCTGCGCGAGATGGTGACCACAGCCTTTGGAAAGGATGCGGACAGTGTGTCTGAGCAGGAACTATCACAGATCAAATGGATCACCGACAAATACGATTTTGACTATTCTTACATAGGTTACAGCTTTGAAGATCCCTTCGAGAATCCGGATGCGGAGATCAGATGGCTTTCCTTTTCGGATGAACTGGATCTGGAGAGAGGCTATGAGGGATTGAAGGCTTTGAAAGGGCTGAAAAAGCTTGATACAAACCAGTACCTGTCCCAGTGCGATCTGACAGGGCTTAAGCTGGAAAGCCTCAGTGCATCCTTCAGCACGCTGGAAGAGGCGGCAGCGGCGGTGGATGATCCTGCATTGATACGGGAGTTGGGCATCAAATACAGTGTGGAGAGCCTGGATGGGCTCGATCTGTTTCCGAATGTGGAAAAACTCTCCGTTGATGCCGGGAGTTTGAGTGATGCGGACAATGTGATCACGATGAAACATCTGACTTCCCTCACCCTGGAGGATGCGGATAAGATAAGCGATTTCTCCGCGTTCAGCGCGGTGCCAGGGCTGGAGGAACTCGTGATCGAGTCAGAAAATCTGAAGGCGCTGGAGTTTTTGAAAAAGATGCCTCAGTTAAAGAGCCTCGGGCTTTCGGACGGGGAACTTTTGAACCTTGACGGGATAGAGGTGCTCGAAAGACTGGAAAAACTCTCTGTGACAGACTGTTCTGAGTTGAAAAATATGAGCGCTGTGGAGGGAATGACGGGATTAAAGGAACTGATATTAGAAAGTACTTATGACTGCGAGGAGCCTTCACTGGGGGCGCTCACGGGGCTGACAAAACTGACATTGCGAAATTTCCACTCCTGCGGCTTCCTCCAGAATCTGACAGGCCTTACGGAGTTGACGCTGCATGGCTGCGATCTGCCGGAGAATATCGATCTGTCGGGCCTTACGCAGTTAAAGGAATTGACATGCACGACTTCCATGAGCGACAGGTCTCTTAAGTTTATCGGCAAAATAACTTCGCTCCAGTCTGTAAATCTGCGGGGAATGGTGACTTATGATGATATTTCGGGAATCTTTGCCCTGCCGGCTGTAAAGGCGATCGACATAAGCGGGATAGAGTGTGAGATCGATTTTGATAAGATCAGTGAGAATACATCTTTGGAGACACTGGAGATGTCTGGGGTAAAGCTGTATGAGAATGTGAGTGTTTCCGGCGGCGGCGGTATTGTATATGTGGACTGGGATGATGTATTTCTGGCGGACCATCTGGACTTTTTGAGATCTTTCCCGAATCTGAAGAGGCTGGATATAGCGGAAAATGAGATCACGGATCTCAGTTTTGCGGAATCTCTGGTAAAGCTGGAAGAAATCGATTTCTCAGAGAACTATGTGACGGAGATGCGGCCGCTGGCGGCAGGTTCCGCTCTGAGGCTGGTGAATTGCAAGGGGAATCCGGTCAGCAACCTGCAGGTTCTCGGGGAGGATGTTGTGATCATAACGGATTGAACGGCAGAGGAAGAAGGGCTCCGGGCCGATCCGTTTGAGATATAGAAACTGATATAAGAAATTGTGATAAAAGGCATAATGCGAAGGGAGTAAAAGCATGAGGATGGAAATGACAAAGGGAATGCGGAAATCAATTGCGAAGCATGGGAGCGTTTTGAAGGCGTTCAGATCCCAGGGAGGGGGAGGCGCCGGACTGATTGCGGGCGGGATCGTACTGCTGGTCTTTGGGATTCCGCTCGGCCTGCTGTGTATGCTCGGGCTTGGAGGCAGAGGATTTTTGGTTGGAGCGGTTTTTGTAGTGCCGGGGCTTTTGATGATATTGTGGGGGATGGCGCTGAGGAAAAAGAGGCTGGCAAACTATCTTGAGTTTTATAAGAAGGATACGGGCTACAGCGAGGCAGAACTGCAGGAGGCGGACAGGGAATTGATGAGCCCGGATGCGGTGAAGATCGGCGGCAAGATGGATAATTCCGGCGGTAAGGAAGGCATTATTTTTATGATAACGGAGCATTATTTCCTCTCCATATGGCCTGTATACGGGGCGCATCTGAGAAAACTGGACGATATCGTGGCGGCTTTCCATTCCGCGCAGATTCCCGGAATCGGCGGTTATCGTCAGAACCTGTTTGTGATATCAAGGCAGGAGATCGGGAAAAAGGGTGTACAGAATCCCTTTACCAAAAAGGAATACGAAGGATTTGAGTGCGGCATGATGTCGGAACAGAGACATTGCCAGCAGACCTGCATGGAAGTGATCGAGGAGATGATAAAGCGAGCGCCGCATATCATCACAAACCAGAATATCGCGGTGAACGGTATGACATACAATCTGCTCAGCATGGATAACTGGCAGGAGGACTGGAGACGGATCCTGGGAGAATAAGCAGTGCTTTGGCGGATGATGCCAGAGATTACAGATGAAAGGATTCGGCTATGCACGGTGTGCCTGCGCATTACCGGCAACAGGCGGGTTGATGCGGGGCAATAATTGGGATAGAAGCAGTTCGGAGAGGGAAAAACCGTAGATTGCGGGAAACGGAGAAGCAGAAAAAATATGAGCAGGCATATACAGGGCGCGCTCCGTCTGGATAAGGAGCATGAACTCTATCAGAGGGAGAATGGGACAGGCAAGATACTGTTGATCAGAAATAGTGGGATTCTATATGCTTTTCTGATGCGGGATAACCGGATCTGCAAAGTGGTGAGGGAAGAGAAGGAAAGCTTTCCGCTCGGAGCAATCGTGATCGGGAAGGTGGCAAGTGTGGCAAAACAGTTTCAAGGCGTTTTTTTCTCTCTGGAACCGCGCGGGGAGAAAGGGCAGACGGGATTTTTGCAGATGAAGGAATGCGAAGGCCTGAAACCCCTGAACCGGAAGGCGGACGGGCGCATTCTGAGTGGCGATGAGCTGCCGGTGCAGGTTATAAAGCAGGCGAAGGGCACAAAACCCCTGCAGCTCACGGCAAAGTATTCTTTGAATGGACAGGCGGTGGTAGTCAAAAAGGGAAGCGGCAGAGTCGTATACTCGGCAAAATGCGGCCCGGAGGAGAAGGCGGCGCTGGAGGAGGCTTTTTTGATCTGGCGGGATGGGCTGATTGCAAAAGATGCGGAAAAGGAATCGTTTTTTGACGGATGGGATATTATTTTCCGGACCAACGCGCCAGCTGTAAAGGCGGAAGTATGGCAGAGAGAAATTATCGACCTGATCAGTCAACTAAAAAATATTGACCAGATAAGTCAATCAAGGACGGCTTACAGCAGCCTCCATAAGCCGGAGGATTTTTATCTGGAATTGATAAAGGATCAGCCGGTTTCCTCGCTGGAGGAGATCGTGACGGATGAAAGGGATGTCTTTGAGGCGCTCGTGGAACATCCTTATATCCGGCATATTCCGGTGCGCTTTTATAAGGATGAGAAAATCTCTCTGCAGAGTGTTTATGCGCTGGATACCAGGTTGAGGGAACTTCTCTCTCCGAAGGTATATATGAGATCCGGCGCCTATCTGGTGATCGAGCCGACGGAAGCGCTTGTCGTGGTGGATGTAAACAGCGGGAAGGCGGAAAAAAAGACAGAGCCGGAGGAATTTTATTTTCAGATAAACCTGGAAGCGGTGAAGGAAGTATGCTACCAGCTTTCCGCCCGGAATTTAAGCGGTATGATCCTGGTGGATTTTATCAATATGAAGGACAGACAGCACACGGAAGTGCTGATAGATGCGCTGAAAAAGGAAACGGCAAAGGATTCCGTGCCTGCCCGTTTTGTTGACCTGACAAGGCTCGGGCTGGCGGAAATCACGAGGAAGAAAACGTCCCGCACGCTTCATTATGTGCTCAGGGACTGGGAGTGGAAGAAACTGTAGAGAGGAAATAGGGACAGCATGAAATTATTGAAGATCGACAAGGTGCGCGAAGGAAAGTATCTGAAGAATTATGAGCTCGTCTATGAAAACAGGGCGGGGCATGAGAAAAAATATGAGATCGTGAGCCATCATGAGATCAGGGATATTTCTGAACTGGGAGACCGGGTGAGCGGGGTTTCCATTGTGGCGATCCACGAGGGAAAGATGCTTCTTCTCCGTGAGTTTCGGATGGGGGTGGACCGGTTTGTCTACAATCTCTGCGCCGGGATGAAGGAGGCGGAGGAGACGCTGGAGGAATGTATCAAACGGGAGTTGTATGAGGAGACAGGGCTCTCCCTGAAACGGATTTATAAGATCTTAAATCCCGCTTTTGCGGCGGTGTCGATCTGTGATATCCAGAATCAGATCGCTTTTGTGGAGGCGGAGGGGGAGATCAACGATTCCCATATGTCGGAGAATGAGTGGATCCAGGCGGCGTTTTACACGAAGGAGGAAATGGCGCATATTCTGGAGACGGAGCAGTTCAGCACAAGAGCGCAGATCGCCTCCTGGTTTTTCTCGATCGGGGGGCTGGATGATCTTTAAAGGGGGTATAAAGATGATACGCTTCTTTCCGTATTTGAGAGAACAGATAGATTCCGGGAAAAACCGTGAAGAAATCTACAGGATTCTGGATTCTGTGACAGATTCCAGAAAATTCATATTGTTTCCGAATGCTGAATTTGTCGGGAAGGTTTTTCCTTTTCAATTTACGATTTATCACAGATGCAGTAATTTTTCCAAAAATTCTTTTTTCCCGGTTCTGGCAGGTACTATAATAGAAAGGAAAGAGGGAACTGTGATCGATATTGTGCTGCAGGTAAATATGGCAGGGCGCATATTTATTGCTCTTTGGAGCGGTGGCCTTTTTTGCTTTTTCCTTGCAGGGCTTTTGGCAGTATTTACAGATGGAACAAAAGGAATGCTTCTTGTTTTAGCTCCGATCGGTATGATCGCCTTCGGTCAGATGCTGATGAGATTCGGGTTTTATGGTCCGGCGCGAAAAGCGCTTAAAAGGCTGAGAGATCTGATCTGTTAAGCCTGACAGATAGTTGTGCGCCTTGTGAATGATTTTATGCTGAGAAAGAGGTTGAGGCCTCTTTTTTGTTCGCTTTTTTCATCCTTTTTCATTTATTTCCCGTTTTTTTAAAAGCATATTGTAAGTTATCATATAAGGGGGTGCTTTGTGATGAAAATGATAAGCTCGGGGAGAAGAGGAATAAACAATCAGTGGGTGGGGACATTTCTTGCGCTGTCAGTGACCCCGATCCTGCTTGTCAATATTTTCTACTATTATAATACGTCGAAGCTGGTACAGCGGAATGTGGAGAGCATGACCAGGGCGAATCTGGAGCAGACGAGAGTGAGCCTGGATGTCTGGCTGGATTCCTACGAGGATATCCTCTTTCAGGTGTATACGGACGATTCCATCGTGGAGCTGGTCGATAAGATCAACGCGGGAGAGGATGTGGCGAACAACAGAAAGCTCCTCAGAAAGATGCTGCGCGGGCTGTTTTACACAAAAGATTACGTGAAATCGATCTCTATTATAACCGAGAGCGGAGAACTTGTGTTTTACGATCAGCTGACGGCGTCCACGACCCAGACATCGTGGTTGAACAGCATTGCTCTGTCCGAGGAGGAACTGTACGCCGAGATCAGCGGCGACAATCATACCCATCTGTTTTCCACCGGGGAAAAAGTGGTTTTTGGGAGCAATTCCTGCTACCTGTTTCATATAGGACACCGCATCATCGACTACCGGGATGTGGAAAAACAGTGCGGTATCGTGATGGTGAGCATCGACGAGAAACTGTTGGAAGAGGTCTGCGCCGTGCCGACGGAAAACGGATTAAATTTTATTGTCGATGGTGCGGGACAGCTGGTATCCTGTGCCAGTTCCGAAATGCTCGGGGAGATGGTTTACCCGGTAGGTGCGAATGAGGCGGAAAGGAGGATGGCATATCGGAATACGGCAGAGCAGACAGGGCTGCTGGGGGATAAGGAGTTGTCTGTCTACTCTGTGTATGACGAGAAGACAGGATGGGAGATCGTCCGTGCCACAAACCAGAACGAGCTTGTGCAGGAACTCCACAAACAGCAGAAAATGTTGGGCTTTATCATGCTTTTGTCCCTTTTGTCGGTGCTGCCAATGATAGACAGGATGAAAAAGTCTGTAGTAAGACAGAAAAACGCGGAGATTGCCGCGCTGGAAGCCCAGATCAACCCGCATTTTCTCTACAATACGCTGGATACGATCAACTGGATGGCAATCGATAAGGACGAGTATGAGATCAGCAATATGATCACCACCCTGGCTCGCATCCTGCGCTACGGCATATCGGACAGCAACGGCGTTGTGAAAATAAAGGATGAAGTCGAGTGGTTAAAACAGTATATCTTTTTGCAGCAGACAAAACTGAAGAACTCCTTTGACTGTCATATCAATGTGCAGCCGGAACTGATGAACCTGACGATCCACAAACTGCTCTTACAGCCGTTTATCGAGAATGCCATTCTGCACGGGTTTGAGGGCGTGGAGCGGGCACATTGCCTGCGGATGGAGATGGCGCGGGAAAATGATTTTATTAAAATAGGAATAGAGGACAACGGCTGCGGTATACCGGAGGAGATCGTGCGGGAGATGAATCAGGGGATTTTCCGCAAAACGGAGGATAAAAATCACATCGGCATGGAAAATGCGATCACAAGATTACATATGTACTATGGGGAAAAAGCGCAGATCGTGATCCGGAGCATGCCGGGGGAGGGAACTCTGGTGCAGATACTGATCCCTGTCACAGGAGGAGAAGAAAAGAGTGGGGGCGGGGACAGTTGAGGACGAGATGCAGATACCGATAGCAGGAGGCGGAGAAATTCATGAAAGCAGTGATAGTTGAGGATGAGATATTGATCAGGGAGGGGCTCTGCGATCTGATGGGAAAGATGTTTCCAGAGATCAGCATCCTGGGGGTTGCGGGAAACGGGCAGGAGGGGCTTGCCTGTATCGAAAAATGTGCGCCGGATCTGGTCATCACCGATATCAAAATGGCGGTCATGGACGGACTGGAGATGCTCTCAAGGATGCAGGAGAGAGGAATCAGCGCCAAAGTGATCGTCCTGACGGCATACTCGGAATTTTCCTATGCCCAGCGCGCCGTGAAGCTCGGCGTGTGCGACTATGTCATCAAACCGGTGATGGTGCAGGAGTTTGTCCAGACGATCCGGAAAATACAAAATCTCTGCGAGCAGGAACAGAAGAGAACGCCAGATGAAATGGGGAGCCTGGAAAATATCGTCTCCAGTCTTTTATACGGCGTGTCATCGATCAGGGAAGATGAGAAGACGGAGGAGTTTCTGGAGCAGAAGTACGGAATCACAAAGGATATGCCGTTCATTGAACTGTTGGCCTACATGGGGGAGGCGTTTGAGGACGGAAGAGAGAAAAAGCGCCGAGAGATGTGCCGGCTGCTGGAATCGGAAGGGCTTAAGTACGCCCTGGTGGACATGGAATACGACAAAGCGATCCTGGCGCTGCTTTACGGCTATTCTTCCAGACAGGAGACAGAACGGTGGTATCAGAGCCAGATCCTGTTTCAGAAGCGGGGAAAGCAGGAGAGGGAAGTCAGCTACGGTATGATCGAAGTGGCGGGAGCGGCGGCGATCAGAGAAGGCTATCATAAACTGCTCCCCTATATGGACTGGAATATCGTCCTCGGCGATGATGTGCTGATATCCCATCCCCGTATCGCGGATATCCAGACAGAGATATGCATTTACCCGGTGGAACTGGAAAATCAGGTAAAAATAGCGATCTGCATGGGCGAAAAGGAGAAGATGCGGGAGACAGCGGAGAAGTTTCACCGATACTTTTTAAATGGACAGGTATACTCCCCGAAGGAGATCAAGGAATCTTACATACGCTTTCAGTGGTCTATCCTGAATATTGCGAAGGAAGTGGGCTGTATCGATTACCAGAGCGTCGATCAGAAAAAGCTTCTGGATCAGGTGATGAATGCGAAGACCGAAGGGGAACTGAAAAAGACTTTTGACATGCTGTTTTCTCATATGGATGTGGCGGAAAAGGGGACGGAAGCCCTGAGCCTTGCGGTCAAGAAGGCGCAGAGCATGATCCATGAATTTTATGCGGACGGCATCACCTTAAATGAGATCGCGGACAGGCTGGGACTGACACAGGAGTATCTGGGTGCGCAGTTTCACAAGGAGCTGGGGGAAAATTTCAGCACTTACATCCGCAATTACCGTCTTGCGAAAGCCAAGGAGCTTCTGATCGGAACCCAGTTAAAGCTGTACGAAATTTCGGAAAAAGTAGGCTACACAGACGGGAAATACTTTGCGAGGGTGTTTAAGGAATGCGTCGGGTTGTCCCCGGCGGAGTACAGAAAATCCCACAGATGACATCAGGTTAGATAATTCACCCTTTTTCATATTTTTACCGTTTCGGGGGACAGCGAAAGGCGGTATGATGAATCCATCAAAGAGAAAACCCGGCAGCAAAGGGGTAAAGGAGGAAAATGATGAAGAGGAAAAAATGGATCGCTTTATTGGCAACACTGACAATGATGACAGGCGTGATCACCGGATGCGGCTCTTCCGGAGAGACACAGGAAACGGCAGAGCCCGCGGCGGAGGAGGAATCTTCCGGAGAGGAAGCAGCTGTGGAAGAGACAGAGGAGACGGCTTCCGCGGAGGGCGCAGAGGCGGTGACGATCTGGTATTACTGGGAGACGGAAGGCCACCAGGTAGCACTGGATCAGGTCATTCAGGAGTACAACGCATCCCAGGACAGCTATCAGGTGACAGCAAAATATGTACCGTTTGCAGATTTTAAGAAACAGTTATCCATCGGCGCTTCCGCGGACGAACTGCCGGATATCGCCATTCTGGATTCACCGGACCATGCATCCTATGTGGATATGGGGATCTTCGAGGATATCACGGGAAAGTTTGATGTCAGCAGCTACTATGAGGGAACCGTGAATTCCTGCACAGTGGACGGGAAACTCTACGGCGTGCCTTTCGGCGTAAACTGCCTTGCACTGTACTACAATGAGGATATGTTGAAAGATGTCGGCTGCAGCGTACCGACTACCTGGGATGAACTGAAAGAGACGGCAAAAGCGCTGACTACAGACAATGTGACAGGCCTTGCGCTGTGCAGCGTACAGAACGAGGAGGGAACCTTCAACTTTGTACCCTGGCTCTGGTCCACCGGTGCGACATCCTACGATATCAACAACGAAAACGGCATCCGCGCCCTGAGCTATATTCAGAGTCTGATCGATGAAGGCGTGATGAGCAAAGAGTGCATCAACTGGACACAGGGAGATGTGATGAATCAGTTTATCTCCGGCAACGTGGCAATGATGGAGAACGGTCCCTGGCAGATTCCCACCATGCAGTCCGAGGCGCCGGATCTGAACTGGAAGGTGACGCTGATCCCGAAGGATTCCGAGTATTCTTCTGTACTCGGCGGCGAGAACTATGCGGTGATAAGCGGCGGAAACGTGGATGGAGCATTGGATTTCCTGACCTATGCAACATCTGAAGAAAAAGTGAAATTCATGATGGAAAAGTTCGGCTATATCTCTGCTGACAAGACGATCGCTGAGAACCAGTTTGAGGCGGATTCACCGTATCAGCCTTTCGTAGAAGAACTGAACTACGCAATGCCCAGAGGACCTCTTGCCGAGTGGCCCGGCGTATCCGACGCGATCTCCTTAGCTTTCAACCAAGTGATCACAGGAACCGCGACGCCGGAGGACGCGGCAGCCAAAGCGCAGGAGACGATCGACGGGATCGTGAAATAAAGAGTTTAGTGAAAGCTGCCGCACAGAGTATGACAGAGTATCGTATGTGCGGCAGCTTTTTTTGCGCAGATCTGTGCAGAAAAAATATGCCGCTAAGGCGGCGCACAGGTCGCGCGGCGAGCAGGGGAAGATGGCTCTTCTCTGCCCGATTACAGAGACAGTTTAAAAACTGCGTACTCTGATGGCAGTGATAAGAAGACAGCGCAGAGAACATAGGATATGTTGTGTTTGGCGCTGACAGGAGGTTTTCATGAAAAAACATAAAAAACTGTTCCGCTATGACAATGTGGGAATACTGTTTGTTCTCCCGGCTTTCCTGTATATGCTGATTTTTGTGGGCTATCCGATCATCCGCAATATTGTCCTGAGTTTTCAGGATGTGAATGCGGGAAATCTGGTGCGGGGAACAAAAAACTTTATCATGTTTGAGAATTATCTGGAACTTTTCAAGGACGATGTATTCAGGACTTCGCTGGCGAATACGCTCAAATACACAGTCCTCTGTCTGATCTTCCAGTTTTTGATCGGGTTTGTGCTGGCATTGTTTTTCAGCAAGCGGTTTTCCCTCGCAAAGCCGGTCAGGGGAATCCTGCTGGTGCCCTGGATGATACCGGTCACAGTGACGGCACTGATGTTCAAGCTTCTGTTTGCGACGGACATCGGCGTGATCAACTACATCTTAAGAAGCCTGCATCTGATCAGCAAAAACATAGAATGGCTGACCACGCCGGGGACGGCAATGTTCGCGCTTGTCTGCGCCAACATATGGATCGGCATACCGTTCAATATGATACTGATCTCCACCGGGCTGACGACGATCCCGAAGGAACTCTATGAGAGCGCATCCATCGACGGTGCGAACAAAGTGCAGACATTTTTCAGCATCACACTGCCGCTGCTTCGCCCTACCATCGAATCGGTGCTGATCCTCGGTTTTATCTATACCTTTAAAGTGTATGATCTGGTCTATGTGATGACGAGCGGCGGACCGGTGAATTCCACCCACATGCTCTCGACCTATTCCTACAAGCTGTCCTTTGAGATGTTCAAGTACAGCAAGGGCTCCGCGGTGGCAAATGTACTGTTGGTTATTTTACTTATCGTAGGCGTGTTCTATATTAAAGCGACGACGGCAGGGGAGGAAGAGTGATGGAAGAGGAAAAGAAAGTAACAGGAAGAAATAATATATTATTCAGTGCAGCCGCGGTACTGATCCTCTGTGTCCTGCTGTTTCCGCTGTACTGGGCGCTCATCACCTCGTTAAAGACGGAACAGGAGATCTTTCAGAATCCGCCCACCTTTTATCCGCATATCCTGAACCTGAAATCCTATGCGGCGCAGGTGGAGACCGGAGACTTTAACATGTTTCGTTCCTTTGGGAACAGTTTCCTGATCTCCCTCGGGGCGACTGTCATCGCGGTCATACTGGCGGTTCCCGCATCCTACGGGATCGCGAAATACCGCTTTAAGGCGAGAAAGCTGATGCTTCTTTCCTTTCTGGTGACACAGATGCTGCCGGTATCGGTGCTGCTGACGCCCATGTTTATCATGTTCAAGAACATGCATGTCTACAACACCTGGATCGCGGCGGTGCTGGCGGACGCGACGATCGGTATCCCGTTCTCGGTGCTGATCCTCAAAAACTATTTCGCATCCATACCGAAAGATCTGGAGGAGGCGGCATATCTGGACGGCTGCAACAGGTTTACGGCGTTTATCCGCATTCTGATCCCGATCGCGAAGCCGGGCGTTATGGTCTGCGCGATCTTCTCCTTCCTCTATGCATGGGGAGATCTCGCTTACGGCATGACGTTTATCCTGGATCAGGAGAAGAGGCCGATCACGGCGGGAATCTTTAACTTTATGGGACAGTACGGGACCAAGTGGAGTTACCTGACGGCATTTGCGGTGGTGACGATCATTCCGGTGGCGCTGATCTTTATCTTTATGCAGAAATATATCGTCAGCGGTATGACCAGCGGGGCAGTGAAAGGGTAAAGTTTGTTTTTTGGTTACGGACGCCGGGAGGGAAAAAAGTATGTTGGAAATAAGGGACAAAAAACTGATCTTCCGCTATGACGCGGAGGAGGTCTGGATCGAGGCGTGGGGAGAGAATGCGCTGAGGGTTCGGGCGACGAAGGAATGCCGGATGCCGGAGCATGACTGGGCTTTGTACAAAAGAGGTGTGGAAAAAGCCGGGATCACTATGACGGAGACCGGGGCGAGGATAGAGAACGGAAAGATATACGCGGAGATAACCAAACTTGGCAAGATCACGGTGTACCGCGCGGACGGCAGGCTGCTTCTGGAGGAATACTGGCGCAACAGGCGGGATGTGCTGGATAGAAAGTGCAGCGCTATCGAGGTGGAGGCGAGGGAGTTTAAACCGATCCCCGGAGGAGACTACCATCTGACGATGCGGTTTGAGTCCGTGGATAAGGACGAGAAGATTTATGGAATGGGGCAGTACCAGCAGCCTTATCTGAACCTGAAAGGGCTGGATCTGGAGCTGGCGCACCGCAATTCCCAGGCGAGCGTTCCCTTTGCCATCTCCTCTCTCGGCTATGGTTTTCTGTGGAATAACCCCGGTGTGGGGCGCGCGGTGTTCGGAAAGAACATCATGAGCTTTGAGGCTTACTCCACGAAAACGCTGGATTACTGGATCGTGGCAGGAGATACGCCGGCGGAGATCGAGGAGGCGTACGCGAAGGTGACGGGCACGGTGCCGATGATGCCGGAGTACGGGCTCGGCTTCTGGCAGTGCAAGCTCCGCTATCAGACGCAGGAGGAACTGCTCGAGGTGGCAAGGGAGTATAAACGCAGAAATCTCCCCATCGATCTGATCGTCATCGATTTCTTCCACTGGCCGAAGCAGGGGGAATGGAAATTCGATCCGGTGTACTGGCATGATCCCGACGCTATGGTAAGGGAATTAAAGGAGATGGGGATCGAACTGATGGTGTCCATCTGGCCTACGGTGGACAGGACCTGTGAGAACTATGAGGAGATGCTGGAGAGGGGGTATCTGATCCGCACCGAGCGGGGCTTCCGCGTAGGGCTGGACTTCCAGGGGGCGACGATCCACTTTGACGCCACCAATCCTGAGGCCCGGAACTATGTGTGGGGTAAGGTAAAACAGAATTATTACGACAAGGGGATCAAAGTCTTCTGGCTGGACGAGGCGGAGCCGGAATACACGGCGTATGATTTTGACAATTACCGCTATTACCTGGGCACGGATCTCCAGATCGGAAATATCTATCCGGTAGATTACGCGAGGGCATTCTATGAGGGCATGGAACAGGAAGGGCAGGAGAATATCGTAAACCTGCTGCGCTGTGCCTGGGCGGGAAGCCAGCGGTACGGGGCGCTCGTCTGGTCCGGCGATATCGCTTCCAGTTATGAGAGCATGCGAAACCAGCTTGCCGCAGGGCTCAACATGGGGCTCGCGGGGATTCCCTGGTGGACCACGGACATCGGCGGCTTCCACGGCGGTGATCCCGATAATCCGAAGTTCAGAGAACTCTTTGCCCGCTGGTTTGAGTGGGGCGCATTCTGCCCGGTAATGCGGCTTCATGGGGACAGGGAGCCTAGGCAGCCCCAGCATGGCACGACGGGCGGCGCTTCCTGTTGCTCCGGGGCGGCGAACGAGGTGTGGAGTTACGGGGAAGAAGTCTATGAGATCTGCAGAAAATATATGGAACTGAGGGAGAAGATGCGTCCGTACACGAGAAAACTGATGGAGGAGGCGCATGAAAAGGGGACGCCGGTGATGAGGACGCTGTTCTACGGGTTCCCAGAAGATCCCGTCTGCTGGGAGGTGGAAGACGAGTATTGCTATGGACCGGATATTCTGGTGGCGCCAATCCTTTATGCGGGGCAGAGAAGCCGCAAGGTTTATCTGCCGAAGGGGGAGATCTGGACAGAGTATGCCACCGGGAGAGAGTATGAGGGAGGACAGGAGATAGAAGCGGAGGCGCCGCTTGATGTGATCCCGGTGTTTGTCAGGAAAAATGGGACATTCAGTCTATGAGACTGAAAAGGTGTGCAAAAGTCGGCACAGAAGTATAAAAGCGGTGGGCAGGTTCCGGAGGTTGGATTCCTGCCCGCTGTTATGTCGGTTATTATTCCCTGTTTTTACAGAATTGGTATTATAGTTTTCAAATATTAGATTGAAACGATAATTGTCAGCCGCCCGGAGGTTATTGCACATCCGGGCAGCGATGAATTTTGCAGAGCTGTTACAGGACAGGACTATCGAAACACACCCTTTTTGCAGGTGTATGGCCATGCCGGCGAGCCTTGTCCGAATTGCGGGAATACATTATGCCGTACTGTTATCGGCGGCAGGAGCAGCGTGTATTGTACGGTTTGCCGGAAGGATTTGGAAGTATAGAAAACGGAGGATTTTATGGATACAGTTTATTCACTTCTGCAGGAGAATGAGGTATAATTTTTGTGGAGGCAGTGCTGAAGGCTATATATAAGAAATGAAAAAAAATTTATATAGGAAAGGAAGGTGTATCTCTTGAATCAGCTTCATCGAATGAAAAATCCCTGGGCAGTCGGCAATACCACGGTTCAGTGCCACAGCTGCAATCATATGTTTGCAGCGCAGATGGTAAACTGCTTTGACACGCTTATCTGGCAGGAAGCCAGGGAGGTGCTGGATGCAGAGAACTTTTTTTATCCTGTCTGTCCGCAGTGCCAGGCGCAGACTGAGATATCCTACCGGAGCCGCTATATTGACAGGGAACTGGGGATCGCGGCTGTGCTGATACCCGGCGTGGAAGGGCAGGACACCGGGGAACTGTTACAGTATATGAACTGCTATATGGACAGACTGGCTCTGCCCGGTATGGAGCACAGGGTGGTTGGTAATTTCTATGCGATGGCGGAGCAGATGCGTGTCCATAGACATCATCTGAACGACAGGGCGGTCCAGCTTTTAAAACCCTTTATGATCGGCGGCCTGCAGTCGAGGGGATTTGAGGTGTGGAACGGCTTTTTTACAGGGATCATGCAGCCGAAAGAGGCAAAGCGGATGGACGATACCGTATACTTTTCTCTCAAGGGGGATGATCCGGCTGTCTACACCGAGACGGTCTATCAGTTCCGCATTTATCTGACAAACGGTGATATCATGCCGCACGGGATCAATGAAACCGCCTATCAGATCTGTCTGAATATCCTGAGAGAAAAAGGGCTTTCGGAGGATGACGGACTGTTCCATCTCTATGACCTGTCGTGGGCGATCGATATCCACAACAGTCTGCAGCAGAGTTGAGAAAGGAGCCCGGAAACAATGAGATCGGAAATTGTGAAAAAAGCGGAACATCTGTATGAGGCAGGAAAGGTATCGGAAGCGCTTCGCTGTTATGCGACGTCTCTCTGGCGAGGGGAGGAGGATGACACGGGACTCCTGGAGGTGTGGCTTTCCGACAGGGATCTTGTCGCCAGAGCGGGGGAGCAGGAGGCATGCCTGTTTATTGCGTCGATCCTGTTTACAATAGACAGATGTGAGGATGCTCTGCGGGAGCGGCTGTGGGCGCTGTGCCACGATGTGTTTGACCGCATCACAGAAAGCACGGACAGAGCGGACAACAGCGACAGATATGTGGCGGAATGCAATCTTTACCGGCACGAGAAGAAACCGGAAAAGGCGCTGGAAGTGATATTAAAGGGACTTGAGCGCGGCGGCACCACATCGCGATATACCTTTGCCGGGCTGACTTATCTTGACATTGAGAGGGAGGAGGAGGCTGAAAGGTATATTGCACTCGGAGTCGAGTCTGATCCGGGGAATGCCGCCGCCTACAATGATCTTGGAGATTACTATTTCAGCAGGAGACGCTGGCGGAAGGCCGGGGAATGCTATGATAAGGTGTTGGAGGCGGGGGATTACAATGACTGCGGATGGGCGGAGCCATCCCGGATCTTCTGTTGCTTTATGGAGGACGGCGAGCCCTATGAACTGGAGCGGCTTGTCCTCTGCGCCGCCGCGGATACCGGAAACGCCCGGGCGCAGGAGTTGTGCCGGATGGCGGCGTTTGAGACATTGACGCCGAACGTGGATTACCTTGAACCGAGCAGCGAGAGTATCATCAACGCGGTCCGCAGTATGCGTGAAAACGGGACAACATCGGGGGTTGTCCGCTGTGCCACGACCTGTCAGGAATCGGCGAGCAGTATCAATGCGGTGCGCTTGGCGCTGGAGCAGATCTGCGGAAAACCCTCCGCCTTTGAACTGACTGCTGGGAAGGCGCAGAATCCGCCGCTTGATGAGACACTGGATGAGGAGGGGATCGTCCTGTGGAGATATCCCGATATCAATACGCCCCTTCCCGCCGTGGAGAGGCCATCTGACTATGTGAGCGGCATCGTGGCAGAACTGGCGGAGACGGATTTCTCCCTGAAAAGCTGGTACGAGGCGGCAGAACAATATGCGGAAAAACTTTCCGGTGTGCAGCGCGATGAACTCTACGGCGTTATGGTCTATCCGCCGGGACAAAAAGACGGCCGGATTCCGGCAGAGGAGTGGCTGGCTCTGGTACAGTTTGCGGCGGTATGTATCCTGGCGCGGATATCGCTCCGCGAGATCGACAGGATCTGCAAAGGACAGATCGACTGGCCGTTGATCCCCGCCTTCACTCTCGCCGCCTGGCTCTCTGCCCGGGATGCGTCGTATGCGCAGTGGGCGGAGAAAATATTAAATATGGTACGGAGCCGGATCTCACGGGAGAATTACTGCTTTTTTGAATACGCGTACACCTGCGCGGCTTACCTTCTTCCGGGGAAAGACGAGTCCTATTATACGGAGCTTTGGCGGTGGCGGCAGTCTTTGAGGGGAGGGTGAATCTTTGAGGAATATTAAGTTGTAACAGTTCAGCTTTTCAACATTCCGCGAGTAAAATCGCTCTGCAAGCGATTTTGCGAGTTATGCAGGCGCCAAAATGCGACTTCGGAGCATTTTGTGTGCATCAGCGTAACAGTTT
>CAJUDM010000029.1:0-48054 GCA_910584915.1 uncultured Lachnospiraceae bacterium
ATCTTGACAAAAAAGAGTTATGATGACTGCCAGCATATCGCTGCCGCAGTCATATGCGGTTGCGACTGCATTATATCATGTAATTTTAAGCATATTGTTAATATCAGGACCATCAGAGGAGTAAGAGCCATCACCAATTTAAGGGGCTATAAACCGGTTGAAATCATCAATCCATCTGTATTATTGGAAAGCGAGGTATGACTATGGATAAGTTGATAATCAGTCCAGACTTTACTATTGAGGACATCCATAAAATAAGGGAATATAACTATAATATCACAAAAGACATGACACCGCAGGAAAGGCGTGATTATTATAATAAACGAGGCATGGAAGTACACAAACAGATTCAGGAAATGCAACTGCAGGAAGTATAGGTGTATTGGAATTTTATTCAAGGACTATGTTTCGATAGTCCTTGAATGTAGTGTCGCTACAGCGACGCTAATTCCTGCCCTCTTTACTTATTCAGATTCTCAAAATAATCCCGAATTACCGTCTCCATCCCACTCGGATACTTTCCGTTCGCGATCCCCTCATAGGCGCTGTCCGTATACTCGCCGATCACAGAACTGTACTCCACATGGTCGCCCTCCCAGGCGAGCCCGTTCTGCTGACGATAATAATCCGAATCCTGATCTCCGGTCTTATTTCCGGTCAAAGAGGAATCATCTGCCACCGCGCCCGGAATGCTGACATAATCATGCGCCGTATCACTGCTTCCAGTGCCCCGTCCGCCTCCGGCTCCACCGCCGGAGCTGCTTCCAGTGCCCTGACCGTTTCCGCCGCCAGAGCCGCCTTCTCCGTTTCCGCCGCTTTCCCCGCCGGAACCGTTCTCTCCACTCTGACCGCCTCCGGAACCGTTTCCTCCACTCTGTCCTCCGCCGCTGGCACTATTCCCACCATTCTGACCGCTCCCCTCGCCGGAGTTGCTCCCACCATTCTGACCATCTCCGTTGCCGGCTCCACTCTCTCCGCCCTGACCGTTTTCCCCGCCGGAACCATTTTCTCCGCTTCCGTCGTTTTCCTCGCCGGATGCGCCCTCACCATTCTGCCCATCCTCCCCGCCGGGGTTTCCGGACGCTGTTCCAGCGGAAGCCATCTGCTGGTCGTTCTGCGCCGCATTCGCAAGCGCCTTCGCCAGAGCCTCTGCGCCTGCCACTCCCGCCATATCCGGGTACTCAAGCTGCCCGGCAAGCCCACTAAGGCTCTGCGCTGCCTGCTGATATTTATAGTCGAGCCGCCCCGTGGCGGCAGAAAGGCTCTCCCAGGTATCCACCCCGGCAAGCTCCTCCCGGGACAACTCCATTGTATCGAGAAGTTCCTGAAGTTCCGCCTTCTGAGCCTCCGTCAGGCTCTCCATATCCACACCCTCCAGTGCATCCAGAAGCTCCTCCAGCTCTTCTCTCTCCTCCTTTGCCTCCTCCTTCACCTGATGCGTGGCTTCCGCCTGCTCCCGCACCGGAGAAGGGATCACCCCGATCCCAACCGCCGCAGCCGCCGCCACAAACAACGCCAGCACATGCCGCCTGTCCGGCACAACGGAAATCCTGACCTCCCCGCGCACCCGCTCATAGTGACGATAGGCATCCTGCCTCTGAAGCAGGGCGAAGCCATCCTCCTTGTCCAGATTCTCATAAGCCGTGAGCATACGCTCCTTGAGCCCGAAAGAATCCAGCCGCCCTGCCGCCTTTTTCATATCCGCCCGCCTGTATACCGCATGACAGACGCCAGCCAGAAAACCGGCAAAAAAACACAACGCAGCCGCCCGATGCACACGGTAAAACGGCAAAAACAGAGAGATCGCCTCGCAGAATATACCGGCTATACCGCCCGCAGCCGCGCACAAAATCCCCCGGTCTATCACCATAGCCAGGTTCATCCTATGTCTGCACTTTCTGATCTCCTCTGACAGATACTTCCCGATATCCATATCTCCCTGCTCTGCCTCCTCCTTTTATACAACTTTCACATATATTTTCGTACTTAGTACCTGTTGCATGAAGGGTACTTTTCCAATCGAGCGCCGGCAACCCTCTACCGTCCCCTCCTGTGCTTCCTGGCCGGATCGATACGCCTTGCGGCAAGCCAGAGAAACAGGAAGGAAACCGCCAGAAACAGGACCGTCGAAGCGATGATCCAGTGATTCCCGTCAGCCAGAAAACGAATCGGCCCTCCCACTGTCGTCATATCAAACGAGTTATCCCAAATGGATTCGCCTGTCATAACCAGTGCAACGAACTCCGCCAGATATACTGCCGGGTTGATGAGCAGCGTCAAAGCGATATTTTCCCCATAACTGTATCCACTCTGCACGGAACTTCCGTTGTACCAGTAGTTGATACTGTATATCTCATACAAAATGGACGGCACCAGCGTCCCGATGAAAAAGATCAGATAAAACCCGTAGGACATGATCACCGCGCTGACACTCTTTTTGCAGAGAGAAGAACACAAAATCCCGACGCTCGCCGAAAAGAGCGAAATGAGAAGCGCGATCGCGAAAAACCAGAACAGATAGCTCCACGACATACCGCCGACGACAAAGGAAAGCGCCATGATCGGCAGGCTTGCGGCGATAAACAGCATACTCTGCACGATCGCGGTCATCACCTTACCGGCAACGACTGAAAAGGGCGTCATGCCTGTGGTCATCATGATATCGAAAGTCTGGCGTTCCCGCTCCCCCGATATCGAAGAGGCCGTCCTGACGGGCACGATCACGCCAAGGATCACAAACTGCGTGATCGCCAGCACCGGATAGAGCCCCACCAGCTCACTGTATATATTGTCGGAATAATAGGTATTGTTCTCCTGGATAATAAACATCGCAAAGAAAAAGACGAGCGCCAGTATCAGCTCGTAGGCAAGCACGCCGAAACAGATCTTCATGCTGCGCGACTGCACTTTCACATCCTTCTTAACAATCGGATTTAACCACATCTCTGCTCCCCTCCTTCCTTACGGCACTTTCGCCACCGCCAGTTCCACCTTCCACACCGACTTCACCTTCGTTACCAGCGTCAATTCCGTTACCACTAATTCCACTTCCGATACCACCGTCACCTTCCGTAACGCACATGAACAGTGTCTCCAGATCGCCCTCCTGTTTATGGAAACCGGTCACGACCACATCGTGCGCTATCATCGCCCCGATCATCTCGGCGATCTCCCGCTTTGTCATCGTGTGCGACAGCCTGATCTCGTGCTCTCCCGCGGAGCGGACCTTCACCTTCGGATACTCGCTGGCGATGCGCAGCGCTATCTCGCGCCCCTCCTCCAGCGTGATGATAAGCTGATCGTTTCCGAATACATGCTCCATCACATCCTCGATGCGCCCCGCCGCCACCAGATTCCCGTGATCCATGATCCCGATACTGTTGCACATCTCGGAGAGTTCGGACAAAATATGGGAGCTGATCACAATCGTCTTTCCCATGCTTCTCAGATTCAGCAAAAGCTCCTTCATCTCCACCCTCGCCCTGGGATCAAGCCCGGAGTTCGGCTCATCGAGAACCAGAAGCGCCGGATTGTGGATCAGCGCCCTCGCCACACACAGCCGCTGCTTCATGCCCCGGGAGAGCGTATCTACAAAAACCTCCTTCTTGTCGGAGAGATTGACCAGCTCTAACAGATCATCGGCGATCCTCCCGATCTCCCCGGAGTGCATGCGGTACATGGAACCGTAAAAATCCATGTACTCCTTCACCTTCAGATTATCATACACGCCAAAGAAATCCGGCACATAGCCGATCTGCTTTTTGATCTCCTTCCGATGAGTCAGCGCATCCACCCCGTTGATCGAGATACTGCCGGCAGTGGGAAGCATCAGCCCGCACACCATCCGTATCGTGGTGGTCTTCCCCGCGCCGTTTGGCCCCACAAAGCCGAACAGATCCCCCTGCGGGATATGGAGCGTCAGATCCCTGACTGCCTGAAATTTCCCATAATTTTTATACAGATGATCAATGTGAAGCATTCTGCCGTCCTCCCATCTCCGCGTAGGAATACAGACACCCGTAAGAAGTCTCGCTGCATTTCCCTTCCGTCACCCTGTCATAATCCCTCACAACTCCCACGATAACCGCCTGATCCGGCTCTGCCGGCTTCGCGCCGTTTACAATAACGATCTGATCCGGCGCCGACGTCCTCTCACGGTCCGCCACACTCATACCGATCAAAAGCGCTGCCATATCGTCCTGCTCATACCCGAGATCGGCATGATAACTGTAAACGGACACCATATCATAGAGCAGATCGTCCACCGAATAAAATGTACCGTTAAACACACACCTGCCGTTCTGGATATCCCCCTTCAGATCGATCGTCTCCCCCGCTTTCACATCGGAAAACACCATGATATTATCCTGATACCACACCGCCATATAGGACATGTCACAGTCCGTCCCGTTCGTGATCTTCCCGCCCACGGTTCCCCTTCTGTCATATTTCAGGTTCTCACAGGAAATCTGCCCTCTGCTCTCCGCGCTTCCCCCCGCAAAGAACGATCCGCTGTCAAAATTCTCCTCCGGCTTGATCCCCGCCAAAAGCCCGTCCCCGTCATCGCTTACCGTGTAGAAATAATCCCCGACACTCCGGGTGTAGCCCCCGTAATAATAACCTCCCCCGCCGGAACCGGGGCCTGCCACCTCATATTCCGGTCTCAAACGCACATCCCAGGGCTTCGTCCCCGCATGGTACGCCAGAAAATAAGTATCCTTGCTGCCGCCGTCCGCCCTCTGGGATGTGACGGAATAAACCCTTGCCTCCTTCACCCGGGCTCCCTGCCCCAAAAAATACACGCCCACAATGAACAGCACCCCCAGCGCAGGCACACAAAACCAGTACCACTCGCACTTTCTGCATTTGCGCAGGATCAGATACAGCACCGGCCCGACCAGCACGACATACACAAGGATCATCACTTTAAGCCAGGTGAAATCCACATTGGTATTGATACTATCTATAAAAGAAAGCGCCCTCTCCCTGCTGTACTCCCACTCCGAATATTCATCATACTTATAACCGAAATTGTTGAACTCCTCATAGATGGACGCAACCGAATAACCGCTCAGTTTCTGCAGTTCCGCATCTGAGAAAGAATAAAAATAGACCGCTATCCCCCCATTGTTCACAGGCCCGCATACCGCCGGATTATCAGAACTGTCATAAAAACTGCCGCCAATCATACTGTAATCCAGTTCCGCAATCGCCATATTCGTAAAATCGACGCCGTCATTTGTATACATCGAATAAGAATAACCGGACGGCTCCGCATTGACAGAGGCGACATTCTCCTCCCCCGGCACGCTGACCCCCGAAATACTCACATCCAGAAAATTCCGATCAAAACCGGAGAGCGTCTGCGCCGCATATTCCCCGGTTCCGACCATCAGCCAGCCGCCGTCCTGAACCCAACCCTGAATCAATTCAATGCTATCATCGCCAAGGGAAGAGACATCGAACTGATCAATGATCAGATAATACAGCCCATCCAAATTTTTGTTCAGGTTCTCCTCGTTCAGTTCCACCAGCTTCACCGGAAACTCCCTGCCCCGGATATCGATCGCCTCCCCGTCCGCCTCCAGAAAGGAAAGCCCTGCAAAATCCTCCGACAAAACACCGACCGAAACCTCCGTCACCGCATGTTCCAGCACATTACCAAACTCGATGGACTGCAGCACATCCCCCTTCTCGTTGAGGAAATTCAGCGCGCACAGACCGCCCCGTGTGGTGTCAGCCGCCGTATCGGTAATATGGAATGTAAACTGCTTTTTCCCCTGCGAAGGCAGAGTGATCTGCGTCTGATAGGCACAGTTCCCGTAATCAAAGCCGGCAAAGACCACCTGCACCGTGCCGGTAAAGTCCGCCCCGCTGTTACCCACCGTCACCTGCATCACATAGCCGTTGTCCTCCTGTTTCAGCATCGCCACATCCCCGGTAAAAGTCCCCGCGGCACGCTCCTCCCTCGCATATACTGTATTGTTCTCTTTTCCCGCCAGGAGACTGAGCACACACAACAGTGTGAAAGCCGCCTTCATAAGTTGTTTCCGCATTGTTTTCCTCACTTCCCTCTTACTTCTTCTATCATACCACTCTGACCCACTAAAGTCCTCTTAATTCTATAAACTTTCTATAAAAAAAGCGCCGCCGCCGGCGACACTTTAACCACATTTTCCCCCAATGCATAACTTTCATCCTGCTCCATATACTATTCTATGAAGTATCTACTGTGAAAAATAAATTTTTTTCTAACAAATTTGTGCTGATGCCCAAATTTGCAGGTATTGGCAGCATGGAGGATTTCTATGAAAAGTTTAAAACAATATACTGCCATCGGAATTATCTTCGTCCTGCTCGCCGGAACACTGGCGCATTTTGTATACGACTGGTCCGGCAATCATGCTGTAATCGGCCTTTTCACGCCGGTGAACGAATCCATATGGGAACACATGAAATTATTGTTTTTCCCGATGCTGCTGTATGCTTTTTTCGCGGCACACCATCTGAAAGAAGATTACCCCTGCATCGTCTCCTCCCTGTGCCTGGGAATACTGACGGGAACCCTGCTCATCCCGGTTCTTTTCTACGCCTACACCGGCATTCTGGGAAGAGACTATTTTATTTTGGATATTGGCACCTTTATCGTGAGCACCCTGACTGCGTTTCTGCTCTTTTACAGGCTCACGCTGTCCTGCAAGGCAAAACCCTTTACCGCCATACTCTGCATCCTGGTATGCATACTCTTTGTCTGCTTTCTTTTCTTCACTTACCATCCGCCGGGCCTCGGACTCTTTGCCAATCCGCCGGCAGGGATATTTTACCGAATCCCCGCTTGCCCTATCGGTATATAGCCTGCATGACTGAAACCGTATTCCGCCGACAGCAAAGATATCACACATCCGATGTCATCTCCCCTCCATAAGCGACACCACCCACTCCCGATATTCTTCCCCTGTCTTCAATTCCAGCTCTGTCTCCAGCCTGTTGCGCAGAGCCAATACCTCCTGTCCCTTTACCGGATCAAACCCTTTCTTTTCATATGTGGAATAATATATGCCGACGCCCCGCTTCTGCCAGCAGGGCAGGTCATTATAATTTATATGTTCGGAAAAGAGCAGCTCATTTTTCCAGGAGACGGATTTACCCTCTATCAGCGCCGTGGCTTCCCGCACATCCATCCCCTTTTTCCGCAGCATCCAGTAGCAGTGGGCATTGAGCGAGTTTCTGTGGGCATCCTCCTGCCTCCAGGAAAAATAGTCTTTTACGCACTCCAAATTGGGCAAAGGAACCACCCTGCTGTCAAAGCAGGACAAAATTCCCAGCTTTAAGGCCATACAGGCGCTCGCCTCCCCCGCCAGCACCGAATTGATCTTCCTCACCTTTCTTCCGAACGTATTGTCATCCGGGTGAAACAACAGAGATATCTCATCGCTCTCCGTATAGCCGTAGACGATCCTGAAACCGCATTGCATCAGGTGCTTTACCGTATCGATCATGGCATCCCGGAAGCGGACATCAAAGGGAGCCTCGAATTCGCATATCTCCTTTGTCAGCCTCGTGAAATTCCTGCCATCCAACCGTACCGCCAGATACAACTCCGGCAGTATGGTCTGATCCAGAGACTGCTCAAATCTTCTCATCTTTGCATCCAGTTCATCAAAATTCATGCTCTCTCCCTCCATTTTTCCACCACGAACTCACCCTGTTCTATCCTGACAAAATATAGCCTGTCGAATCCTTCCCGGTAGGAAGGCATCTCTAACTTATTGGATGTACACACGATCGCCTTATCCGGGACACAGGCTTTTCCCGTTCTCTCATGGTTCCGCTCCACACAATCCGCGATCACAGACTGAAAAAAATATCCTTCGACCTCATAACCGTACTGCTTTGCCCAGAGAATATACCTCTCCCTGTCCGCGGCAGTGGGATTTGTATTGTCCACCACAAAAGAATATCCCTTCCTCAGGCAGTCCTCCAGGAGCAGATTCTCTTTGTTTCTCGTGTGCAGCGTATCCAGATTGATATGCACATACTCTTTTGCCCACCTCCGATGATAAAAGGTGGACTTCCCGCTTGCCTGAATACCTGTAAATATGATCGCTTTTTTGATGTCTGCTGCTTCCATCCGGCATATACTCCCATCCCGCAATACAACTAAGGCAGAACATGTAACATGCTCTGCCAAAAAATCTTTCCTTCCGTTTCCCGCAATTTCTACATTCCGCTTTGATTTTTCTGACAATTCCATTATACACAAAGCTTTTGGTAATTGCAATAAACGTGAACGGAATTACAATAATCTGATTTTCACTGCCTTTCCTTACTCTTTTTGTGCCATATAAAGAGCAATATCAGACCTGCAGCAGAGGCGGTTCCGGTGAGAAAAGCTAACTTTGCAAGCCATGATATCCCATCCCCCGTCTGTGCACCGCCTGCCTTTCTGCCCGGATGGCTTCCGCTAGGCTTTGTCAAACCGGAGGCTTCCTTCTCTGTCAGTATATGTTCCGATATGTTCCCCGAAACACCGTCCCTGCGGGCAATACCCGAGCCGCCCAAACCGTCCGCATATCCCTTCTCGCCCATATGATCAGAACCGTCCGCATTGCCGGGAGAACCTGAACCATCCGTCCCTCCCGAATTGCCGGCATCTCCTTCTCCCCCTGAGCCGCCCAAACCTCCTGTACTGCCGGAATCCCCCGTACCGCCGGAGCTGCCGGTATCCCCTGTTCCTCCCGAACCGTCCGGTTTTTTTGTATCATCCACTTTGTTTGTCAATGCCAGCTTCCGCTCCGAGCCTGCCGCTCCCGCCGTGATCAAAAGCCCGCCGCCTTCCGTTATGCCCTCGGGAAGTTCCTCCCACCCCGGCACACTATCGTAGCCGGAGGCGGCGCCCGTCTGCACCAGTTCGTACACCGCGCCGGGTTTCACCCGAAAGGTAATCCGGCCCTGGGCGTCGGTGATCCCCTGTGCAACGGGCAGCCCCCGCCGGTTGTTATCCTGATCCCACCGATAGAGGGTATAAGTCACACCCGCCAGCGGCTTGTCTGTCTTACTGTCTGTCTGGGTTACGGTGATGCCAACTCTCCGGGAAGCGACACCGCCGCCTCCTCCGCCCCCGCCGCCGCTGACCGGGGCGCTGTTCTGTTTTGTGCCCCCAAGCCGGACACTTCCGCCCTCAAAACGAACGCTGTTTCCGTAGCCTCCCGCCTGCCTCTCCACAATATCCGCCCTGTAAGAGAGCACATAGGCATCCCGGCTCCCGGCATTGATCGGGAGATGTACCGTAAAACTGTTTGCCGCCGGATCACAGTCCGCGATCTTAAGCGCCTCACCGCTTCCGATTTTTGTATACACCGGCTTCTGTCCCAAATTGCCGCTGCTTCCGGACAGATTCGCCTTATAGAACCGCAGCGTATCCTCATCGATCTGCAGGCGCTTATCCAGCGTATCCACAAGAGCGGGCGTCTGCGGCAGGGAAAGCCCGAACGGATTGATCAACACCTCATACTCGATCCACTCGTTTTTGTTATCCGTTTTACTGCTCTTCAACAGCCCGTGGTTGACAAACTTCTGTTCCACTTTGTGGGAGACTTCCAGGAAGGCAACGCCGTCAGCCTTCCCCTCCATGAACGCAATGTTTTCTATCCTGACATCCCCGTCACTGCTAAACCCTGCCTTCTCCGGATCTACCTTCGTGTCAAACATAACAAGTGTTTTTGTATTCACATCCCCCAGGTCAAAGGTCAGATCCTGCCCGGATGCCGTCAGCTTTGCCCCAGGAATTTCCGGCTCGGTCCGAAGGGAAGCTTCCACACAGGCAAGCCCCGCGGGCAGTGTGTCCGTCAGCACCACATCCGTCATGGAAAGTTCTGCCCCGTCCACTTCCAGCGTCCATTTCATGATCCCCGACGCATAGTCATACAGTGGAGCCTTTTTCGTCAGCACATCTGCGCTCACATCCACCGGGCTCTGAGCGGAAGCGCTGCGCTTCTCCACGGAATTTTTTCCGACCACCATATCTGTCGTAACTATCCGGTTTACAAATTTCTCTTTTGCCGTATTGCCTGCAAAGATACAGGGGTCACATACCTTTGTTGTATACGCGAGGGTGATCGTCCGGGCGCCGACCTCTCCCACCGTGACGGTGAGGATCTGCCGGTCATATTCCAGCTTTACCAGATCTATGTCCGCCCCCGCAGGCTCGGCTCCGTCTATCAAAACCGTGACATCTCCCGCACTTTCATTTACCAGTTTCAGCCCGCCGGTGTGCCCCAAAGTGCCACAGCTTCCTCCGGCACCTCCCAGATCGTCCGTGAAAGTGCCGCTTTTCAGGTACGCCTTATGGGGATTGATCTTTACGGTCCAGTCGATGCTTCGGCTGTCCGCATGATACCCGCCGTTTTCCTTTACCAGCGTGGCGGTGCCCGATGTGCCGCTTCCGTCCCCGCTTCCCACCGGCGTCACCGCCTTCAGCGTCTCATAGTCCTTATCCTGATACCGGAATGTAAACCAGGCGGTGTTATCTCCGAGGCTTATGCCGCCGTCATACATCTCCTCCGGGACCGTTGTCTGATAGGTTATGACAACAGGTTGATCTTTCGCCTTCCCCGCCCGGACCGTAAAGCTGTTATTTTCTGTCTCTTTCACAGACACAGCGCTTCCGTCTTTCTGTACCGACCCCGCCGCCAGTGTGCTTCCCGCCGGAAGCTGATCATGGAGCGTCAGCTCATTGTCATCGGTGAACGCAAACCCGTTCGGATAAAAAGTGACCTTCCAGTCCGTGGTGGAACCCGTGCCGTCCGGATGGCGCATCGTCTTTCCCGTCTTCTCGATCCACACAGGCGGCTTCACCGCCGCCTCATATTTCCCGCTGATGCCCAGGTTGTGAAAGGAACCTTCCTTTTCCGCCAGAAGTTCCGCACTGTTTATGACTTTTTTATCTCCCCCGGTCCCGGGCAGAAGAAGTTCATCGTTGATGGCAGTCTCATATGTGATCCAGATCGGTTTTGCCGGATTTCCCGCGGGAGCCGTCCCTGCACAGAGTTTTCTTCCTCCTATATGCAGGATCGTATCGCCATCGGACTTTTGCGTCACCGCATAGAGATCCGCATCCTCAGGTATCTCATCCCTTGAATCATAATCCATGACCGGGACGCCGTCTGCCCTGATACTTCCCGCCACATAGCTGTGCATATTGCCATCGATCCTGTCGGAAAGTTCAAAGGGCGTATCCGATGTGATCCCGGTTTCCCCGGCGGGATTCTGCCAGGGCGTATAATCGATCGTCCAGACGATCGTTTTATCCCGCAGGCTGCCGCCCTTTTCAATCTTCGCCTTCGCCTCCGTGCGTTCTAACTCCGCATACCCGAACAAAAGCTCCCCGCCGTTCTCAAACTTCATCGCATAGAGATTGTCTTTTCCCTCCACAGGCGTTTCTGATTCCGGCGGATCTTCCGCCCTCCTGCACTGTAAATAGAAGAACGCGTCACGCAGTTCGCCGAGTTCGGATAAGACAGTACCAGAGTTGTCCTCTTTCCCTGTGAATTCGATCCAGGCTCTCGCGCCATCGGCATAGATTTTTCCAAACTCCACAGAGCCGTCATCCGTTTCCGCCATCAGCGGTGAGCCATCCTTTAAATCCGGCAGGATCAGATGGGGTGAAACTTCCAGATAGTAGGCGCTCATCGCCTCTATTTCGTCTGTTTTCTCCTCCGGTATCTCATACGTGTAGCGCAGTGCCAGCCGTGCATCCTCTTTGATCAGCGTCCCATTCCGGACCATCTCATCCTCCGGCATCCCGTTCTCATCGACATAGCAGAGAGCAATATCTGTAAAAACAGCAATGTCGGAGAGTTTTTTTGTCCCCTCCGCCCTCGACGGCACAGTCATGTTACAGGCGGCTATCACCAGACAGCATGAGAGCAGCCACCACTTCCATCTGTATCTATTAAAAAGCTTCATTTCTCTTTCCCCTCAAAGAACCGGTCGACCTCCTTCTTGATCAGATCCGGTGTAAGCGCTTTCGACAGATAACCGTCCGGCTTGAACGCAAGCACCTTTTTCACACTCTCCCTGTCCACCTTGCCGGTCAGAAAGATAACCGGGATATCCGCAAATTCCGGTTCGGAACGGATCATTTCCAGAATCTGGCTTCCATTGCAGACCGGCATCTCATAGTCCAAAAGGACAAGGTTTGGTCTGTTCAGCGCAATACTTCGGAACGCTGAGAGCCCTGACGTCGCCGTCTGCACTTCATAGTCATCCCCCAGCAGCTTTTGCAGCATTTTCAACATAAAGTTGGAATCGTCCACCACCAGAATCCTTTTTTTATTTTCCGCCGCCGTTTTTTCCGCTCTGTTCTGCGAAAGGTATTTTTCAACCTTTGCCATGGCATTCTGCGTCATAATGGAACTCCTGTCCTCCTGCTCCGAGAGTGTATCGATGGCAGCCATGCAGTACGCAAAATAGCCTTCTCCCGTGTCAAACAAAAGACTGTACTGGGGACTGTGCTTCTCAAATACCTTCTCAAACTGATCATAGGTCAAAAGCTGTTCCTCTTTTATTTCCGCCTCCTCCAATGCCGGGAAAAATCCTTTCATATGCCCCACGAACTGCCTCGCTGTATACCTTGCGGCGTTCATCAGCAAAACGCTTATGGCTTTGGACTGCGTCTCAAGTACACTGCCGATCGTATTGACGATCAACCGTTCCTCAAAGATCAGAAAAAACTCCCATCTCTTTTTCTCTCTGGTGCTGTAAATCAGACGGTAATAGATGCCGTCCCCGAATTTTTCTCCGCCGTAACAGTTGCTGATCATCCGCGGCTCGAGTTGAAACATGCTATGTAACTGACTGACGATCGCCTGCCCCATCACCGCCTGCTCCTCCTCCGGCAGCAGGTTTTCCCACTGTTTCACATTTTCTCCGCTGACGATCGCCTGATCCTCTATCAATGTGTGCCCGATCAGCCAGCCGGCGCATACGCCGAGAAAATGATTGACCGCCTCCTCCGAATAGTCCGCCAGTTCCAGTTCCTTCTCGAGTGCCGGCAATGTCGTCTCGCGAAAGTTTTTGTGGATGCGCCTATGCGTCTTAAGCCCTGCATAACCTATAGATGCCATATATTCTTCCTCATCCTGAAAATGCCTCAGGGCATGATCCTTAAAATATTTTACCGTCTCCTGACAAACCCAGGACCTTTTTGTCTCCTGCTGTCCGTATGCAAACAGCTTGTTGAGAATGCGGAACAGTTTTTTGTGCTCTTTATCAATGACATTCACCCCGACGTTATACCGATCATTCCATACCAGTTGATTTTCCATAACGCTTCCCCCTCATCATCATTTGACCTCTTTTATCAGAACATCTTTTTTATTGTAACAGAAATAACAGCATTTCTATTCCGCGTTTTACGCATTACCCCCCCATTTTTCGCAAGCACCGCAAACCGGGGGTTAATGCGCCAATTGTCGGTTTACATTTCTTTAAAATAGTGTATAATATCCATTCAGGGCATTTTTCAGCCCGTGCGACGCCCTGGCGGCATAGTTCCTCTGCACGGACCTGCGCATAAAAAACTGAAGTTTCCGACAGATCGAAGCCGGAAACCGGAAAGGACAGACAAATATGCAGCTTGTGATCTGCGACGACAATGTACAAAATTTAATGGAACTGGAAACGTTGCTGCTCAAATACAGCGCCCGCTTTCCCGATGTCTCTTTTGATATGGAAAAATTTTCAGACGCCTCCGTATTGCTACACAAAATACAGGAGGAAAAATTGGCGGATCTGTATATCCTTGATATCGTCATGTCCCGGATAACCGGTATCGATCTGGGACGTGAGATCAGAAAGAGAAGCGAAAAAAGCATGATTATCTATATCACCGCATCCGACAGCTTTGCCCTGGACGCCTATGACATCCTGGCGATAAGATACCTGTTAAAGCCGGTGGAAGAAGAGAGGTTTTTTGAGGCGATGGACTACGCCCTGTCCCATATCGACAGCAAAAAAGAACCTCTCTTTCCGGTAAAGACAAAGGCGGGACTGGTATCAGTCCCCTGTCAACAGATCGAATACGTCGAAAATGTCTCCCGAAAGCTGGAACTCCACCTGACAAACGGGGAAAAAGTAACAAGTATTTACATACGGAGCTCCTTTGACGAGGAGATAAAAGAACTTCTCTATGCGGGAAACTTTCTGTCCGTCCACAAATCCTTTCTGGTCAACTTAAACTATGTCAGAAAGCTGGCTCCGGATCATATCACAATGATAAACGGCGACAGTATTCCTGTCAGCAAGAAAAACTCTTTCCAGGTAAAAAAAGAATATCTTTCGTTTATTTCAGAACAATACAAATGAGGTACCGTCATGAATGATTTTACTGCCCTGTCCTACATTATAAGCCATATTTTCCTGATACTGTTTATCTATCTGTTTATCATACACCGCTATTCCGGAATAATAACCGGCGTGATATGCCTTGTCCTGTTCATCTTTTTAAGCGCGCTTGACTTTATAAAACTGATCCTGTTTCCCGACAGCGATCTCTGCTATGTTCTGGTAACCATTTCACAGATCCTGGCAACCCAGGCGACACCTTTCCTGATCTCCGGGAAAAAGAACAGCCAGATCCTGTTTGTGGGGCTTTCCGCATCGAGTTATGTCATAGTGGGAGCCATCTCTGCGGCAATCCTGAAAATATATACGGGCAGCACGCTCCTTGCCCTTGCCGGAAGTTCGCTCATACATTTTGTCGTTTTGGTACTCTTATTCATTATGATCAGGGAATTTTGCCTGGAATCCCAGAAAGAAGACTCCAAAAAGAGCTGGTGGGAATTATGTCTGATCCCGGTATTTTTTTATTGCAGTTTTTCCTTTATCGCGTTTTTCCCGAATACTCTCTATGACAATCCCGACAATATTCCGGGAATCCTTTTTATCATCATAACCATGTTTGTATCCTATACCGTCGTGATCCGCTATCTGGGAAGTGAATCCCGAAGGCTCGATGCCTACTGGAAAAGCATGATACAGGAATCCTATATCAAAGGGCTTGAAAACCGATATTATTTTGTGGAACAGGCAGAACAGAACCTGAAAATACTGCACCACGATATCCGCCATTACACCCAAATCATTGATTCCCTGTTGGAGCAGAAGAAATACGAAGAGATCAGAGAGATAAACGGACATATCAGTCATATAGCGGAAGAAAACAGAATGAAAAAATACTGCAATAATCTTATCGTCAATACCATCCTCTCAAACATGATGGCGAAGGCATCTTCCCTTGATATCAGGGTGGATCTCGATGCCAGAATCCCAAAAGAAATACCTGTCAACGATTATGAACTTACCCTCGTTGTCGCAAACCTGTTTGAAAACGCCATCCGCTGTGTCAGGGATCTTGTGAAAGAAAAAAGATATATTGAGATAAAGATACACTGTCTGAAAGACCATTTACTGATCCAGACAAAAAACGAATATGAAGGGGAACTTTTACTGGATTCTGTCACCGGGCTGCCAAAAAGCCGGCAGAGCGGAAACCACGGGCTCGGCATGCAAAGCATACTGGCTTTCTCCGAAAAAACAGGCGGCACCATCGGCTGCTATCCGGAGAACGGGGTTTTTCGGATTATGATGTTTGCAAGGTTTTAGGTGGAAATATCATTTATGATATGGACTTTTATGGATGATCCGAAACGCCCGATAGATCTGCTCCGCCAGGATCACCCGCATCAACTGGTGGGGAAACGTCATATCCGAGAAGCTGAGCTTTAAGTCAGCCCTATCCGATACCGATGCATGCAGTCCGAGCGAACCCCCTATAATAAAAACAAGCTGGCTCTTTCCCGCAAGGGCAAGATTTTCCAGCTTTTTCGCAAACTTTTCCGAATCATATTTTTTTCCCGTGATCTCCAGTGTGATAACAAAGCTGTTGTCGCACAGCCGCTTTAAAATGCGCTGTGCCTCCCGCTCCTTTATGATATCCTCCTGCGCCGGAGAGATTTTCTCCGGCGCAGGCTCGTCCGCAACTTCAACGATCTCCAGACGGCAGTAACGGCTAAGGCGTTTTTGATATTCCTGAAGCGCCTCTCTGTAAAAGGTTTCTTTCACTTTTCCCACTGCCAGTATTGTGATATTCATGTTATCCTTGCCATTTTATTTATTAAATATACTATATAATTTATACATGCATACATACATGTCTTTCCGCATATATTTCTATATGTATATCTATATCTATTTATTCTCCCCGAAGATATCCTGATAATGCTTGTCCAGAAATCTGTCCACATAGCCTTCATCCAAGTTCAAAAAACGCTCCGAGAGAAGCTCTTTCATGCGGTCAAACCGTTTGAAATATTTCTGTTCGTCGCTGAAATCAGCTTCTTCCTCCGCAAAAAGCCCCTCGTCGATCTTATCCTTGGTCACATACTCCACAAACCACTTTTCCAGCTCTTTGGTCAGCTCCTTTTCCGACTCCGCCTTCTTCGCGTATTTCCCGGCATTTTTCATCGAGACTACACCCATGACGACAAAAAACAGGAACATGGCACCCATGACGCCCAAAATCATAAATCTGGAAGACTCACTGAAAGGCAGTTTGATCACATCACAGAAACACAGAATGATCACCACCAGCCCGGCTAACCCGACCACCAGCAACGTGTAGGCGGAAGATTTATTGTCCGCCGCTTTCTCCTCATAATTGCGGTAGACGCCGCGGGTTTCTTTCCCGGATGCCCTTCCTGTCTCCTCCGCCCGCTCTTCTTCCTCTGCCGCGTCCGCGCTTCCTTCTGTCTCCGCAGTATCGGCATTTTCTTCGCCTTCCTCCCGCATCATCTCTCTGAGAGCGGCGATCTGTTCCCGCTCGGCAGCTTCCCTTGCCTCCCGCTCGGCTTTCTCCCACTCCTCCAGAGAATCCACCAACTCACAGCCGCAGTCCGCACAGACTTTGATCCCCTCATAATACTCGTTTTTGCATTTCGGACACCAAGGCATCCCTCGTCACCCCTCTTTCGTACCGGCTGCGGCAAAGCCTTCTCCCCTGCCACAGCCCGCTTTTTATTTTACCGTATAATTCAGCCGTACCGTAATGGACGCCGTCTTATCCTTCGCACTGGTATTGAACGTGCCCCCGTAACTGTAATCTTCCGTGCTGGAATAGGCGCCGGTGATCTGAAACACACCCAGATTCGCGGTCAGCAGTTCCCCCGTCTGACATCCCGCGTTCTGTGCCATGATATCAATCCTCTCCTTGGCATTCTTTGTGGCTTCCTCGATAAGCTGCAGCTTTAATTCATCCAGCTTTGTGTAATAATACTCCGGTGAATCGGAAATGATCTCTACCCCCGAATCGATCAGCTCCGTACACTCGTTGGCGATGTTCGTGACCTTGCCTACATCGCCGGAATTTATCGCAAAAGACTGTGTCAGCTCATACCCGTCGTCCTCATAGCCGATGTACTCGCCCTCCTCATTGTAGAGATCCCTCACGATCTCCCTGATGCTCACGGAATAAAAGGTCATCTCCTCCGCCGCTATGCCATTTTCCTCAAAATATTTCTTCACAATATCCGCGTTTTTCTGAATCTCCCGGTATGCCTCCTTGGAGGTATCGCCGTGCACCGAAAACTCCCCGCGCCACACGGCGAGATCCGACTCAAAGTCCACGCTGGCAGAGCCCGTTGCGGAAAGCCCCTCTCCGGTCTTTCCGAGCTTCGCCTCCTTTAAACCGTTCGTGCCGATCGCCACACAGATGATCGCACAGATTCCAGCTATACATGCCACCAATACCGATTTATATTCTTTCATATTCCAGTTCCGCAGATTTTCCTTTTATGCGCTCCCGGTAAATCTGCTGTCCTCCTTTCCGGTTCCGCAGATTTTCTGCATCGTTCCTGTCATATCACTTTCCGGACAGGTACTCATGAATCCCCTGCGCCGCATTTTTTCCGGCTCCCATCGCAAGGATCACTGTGGCGGCTCCCGTCACAGCGTCACCGCCCGCATACACGCCCTCCTTGGAGGTTGCGCCGTTATCCTCATCCGCCACGATACATTTCCAGCGGTTGGTATCAAGCCCTTTGGTGGTAGAAGAGATCAGCGGATTCGGGGAAGTGCCAAGCGCCATGATCACCGTATCCACATCGATCACATACTCGGAGTCCGGGATCACGACAGGCCTTCTTCTGCCGGATTCATCGGGCTCTCCCAACTCCATGCGCACGCACTTGATGCCGTTCACCCAGCCGTTATCGTCCGTCAGGATCTCCACCGGATTTGTCAGCAGATGGAAGATGATGCCCTCCTCCTTCGCGTGGTGTACTTCCTCCACTCTGGCGGGCAGTTCCTCCTCGGAACGCCTGTATACAATATATACTTCCGAGCCAAGCCTGAGCGCCGTCCTCGCCGCGTCCATCGCCACGTTGCCGCCGCCCACGACAGCCACCTTTTTGCCCTTCATGATCGGCGTATTGGAGTCCTCCTTAAACGCCTTCATCAGATTGCTTCTTGTCAGATATTCGTTGGCGGAGAATACACCGTTGGCATTTTCGCCGGGAATACCCATAAACTTCGGAAGCCCTGCGCCGGAGCCGATAAACACCGCGTCAAACCCTTCCTCCTCCATCAGCTCATCGATCGTGACAGCCTTTCCGATGACTACATCGGTCTCAATCTTTACGCCCAGCGCCTTCACATTCTCGATCTCTTTTTGTACCACATCCTCCTTCGGCAGCCTGAACTCCGGAATACCATAGACAAGCACGCCGCCGGCTTCATGCAGGGCTTCAAAGATCGTCACATCATATCCCATTCTGGCAAGATCTCCGGCACAGGTCAGCCCCGCCGGCCCGGAGCCGATCACAGCTACCTTTTTCCCGATCTTTTCCTCCGCGCCCTTCGGCGTGATGCCGTTTTCCCTCGCCCAGTCCGCGGTAAACCGCTCCAGCTTACCGATGGAGACAGGTTCTCCCTTGATGCCCCTGATACATTTCCCCTCGCACTGGCTCTCCTGCGGGCAGACGCGCCCGCAGACCGCCGGAAGCGCCGAGGATCTGCTGATCACCTGGTAAGCCGCCTCGATATCGCCGCCCTTTACCTTCTCGATAAAACCGGGGATATCGATCGCCACCGGACATCCCTTGACACACTGGGCATTTTTACAGCCTATGCACCTGGAAGCTTCTTCCATCGCCTCCTCCATATTGTAGCCCAGACATACTTCCTCAAAGTTTCTCGCTCTTTCCTTTGCGTCCTGTTCCCGCACAGGCACTTTCTTCAATACATCCATCTATCTATAAACCTTACCTTTCTCCGTCTTGATCATACAGCAATTCACAGCGGCTCGCAAAGGCTTCACCCATGTGCGCCCGCATTGCTGACGATGTGCTCCCATACCGCCTCTTGCCAGGGTACATTTCCCCCTGTCCTGTCCGCTCTCAACCGCAGTTTCCGCAGCCGCCGTGGTGGGTATCACCCTCCTCAAGCCGCAGCATCGCTCTCCCCTCTTCGGTCTTATACTGCTGCTGGCGCTTCATCGCATTGTCAAAATCCACCAGATGGCCGTCAAACTCCGGTCCGTCCACGCAGGCGAACTTCACTTCGCCGCCCACCAGCACACGGCAGGCACCGCACATGCCGGTTCCGTCCACCATGATCGGATTCAAGGAGACAACTGTCGGCAGATTCAGCTCTTTTGTCAGCTTGCAGACAAACTTCATCATGATCATCGGTCCGATGGCGATGCACACATCATACTGTTTTCCCTCCTCCACCAGATCCTGAATGACTTTTGTCACCATGCCGGACCTGCCGTAGGAACCGTCGTCGGTCGTAATATAAAGATTTCCGGCAACCGCCTTCATCTCCTCCTCCATGATCAGGATATCCTTTGTCTTGGCGCCCACGATCACATCCGCCGCAACCCCCTGTTCCTTTAACCATTTTACCTGGGGATATACCGGAGCCGTGCCGACGCCGCCCGCCACGAACAGGATCTTCTTCTGTTTCAAGGATTCGATATCCTCCTCGCAGAGTTCCGAAGGGCGTCCAAGAGGTCCCACAAAATCGCGGAAGAAATCTCCCCTGTTCAATGCCGTCATCCTCTTTGTCTCTGCGCCGACTGTCTGAAAGACTATCGTTACCGTGCCCGTCTCCCTGTCATAGTCGCAGATCGTCAGAGGAATCCTCTCCCCCTCATCGTCCATGCGCACTATAACAAACTGTCCGGGCAGACAGTTTTTCGCAACCCGTTTCGCGCTCACAACCATCTTGTAGATCGTGTCGTTCAACTGCTCTTTCTCCAAAATCTCAAACATAAAATCCCTCATTTCTGTGCACGCTGCTGCACTTTTTTAATATACAGTCTCCTATATCGTGAATCAGCGATTCGTGATCGCCATCCGCCGCTCATTATATACGAAAACGGACCATCCGCTTTTTCACCGCAATATCTCGCGGATAACATCCATGGTTTTTCTAAATTCCCTGCCTCAAAAGTTCCGTGCTCAGGGCAAAATTGCTGGTACGCATATCAAAGTGAGTACCATACAAGGGCAGATTATAGATACCCACCGCATAATAGCTTCCCGTCTTCTCCCGTCTTCCGTCAGGATTTTCTATGTACTCGGAGAAGATATAGAAATCCCCCTCCTCCTCAATATTCACACAGCAGGCAAACACATAGGCCATCCTTCTGGGATCCTCCGCGGAGATCGTACCATACAGATCTGCAATGCGTCCTGTCTCCAGCATATAGTACAATACGACATTCTGTGCATCTTCTTTGGAATAATCCGAGATCAGTTCCAGGTGATAATTCCGCACTGTGATCTCACTGGTGACGCCATTCTCATCTATCGCCACAAATTTAAAGGAACTATCCCCGAGAGGCATAGGCAGAAAACCGTTGTACATATCGCTGAGCCCATCCGGCTCGCTGCCATCAGTCGTATAATAGATCTGACAGCCTTCCTCCGCTTCCACATGAAGCATCTGAGGCGTATAGAAATCCCCGCTGTAGGCATCCACTTCCGGCGCGAAAGGTGCGGAGACATCCACCTGATAGACCGCTTTCGCATAAGGACTTTTGATACCGTACTCATTGATGAATACAGCCGTGATCTCATACTCTCCCGACTCCAGAAAGATCGGCGAAATATATTCCCGGGAATAGCGATCCGGATTGCTCCCATCCATCGTATAATAAATATGTCCGTTCGTATTGCTCAAAATTTTCAGAGGGATCACCTCATTATAAGCGCCCCCCACATAATTAAATTCCGGCATATTTGCCATATAATGAGAATACTTCTCCTGAATAGAAGCCTCCTGGCAGTTCTGCAACAGCGTATTGATCTGCTCATACTGCTCCCTTTCCTCATAAAAGGCTATGATCTGACTGTACGCCTGCTGCAGTTTCTCCTGAGATATCTGCTCATACCCGACAAGATCATAGAGACTCTCCACATAAGACTGTTCATCTCCCAGTTCCCGATAGCAAACAGCTATCTCCATCTTAATATCTTCGTAGTCACCGCCGGAATCCAACGCGCTTTCCAGGCTCGTTAACGCCGCCTCATAATTTCCCTCTTCTATTTGGGCTATCGCCGTCTTGATCTGATAATCTGAAGACCTGAAATAAGCCGTGACAGAAAAATATGCCACGAGAATAATGAGCGCCAGCACAAAAACACAACCGAGGCTCAGCACAAACAGATTTTTCTGCTTTTCGTGCCCGCCGCCTGGCTCTTCGGTATTTTTCTCTGTGAGTGTTTCTGCCACGCCGGAGAGAGATTCTGTTATGCTGTTTTCCACTTCGGGCTCAAAATCCGGTACGATCTGTACTTCCTGACCGCAAAAGTCACAATAAAGATGGCCTTCTGGAATTTCCCTGCCACACTCCGGGCATATCATGAAACGCTCTCCTTTCATTTTTATGGTTTGTTTTTCTATCGCAGAAAACTCTGCTTCGCAGTGCGAGCTCGAAAAACCTGCGGTTTTCCTCACTCACGGGCTTCGCCCTATGAAAAAAGCCAACTACATATTTTCTTTCATGCAAGCATGGCGAAAATATGTATTCGCCTTTTTCGCACTGCTCATTGCCTGCGCGGCTATTATATCACAAACTTTCGGATAAGTCTACTGATGCGATGCAGTTGCTCATCAGCATAGCGATCGTCATGGGTCCCACACCGCCGGGAACCGGCGTGATGGCGCTGCACTTTGGAGCCACACTGTCAAAATCCACATCTCCGCAGAGTTTCCCGTTTTCGTTTCTGTGGATACCCACATCGATGACTGCCGCACCTTCCTTAATATGATCCGCCGTGATAAATTTCGGCTTTCCAACCGCCGCCACGACAATATCCGCTCTGCTCACCACTTCTTTCAGGTTCTTTGTCCTGGAGTGGCATACGGTCACCGTCCCGTTCTCCGCGAGCAAAAGTAACGCCGCCGGTTTTCCAACAATATTGCTCCTGCCGATCACAACGCACTCCTTCCCCGCGATCTCGATATTGCTGCGCTTTAACAGTTCTATGATCCCCGCCGGCGTGCAGGAGACAAAGCCCCTCTGCCCCGTGCAGAGCGCCCCGGCATTCATGGGGTGAAAGCCGTCCACATCCTTTCTCGCATCGATAGCCTGGATCACCCTGTTTTCATCAATCTGTCCCGGCAGCGGCAGCTGAACCAGAATACCATTCACCGCACTGTCCGCATTCAGTTTTCCGATCAGGGAAAGCAGCTCCTCCTCTGTGGTCTCTTCGGGCAGTTCATAAGATAAAGATTTTATACCACACTCCTCGCAGGCGCGCTTTTTGTTCCTGACATAAACGCTTGACGCCGGATCCTGCCCCACCTGCACTACCGCCAGGGTGATCAATATTCCTCTCTCCCTGTACTGTTCCGCCTTTACGCGGCATTCCTCCTTGATCTGTTTTGAAATTGCCTTCCCGTCAATGATCTGATAACTCATCGCTTTCCTCCCTGTCTCCCTATCCTGCTGTCTGCACCGCAGCCCGGGCAGCTGTCAGGAGCCTTTCTCAACTTTTTGGCTATATCCGTTTTCATCTGCAGCCATCTGAAATATCCTCAGAACAGCCCTGTGATCATGCCTTCCTCATCCACATCGATCCGGAACGCCGCGGGGCTCTTCGGCAGTCCGGGCATCGTCATCACAGCACCGGTCAGCACTACCACAAAGCCTGCACCGGCAGACACATAAGCCTCTCTGACATTCACTGTAAACCCTTTTGGCCTGCCTAAAAGTGACGCATCATCCGACAGAGAATACTGTGTCTTCGCCATGCAGACCGGCAGATGTCCAAAGCCCAGCTTCTCAAGCTGCGCGATCTGTTTTGCCGCCGATGCCGCATAAGAAACACCTTCCGCTCCGTAAATTTCCCCGGCAACCGTCTCTATTTTTTCTTTCAGCGAGAGAGAGTCTTCGTACAATACATGGAAACAACTTCCCTTCTCCAGCGCGGCAAGCACCTTTTTTGCCAGCGCAATGCCTCCTTCGCCGCCCTTTTCCCATACCTCCGAGAGTGCGAACTCACAGCCTCTCTCTTCACAGAACGTCCTCACATAAGCCAGTTCCGCCTCCGTATCCGTCAGAAATCTGTTCAGCGTCACAACTACCGGCACGCCGTACTTCTTCAGATTTTCAATATGTTTCTCCAGATTAACGATGCCAGCACTCAACGCTTCCAGATTCTCCGCACCGAGCTCCTCCTTCTTTATACCGCCGTTATATTTCAGTGCCCGCACAGTCGCTACCAGCACCACCGCATCAGGTTTTAAGCCCGACATACGGCATTTGATGTCAAAAAACTTCTCCGCCCCCAGGTCTGCTCCAAACCCCGCCTCTGTGATACAGTAATCCGCCATTTTCAGCGCCGTCCTCGTAGCGCGGACAGAATTGCAGCCGTGAGCAATATTGGCAAACGGACCGCCGTGCACAAGCGCCGGCGTATGCTCTAAGGTCTGAATCAGATTGGGTTTTATGGCATCTTTTAAAAGGGCTGCCATGGAACCGACCGCCTGCAGATCGGAGGCGGTCACCGGCTTTCCATCCAGATCGTAGGCCACAACAATTCTCCCCAGCCGTTCTTTCAGATCCCGCATATCCTCCGCAAGGCATAACACTGCCATGATCTCGGACGCCACTGTGATCACAAAGTGATCTTCCCTCACAAAACCGTCCGCTTTGCTCCCCATACCGACGATCACATTCCTGAGCACCCTGTCATTCATATCAAGGCAGCGTTTCCAGACAATATTTCTCGTATCGATCCGCAGCATGTTTCCTTGTTGGATGTGGTTATCTAAAAGAGCTGCCAACAGATTGTTTGCGGAAGTGATGGCATGGAAATCCCCTGTAAAATGCAGATTCAGATCCTCCATCGGCACAACCTGGGCGTAGCCTCCGCCCGCAGCACCTCCCTTGATGCCAAAGCACGGCCCAAGGGACGGCTCCCTCAAAGCGATCACCGCATTTTTCCCAAGCCTCCAGAAAGCTTCCCCGAGTCCCACTGTGGTAGTCGTTTTTCCTTCCCCGGCCGGTGTGGGGTTGATCGCCGTGACGAGGATCAGTTTCCCGTCCGCCTTATCCCGCAGGGAGGAAATATATTCCTCCGACAGTTTTGCCTTGTATTTTCCGTACAATTCCAGTTCTTCCGCCCGAATGCCGCACCTCTCTGCCACTTTTTCAACAGGCTCTAACACAGCCTCCTGCGCGATCTCAATATCTGTTTTTATCATGGTCATACCGCTTCCTCCACAAAACTTTCAAACTGTTCCGGGCTCATCAACACCTTACGGGGTTTTGTGCCCTCCTCCTCACCGACTACGCCGGCCTCACAGAGTTGATCCATGATCCGCGCCGCCCGGTTAAATCCGATCTTGAATACTCTCTGCAGCATGCCGATGGAAGCTTTATCCTTTTCAATGATAAACCTTCCGGCTTCCACGAAATATTCGTCAAAGGCGGAGGATGTATCCGATGTACCCCCGCCCGTCGCGGCAGATACCGATTTCATCTGCTGCTCGATATCGGGACTGTACTGTGTAATGATATTCTGATCCTTCAAAAAGTTTACAACATCTTCCACTTCATCATCTGAAATAAACGCACCCTGCACTCTCGCCGGTTTCGGATACCCCTGCGGATAAAACAGCATATCCCCTTTTCCCAAAAGCTTTTCCGCCCCCACCATATCAAGGATGGTCCTGGAATCCACGCCGCTGGAAACCGCAAAGGCGATCCTGCTCGGCATATTGGCTTTGATCAGGCCTGTGATCACATCCACAGACGGACGCTGAGTCGCGATCACAAGATGTATCCCGGCGGCTCTTGCAAGCTGCGCCAGACGGCAGATGGATTCCTCCACCTCCCCCGGTGCCACCATCATCAGATCCGCCAGTTCATCCACGATGATCACGATCTGCGGCATCTTGGCAGGCGCATCCGCAGCGCCTTTTTTCTGCAGCTGCTCCGCTTTCTGATTGTAACCCTTCAGATCGCGGACGCCCTGTTCCGCAAACTTGTTATACCGGTCCGTCATCTCCGCAACGCCCCAGTGCAGTGCCGCCGCCGCCTTCTTCGGATCTGTCACCACCGGCAGAAGCAGATGGGGTATCCCGTTATAGACGCTGAGTTCCACCACTTTCGGATCGACCATGATCAACTTCACATCCTCAGGATGGGCTTTATACAAAATACTCATAATGATCGTATTGATACAGACCGACTTCCCTGAGCCCGTAGCGCCGGCAATCAGCACATGGGGCATTTTGGCAATATCAGTCACCACCACTTTGCCGCCGATATCCTTGCCTACCGCAAATGCCAGGCGGGAGTTGAAGTTCTGGTACTCTGCTGACTCGATCAGATCTCTGAATGCCACCGTAGAATTTTCCTTGTTGGGCACTTCGATCCCCACCGCCGCCTTACCCGGTATCGGCGCTTCGATACGGATATCCGTAGCCGCCAGGTTCAGCTTGATATCGTCGGCAAGCCCTACGATCTTGCTGACCTTCACCCCCTGTTCCGGCTGCATCTCAAACCTGGTTACAGTGGGTCCCTGGCTGATCTCCGTCACAGTTACTTTCACGCCGAATGTCTGCAATGTCTGCTGCAAATGCAGCGCTGTATCCTTCAGTTCTTTATTGCTGTCCCCTCTGCCCGTGTTCTTTGCCTTATGCAATAAAGTGACTGGCGGGAATACGTATTTCTTTGCGGGAAGCGGCTTCTTTGGCAGCCCCTTTTCATTCAGCCTGATACTCACATTCCCTGCAGCGGACTTTTTCGTTCCCTCAGAATTCTCTTCCTCGCTTTCTGGCCCCGGTGTCAGCGGGGACCTGCCCGGTGTAGATTCCGTGATCGGCTCTGGCATCAAGTTCAGATGCCTGTCTTCATAGTAAGGTTTTCGCACTTCGGATTCCGGCACATATACATCCTCCTCATATCCCGCCTCACCTGCAGCATATGTGTCATCTGTATCGGTATTGCTGCCGTTATCTTCCTCATCTGCAGTGATCTCATACATATCACTGTGCATATCCTCTTCACTTGTACTGATGCCGTGCGTATCGCGGTACCCGTCTCCCGCACCTGCGTTTATCTCATACATATCACCACGCATATTACCCATATTTGTGCTGATGCCATGCACAGCGCTGCGGCTGCCTTCCGTCTCCTCCTTTACATCAGCCGGCGTAAAATCAGCGTAGGATATCTCCTGAACCTCATCGTTTTCAGCCTCTCTCCGATATATGGGGTGCGGCTGCCTGAACTCCTCATATACGGGCTCCTCCGGGACAGAGTCCTGTACCCGGATCCCATGCATATCACTCTGGTCCTGCGGCGTAGTTTCTCTTGCCGTCAGGGTGGTATCCATCATCACCCCACGGCTCTTTTTATTCATACGCAGTATCTTTTCGTCTTCCTTTTCCTCCTGCAAAAGCCGCCTTTCCCGCTCTTTTTCCTCCTGCTGGCTCTGCCTTCTCCTGGCGCGCGCCTCCTGCTCCTCCAGCTTCCTGCGGCTTTTCTCCTCCTGTTCCCTGCGCCTTCTCTCAGATCTCTCCTCCTGTTCCTCCCGCTTTCTCAGGCTGCGCTCCTCAAGTTCCCTCCGGCGCTGCTCCATGCGCTCTCTCTTCTCCTCGCGGAGCATTTCACGCCTCGCTCCCGCCGCCTCCAAATCTTGTCCATCCTCCTCATAGAACTCTTCGTACCTGGCCTCCCTGGTGCGCACTTTCTCCGCCAGAAACCTACTGCTTTTTTTCGCGCCGCCGATCAAGGACCGCTCCGTAAGCAGCACGATACAGATCAACGCAAGCACAATGATCAGGAGCACTGTCCCGATCATCTCCAGGTAGTGAAAAGAAAGATAGGCAAAAGAACCCGATATGGCGCCACCGCCGTTGCGGTTCTCGGCCGCACCCTGATACAGCGTGATCAGGCTGTAGTTCTCCATCTCGGAAAGACGCCCTGCAAACAGTTCACAGAGCATGGATAGCAGGATATACAGCACGATCCCGGAGGCAAGTTTCCTTATCGCTGCCGGGGTTCCCCGATTGCTTATGTAAAAAATCACCGCCACAAAAATAAGGAGCGGCGCAATATAAGCGGATAAGCCGAAAAGACCGAACTGCACATTGCTCAGGATATCACCGAAGCTCCCCATAATTCCGAAATTGCACAAAAATAAAAACACACACAGGGCGAAAGCCGCGATCAGCAAAACCTCCTGCAAAAGCCTGCCTCCGAGCGCCTCCTCCTGCGCAGTCCTCCTCCTGCCTGCTGACTGCCTGCCTCTGGCACTTTTACTGCTTCTATTATTAGAAGAACCACTGCGGCTCCCCTGTTTCTTCCGTGTACTGCCGGATGCTGCCATATATTTCCTCACTTTTTAACTTCTGTCAGTTTTGAAGCAAAATACCTCTTCCGTCCTGAATCTGCCGCAAAGCTTTTCTCTGCATCAAAAATTTTGCAGACAGACCACGCCTGCCTGCGAAATTTAGTCTACCACAAAAAATAATATTTGGCAAATACTCCGTTTTCATAGAAAATTCTGTCGGTATATGGTATGATCTCACTTAGCTACTACTCCGCCGGCGGCGGAGATGATCTGAATTACAGGAATCCAGAAATGCTATATTATATGATCCGATTTTTCATAATCCTTATAATACTGCTCCCTTTTTATCTTTTGTTCCGAAAGCCCTGGAAGAGGAATTCAAAGAAAGAGGTAAAAAGAGAGTATGCTCTGTGTGTATTCGTTCTGTTTACTTTGGGGCTCCTGGTCCTTGCCCTGGAGGGGGAATATCAGAATCCCTCCTTGATGGTCCAAAGCGCGAGAGAAAGGCTCCGTTCCGGATATGCTGTCAATCTGGTTCCGTTTTACAGTATCCGGGGATTTTTCCGGCATTTTCAGGTTTCCGTTTTCATGGTGAATATCGTCGGAAATATCGTGATGTTCATTCCCTGGGGGTTTGGGCTGCCTCTTTTGTGGAAAAAGAGGCGGTCCGTTTTCTCCGCAGTCCTGTTTTCAGCGATGCTTCCCCTGTTTATTGAGTCGACACAGCTTTTTATCCGCAGAAGCGTTGATGTGGATGATCTGATCCTGAACTTTGCAGGCGGCATGATCGGCGCCGCCTGCTGTTTCCTGTTCAGAAAAAAAGTACCCTGTATCGATACGCTGGCGCGTTGATCTCCCATGCCCTGTCTGCTGCAGGCTCAGCCATACAGACCAGGCAGGTATACCGGCTACCGCTTCCTCCTCTGCAGCCATATCACAAGCCCTGTGATCAAAAGGCCGAGGGGCAGCGCCAGTACAATGATCAGCCCTACGAAGATAAACTCCAGTGCCGGCACTGTCAGAAATCCGGCATAATAGCTTTTTACAGGGATGGACACGGCATTCTCCACAGCCGCAAAATTGCGCACCGTGTTTTCAAACAGTTTCTTATTATTGCCCGCCACGATGGCATCCGCCATCTCCTGGAAGATCACTGCGGAAGTGTAGATCACAGCCGTGCTCTCCCCGCCGTCTGTCTGCTTTGTCACCCGCGCCCCCAGCGCGAAAGGCCCGTCGATGTCCCCATCCGCCTTTTCACCGGAAGATACCTCATCCGGGTTGATCCTGGCAAAGGAATCCGCCGTTGTCTTCAACAGATAACTCACTTCGCCGCCCTCCTCCGCCTCCTCGTCTATCACGATGCCGCAGGCATAGGGGGCAAAGACATATCCGTCCGCCAGAGAGGCTGTCAGATCGTCATATTCCACCTCCGGCAGCAGATAGAGCATATTCTGGTAATAGTAATTCCGATCTGCCTCCACCACCATCCCGTCCGCGAGCGTCACATTGTAATCCGCGAGCAGGGACTGATAATTGGGAAGCGCCTCCCGGCTGTAGCCATAGACAAACAGCACATCCCCGCCGCCGTTTAGATACTGCCTGACCTTTTCCGCGTCATCCCCGGAGAAATCCGCTGTGGGCGCATTGATGATCAGCCCCCTGGCATCTGCCGGCACCTCATCCACCGTCAGAAGGTTCAATGTCTCATACTCGATATTGAGTTTTGCCAGAACAGACAAAAATCCGGCTTCCAGGGCACTCTCCCCGTGTCCCTCGAGCAGATACACTTTCGGCATGTCATCCATTGTCACATAGTGGAGCGCGCTGGTGATCTGTCCCTCCGCGTCATATCCCGTCATCTCATAGCCATAGGTTTCATAGCTGAGTTCCATCTGATACAAGTCATTATAGTCAATATATTTGCTCCGTTTATCACTCTTTACGATCAGGGAACGGGCACTGACCGAAGCGTCCGTATACTGCTTTGCAAAATCAGGATTCGACGAAAGATCCACATACTCCACCTGTATCATACCTTTTGCATAGCCTTCATAGCGATTCAGCGTCTCGATCACATCCAGGTTCATGCTGCTCTCCGGAGAGAGCACATAGATCGTAATATTGTCCTGCAAACCGTCCATCACCTTGTAGGACTCTTCCGTCAGGGAGTAAAGCTTCTCCTTTGTCACATCAAATTCCGTGTATTCCGCCGGTGCCAGTCCAAGCAGGATATTTGCGCCGATCACCACAACCGTCGTCACAACGATCAGCCCCACACTGTAGGCGCCGTTTTTCAAATGTTTTACCGAAACGCTGTACCGCCTCTTTTGTATCGACTGGGTCGTAAAAAACAACAGCAGAAAGATAACCGACAGGTAGTAAAAGATCGACGTCAGTTTCAGATTTCCGTTGATCAGATCGATAAACGGCGTTGTCAGGTCGTACACCTTAAGGATCTGTGTCAGAAGATTTCCTGTCGGGGAGATCAGATTACAGATTCCCGCCATGACATAACCGACAAATATGAGCACCACCGACACTACCGCCGCGATCACCTGGCTCTCCGTCAGGGAGGAGACAAAAACGCCCACAGCCACAGCCGCCGAACCATAGAGGAAAAACCCCAACAGCGATACGTAAGTCTCCCCGTAAGGTATTGTCCCATACCTGCCAAGGAGAAGCGGATACAGACACAGCACCATACAGGGAATGGCAAAGACCGTCTCCAACGCCAGATATTTCCCCAGAACGATCTTCCATACGCTGACCGGTGCAGTCAATATCATCTGGTCTGTCTTATTCTTCCTCTCTTCCGCCAGGATCCGCATGGTCAGGATCGGAACAGCGATGATGAAAATGATCAGCGAACTCTGCAACGCATAGGTCAGGTAAGCCGAACCCTGTGCCAGATTGTTTGCCGTCACGTAAAGCCCTGTAAAAAACAATACAACTGCCAAAAAAAGCCATCCGATAAAGGAGTTGAAACAGGCTCTGAATTCTCTTTTATAAATCGCGATCATGCTCATTTTCCTCCTTTTTTTCTCCGCTGTTTTCTGTTGTATCCGAGGCTTCTTTTCTGTCAGTTTCCGATATCTCGTCAGTCTCCCGGCTATTTTCCTTTGTTTTCTCTTCTGGATGCGTTTCGAGCCCTTCCCGCGCATCCCTGTCTATACAGCCTGCATCACTTTCTGAATCATTTTTCTTTTCAGAAGCCTCTGCTTCCCGCTCCGTCAGTTCCAGGAAAATATCCTCCAGGGAATGCTCTAACAGATTCATCCCCATGATCGGCAGTCTATTCTCATACAATTTCATAGACAGCTCTTCCCTGATATCCGCATTGTCCTTTGTCCTGATCAGCACCGTCACGCAGTCCGGCATATGGCAGGGCTTTTCCTCCACCCCTGTCACCGCTTCTATCGTATCGAGCACCGCCCGCAGATCCTTCAGAGATGCTTTCACAGTAGCTTCCAGCACAAGAGAGCTCTGAATAAGCCCCTGCAGTCCTTCCGGCGAATCGGAAGCGACCAGCTTCCCGCCGGAGATGATCATAATATGGTCGCAGACCGCACTGACTTCCGACAAAATATGGGAACTCAGGATCACCGTATGTTTTTTTCCCAGATCTCTGATCAGATCGCGCATCTCGATGATCTGCCGCGGATCAAGCCCCACCATGGGCTCATCCAGAATGATCACATCCGGCCCGCCGAGGATTGCCTGCGCCAGCCCTACTCTCTGTCTGTAGCCCTTGGACAGATTCCGGATCAGCCTTTCTGACACTCCCGTCACCTTTGTCAGTTCCATCACTTTCAGGATCTGTTCCTTCCTGTCCGCCTTCGGGATTCGTTTCAACTCCGCCGCAAACCTCAGATATTCTGAAACTGTCATATCCGGGTATACCGGCGGCACCTCCGGCAGATATCCGATGCACTGCTTCGCCTCCTCCGGCTCCCTCATCATATCGTGTCCGCTGATCAACACCTCCCCGTCTGAGGGCGCCAGATACCCTGTCATCATATTCATCGTGGTAGACTTTCCCGCGCCGTTCGGTCCGAGGAACCCGTAGATCTGCCCTTGTTCCACAGAAAAAGAAAGATTTTCCACCGCCGTATGCCTGCCGTATCGCTTTGTCAGATTTTTCACTTCCACTACTGCCAAAATACTTCCTCCTGTCCTACATCCCGAAGCGCATCCCGATATCCGATCCATCCACACTGATCCGGCACGCTTCCCAAAATGCTGAAATAACAAAACTCATGTTAATCCCCAGTTCTGCGCATGTGAAAATTTATTTTTCTCACTAACCGCCATGTCACAGCTTCGCTGTGACTCAAATTCGTGCGGAGAATGCCGTATTTCAGGCATTCTCCTGTGTGAGAAAAGTCTGCTTCGCAGACTTAGTACTTCTTAACGAAGCAGCCTCTGCTGCTGAGTTCTAGAAGTACTTCTCCCACTACTTACACTACCACATTTTACCTGTCCTTACCACTATATGTTTAAACTGTGACAACTTGTTTAAGATTTTGTGAAAATCTTGTGAATAAGGTGAGCAAAGCTCACCTGAGAGATTTGCTTCGCAAACTCTGAAAGGTTTGCCAGTCTCTCTGAACGAGATTTGCTTCGCAAACTCTGAAAGGTTCGCAATCCCTTCCCTCTGTCAGAATATGTTGGAAACAGTCACCTTTTTGCCGGATATTCATACAATAAAATATAAAAAAATAATGGAAGGATCATGATAATGCAAAGACCGCAAAGACCTTTTATGAATGACATGATGGGGAATTTTCCGATCGCTATGGCTTATGTGCCGATGCAGCAGGCGCCGGTCCTCTATGAGAATCTGGAAGAGGCATTCAACAGAGGCACCATTTTCCCCGAACTGGATAAACCTTTCATGGGAAGGAGAGGCAGACGATGAATCAGAACATGACAGAAAAAAGAAGAATGCTGATGGATATCAATGTGCTGGATTTCACCACAACAGAACTGCGTGAATATCTCGACACCCATCCCAATGATACGGATGCCATTTCCTATTTCCACCGCTACAATAACATGCTCCATCAGGTGACAAAAGAATACACGGCAAAATTCGGTCCGATCAGACAGGATATGCCCGGAAACTGTATGGATGAGTGGAAATGGGCTACATCGCCCATGCCCTGGGAAGGAGGTGCCTGCTAAATGTGGAGTTATGAAAAACGACTGCAATATCCGGTAAACATTACCACACCAAACGCGAAACTGGCGGAGGTCATCATCTCCCAGTACGGCGGTCCCGACGGAGAGATGGGCGCATCCATGCGCTACCTGTCCCAGCGCTACGGCGTTCCCTACCCTGAAATTGCCGCGGTATTGACCGACATCGGTACAGAAGAACTGGCTCATCTGGAAATGGTAGCCGCCATCGTACATCAGCTCACCAAGAATCTCTCCATGGAGGAGATCGAAAACAGCGGCTTTAAGGCCTACTATGTGGATCACACGATCGGCATCTGGCCCCAGGCGGCTGGCGGCATCCCATTCAATGCCTGCGAATTCCAGAGCAAGGGCGATCTGATCACCGATCTCTTCGAGGATATGGCAGCAGAACAGAAAGCCCGCACCACCTACGATAATATTCTCCGTATGATCAAAGATCCCGAAGTCTGTGACCCGATCCGCTTCTTACGGCAGCGCGAGATAGTACACTTCCAGAGATTCGGTGAAGCGTTAAGGCTCCTGCAGGAAAAACTCGATTCGAAGAACTTCTATATCTGCAATCCGGAATTTGACTCAAACTGCGGATGTAACTGTAAATAGGGAACAGAAAAATCCATAAATTGGACAAAACGGCGGTTTCCCGTCTCAGGGTAACCGCCGCCTGTTTCTTATTATTCTCAGGATATCCGCTGACAGGTTTTCCACAAAAGTCCATGCAGTAATAGAGCCAGGTATCCACGATCCCATACAGCCAGAGAGGAGCTACGCGACTTTTTTCATCCATGTACTGCATCCATTGTTAACCTCTTTCTCGTTGCCAGCAGTGAACTCAGAGAATGCCGTTCCCTCCGATCCGATAGTTTTTTGCCCTCCAGCCGCTCTCTCTCGTATTCTGGCACTTCAGGCATGTAAAAATCTGATCCGCCATCGCCTGAAAATCCTGTTCCACCACGCAGATGCCAAGTTCTCTGGCGCCGGGCATCATGCCGATCATACCGGCGGGTTTACTGATCCCTTTCTCCCGCCTGATTCCCTCACAGGCAATCCCCAGTTCTCCCACCGCGTAGATCACACCGTCACACTCCCCGACCTCCTCCACGGCATCCTCGAGCAGCTTTTTGGGGATCCCATCCACTCTGCTGTGATACCGATAAGGGATATGGATCAATTTCCCCTCGGGAATCAGTTTCCTGAATGTATCTTCACGCACTTTCAGGCTTCCAATCTGCAGATTGTCCCACCCGACATAGGCAGGGTTTTCACAGCCTTTCTCCTTTATACAGGATAGCAGCGCTTCCACTGCCCCCGCATTGTCCAGACATACCGCATCCACACAGCCCCCTCCGTCCACCGCGTCAAACAGAACGATATTCATCCCGAGCCCCTTCAGCTTTCGGAGCGCTCCCTCAGAGATCTCCATATCCTCCTTCCAGAGGACCAGATTTTTCAATCCCTTTCTGTAAAGCCTGTAAAGACAGTCCTCCAGAGAGACAAAAGACGGTTTCTGCTGATACAGTACCAGGGAATCCTGTAAATCCGCCCTCGTCTGTACCGCATCGATCATTCTGGCAAAAAACTCATTCTGCGCGGGTGCCGTCACTGTAATGATATCCATACTGCCGTCCCTCGGTCCGTAATACAGGGAAACCCTTGTTCCGCTTCCCTGTGTTCTCGCAATGATGCGCTCCCTCTCCAACATATCAAGCGCTTTCCTGACCGTCACCCTGCTGACATCCAGTTCCTCTGCCAGCTTCCGCTCCGGCGGGATCAGATCGCCCTCACCGTATTCCCCGATAAAGATCGATCTGCAGATCCGCTCCCTGACATCTCGATAAAGATTCGCTGTCTCCTGACGTATCTCTGCCATATTCTCCCTCAAATCCATTTGCTTTTTGACAATTCCGCCGCCAATGAACAGCCCTTGCCTGACATAGGACTGCCCGCAGAGCGGGCAGCAACCGCCTTCCATAAATTTACGCGCTCATCGCTGTGGACGCCGGGTCTAACCTCTTGATGATATCCTCCTGAATTTCCGGGGAAAGATCCAGGAAATTTACGAATGTGCCGTGGATGCGGACGATATACACACCGCTGGGCGCATATTTTTTCGGATCTTTCAACACTTTCCTGAGCATTTCCGGCGTCGTCACATTGACATAGAGATAGAACGGCGATACCATCTCCCTGTCGTAACTATTAAAGAACAATGGTTCAAAAATTTTAGTTTTAAACTCCAGTCCCTTCTCCTCCATGGTCTCGCCCCTAAAGTAGGCGGGATTGATGCCGAAATGGGAGGCGCATCCGCCGTTCATCAGCTCAAACGGCAGATTCCTGTTGGAGAGCATGCGCATACCGAGGCCGCCGGAGGCGTCTCCGAACAGCGGATCCACGCCGTAATTTAACATCTCTCTCGCCTTTCTGCCGTCCGGCGTTGCCCCCACCCAATAACCGTACATCAGATGGGTGGAAGGTGTGGCAAAATCCGCCCGGAAGGGATTGCCCAGATAATTTTTTCTGGATGTCACAATGTCCGCCGCTTTTCTCACCACATCGGCTGCCTCCGCATCTACTTTCGCTATATTATTGCCGAATTTGTCACATCCAAGCAGATACTGGCGCATCTCCTCATCCTGCTCAAAATTTGTGCGGAGCGCGAGGAGCATCCGGTCCGCATCCCCGGGCCTCTCCTCGAGCAATGTATCGATTGCGATAAAGGAATCCGCTAAAACGGCAGCCCCATGGATCAGACAGCCGCTCCCGTTGTACTTTGTTCCCTGACGATTCACATCCCGCATGTCAATACCGGATTCAATGCCGCCCATCATGGAAGATAAAAACGGTACCTGATACAGGCTGAGCGCACAGGATGCCGCGTTCGCCGCCTTAGCCATCTCATCCACATAGCGGTTTAATTCCTTATAATAAATCTCACGGATATTTTTCAGGACGTCCAGACTGTTCTCATATCCCAGCTCTTTCCAGGTTTTTCCCAGCTGTTTCCCGGATATCTCCGATTTTCCATCCTGTAAAACCAGTTCCAGAACTTTGGGGAGATTCAGCCAGGAATTCGTGGTATTTCCGTTGTCCTTCCCCATGATCAGAGGCTCCTGACAGCCCGCCACCGAATAGTTCTCCAGATCTTCCTCGTCGATACCATGCTGTCTCAATATCTCAAACAGTGCATCATCATTGAACAGAGAGGGCGTCAGCACGCCGGGCGTAAAGAAAAATCTCCCCATCTCTCTGTACAACTCATCCGGCGTATTCTGATGAAGCTTCACCGAGAGGATGGGCTGCGGCAGGTTCATATCATAATAGGCGTCAAACAGAGCGTAAGATGTCGCATTGGTCAGATCGTTTCCCGCGAGATCCTTCCCGCCGATAATCAGATTCTGGGAGATTGCCCAGCTTCTGTCCGCCACATTGAAGAACACCAGCAGATGTTTTAACAATGCCGCCGCCATATCCCGGTCTGTCTCCTCCATAGCCCGGTAAGGCTCAAAGATACGGTCGGCATTTCCCACAGACATGGCAAAGGGATTCGGTGTCTGCTCCACTGTCATGGTCTGCCAGATCAGAATAAACGCCTGAATTGCCTCATAGAGATTTTCCGCTCCATGGGCTGGCACTTTTTCTAATGTCTCCGCCATCAGCTCATAGCGTTCTTTCGCCTTTCCACTGCCCGCAGCCGCCTTATCGCGTGCCATCCCCGCATATCTGCCCGCCAGGACAAGCATCGCGTCCACAGCATACTTCATCGCCTCATAGTATTCCTTCTTTGCAGCATCATCCGTCTCTCTTTGCCTTTCTTCGATCTCTGCACGAATCCCGAGCGCACCCTTTTTCAGGTATCCCTTCACATCCGGGATCACATGTCCTGTCACCTGCTCCATAAAGAAAATAACTTCTTCCGTAAAAGGTTCCGCCGGCGTGTAAGCGCCCATCAGCTTCTCTGCAAAATCATTTTTGGAATAATACTCTTTCACACGGTCGATCCGTTCCGCCGTAATATCGCCGATGGGATCGATATCCCCGAATACCGCCACCGGATCACAGTACCCCTCAAAAGATTTCACCTCAAAGGAAGGGTTGATCAAAGCGTAGGAACGGGCAAACGCATCATCCTGGGTTCCCGCAAACAGATGATACTCCCCCAGCGTCAGCGGAATCCGCTTCATCACCTCCACCAGTGTTTTCCCGATGCGGATACAGTCAGGATCCTCCTTAAATTTCTCATCGCACTCCATGGCGATCTCCCTGGCGAGAAACCATCCTGTCAAATGATCGAGGGACCGCTCCTCTCTGAACCGTTCCTTCGCCAGTCCGGTGATCTCCTCCGCCGAATAAATTGTCTCGATTTTCATGCTGCTCTCCTTTCGCAATATGCCTGCCGTGTACGTTTACAGTTACAGTATCATTTGATATGACGGATACTCCTGCCGTCCGCCATAGGAATATTCAAGTTCTATGTCCTGACACAGGTAATTCCCCTACTGGTCAGAATCTTTTCAAAATACTCTGCGCGCCCCGGCGCAATGCGCCCGGCCGGCATCAGATAACTCTTTCCGCACTGTTCCCATTTTCCTCTGCCGAACTCGTGATAAATAAGAAACTCTACCTTCGTATGTGTTCCCTTTATCTTTTCCTCGAACAGCCCTGCGAAGCCCTCCGCATCTTCCAGCGCATCATTAAATCCCGGGATCAACGGCACTCTGATCAGTACGTCCTGATGCGCAGCGGAAACCTTTTCCAGATTTTCTATCGTATGCCGGTTGGAAATGCCGGTCCATTTTTTATGTACCTCATCATCATAATGCTTTACATCCATGATCCACTGGTCCACAAGCGGCACCAGTTCTTCCATCTGCGGATGGCTTCCATTGCTCTCTATCGCCCGGTGTATACTAACCTCGCCAAGCCTTCGCAAAAGTTCCTTCGCCGCCTCAAACTGCATTCCGATCTCACCGCCTGTGAGCGTCACCCCGCCGCCGCCGAAAAACATCGGTTTGGAACGGATGCACTCTTCTGCCAGTTCCTCCACAGAACAGACCTGACAGGAAAGCCTGATCCCCTTCTGTCTGCGCTCTCGGACACACTCTCTGCCCTCGCACGTCCCGCACACACTTCTGTCAAGTTTTCCATCCCGCACGGCGCCCTTCGGACAGCAGCTCTCATCAAGCCACTCTTTTTCTGTCATCAGCACCCCGTCGGGCGGCATCCCTTCCGGGTTGGAGCACCACGGACATCTCATATTGCATCCCTGAAGGTGCAGGATCAGACGATTTCCCATCCCGTCCTGAGAATAATTAAAACCTTTCTGGAAGATCTTCAGATACTTTTCCTCCCCTGTTACCCTGCCGCCTGTTTCCGCCACCAAACCGTACCTCCGCCTTTTTCATCCTGTTCTATATGCCACAGGATTTTCTGTCCAACCTGCCATTCCTTCTATATTGGTATTATATATTAATACCATTCAATTTATATTAACATTGCCAATGTCCTGTGTCAAGTGAAATCCTGCATTATTCTTATAACACTCCAGCGAAATCCTGTATTATCCTGCCAACGAAATATTGCACCCTTCTCGTAAGGCCACAGTTCCACCTTCCGGCTTCACTGTTGCAATAAAGCATCCGTTTTTCTGAGCAAACGTTTCATACTGTCTATTCCCATCCTTTCAGCCTACATCCGGATCGTTTCGATCAGGCTCTGGTTTTTCAGGGTATGCAGCGATACCCGCATCGTTCCCCACATCAGCGCAAGAGACACAAAAATCACCCCCGCTATCGTTCCCCAGGGCATCTGAAAAGGAACCGGCAATATCTTCTGTGTGCAATATTTCATCAGCAATGTCAGGGCTGTGCCCGCCGGCACTCCCGCCACAAGCGCCTTTCCCGCGCAGAGGACACTTTCCAGATTTAACATCCTCTGTAAATCGTCCTGGGTCATGCCAATGCTTTTAAGCACGGCAAATTCTCTCGCCCGCATCTTCACCTGGAACATTTCTGTGCTCATCACATTTATCATACCGATCATCCCCAACAGAAGGACAAAGGCATACAGAAAAAAGAAAGCGAGGATGACCGCAATATTCATGATCTTTGCAAAATCCTGTGATCCGAATACACGGCTTACAAAGCCGGCCTCACCGTACTCTCTGCCGTTCTGCGGAAAATACTTTTCCAGTACCTCCTTCGCATACGCCATGTAACCTTCCTCATCTTCCGGCGAAGCCATCCAGGTATAGCCTCTCACTTCCGCATCCGGCACGATCAGACGGACCGGCTTTACATTCGGATAATTCAATTCCTCCGGTGCGTCTTCCTCTGTCAGAACAGCATCTATCCGGACACTTTTCACTGTCCCGTCCGCCTTTTCCAGCTGCAGGGAAGTGGTTGATGCAGGCAATGCGGCTATATGCCTTTCTGTTCCATGGTCATTGTATTTGTAATCGTTGAGCAGTATCGTACTGCCGTACTCCACCTCTGCCTGCCTGCATATCTCTCCATAGTGCTTCTCGTCGATCAAAATAATTTCCACAGGCAGTTCATACTCCGGTTCTTCCTGTCCGAAAGATTCCAGGGAAGATGCTCCGGTTCCGGATCGTCCTGTTTCCTCCCCGTTTTCCGGCTTTTCCCCGGCAGACTGATAATCCCACGCCTCTCTCATCTCCTCCGTTATCCCGTCTCTCTCCAAAAAGACATCATAGGTAAAATAGTCCTGGCCCATACCGTAAACCTCCGTATCGCCATATGCCGTCAGTTCTTCTGTGATCTTCCCTGCCAGTTCCCTGTCGATCGTCTGCACATAACCATATTCTGCCCGTCCTGTCACAGGATTTATCCTGCGGTCATAATTTGACGTATAATCTGCCATGACACTGTATCCATAATCTATGGAAATATACTCCATCACACCATCTGCGATCTCTTTCAGTCCGCTCATCGTGACAAACAGGACAATGCTGAGTGAAAATGCCGTTACCGCAGACTTCATTTTCTTATCGCCGGAAGCTGTATTTTTGCGGGCGAGCTGGTATGCTGCCCCTCTCCTCCCGTCGATCCTGTATTTTGTCCGCCTGCATCCTGCCGTCCGGTTACCGTCCGTATTGTCTTTCAGACACTGAAGAGCAGACATTTTCATTGCTTTTTTTGCCGGGAACATAACAGAAAAGAACACCGTCCCCACAGAAATTACGACTGACACCAATAACGCCGCCGGAGAAAAGACAAAGGAAAGATCAAATCTGACTGACATCATCATGGCGCGTGTCAGCACATTCAATTCATCCATATAGCTGTTCGCCACCCCGATTCCTGAAAAACTCAGTAAATACCCGAGTATAATCCCTGCCGGAACTGCCGCGGCACACAAAAAGGCGCCTTCATACATAATCGTCTTATAAATCTGTTTTCCCGTCGCCCCGACACATTTTAATGTGCCGAACTCTGAGATCCGTTCATTTGCGCTCATCCGAAAAACATTGGAGATAACGATCACCGACATGGCAACGATCAGCATTCCCAAGATCAGAGCGGGAATAAAAAGCAATAATGTATAGGCTCCCCCATACATCCCGTAATCTTTCCCCAGAAAATCCACCAGCATTCTGTTGCCGCTTGCCGCAAAATTAACAACTCCTGTCAACAACGAGGAAGATAACACGATTGCCAGAACCGCCATCACCGTCCGCATTCTCTTCCGTTTGATCTGGCTGAGCGCCAGTCTGCCCAGAACATTCATGCCCGCATCACCTCATCTCTCAAAATTCTGCCATCACTTATTGTGATGATCCGATCAGCCAACAGCGCAATATTTTCGTCATGAGTGATCAGGATCAATGTCTGTTTCGATTTTCGGTTCGCCGCCATGAGCAGATTGATAATTTCCTTTCCCGACTTGCTGTCCAGATTTCCGGTGGGTTCATCCGCTAAAACAAATGCCGGATCATTGATCAGTGCCCTGCCCACAGACACTCTCTGCTGCTGTCCCCCTGATAATTCGCCGGGAAGATGCTTCCTTCGGTTGGACAATCCTGTCATTTCCACGATTCTCTCCAGGCTCTCGATATTCGGCTTCCGATTATCCAGCAGACAGGGAAGCATAATATTCTCATCCACTGTCAGATTGGGGATCAGGTTATAGAATTGATAAACGATGCCAATGTTTCTTCGCCTGAAAATAGCCAGTTCACTTTCGCTCATATCAAAAATTTCTTTTTCATCAATGACAACACTGCCGGATGTGGGGCGGTCTATGCCGCCGATCAGATTCATAAGCGTAGATTTTCCGGAACCTGATGCGCCTACAATGGCGACAAATTCACCCTTTTTCACCTGAAAACTGACACGGTCAAGGGCTGTCACCCGATTATCGCCGCTCCCGTAAATCTTTGTCAGTTCCTTTACTTCCAAAATTGCCATACCAACCCTCTTTTCTCATCGTTTCATTTTCATCTTGTACTGACGAGCGATAAAATTTTCCATATCGCCTGAAGTGACAATACCTGCAAGTCGGCGTTATGGAGAAATCTCATTGCCTGTCAGTATAAATATAAATGAGAAAAGTGACTGTCCGGTGACTATTTATAAAATTTCATTATAAATGTTGCACCCGTACCCCTTCCCCCCGGCAATACCTCAATCTCCCCGTTCTGAGCCCGCATGATCGAAAGGGCAAGGGGCAGGCCGATCCCGTATCCATTCTCTTTTCCGGAACTTTCATAACGGCGGAACAAACCGGAAAGCTGCTCCTTTGACAAACCCTCTCCTGTATCTGTAACGGATATCCAGCGATAAATCGGATTTTCGCCGCTCTCTACAACGATCTCACTGTCCTCTTTAGAACACTCCGAGGCATTTTTCAACAGATTGATCAACGCTTCTGTCGTCCACTTTCTGTCACAAAGCAGACAGAGATCCCTCCGCAATGCCACTCTCTGGTTTCTGATATCCAGCAAAACCTCCATCGATTTCATAGCCTCATTTAACAGCTCCTGGACACGGACATCCTCCGGGTGCAAGGAAACCACTGCCGAATCAAGCTTCGCCATCTTCAAAAGAGCCGTTACCAGCCATTCCATATGCCTGACCTCTTTTTTCATACACAGAAGAAACTCCTTCTGTTTATCCTCGGGGGCTTTCGATATCAGTTCCGTCATCAGAAGCATGGATGTGATAGGCGTTTTCAATTGGTGGGATATGTCAGAGAGGTATTCTGCCAGACGTTCTTTCTCCTCCACCGCAGCGCACCTTCGTTCCTGTTCCAGATGGATCAATGTGTAGATATCATTTTTCAAAATACTGAAGGCTCCTTCCCTGTTATCACGGGGATCAAAGGGCTGTCCCTCCATCACACTTCGGATTCCTTCTGAGAGCTCTGAAATTTCTTTTTTCCTAATCAACACGATAACCGATCCCCCTGACTGTCGTGATATGAACCGCGTCCCCAAGCTTCTGCCTCAATCGTTTTACATACACAGTCAGTGTATTATCTTCCACAAAATCTCCGCTGATATCCCAGATCCTCTCCAGAAGCTGTTCCCTTGTCAGTAAAATAGACGGATTTTCCGCAAAGATCAATAACAGCCGGTATTCCAAAGCTGTCAATGTGACAGGCATCTCTCCCACATATACTTTTCCGGCTTCCGTATCGATAACCGCCCCGCCGATCCTTAAGATATCTGATGCCTCCTTTTTTTCCGGAAGGCTTCTTTTTATCCGCACCAGCAGCTCCCGCAGTCTAAAAGGTTTCGTTATATAATCGACAGCTTCTCCTTCAAGGGACCGTACAATCTCATCCTCATCATCCACGATCGTCAGATAGATGACAGGAATACCCCGGCTTCCAAACACTCTGGCGATATCTCTTCCGGTGCCGTCCGGAAGCTGCATATCGAGCAGAGCGAGATCAAAGCGAAGTTCCTTCGATTTTTTCAGTGCTGTGGCAGCTTCGCTGCAATATGTAACAATATAGCCTTCATTCTCCATAGCGTATATCAGACCGGCTGCTATTGTATTATCATCCTCCACAAATAAAATATGATATCCCATTTTAACTCCATAAGTCGGTTTCACTATATTGCCAGCAATTCCCTCACCATCTGCTCATAATCGCACAGCCTTGAAGCCTTCTTTATCCTTTTCAAAAGTTTCTCCCTCTCTGGAAACAGATTTCCCGCATAAGCCCAGAACTCTTTCATTTTAAACAGCACATTCCTGTCGCCGGACATCACCAGACTGTAATCATGATACAAACGGTCATGAAAGGCTTTCAGCCTTTTCAGATCCGTTCTTTCTCCGGCATCCGTTTCAATGTTTATTTCAGGACCTGCTTCGGCTTTTACCTCCTCTTTTATCTCTTCCGCCAGCGCCGGGTTCATCAAAAGTCCCCGCCCAAGCATGATCCTGTCCGTCTCCGGAAATTTTGTTTTCAGCATCCTGTAATCCTCCGGCGTAAAAATATCTCCGTTATAGCACAGAGGGATCCTGCTCTCCGACACTGCGTGCGAAAACACTTTTAGTTCAGGCGTATTATTATAATAATCCTTCTGTATACGCGGATGAATGATCAGTTCATGGATCGGATATTTATTAAAAATTTCCATCAGATGGTAAAATTCATTTGGACTGTCCATGCCAGCCCTTGTTTTCACCGATACTTTTATTCTGATATTTTCAAATACCTCCCTGAAAAAAGCATCCAGTTCTTCCGGCTTTGCCAGAAACCCGGCTCCTTTTCCCTTGGATACCACGGTGCGGGAGGGACAGCCCAGATTCAGGTTCACCTCCTGATAGCCATACTTCTCCTCGAGTTCCTCAGCTGTCCACAAAAAATATTCCGCCCGGTTTGTCAGAATCTGGGGCACTGCATACATCCCCTGATTGTGTGCCGGCAGTATATCCCTGATCTCCCTGGGACTCAGTACCCTGTTCTGATTCGGGGATATAAAAGGTATAAAATATTTATCTGCTCCCGTATAAAAGCTGTGAAACGCATTTCTGTATACATATCCGGTTATCCCCTCCAGCGGAGCAAAATAAATCTTCATCCTTCCCCTTCCTGCGGCTCATTTACTATCTCCCGGTTCATTGTCTTAAGTTCTTTTGCCACCATCACCACAATGGCCTGCGTCAAGACAAATGTCAGGAAATCCGCCACGGGCTGTGCCAGCTGTAACCCCCATATGCCCAAAATTCCCGGGAGTATCAGTATGGCTGGAATGAAAAACAGCCCCTGTTTTCCGATTGCTGTGAGAGTGGCACGAAAACTGTAGCCGATGGACTGTGTCAACATATTACCGATGATCGTGAATGCCTGTGAAGGAAGCATAATGCACTGCAGTTTCAATGCCAATGCCCCGATCCGCACAACCTCCGCATCTTCCTTTCTGAACAGCCGCATGATCGGTGTGGACACGGAAAACATGAAGATTGCCATAGAGAACAGAAAAATAAACGCAACCCTTCTACAGAAATAATAGGCTTCCAGTACACGGTCATATTTTTTTGCGCCGAAATTGAAACCGCACACCGGCTGAAAGCCCTGTCCAAACCCGATCAATGCCGAATTGATAAACATCATGATCCTCGTCACGATGGACATTGCCGCCACTGCCGCATCTCCAAACGCCGCAGCTGCCACATTTAAAAGCACCGAAGCTGCGCTTGCAAGCCCCTGGCGTCCCAGTGTCGGCATACCTGCAGAAAGTATTTCTTTATACACCCACCCCCTCATCGTGAAAAATTTCGGATGGGGTTTCAAGACATTGCCCGACCGGACCACCAAAAAGAGCAGGATCAAAAAACTGATAAACTGACTGAAGATCGTTGCGATCGCCGCGCCGGATATTCCCATTTCAAAATGAAAGATCAAAAGCGGATCCAGGATCACATTCAGCACGCCGCCTGTTGTAATGCCGAGCATAGAGAGGGCGGCATTCCCCTGAGCACGCAGGTGATTATTAAATACAAAGGAGACTGTCATGTAAGGGGCTGCGATCAAAATATATTTCCCGTAGTCCCTGGCATATGGCGCTATCGTCTCCGTCGCCCCGAGCATCCTCACCATAGAGTCAATATTCCATATACCGGACACCGCCAGCAAAAGTCCGCAGGCAAACGCCGTATAAACTGCTGTAGAACAGGCTCTCTGCGCCTTTTCCTGCTTCTTCTCCCCCAACATACGGGACATGTAATTTCCACTTCCCATGCCAAGTGTAAAACCTATCGCCTGTATCATCGCCATCAGAGAAAAATTTACGCCCACTGCGCCCGAAGCGGCTGTGCTCAACTGGCTCACAAAGAAAGTGTCCGCCATATTGTAGATAGATGTGATCAGCATACTGATGATCGTCGGCACTGCAAGGCGCGGTATCAGTTTATCTACCGGAGTCTCTATCATCATTTTGTACTTTTCCTCATAGGACATTTCATGCCGCATCATTTTCCTCCCCCCATTTCAGATCAGATATCTGTCACTGTCTCATTATAGCACAAAAATTTTTTTTTACTATGGTTTATTAATTGCTTTATATATCTTCATTTTTCTTGCATAATCATCATTCATAAATTATAATTATACACAGATTGGCAAAATTTGTTTTCTGAATTTAGCATATCAGTCATTACTATATAAAAAGGGTATCGGTGGCAGATCATGAATACGAACAATAATGAACAACAGACAAAAAATATCAAGGGCATCCGGATACAGACTGTAAACTATTTTATGATCGCGGTATCCTGCATTTTTTATATTTTCATTTTATATATCACGATCCAGGTATCCGTCCGTTATAATACGCTGACTCAGAATATCAACGATTTTACTGTCTGCAGTCAGGATGCAAACGAGTTGGAAACCGCTTCCGATTATCTCACAGAACAGGTCCGCCTCTATGTCATAACGAGAGAACCCGAATATATGAATGCCTATATAGAAGAACTCTATGTGACAAAACGCAGGGAGCACTCTCTGGAAAATCTGCAGAACGCCAACTGTATCGGAGAGGAATCCCTGTCTTATCTTCAGCACGCCCTCGATGAGTCCAATGACCTTACCGTATCAGAACTCTATGCCATGAGGCTTGTCGGGGAAACATCCGGTCAGGACACTGATATCCTTCCTGATGTCATAAAGAACACTGCATTGACTCCGGAAGACGCTGCTCTGTCCGCCGAAGCAAAGCTGCAAAAAGCGCAGGCTCTGGTCTTCGACTCTCAATATCTTTCCGCGAAAGAACGAATCAGGGAAAATACATCCTCCTGTCTGGACTCCATCATATCAGATACTCTGAAAGCACAGGATATCAGTATTACCGCTATGGAGCATTCTCTTTCCATCCAGCGCGTTTATATCAGTATCCTGTTTCTCCTCAATATTGCCACATTTATTATGATACTTGTCCTGATTGTCAAACCGTTAAAAATATATGTGAACTGTATCAAGGAAGAAAAGATGCTGTCCATCCTTGGCTCCTATGAATTTAAATATCTTGCCCTGACTTACAATGACATCTACAACCTGAATAAAGCAAATGAATCCATGCTGCGCCATAAAGCGGAGCACGACCCTCTGACCGGACTCGCCAACCGTTCAACCTTCGAACACCTTCAGCAGATCTTAAAAGGAAATACTCCTCTTACACTCTTTCTGATCGATATAGACTATTTTAAAGGAGTTAATGATACATACGGGCATAAGACAGGCGATCAGGTTTTGATCAAAGTTGCAAAGACTCTGCAGAAAAGTTTCCGTTCGCAGGATTTCGTTATGCGGATCGGCGGGGATGAATTTGCTGTCGTTATGACAAATATCACATTGGAGCAACGATCCGTTATCGATCAGAAAATCAGTCTTATCAATAAATTTCTTTCGGATGAAAATGACAGCCTGCCCCGCATCACACTCAGTATCGGCGCCGTCTTCTCTGACCAGGGATTTACAGAAGGGCTCTACACCATGGCGGATAAGGCGCTGTACCATGTAAAGGAAAACGGCCGCAACGGTTACGCTCTTTATCAGGACATTTACTGATATCCTGATTGCCATGTGAACTACCCATTATCTGAAATTGGCGGGATTACGGCAGCCTTATTTCAAAATATTGGAATAGTAAGGAATGATCAGATACGTCCCGGCACAGATATTGTCGGCGTCCTCCAGATGATTCATATATACCACTTCCCGTATATAGGAATCATGATTTTCATAATGCTCTTCATCCGCATAGGTTCTGGCAAGTGATGTCAGGGATTCTCCCTGTCCGATACAGACATTTTTGTAATATTTAAAGGAAAGATTCTCCTCTCCCGCCGTCCCCGCTTCGGAGATCATACTGTTTACTCCAAAAATAACAATACCGATAAAAAATACTGCCAGGACCAGCAGGAAAAAATTTCTTCTGATCTCTGCATTTCTTCTTCTCTTATTCGCCTGAATCCTCACATCCCACTTGCTGACCGGTAACGTACCGTTTTTATTTCTCATCGCCATACCGTTCATAACTGACTCCTTTTACCTCGCTCCTGTGTTATAGTTTATCCCTGTTTCTGCAGGACTGCGGGTTCTTTTTTACTGTCCGGTTTGCCACAGTTTTTATATTCACAGTGTACTATATCATCTGTCCCATAAATCGGACTCTTCCTCCAAACATTCATTCTGAACACTTGTTCTCTTTCAGATTATCACGCGAACGTGTGTTTGTCAACATATTTTCAAACATTCGTTCGGAATATATGTTTGCTTTTACCACAACAATATGATATAATGTCCATGAAGGCAATGAGCAGTGCGGAAAAAGACTGATAAAAAGATGCGTTGTGCTTGCACATAAGCAGATTTTTATCCGGCTTTTTCCATAGGGCGACAGCCCGTGAGCGAGGAAAACCGCAGGTTTTTCGAGCCTGCACTGCGGAGAATACTGATAAAAAGATGCGTTGTGCTTGCACATAAGCAGATTTTTATCCGGCTTTTT
>CAJUDM010000029.1:48154-53787 GCA_910584915.1 uncultured Lachnospiraceae bacterium
GGGCGACAGCCCGTGAGCGAGGAAAACCGCAGGTTTTTCGAGCCTGCACTGCGGATGAACTGCCGGCATGGATCCGGGCAATACCTGTGACTTAAAAATTATCAGAAAAGATGTAAAGAAATGAGGATGATCATGGCAAAAGGAAAACTCACTGCAAAGCAGGAAGAAATTTTAGAATATATGAAAGCAGAAATCCTGGCAAAGGGCTACCCGCCTACTGTGCGGGAGATCTGCCAGGCGGTACATTTAAAATCCACATCTTCAGTCCACGCCCATCTGGCAACTCTTGAAAAACTCGGGCTGATCGAGCGTGATCCGACCAAGCCCCGCGCTATTGAGATCTGTGATGACAGTTTCCAGATGGTGAGAAAGGAAATGGTTTCCCTTCCGGTTGTCGGGACCGTAGCTGCCGGTCAGCCCATTCTCGCCCAGCAGAACATCGACAGCTATTTCCCCATTCCCGCCGAGTATGTTCCTGGTGGAGAATCCTTTGTTTTAAAAGTTAAGGGAGATTCCATGATCAATGCCGGTATCTTTGACGGCGATCAGATTTTTGTGAAGTGCTGTAATTCCGCATCCAACGGTGATATCGTAGTGGCGTTGGTTGATGATTCTGCCACAGTCAAGACTTTTTATAAAGAAAATGATCATATCCGTTTGCAGCCGGAAAACGACTCCCTTGAACCAATTATTGTCAGTAACTGTACTATTCTGGGAAAAGTATTCGGTGTCTTCCGGATATTATAATGAACAAAGAAGTCCGATGAGATTTCCTATGAAATGAAGCAGCGGGCTTATCAAAGCCCGCCTGCATCTATTTCCTTTCCGTCACGCCAGATCCTCTCCAGATCGTAAAACAGCCTGTTTTCCGCATCAAAGATATGCACGATGATATCACCGTAATCCATTAATATCCAATTTGCGCTCTTATACCCTTCGGTCTGTTTCATCACAACGCCGGCCCTCCCAAGCGTCTCATCCACATTATCACACAACGCCTGTATCTGGCTTCGATTCTTACCGTTAGCTATGATAAAATAGTCTGCGATCGTGGAGATATCGCTGATATCTATTACTTTTATGTCTTCCGCCTTCTTGTCTTCCAGCGCTCTTATCGCTAGTTTTGCCATCTCTTTTGCTTCCATAGGTTCTCCCTTCTCTTTTATCTGTAAATAACCTGAAAACCGCTTCCGTATGACCGGCCCGGTTAATTCCCTTCCAGATACTTTCTGTAATGATCATATGTTCTCTGTGTCATCGGATCGATCTCATTCCCTGTTCCCCTCAGATATCGAAGCGTATCTTTCAGAATCTCCACCAGAACCTTATCCAGATCCTGAAATGCCAACCGCCGCAGTTCCGGAAGCCTTCCGGAATGATTTCTGCCCGGTTCGATATAATCCGCAATAAACACGATCTTCTCCAACGTACTCATCCCCGGCCTCCCGGTCGTGTGATACCGGACCGCATTTAAGATATCCTCATCCCGCACACCGTACTTATGCTCCGCCAGATAAGCTCCTGCCTTCGCATGAAGCAAAAACGGATTTTTTGCTTCCGTCAGATTTATCTCGATAGATTGCTTTTTACAAAGACTGACTTTCTTGTCATTGCTCAGGCATTTCGCGCAGTCATGCAAAAGTCCTGCAATCTCAGCCCGCTCTGTATCGATATCATAGCACATCGCAAGGCACGCCGCCGTATAAGTGACGCCCAACGTATGTTCAAAACGCTTTTTGTCCTGCGCCTTTTTTACCTGTGCTCTTAGCTTTGCAATATCCTCTCTTCCCATACAGCCTTACTGCTCCTGCGTATCTTTTTTCTCATAGAGATGGTTTCTGATAATATATTCCCGCACCTTTTCCGGCAGCATATAGCGTATGGAACGTCCCTCAGCTATTTTCTCCCGTATCATGGATGATGAGATATCCACATGTCTGACATGGAGCAGTCTGATATCGGCATTGTATTTTTCCTTTAATTCTGCTGTCTTTTCCTCCATATCCCCGTACTTTTTACTGCCCCGCACCGCAGCCAGAATCTTTGCATTCTGAAAGACAGTCTCATGGTCCTTCCACTCTTCCATCGTAAAAAGATTGTCTGCACCTACGATCAGATAATACTCATTGTCGGGATAACGCTCTTTGAGTTCCCTGAGCGTATCACAGGTATAGGAATTTCCCTCCCTGTCTGTCTCAATAGTGGAAAGGGCAAAATTCGGATTATCCTCAATTGCGAGCCCCGTCATACGGATCCTGTCCTTTGCCGGAAGAATATCCGACGCATCCTTTAAATAGGAACAGCCCGTCGGCACAAACAGGACTTCATCTAATCCCGCCTCCTCCTGTGCGATCTCCGCAATGATCAGATGCGCCATATGCACAGGATTGAATGTGCCGCCGAGAATACCTACTTTTTTCATAATGATACCTCCCTCCTTCTCATAACCGTTTTTACTCCCGCGGGCAATGAGTCAAGTGCCGTACTGAATGCCAGCCGAGGGCGGCGTGACATATTGACAAATGCCGCGACAACAAGTACTCCACAGCCTGCTGTATTTTCAAGCTAAGATGTCACACAACTCGCTGTCTGTTATTTCACTTTGGCAGTTCGATCTTTTTATGATCTTTGTTTTCCTTATATAAAACAATCTTCTTTCCGATGACCTGTACAACCTCGGAATGTGTGCGCTCCGCCAGCATCTCCGCAACCTCCCGCGGATCATCCATACAGTTCTTCAGCACACTGATTTTGATCAGTTCTTTTTTGTGAAACCCCTCCAGGATCGATTCCGTATATTCCGGCGTCAGGGATGCTTTTCCGAGCTGAAAACTCGGTTCCAATGTCATTGCAAGCCCTTTTAAATAAGCTCTTTGTTTACTTGTCATATTTTTATTCTCCATAAAATCTTCACAATACCTCTGTTCATCGGGAGGCGGCGAGGATGGCACTCCCCATAGCCCGCTGCAGAGAGTTCACTCAGGGTAATAATCAAAGGAAAGCCCATACAGTCTGACAGTATCCCCCTCCTTGATTCCCAGTTCCTTCAATTCCTCCAAAATACCGTTTTCCCGCAAAAATCTCTGGAAAAAGGCAAAGCCCTTTTCCGATTCCAGATTGGTGTATCCCAACATTTTCTCAATCCTTGGGCCTTCCACAACATACTCATCTTTCTCCGCATCGTAAGTGACGGTATGAGGCTCATCCCTCTGACGAAGCACTGCCTCAGGATCGTATTCCTGTTCGAAAATAACAGGTTTCTCCTTTATGTCAGCAAGACGGTTTTTCACCGCGTAGAGCAGCTCTTTTACGCCATCCCCGGTCACCGCGGAGATCGCATAGACCGGAATACCCTTCGGCTCGAACTCAGCCCTGATCTTTTCCACCGGATCCTCCCCGTCAAAAATACAGTCTATCTTATTGGCGGCAATGATCTGAGGACGCCCGGCGATATCCGCCTGATAATTCTCCAGTTCCCTGTTGATCACATAGATATCTTCTATGGGATCCCTGCCTTCCGTGGATGCCGCATCCACAATATGGATCAGCATTTTTGTCCGCTCGATATGGCGCAAAAACTCATGTCCCAGCCCTATCCCTTCGGACGCCCCTTCGATCAGTCCCGGGATATCCGCGATCACGAAACCGTCCCCATCCAGATCCACGACGCCCAGATTAGGATTTAACGTCGTAAAATGATAGTTTGCTATCTTTGGTTTTGCGTTCGTCACTCTTGAGAGAAATGTGGATTTTCCCACATTTGGAAATCCCACAAGCCCCACATCGGCGATCACCTTAAGTTCCAGCAAAAGTTCCAGCTCCTTTGACGGCTGCCCCGGCTGGGCATATTTCGGCGCCTGCATTGTGGACGTCGCGTAGTGCTGATTTCCGTTGCCTCCCCTGCCTCCCGTGAGCAGCGTAAAGCGGGTATTATCGCCGGACATATCCGTGATCACCTTTCCGCTCACAGCCTCTTTGATAACGGTTCCGGCAGGCACTTTGATAATGATATCCTTCCCGTTCTTTCCATGGCAGTTCTTCTTACCGCCCTCTTCGCCGTTTTCAGCGCAGTATTTCCGAATATGCCGAAAATCTGTCAGCGTATTCAATCCGTCATCCACAACGAATACTACACTGCCTCCGTTTCCGCCATCCCCGCCATCCGGTCCGCCGTTTGGCACATATTTCTCACGCCGGAAGGAGACATGTCCGTCTCCGCCCCTGCCGCTTTTCACAAAAATTTTTGCTCTGTCTGCAAACATATATTTTCCTGCCTGTTAACTCCTGTATTGCGTTCAGGAAAGTATTCCGGACGCAAAAATAAAAGAAAAAGGACTCCAAACAGCCGTTTGAAGCCCCTATTATCTGACTTACCTGCAGGGCTCAATCGGGTATACCCACATATCCATTTAAGCCGCATCTGCATTACGAGATTTTAATCATCGCTTCTCTCTACCGGATAAACGGAAGCCTGCTTTCTGTCTCTTCCTTTTCTCTCGAATCTCAGAACGCCGTCTACCAGTGCAAATAATGTATCATCTCCGCCGATCCCAACGTTGTTGCCGGGATGGATCTTCGTTCCACGCTGTCTGTATAAAATATTACCTGCTTTTACAAACTGTCCGTCCGCTCTCTTTGCGCCAAGCCTCTTGGATTCAGAATCTCTGCCGTTCTTTGTGGAACCGACACCCTTCTTGTGCGCAAAAAACTGAAGGTTCAATTTCATCATGGTCTTACACCTCCTCAAATTTTACTTTACAATACTTTTTCCCGTACTGCTTTTCAATACTCACACAGCCCAGAGCCAGGGAATCCAACAGTACCTCTGCCCTCTCGTCCAGCCCTCCCGGAAAACTGCAGGCTATCCGCCCACTCTCTTCGTCTTCCTCCGGCCTGATCGGCAGCCCGCATAACTCTTCCAGAGAATTCAATGTATTGATGACAAGGACAGACAACGCGGCGCAGACGATATCCTCCCCGCTCTCCGCATATTCAGCATGTCCTCTGCATTCAAGTTCTCTGTATTCTCCCTGCCCGGTTTTGCGAAAAATCACTGTCGTCATAAAACGTTAGCCGTTGATCTTATCAATCTTAACCTGTGTGTATGCTTGTCTGTGACCGTTTTTCTTGTGGTAGCCGGATTTTCTCTTGTACTTGTAAACAATAATCTTTTTGCCCTTGCCCTGTTTCTCAACAGTGCCGGTCACTGTCGCGCTCTTCACATCCGCGCCGACCTTCATGCCGTTATCGCTTACTGCCAGTACCTGATCAAATGTCACAGAGCTTCCTTCTTCCACATCCAGCTTTTCCACGCGGATGACGTCACCTTCGGAAACCTTGTACTGCTTTCCACCTGTTGCAATAATTGCGTACATACCGTACCTCCTGTTTACATTACTCGCTGGCTTCGGCGGCATATCATGCAGCTTTGTCTGAAAATCTTCCGCGGAAGATCTTCTATATGAATTCATTTTCACAGGAACAAATTCACATCAGCCTCGCCATGCGGCATACTCTGATATCATAGCATCAGCGTGAAGAACTGTCAAGATTTTTTTCATCAACTTGACAACTTAATGTAACAGACAATATGTAATGACCCCGCATTTGTAATCTCGTGGATTTACCTGTAT
>CAJUDM010000030.1:0-39023 GCA_910584915.1 uncultured Lachnospiraceae bacterium
TACTGCCACCTTTCAATTACAACTTTGTCAGCAATCCAGTGTTTTTCATCCTGACAAGTGCCAAATATATTCACCTCAGCGTCTATCTCGATACTGCTTTGATCGGTGTCCTCCCTCGAAGTTTCCGCCTGCGAACTCATACTGAAATTGATGATCTGAAAGACAACATCCTCCGCATAGGTTATGTTTATATTCGTTTCATCCGATTCATAGCCGGGAGCTGCAATACCTCCCTCCATTGAGCCATCCTCGTATATAACCACTGTACTGGGAGTTATCGTGAAACCCGTATCCGCAAAATCAACAACACGCCCGCTCAGATTTGCCCCGTCATAAAATATACCTTCTTCGCTGTTATCCGCAATTTCGCCACTGTTTCCCGCATCGGCACTATCAGTATCTTTCTGACTGCCCTCTGCCTCATTGCTGCCGCCGCTTTCTCCGCCTGTTTCAATCCCTTCGTTATTGTCACTCTCATTTGTTATGACTACATCCGGCGAAGCCGGCGGCTCATTTTCCTTTCCGGAACATCCTGCCATGCTCATGCACAAAACAGTGGACACACAAAAAGCTGCCGCTCTCCATAATTTTTTTCTCATCTTCAATACCTCTTTTCTTTTGTTTGTGACAATAGGCTTGCCGGCGAAGCCTGCAAGCTATCGTATGGCTTTTTGCCTGTTCAAAGTATAGCATTCCATTATCTAAAACTTCTCTATTTTGTCACCCGTATAAAAATTTTTCAGAAGATTTTCCGTTTTTCACACAGACTGTCTTAAAATCATAGATACTGTACATGTTCCTTCTTATGTCATCACTGATACCAAACTGAATTGTCAGCAATTCAGTTTAACAAAAAAGGACAGTCCTACTCGTTACAATAAGATTGTCCTTTAATCGCTATATTAGGTTGTTCCTCTACATCATCAAGTATTATTCAGTACCATTGGGTAAAAAATTGATGTACAATTGATGTACTAACCCTATTTTGATGTACAACAAAAACTCTTTTTAATCCTCAAGAAGTTTCCGCTTTCTCTCAATCATCTCCCCAATTCTCTCAATATACTGACCCACATCCTTCACATTCTCCCGTCTCTCGATCCGCCCGTCCGGGTACACCCGCTTGCTGATCGTCCCGGCTCCACAGGCAACTATGGTCTGTTTCTCCTCCATAATCAATATATTATATATACCAAAACACCCTTCCCTGGCGTACCCCACATTCTCAAAATTCCCCGCCATATTCTTCTGCCGGTAGAGATAATAGGGTTTCATCCCCATCGCCTCCGCGCCGTCCGCGGCGATCCGCATCGTCTCCTCCGTGTTGTGCAGCATGGAAATCCCGTTCTCCTCTATCCACTCCCGCAGACGGCTCGCCCGCTTTACCGCCAGGGAATGGACCGTCAAAGAATCCGGTGAAAGCTCTCTGATCGCCTCTATCGTCGCCGTTACATCCTCCGCCTGCTCTCCGGGCAGCCCCAGTATCATATCCATATTGATATTCGTAAATCCCGCCTGCCTTGCCAGATGGAAGGCTTCTTTTACCTGCGCCACCGTGTGCTGCCTGCCGATCAGCCGCAATGTATCATCGTTCATCGTCTGGGGATTGACGGATATCCTGGTCACGCCGTGAGCCTTCAGCACCGCCAGCTTCTCCGCCGTGATGCTGTCCGCCCTGCCTGCCTCCACGGTAAACTCCTTTAAGCATGACAGATCAAACGCCTCCTCCAGCCTGCCGATCAGCCGCTCAAGTTCCTCCGGCTCCAGCGTCGTCGGCGTCCCCCCGCCGATGTAGATCGTATCGATCTTCTTATTTCGGTAGACTTCCGCCGTGAAATCGATCTCTCTCTCCAGCGCCGTCAGGTAATCTCCCACCCGCTTTTTCCAGCTCACGATCGGAAAAGATGTGAAAGAGCAGTACAGACAAGTTGTCGGACAAAAGGGAATCCCGATATATAAACTATATCCATTCTCATAGTCTATGGGCGCGAGGATCTCTTTCTCCCTCTCTGCGATATCAATGCCAAGCAGCGCCTTCTCTTCCGATACAAAATGCCTCTCCCTCAAAAAATCCAGAATCTCGGGGTCGCTCTTTCCCTCCTCCAGCATCGTCATGGCGATCTTTGTCGGCCTGATGCCGGTCAAGTTGCCCCAGGGGAGCTTTTTCCCTGTCAGAGTGGAAAAATACTGATAAAGAGCCGCCCCGAACTCCTCTTTTCCATCAGATGAAATATATTTTTTTCCGGCCTCGCCTCTGATCTCGACACTATTTTCCTCAAAGAAGATTTCCAGCCTCGGCGCCGCATCCCGAACCGCCCTGTCCTTTACCGCAGATTCCGGCGAGAGCACTTTCACATCCTCCTCCGGATAGAAAGCCTTCGCCAGAGCATGCGTTTCATATTCGTATTTAGGTTTGCTCATTTTAACGATATACATCTGTTTTCCCCGTCAATATCTGATCTTCCCGCCGCATGGGGCATCGATATCTCCCTTTTCTCTTTGTAACCGACTCTCCCCGGATCAAGAGTATCATGCCAACGCCCGAATATCTTTTACCCGGCACCATGTCATTCAGCCGACACCACCATCTGCCGCTTCCGGCTTCCCGTCATTGCGATCCATATCAAATGCCGCCCGAAATCCAGGCGGCACCACAGCATTCCATATCATTCCGTGAAAACCCCAGCCAATCATGACGAATCTGAAAAGCCTTACACACAGAACGGATTGTGAATTTTCTCATACCCGATGGAAGTCGTCTCGCCGTGTCCCGGATAGACCTTCACTTCATCCGGCAGCACAAACAGTTTTTCTTTGATGGAGCGCACGATCTCAGAAAAGGATCCGGTCGGAAAGTCCGTCCTGCCCACCGACTCCTGAAACAGCGTATCCCCGCTGACTAAAATGCCATCCTCCTCAAAATAGTAACAGCAGCTTCCCGCCGTATGTCCCGGTGTCAGAATCACGCGGAACTTCATCCCCTCTATCTCCATCTCCTGTCCGTCCGTCAAAAATCCGTTTGCTTTCACCGTACAGGCTCTTCCCGCCATCTCCGATACATTCATATCCGCACTGAGGAGCAGCGCCTCCTCCTCCCTGCAGGCGTAGATCTTCGCTCCGGAGAGAGCACGCAGCTTCTGCGCTCCCCAGATATGGTCAAAATGACCGTGAGTCAGAAGGATCGCCGCGATCTCAAAGCCTTTCTGCGAAAGCGCCTGATACAGATACTCCCCCTGATCCGCCGGATCAAAGAACAGCACCTTATTCTCTCCCTCCCGGTACACAAAATAGCAGTTTGTCGCGCAGGAGCCCATTGTAATTCTTCCGATCTTCAGATTTGCCATTATCTTATCGTCCTTTCCGCATCCGGTATGTCTTCCGACATTCCAATTCCACCGTCCGCACCGCCTCCGGCACACTCACCGTCAGCCCGTAGTCCTTTCCACATCCAGCACGCTCTCCACCATACGGATCTTCTCGATGATACGGTTCAACTCCTCGCGCCCGGAAATATAAAATGTTGTCACCAAAGTGGCGATGCCCTGTTTGCTCACCCTTGTATTCATCGAACAGATATCGACGCCCTTCTCGGTCAGCGCTCTCGAGATATCCGCCAGCAGTCCGCTTCTGTTGTTCCCGTAGATCGTGATCTCCGTAAAATATTTTTCCTGCCCGCTGTTCTCGCCCACGGGTATCTGCCACTCCGCCTCGATCAGCCGTTCTCTGTCCACCTCGTCCAGATTGAGCACATTCACACAGTCCGTCCGATGGATCGAAATACCTCTTCCCCTCGTGATGAAGCCTACGATCTCATCCCCCGGCACCGGCGAACAGCACTTGCTGAAATGTACGGAGACATCATGCACACCTCTGACCGCAATGCCTCCTCTGCCCGTCTGCTGGCCCGCTTCTCTCGCATTTTCCTCGATGATGGCCATCGCCTCCTCATCGGTCATGCTCTTTTTGTGGTCGCGCTCGTAAAACTCCACCATCCGGTTGATGATCTGGCCTTCCTTCAGGCCGCCATGCCCTACCGCCGCCAACACCGATTCCCAGTCATGGAAACCATACTTGCGCATAACGCCTTCCATATATTCCGGCTTCATGACATCCGCCTGGCTGATCGCCTTCGCCTTACAGTAGGCGGTTATCATCTCTTTTCCTTTTTCAATGTTGTCCTCTTTCAGTTCATTCTTAAACCACTGATTGATCTTGTTCCTCGCCTGTGTGCTCTTGACAAGCTTCAGCCAGTCACGGCTTGGCCCTTTGGAGTTCTGGGACGTCAGTATCTCGATCCTGTCACCGTTCTGGATCTCATACTCTATGGTCACCAGTTTTCCGTTTACTCTTGCTCCTATCATACGGTTTCCCACCGCGCTGTGCACTGCATAGGCAAAATCGATCGGCGTGGATCCCGCCGGCAGATTTTTCACCTCTCCATTCGGCGTAAAACAATAGACCTGATCCGAAAACAGATCCAGATCATTTTTCACCAGATTCATGAATTCCCTGTTATTGGAATTGTCCTGCTGCCACTCCAATATCTGGCGCAGCCACGCCATCTTTTCAGCCTCGGACTGATCCTTCCCCGTCTTCTTGCCGTCTGACGCCTCCTTGTATTTCCAGTGCGCGGCAATACCGTATTCCGCAGCCTTGTGCATCTCCTCAGTACGGATCTGCACCTCAAACGGTTTTCCGCCTGTGCCGATCAGCGTAGTGTGCAGCGACTGATACATATTCGCCTTGGGCATCGCGATATAATCCTTAAACCGCCCCGGGATCGGCGTATACATCTCATGGATCACCCCGAGCACCGCATAACAGTCCTTGATGGAATCTACGATGATCCTTATCGCGAACAGATCATAGATCTGATCCAGCGTCTTGTTCTGGTTGACCATCTTCCGGTAGATGCTGAAAAAGTGTTTGATACGCCCGTCCACTGAAGCCTTGATGCCGGCTTCCACAATATGCGCCTGCACCTCATCCACGATGGACTGGATATAGGCCTCCCGCACGCTTTTTCTCGTATCGATCTTCTCCACCAGATCGTAGTATGCTTCCGGTTCCAGATATTTTAAGGACAGATCATCCAACTCCACTTTGATCCTGCTGATACCCAGCCTGTCAGCGATGGGAGAATAGATATCAAGCGTCTCCCTCGCGATACGCTGCTGCTTCTCCGGCGGCATGAATTTCAGTGTCCGCATATTGTGCAGCCTATCCGCCAGTTTGATGATAATGACACGGATGTCTTTCGCCATGGCAAGAAACATCTTCCGCAGATTCTCCGCCTGAATGTCCACCTTGTCCGTAGCTTTCCCGATACTGCCGGTGCCCTCCATATTAAAGTGCTGCAGCTTAGTCACACCGTCCACAAGGAGCGTTACGTCCGCCCCGAACATCTCCGTCAGCTCCTCCTCCGTGTACAGCGTATCCTCCACCACATCATGCAAAAGCCCTGCCGCTATGGTCTCTTTATCCATCTCCAGATCCGCCAACACGATCCCCACGCACAGCGGATGGATGATATAGGGCTCCCCGGACTTCCTGACTTGCCCCTGATGGGCATCATAAGCCAGATTATAGGCTTTCTCTATCAGTCTGATATCATCGGAGGGATGATATTTTCTGACGCGGCGGATCAGATCCTGATACAGATCCTCAGGACCTCCGTACTCACCGACCGGCTCCATTTTTCCGTCTTCTATGACAACTTTGTTATTTTCTTCCAGCATATACAATCTCCACACAGCGGCGATGCCTCCCACACCGCCGCTGATACAGGCATCTTACAGAAGAACATTTTCATACCTGTGTCTCGCATACCAGCTATCTCCAAACCCGAAATCGACGATCCATGATCGCCTTTCGCCGCCCGCCGAATATGCAGATACATTTTTCCTCTAACGTTCATCACATCATCGGCGCATTATCCTTACTTGCCGGGATAGACGATTGCGGAATCCAGCCTGTAACCATCGATCTTCTTTCTGCCCTCCAGCCCCGCCAGCTCCATCAGCACAACGATGCCGACAACCTCGCCGCCGAGAGACTCCACCAGATCGATCATCGCCTTCGTCGTACCGCCGGTTGCGATCAGGTCATCCACGATCAGCACCTTCTGCCCCGGTTTAATGGAATCCTTATGCATCTCGATCGTCGCCGTACCGTACTCTAACGCATAATCGACGGAGACTGTCTCACAGGGCAGCTTCCCTTTTTTGCGGATCAGCACAAAAGGCTTGTGCATATTGTAGGCGATCGGCGTCCCGAAGATAAATCCTCTCGATTCCGGTCCCGCTATCACATCGACCTCCAGATCTTTCACCAGGCCCTGCATGGTCTCAATCGCAAGATGCAGACCGTCCGCATCCTGCAGTACGCTGGTCACATCTCTGAAAATGACCCCCTTTTCAGGAAAATCAGGTATGCTTCGTACATATTCTTCCAGTTTTTTCATAGTATATTCAACTCCTTTGCAGATGTGCGCTCCCCCCGCACTATGCCTACTATTATATGCTTTTTCAGGGAGTTCGTCAAAGAAAATTAAAAAATCCTTCAATACTTTTATTGACAACTGCTGTTTTTCCCCGTATAATATACCCCTATAGGGTATATGTTTTTCACCGCTCTATCATGATCAAAATTTATTTTATCGGATCAAACAGGAGGAATTTCCCAGATGATTCATGAACACGACCAGCAAAAGAACTGCTGCAACGGGGACTGCGCCCTAAAACGTAAACACCGTGAAGATAAAGAATTCAAAGACCTGATCCACCGCCTGAACCGGATTGAAGGACAGGTACGCGGCATCCGCGCCATGGTCGAGGAAGAACGCTACTGTGTGGACATCATCACCCAGGTCAGCGCCATCTCCTCCGCGCTGAACGCTTTCAACAAAGCGTTGCTCGCCCAGCATATTAAAACCTGTGTTGCAGATAATATCCGTAACGGAAATGATGATGTAGTGGATGAACTCTGTGAAACGTTAAAGAAACTGATGAAATAGAGATTCCGCGGTACTGGAATCAGCAGATACACCGAAAGTGCACGGAGTGATTTTCGGGCGAGTCATTAATCGACCGGAAATTACTCCCTGGTAAAGTGTACTGTAGGTGGATCTGCGGAACTGGAATCAGCAGAATCTCCGAAAGCGCATAACACGATTTGCTGATGCAAAGCAGCAGGAAATTGTGTTCCCGATCAATGTGCTGTAGGAGATTCTGCGGAACTGGAATCAGCAGATACACCGAAAGTGCACGGAGTGATTTTCGGGCGAGTCATTAATCGACCGGAAATTACTCCCTGGTAAAGTGTACTGTAGGTGGATCTGCGGAACTGGAATCAGCAGAATCTCCGAAAGCGCATAACACGATTTGCTGATGCAAAGCAGCAGGAAATTGTGTTCCCGATCGATGTGCTGTAGGAGATTCTGCGGAACTGGAATCAGCAGAATCTCCGGAAGCGCATAACACGATTTGCTGATGCAAAGCAGCAGGAAATTGTGTTCCCGATCGATGTGCTGTAGGAGATTCTGCGGTACTGGAATAGGAGGCAACCAGATGAAAAAAGAAAAATTCGCCGTGACAGGCATGACCTGCTCCGCCTGCTCTTCCCGGGTGGAAAAATGTGTTTCCGCTCTGGACGGCATAAACACCTGCGAAGTCAACCTGCTGACCGGCAGCATGCAGGCATCATTCGATGAATCGATACTGCATACGGACGAGATCATCGCCGCCGTGGAAAAAGCGGGCTACGGCGCATCATCCCTCTCGCCCGCGGCGGGCGCATCCGGCGCCAGTGCCGGCGGAAAAAATGCCGCGGATTCCTTGCAGGAAGCCATGCAGAAAGCCCGGAAGGAAATGCGAAACCGGCTGATCTGCTCTTTCCTGTTCTGGATTCCGTTGATGTATGTGTCCATGTTCCACATGTTCTATGAGTGGTTCGGGCTTCCGGTGCCTGCCCTTGTCATGCATGTTTTTCACGGACCGGAAAATACGGTCACTTTTGCTTTTACGCAGTTTTTATTGCTTCTGCCGATCATGTACTGCAACCGCAATTACTTTATCCACGGTTTTCAGAATCTTTTCCGCAGAAGTCCCAACATGGATTCCCTTGTGGCGGTAGGGAGCGCCGCCGCCGTAATCTACGGCGTGTTTGCCATTTACCGGCTGAGCTGGGGGCTCGGATATCAGGATATGGCACTGGTGGACCGCTACGGCATGGAAATCTATTTTGAATCCGCCGGCACGATCCTGACGCTGATCACCCTCGGCAAATATCTGGAGAGCCGCTCCAAGGCACAGACCGGCAAAGCCATCGAAAAACTGGTAAACCTTGCGCCGAAGACCGCACTGCTTCTGATGCCGGACAACTCCGAGCAGGAAGTGCCCGCCGATCAGGTCGGGGAGGGTGATATCGTCATTATCAAACCCGGCGCCTATGTGCCGGTGGACGGCGTGATCACTTCCGGCTCCTCCTCCCTGGATGAATCCGCCATCACAGGCGAGAGCATTCCGGTGGAAAAAACCGTCGGCGACACCGTGATCTCCGCCTCCTTAAACAAGAGCGGCTACTTCCGGATGAGGGCGGAAAAGACCGGGGAAAACACCACGATCAACCAGATCATCCGCCTTGTGGAGGAGGCGAGCGCCTCCAAAGCGCCCATCGCCAAACTTGCTGATAAGATCGCGGGGATCTTTGTCCCCACCGTGATGTGCATCGCCCTGATCGCCTTCCTTGTCTGGATGTTTTCCGGCGCCGGCTTTGAATTTTCTCTCTCCATCGGCATCTCGGTGCTTGTCATCTCCTGTCCCTGTGCCCTCGGGCTTGCCACTCCTGTCGCTATTATGGTGGGAACCGGCAAAGGCGCGGAGAACGGTATCTTGATCAAATCCGGGGAAGCGCTGGAAACTGCCCACTCGGTGGATACGGTGGTCCTCGACAAGACCGGCACGATCACGCAGGGAAAACCGGAAGTGACTGACGTACTTACCATGGCGGTCTCCGAAGAGGAACTGCTCCATGCGGCAGTTATGCTGGAGAGGCAGAGCGAACATCCGCTGGCGGAAGCCATTCTACAGTACGCTGAAGCACAACTGGACACGGCACAATACGCGGCTGACTCCGAGAGAACGCGATCAGCCAAAGCCTGCCCTGTGCCCGGAATCAGTCCTGCCGCTGCTGCCGGCAATGACAACTCTGTCATTAACGGCGCCTCCGCCCTCAGCCAGGCAGCTCTCTGGCAGGCGGAAAACTTTGAGGCGCTCTTCGGCAGAGGCGTCCGCTGCAGCTATCAGGGATACGCTTATTTTGCAGGCAATCAAAAACTCTTACAGGAGGAGGGCTTTGACTTATCTTTTGTCGAAGCGGATTTCACCAGACTTTCAGAAGAGGGAAAGACCGTACTGCTCTTTGCCAGAAAGAAAGCCGCCTCAGATCTCACTGCCCCCTCCCTCCAGATCCTCGGCATGATCGCCGTAGCCGATGTGGAGAAGCCCTCGAGCATGGAAGCTGTCCGACAGTTTGAAAAGCTCGGCATCGATGTAGTCATGCTGACCGGCGACAATGAAAAGACCGCCGCCGCCATCGGCAGGCGCCTTCACATAAAACATGTGATCGCCCAGGTGCTGCCCCACCAGAAGGAGGAAAAGATCAGGGAACTGATGGATAAAGGACACAAAGTCGCCATGATCGGGGACGGCATCAACGATGCTCCCGCCCTCGCCAGAGCCGATGTGGGCATTGCCATCGGCGCGGGGACCGATGTGGCGATCGAAAGCGCGGACGCTGTATTGATCAAAAACGATCTGATGGATGCAGTCAATGCGATAAGGCTCAGCAAATCGGTGATCCGCAACATCCGGGAGAACCTGTTCTGGGCATTCTTCTACAACAGCATCGGCATCCCCCTCGCGGCAGGACTGCTCTACCCGGCGTTCGGGCTGAAATTAAACCCGATGTTCGGTGCCGCCGCCATGAGCCTCAGCAGTGTCTGTGTTGTCTGCAACGCGCTCAGGCTCCGGCTCTTTAAACCGCTCAGGGCGGAAAACAGCCGGCAGAATGCAACGGCAGAACCTGCGCCGGAAACAAAAGAAACCGATACACTGCAAACCAAAACAAAAAATTTATCAGAAAAAGGAGAACAAACCATGAATGAACTGACCTTAACTATCGAAGGCATGATGTGCATGCACTGCCAGAAACACACAGCCGACGCTTTAAACGCGATCGAGGGCGTAACCGCCGAAGTAAATCTCGAGGAAAAGAAAGCCCACGTGAAAGCAGACAGGGAAATCGCAGACGATGTGTTCAAAAAGGCGGTCTCCGACGCAGGATACGAGGTGACAGAAATCGTCCGCTCCTAGCCGGCTGCCCGGATGATCTACTCAACTTTTGCTCAAGGCGGCTCAACCGCTCCCATATGGCCTTTCTCCTCCACATATCTTACGATATACCTGTAAGAAACAAAATCTTTGCACTTATATACAGGGAGGAGGAAGTGCCATACAGGCATACCGGTCCATTACTCACAGAAATGAATTTGTCCGCAGCGCCTTTTCTCTGCACATTTCTCTCCATTTCCCCATATAATAATATAAGAGAAGCTTTCTCGAGGAACCACCATGAAAAAAGCCGCCATCATCGGTTCTCCCGCCCTTCACCCAAACTATAAAACCGCTCTGGAGAAAGTTTCCTGCCAGGCAGTCATCTTTTCGGACGCTTCCTATATCAAAAAGCATCCTGAAACCTTCGACGGACTGCTTCTGCCCGGCGGAGGCGACGTGCCCGCCTCCCTCTCAGATTACAGTTTCCTCACGGGAACTTTTCCTGCCTGCGGCTGTAATCCCGCCAGTTCCTCCAGCTCCTCCTCAGATTATTTCCTTGATCTGGAACAGCTCGATGCGCTCAACCTGTTTTACAAAATGAACAAGCCGGTCTTTGGCATCTGTAAGGGGATGCAGCTGATCAACCTCTACTTTGGCGGTACCATCCGCCATGTCGCCGACAGGGACCTCCATCAACATCCTGAGAGAGATGCCTTCCATCCCGCCGACAACCAGCCCGGCAGTTTTCTCCATGCCCTCTACGGTCCCCATATGCTCATCAACAGCAGCCATCATCAGTGTATCGACACCCCGGCAAAAAACCTTCAGGTCATTCAGCGCGCCCGGGATGGGGAGGCGGAGGCGGTCTGCCATCTCTCCTGCCCTGTCTTCGGAACACAATGGCACCCCGAGAGGATGCCGAAACTCCCCTGCCAGGATGCCATACTGTTATTTCGTTACTTTGTTTCACTGTTGTGATGTCCGTTTGGATGGATTTAACCTGCCGGAATCAGGGAGGGCAATATCTCATTCCAGTTTACTTCCCCTCTCTCGTACAGATGTCTGCCGGGCTTTTTATCCGTTTCATAAGCCTCCTCCAGCTCTCTGATCCCCCGGTAGGCAAATAAGGGAAGCCCGCCGTAAAAACATATTATAGAAATCCTGTCGGCAGCACACGACTCTCTCACACTGATACCGTATTCGCCGGCAAAATCGTTTGCCGCCTTCCTGATTTCCGGGGCATTGCTGGGCACTATCAGATTTATCTGTTTTAAGATCTCCTCCTGATACATAGGATCAAACCCAAAAGCCGGCCTCAGATCTGCCCAAAGCCTGTCTCTGATGATATCTGTCCTGATCCTGTCAGCCAGGATTGCAGACGTTTTCGCCTGAAATCTGTCGCACAGATAGCCTGTCATACTTTTTCCCTGGATACTTCCAAATTTATTTCGGATAAAATCCAGCATCAGGCCGCAGAATCCGTATTCATCTCTGTCGATCCATCTCCCGCAGTTTGAGAAAAAGTAATGCATCATATCACGGTATGTCTTTTCAGGGTTCAGTTTCCGGACCTCCGATGTCAACTCTTTCCACACATCCTCTGAGGATACCGACTTCCATTTATAGGAGTTCCCGCATTCCACCCCACATGATAATCCCTGTCCCGCCGCAAACATCTCCCTCATTGTATTCAGCCCAGTAGTCAGGACATAAAAAAATTGCTTTTCCAAGTCGGCTGCCTGTCTCTCATACTCCTTTAAAATGAAATCCATCTTCTCAAGCGTCTCTATTCTGTAATAATTTACACACAGATTGCTCAGAGCCCTCTTGTATTCATCTAACAGCCTCCTCCCGTTCAACACTCCTGCTGAATCCATCGCATGTTTTGCTTTGTTGTATTCGTCATGCAGCATCCTGCTCTGCCACTTTGCATGTGAGAGTTCTTCTCTGTTTCTCTCAATAAAACTTTCTATCACATGGATCAGATTCCAGTTGGCGCATCCGTTAAGCAGCCTCTCCGCATAAAATATGCCGTAGTCAAGTTCAAAGATAATATCATCGTACAAACCTTTGTAAGTTCTGCCGATCAGAGAATTATTTTCTTTCGGGGACATAAAATTTCCTCCGATGTCCCTTACCATCGCTTTTCCGTTCTTCTCCAGTTCTTTTTTATTGCAATAAAGGAAATCCTTCACTCTGCTCTCAAACCCTCCGCTGCCTGACGTCCTGTACATCCTCACATCAAAATCATCCGGGAACATCACAGCACTTTTACAGCCTCTGACCAGACATCCGAGGATATCTTCATATTGCAGCTGATGTCCGGAGAGAAATCTGTCACACTCCTCTTTCGTCGGGGTTCTGTCAAATATTCCCCGGAAATTTAGAAACATGATCTCTCCCAGACAGGCTGTTATTTCTGAAAACGGCATTACCGCAGCAGCAGCGCCCATTATATGATAATCTGTACATGCGCCATGCCGCACCTTTAACCGTTCATTCCCGAAATCCGGCATTATGCTGTCTCCTTTGACGAGTGTCATAATAATAAAATCTGTCACCAGACTTATTGCATTCTGATAACCGCCGGAAATGTAACTGCCCGCGGAGTCCATGGCAGATATCAGAAAACACAGATCCACCGGTTTCAAATCGCAGTCAATCTTCGTAAAGCCGTAATTCATTTTAAAACTGCCTTTATTTCTCTCAAAATTCATGCAGTAGTCCAGTTCCTGCAGCGCCGCATAACCATTTACTTTTAAATATTTATCAGTCAATATATTTTCATGTTCTTCCGCCACAGACAGATTGACATCCGGCAGAAAGAAATAGCCGTACACGTCAGCCCCCGGCTTTTCAAGCTCCTGAAGAGCTTTTCTTACAAGATAACAGACATCCAGAAACATGCCGCTCCCTGTCCCGCCGGAAAGCCCCGTACAGATATGGATACTCAGTTTCCCGTTTTTCGCCCCTGACATCGCTTCCTCCATAACGGATTTCAACTTCATATAAAAGGATTCTGCGCGGTCCACAAGTGCAAACCGCCCTATTTGTCTGATACCACCTAAACAACAATGTGCATCATCTATATCGATATGTTCATAATCCAGCCAGTATAATTCCGGCCGGTTATCCATAATCTTCTTTGAACCGAAAACAGCCCTGACCGAATTATAATGATACGCCGTCGAAAAATACTCTGCACCCTTATCAATATCAGTTATCCTTCCGACCTGGCCTCTGATCTTTGCATCGTCCGAATCAACCACCAGATATCTGATCGACTCGTATACGGGAACCACCCCATCCACATTGTCCGGCTTTAATTGCCTAAATACTTCCCTTTTCAGCCTGAGAACCGCATCCGTACCTGTACCTCCAAGCCCGATCACAACAGTCGCCCCCTCCTGTCTTTCTGCCTGCCTGTATCTGTCTATGATGCCTTCACCTGCATCAGGTAATAACTGTCCATATACCGTCATATCTCATGCCCCCCGTTATACATTGATCTGTTATCCTATCCGTCCAGCCAGTATTTACACTGCTCAAATCGGGCAGAGGAAAAATTTCCCCCTGCGCACAACAGAACCGGCGGAGAACTATCCTTCCCCGCCGGTCGTAAACCCAAAATCAGATCTTTTGAATCATAAACTATCCCATATACGAAGACCGCTCTGTATACAGACACAGCACTCCCGCATACATTCTGCCCGCCTGTTACCTCATGCTGTTGTACTGATTATACGCATAAGCGAGTTTGTTCGTATTCTTGATCACAAAGTTCAGGGCAATAAACGGTCCGATACCGCAAAGCAGCGCACCGAACAGCAGCCACATAATGTAAGTCGTACCGTTCTCCTGGATCGGCACATTGTAGCGCGGGCCGTTTGCCTGCAGACGGTTCGCCAGCTTGTACCACCAGATCACCCTGTAGATACCGCAGGTGACAAAGCCCAACAGGATAAACGTGAGAATACCGCTCGTGTTCTCTCCATCCCCGCGGCAGAGATCATTTACATCATTTGCCAGAGAATGGATAAAGAAATAGGGATAGATACCACAGGTGACGATCGAGAGCAGGATATACACCCAGATGCTCCTGTTGGTCTTTATATAGCCTGCTCCCGTCGCAGGGCCTGTCGGCATTCCATAACCGGGTCCGCCGCCCATATTGTTTGTGCCATAGCCCAAAGCTCCCGGTACCCCGCCGACAGCCGGACCGTTATTCTGCTGATTCTGATAGTTTGCTGTATTCTGCTGGTTCTGGAAGTTTGCCGCATTCTGCGCCCTCTCCTTCGCCTTCTCAGCCTGCCGCCTCTGCACATCCTTTGCCGCACCGGATATCTCGGAAAATCCCGCAGACATATTGCCTGTGAATTTGTCCATGGATTCCCCTACGAGCGGCGGACATCCCATCGCGTACATCAGCCCGAAGAGCACTGCCGTTACCGCCAGATACCCGAGCCAGTTTAAAAATACCGCGGCATCCACATATCCGCCGTATCTGCTGATCAGATTGACGATCACATAGACAACCAGGGATACCAGCCGGAGCGCTGTCGCCAGAGCCGCGCCGCCGAAGACCAGGTCGTTCATCTTACTGCTCCACTTCCATGTCGCCGCCGCCGTGCTCAGGCACATCACGAGCGCTGCCGCAAAACCTGTCAGCGACACGATCAGCCATCCGATCCTCAGCCCGAACAGACAGCTGAACAGGCCCGGAATATAGCGCAGCGCAGACACCAGATAGATCACCGCAAAAATGCCGCAGAGTATCCGCATCACCATATCCAGATTGCCGGGCTTCCCGCCGCCTCCCGAATTGACAGGTGTTCCGCACTCCGGGCAGACCTTTTGATCCTCTTCCACAAAATTTCCACAATTGGGACAATACATACTTTCTCCTCCTCATAAGTTGTAACTACATTGATGTTAAATATTTTATGGCGCCAGCACTACAAAATAGAGAAATGCTTCCACCAGAAAACCAAGTCCGAGCAGACCGGTGATAATGCCGATCACAAGGTTTGGATTGCCTCCCCGCGCCGGCGGTCCAGGTGGCACTGGACCAGGAGGTGGGTCTGTCCTGCCTGAAACCGGCGTAAGGCAGTAAGGGCATACAGTAGCGTTATCTTCAATCACGCTGTCACAATTTTTACAGATCATCGTTCTTCTGTCTCCTCTCTTCTATTTAAAACATATTTTGAACCTGTTATAAAATGCTGTCCGATCTCAGGCTGATCAATAGTAACTGCCGCCGTAATCATCATAGCTCCCATAGTCGTCATAACCATCCATCCCCTTGGCGTTTGAGCCTCTGTTTCCGGTCAGAAACAGGTCATGCCGCAGGAATACGAAAGCTATCAGGATGCAGGTGATGATCCTCATGATCTGAGGGGGGACACCGAGTCCGTTCATGCCGATCTCCAGACAGAATCCGGCGAGAATACCTCCGACCACGGAACTGATCAGCACCGATGTGGTGTTGATAAAGCGCTCGCAGAGGATCGTCTTCTCGAGGGCAATGATAACGCCCAGACCGACCACAAACAGGATCCTCAGGATACCCAACAGCCAGTTCATAAAGTTGTTGTCCCTGTAGCCCAGCAGATTTCTGGATATCTTGTTGAGGGCTGTCGCCTCCACCATACTCTCCTCCAGCTGAGAGGCGTTGTCAATCTTTACATAGATGCCGCCAGTCTTGCTCGCTATCAGGTTCATCAACTCATCGTCCGGCTCCCCGAGCCCGATCGTGCTGATGGAGTAACCGAGTTTTGAGAACTCATCCAGTTCGCCGGTGATCTGATACTTGTTAAACGCGTCGAGATCCGTCGCGTACCCGTCGCTCAGAAGCACGATCCTGCAGTTCTTCACGTTTCCCAGCTCCCCGGCTTCTATATCTGTCATTATGCGGGAGAGCGTCGCCTTGATTGCCGTTCCTCCTCCGATCATATATTCCCCGCTTAAGTCGAGCGGCTCGCTGTTCGGCGCCATCGCCCGGACCTGCTGGGGATCGTCGCTGAATACATAGATGCCGTAGGAGAAATCATCCGGCTTTGTCTCCATGAGACTCGCAAACGCCTGCCACCTTTCTCCATTCGGATCGTTGTCCGCCATCGAACCGGACTCATCGATCACAAACAGATAACTGTCAAAACCCTTCCTCTTGCTCCCCGGCTGTATCACATCGTAGATGAATTCAAACAGGCAGGACAATGCGATGATCAGGATAAACGTGATGACCCACTGCGTGATATTCACACTGCCCCTGGACTGGCTGTAGATCAGCTTGCCGATCAGATAGACCGCCAGCCCCAGAAACAGGAACAGTCCTGTAAAATAGATTGCTGTCAGAAGTATGCTCGGGAAAAACCGCTCCCCGATCCTGTACAGTACCTCCCCGAAGATCCCGTAAATCAGCCCCGCGAAAATGCTTCCGAAGAGCATCCCCATAGAATATTTTCCTTTGCTTCCCATATCTCTCCTTTCATTCCTCCGCTTTCACAAAATATATGATCGCGCTGCCAAGCGCAAGCAGCCCGAAGATACCAAGTCCGATCATTCTGAAGATAAACTGCCCAGAGCCGCCAAGCAGCCTGCTCAAAAAGAAGACGAGCGCACAGACAATCAAACCAACAACGATCGTACCGAAATATATCATCGCCTTCGGCGGCTCGTCGGGCGCGATCCCCGCATTCTCCATCAGATCTCCCAGACCGCCCGACAGAAAGATCTTCGCGATAAAAGCGCCCAGCCAGAGCACCAAAAACGCGATTGCCAGGACATAAACCCCTGTCTTTAATCCACCGGAATCCTCAGCGGAGCGATAGACATTGTAAAGCCCCGCCCCGGCGGCAGTCAGTGCGCAAAACCCGATAAAGATGCGGTGTATGGAATCGATAAAGTGATCCTTCCGGGAGCTGTCATGCCGGGGATCGATATCCCTCCCCATAAGGCAATTATAATAGAGCTTTAATCCTCTCACCTGCTCCCTGTCAAGTTCCGCCTTCTTCGCCTCGCGGATCGCCATCTCCAGATCTTCCGCAAATCTTTCCCTCCAGCGGCTCTCTCTGAGAATGGAGGAATTCTCCACCCTCTCCTGCACCTTCGCCGGTGAAAAGACGGACATCTCACATCTTCTCTTAAAACAGTCACTGCACCAGGCGGGCGTCCGGAACTGATCGGATCTGTGGTCATAATACAGGCACAGCATGACGTCAAGGCTCTCTGCGTCTCTCCAGTTCCCGGCCTTTTTATATTCTCTGCGCAGTGTTTTCTGAAGCGCTTCTTTCTCACCGTCATCCTGCAGTATCTCGTCCGTCAGAAGCAGATCGATCATAAAGTCCCTGTTCTGCTCAAAATCGCTCCTGATCAGCCGCATCAGATCAGCTACAGCTGCTGCCTTTCTGCTTTTCTGGACCACGCTGTCAATTTTGCAGTCTCTGTATTCCTCATACTTTTCCGGATCAAACCATGTCAGGTCGAAGCGCTCCCAGAGTTTTTCATAGGCATCCTTCAACACATCGCCCATCTCCGCCTCAACTCGCTTCATAAATTTGACCAACAGCCTGCTGGCTGTCTTTTCCGCCTGTTGGAAACTCTCAAAGCTGTCCACCGCATTTATTTTTTCGAGGATCAGCTTCTTAAAAATGCCGAGCGCCGTCCGATACCCGTCAGGCGTCATAAATTCTCCCTGATCCTCAGACAGGAAAGCGTCCACCTTATCCAGATCGCTCAATATACCCGTCAGATATTCCGTCTCATAGTAATGCACATAATAATCTTCATCCTGGCTGCGGATCATGCGGCATACCGACGCGAACTGCTCCCCGTTTTCCCTCAGTTCATTTAACGTCCTGTATCCCTTTTTTCCCTGCCTCACCACAGACATGGCAAAATACCGGTCCATCTCCTGCCTGCAGCGCTCGTCCGTCGTCTTTTCATAGAACTTCTGAAGACGGTTTTTCACTTTCTTATCGGTTATCTCATACCCGCTCTCACCTGTCAGGCAGACCAGATCCGCCAGATAACTGCCGGCCTCCGCGCTGTCCGCCGGATTGCAGGCAATAAAATTCTGCAGAAGTTCGGGCGCCTCATCCGGCGAAATACCACCCGCCCGATTTCTCCTGATCTCCGACTGATAAGCCGCCTCCACCTGATGGCACGCCGCCTCCTTCAGCGGATTTTCAAAAGCTTTGTCAGTAAAATCCGCCATTTTCTCAAATACTTTTTCTCTGACAGCTCTCTGGGCGAGAGGCATACGGTACAGTTCGGTAAACTGCAGCAAATCCATCCTGGCGGTATCGCAGGAAAACTCATGGCTGTCCAGGTCAGCATAGTTGCCGCCCTCCCTCTCGCTCGACAGATAGACCGCAGCCTTCGCCCCGCTATAGGAAAAACCGGAAACCTTTATCCTGAGGTGAAAGGGAAGCCCTTCCATGATCAGGTACAATAACTCCCTGTAGGCCTGTTTATACTCCTCGAGCGGAAGATCGCACTTGATGCACAGCGGATCGCCGCCATCGATGGCGCACAAAGCCCCCAGCATCAACTTCCGGTAATCCTCATCGGATAGGTGGTATTTCTCCGCCAGCACGCTGAAATCCGGCATCTTTCCCGTCTCAAAACCTTCCTTCACGGGGTACGCCCGCACGGACTCGTCGTACTCCAGTTGAAAATTCTCATCCAGTATGCCGCACAGCCGGGATGGCTCCCTGCACAACTCATAATAGTCCGACAGGTTAAAGCAATAGCCGTGCACATAAGTGACGCCTCTGGCGTCCTCGCCGGACGCCGCATAATTGACATGCAGCAGATATACAAAACGGTCGTACAGAAAAAGCCCCAGGTTGGTGACGGGCATGGTCCCTCTCCGTTTTAATTCAGTCAGATTCGCCGCCAGCCCCTGAAATCCGTCCTTGGCGATCTTCGACATTCCCTCCGAAGGGGAAACAATATTCCAACCCGCGTTAGCTCCCTGTTTTCCCCTGCGAAAATATCCTGCCTGATACAGCTTCATTATCCATTCCTCCTGCTTTTTCCAAACTCGTCAGCGTTTCTTGCCAAACCCAAAGATACTGACCTTTTTTCCCCCCTTCGGTTCCGGCGGTGCCACCACCCTCTTGCGGATCTCCGGTATGATATGGAGCTGGTATAAGATCCAGAAGATCGGATCCTCCACCCTGACGGTCTCGGGATCCTCCTCTATCATGGAGTACGACACATCGCCCTCATCCTTCACGACCGCAGCCACATTGAGCGCCGAAAAAGCGAACATCGCTTTCGTCGAAAAGCACTCGTTCAGGGAATCCATAAAGATCTTTCCCTGCATGGAATTGTTTTCCGGCTTAAGCAGTTCATGCACCTCCCTGTTCATCATATTGAAATCTTCGGCAGGAAAACCGTAGCCGTTATATTCCCTGTAATCGATATCGCGCAGGAAATTCTTATCCGGATCGACACACCCGCGCAGAAGGTCGCTCTTGGAGAGCGCCACCGCGATCGGGATAGTGCTCTTTCCCCCGGCGCTCTCCGCCACAAAGGTATTGTACATCGCCTCTATGACCTTCTCCGGCTGTACTGCCTCCGTCTCTCCCCTCAGATAGCCGCCGATATGGAACACCTCATGGAACTGCCTGGGATCCACGACCATGATGATACCGTCCGCGTTCTCGATAAAAGGACCGTACTTTTCCATCTGTTCCGGCACCACGCAGTTCTCGCCCGCGATATCATAAAATACCAGCGTGTATGTCATATTCTGGCTGTTTCTCACATTCAGCGGAAGCGGTTTCGTCAGGATATGGGTGGCGTTGCCCGTGGGGAGCGGCTGTCCCTTCTCCACCCTGTGGCTCTCGATAAACTCATCCACCTCGGCGTGGGTCCCCACCACTGTCATGCCCGCCCTCGCGAGGATCCCCTTGATCTGTCTGAGCACCTGCGAGAGATACACTGTCTTGCCGGAACTGGTGATCCCCACCACGGCGATATACTTCACCGGATATTTTCCAAAGGCAAATGGCAGCCTGTTATGGCAGTGCGGACAGATCCTGATCTTGGAGTGGGCTCCCTCCGAATCCACCACCTCATTGATAAAACCGTCGCTGTCCGCGCTGTGCGTCCCTTTCAGATAGGACATCTTCGCGTTCTGTCCGGGCGGTTCGGTATTCCAGATCACCGGATGCTTCGCGTACTGATCGTCATCCGGGCGGCTTCCCGGATACTTCTTCCAGAATTCCTCAAAAACCGGATCCTCCGCCTCCAGAAACGCCTTTTTCGCCTCCGCCTCCTCAGCCGACATATCTTCCAGATCCTGCTCCATGTACACTGTCTCCGTCCGGAAAGCGACCGCCGCAGGCACAAACTTTTTAAAACAATAAGGACACTTACATACTGTACTGTTTATATTTCCCATCCTCTCTCAGCTCCCTCATACATTTTTATAGAACTCCCTGTACTCATTCCGTATCCGGACCGAAACCTCCGCATCCTTCGGTACCATGACGGACAAAATCTTCCCCAGGCACTTCTCCGGCAGCGGAAAATCGATGTTGAGCGGATCCACATGGTACATGATGGCGCCCTCTTTATAACTCTCAAGCGAAGGCAGTTTCAGGAGGCACTCCTTCTGTTTTGAAAAAGCCTTTGTCTTATAGGTGATCTCCGGGTGCACCATCACCGGCACATGGAGCACATTCTGCTCCCCCTCCGGCTCTATGACCTGAAGCAGCTTCTTCCCCTCGTCATAGGCGCACACATAGACGCTGATCGTGTAGGGCACTCCCCTCTTCAACTCTCCGGCAGGCAGAAAATAGCATTTCTTGCTGCTCAGAAATTCCTTCTCGCTGCAGCAGAACGCCTTAAAACCCCCGCTCTCCTCGAAGAAGGGACGCCTGGAATCGGAAAATATGATATTCTCGTCCGATCCCGCTGCCTTTGTCGCCTTCTCAAGCGCCGGCTTCAACGCAAAGGTATATCTGCTGTCATACACAAAGATCAGAAAGTGGCTGCCTTCCTTGAATCTCCAGCTGATCTGTACGTTTTTTTCTTCCCTTGTCAGCGAAAATTCCCTTGTCTGGTATTCCGCCGAATATTTTCGAACTTTCATATCGTTTCCCCTTTATTTCCATGAGCAACGAGCCAGACAGCCGTGCCTGAACGGGTATCTGGCAGCTTTGCTGCCGGGTATTTTACTCCTCAAAGTCGATCAAATGTAAGAGCTCCGGCCTGTTGATATCATAGACCTCGATCTGCTCGATGCAGTCCGTCCTGTTGATATCGAACAGCTGGAAATCAATGCCGTTGCCCGGCGCGTTCGCGAGATATTTCGCGTACTCCGCGCTCTCGTTGATCAGATAATAGCCTCCCATCTTCATGGGTGCCACATCGATCGCATTCTTCAGCCGGATGCTGCCCATCAGCATCTCCTGCAGTTCCTGCGTCACCAGAATCTGTCTCTGCGTCGCGTTCATATTGTTCATGCGGGCATCGATCTCCTCCTCAAAATTGTAGGTGAAGGTCTTTTCCCTTATCATCTTAAGGAAAACCTCCCATATGGCATCCAGGATCTCCTCCATGCTCTCCCTGGTCCTGAACACCTGGGGGAATGTCGATTCCTTCGCGTTGATCTTCCTGTTTCTGCTGACAAAATCTTTCACCGCCGCAGTGTAGAATTTTTCCAGGGACTCCGACTCCTCCCCGGTCACGATCTGCTCCTGGCCGACCTCCTTCTGACAGCGGAGATAGTTTTCCTCATGCTTCTTCGCCCTCTCCAAAAGTCCGAGCAGTTCAGAGCGCATCGTATTCTTCACAATATCGCTGAACAGCTTTCTGCTCCGCTCGACAGCCGCCGCTCCCAGCGTTCTCTCGAGCGTATCCCGCACGCCGATCCCCTTGATCATATATTCCGAATTGAAGATATCGTCCACTATATACTCTTTCTTACTTAATTCCAGCAGATCCATGAAGGAAAAAGCGCTGTTCAATATCTCCCGGATCTGCCTTGTGCACTCCTCCTTTTCCTGCTCCTGCTGCCAGAAACTCTCCGCAGGCTCCAGAAAGTACATCCTGACATAGGCTGAGAGGGCTTCCATCGTCATATTGTCCACAACCTTCATGATGCCCATGGCATTTCCCTGCCCTTTTTTCACATCCTTATCCAGGCTGTCCCTATTGCGCCCCAAAAAGGGAAGATAGGCGAATCCCCTCTCATCGGGAAAATGCTGTACGATCTTCTTCTGAAACAGCTCCTCCGCGAACCTGATGCCGTTGTTCGGGCTGATCTGCAGCTTCTCCCGCACCTCCTTATCCGAGATATCAGCGGACATGTTCTGTTCTTCATCCCGGTACATCTCCTCTAGCAGTGCCGAGAGCGCAATGACTGCGATCTCCTCCGTGCGCTTCGTCTTTAACGCATAGGAAACTGTCTTGATCCCGTTGTACAGGTTTTTATTGGAACCGGCAACTCCCTTCTTATTCCCGCCGAGCAGTATGATGTTCGCCACCAGGCGGTAATTCTGCCAGATCTTATTCTTTCCCAGCATATTGCCGGACTGCAGATAATTGCTTAGCAGATAGATCGTGCCGCCGTAATTCTCTTCCTTCTTTGTCTTGATATACTGAAGCACCTCATCGGACGCCTCCACCCTGCCGCCCAGAGGATTCTGATCCAGCATCAGATACAGCGTCTTCAAATCGTTCGTGTGAAACTGGCTGTTCGTATCGAGAAACAGATCATAGTAATCCTTTCCGTCCTCCTCCGCCCCGTCGAGCACAAACTCCATCTTCACGCTGCTCTTGTCGGTAAAAATCTTTTCATCCTCCTCCAGCATATTGATGATAGCGGCATTCAGGGCGTCAGCAAAATCTGTCTCCTTCGTATCCCATTTTTCCTCGGCACCGTAGTACTCGGCGCTCTTCAACAGTCTGCACTTAAAACCGTCCTCTTTTTTGACCACGTTCAGATAGCGCAGAAAACGGGCGTTGTTCCAGTTGGCGTCCAGCGTATCCTTGATATGGCGCATATGTTCCCTGCTCTTTTCGCCCATCATAATGACCACCACCGGGTACCGCGCCAGATTGCCGCCGCTCTCCCCCCGCTGGCCCTCGTTCAGCTTCTTGATACAGCCTTCCAGCAATTCTTTCCCGCTGTGGAACTGCTGTTCACTTCCGTCTGTCTTTCCCATTGCTCCCCCGTTTCATAAAAGTATCCTGCAGCCCTGCCGTGCCACAGGATACTCTCCATATATCTTAAATATTCTGTAACTTAAATACCTCGAATGCCTTCATAAACTCTGTATAGAATTCCTCGATCTCACCTCGTTTCAGATCAGCCGCATACAGCGTCATATAGCTGCTGATCCTCTGGGGCATCTTCGCGTTCAGGCTTAAGATCGCCGCATTCACCTCAGGAGAATCCTCCTCGTCCATGCGCGTCATGGTCAGCGCCTCGATCTTCTTCTTGATCGGCTCATCCAGAGTCTGGTAGGTCATGAACGCCTGGTATGCGCCTGCCTGGCCGTATTCCATGCTGCTGTTCTGCAGCTCCACCTCTTTCGGGATCCCGAACTCGTCATACCTGTAGACGATCTTCTTGCCGTAGGTGAGCACGCCGGTGAAGATCGCGTTGAAGAAGTTATTCTTCTCGCGGGCTTCCCTGCCGCCTGCCTGCAGCTGCTCTCGCAACTGAGCCATCCTGGCGTCTATGGCGCTCTTCTTCTCCAGCTCCTTATGTACCATCTCGTTGAGCACGGGCGAGAGCAGATAAAAGTCTAACATCACCTGCTTGTCGCTGCCCTCCACGGCGTTGGGATGCTCGATCCTTACCGTGTCCACTTTGGCTCTCACTTCATTTACCCTGGCTTCCACTTTCTGGATCACGCCGTTCAGCGTCCCCGCATCCAGGGAGCCGACGTCTCTCCCGCCCGCCGCCTCCTTCAGGCACTGCTCCAGATCCAGATCCTCTGTCCTGCGGATATCCCAGTTGCCCATGACATCCTGCTGTACGATGCCTGCCGACTCAGCCTCCGCAAATTCTGCGAGCAGCGCCTCGTTCTTCTTCGCGATGCGCTCCTCCGTCGCAGTCACCTCAAAGCTTGCGGGGATCGGGGACGGAAGCATCTCATTCCAGTTGACCTCCCCTCTCTCGTACAGATGCCTGCCCGGCTTCTTATCCGCCTCGTAGGCGTGCTGCAGCTCCTGGATTCCCTGGTAGGCGAACATCGGCAGCCCGCTGTGGAAGCGCATCATCGAGAGCTTGTCGGTGATGTAGGATTCCCTCACGGTGACGCCGTAACCTCCCGCGAAATCGTACGCCGCCTGCTTGATCTCCGCCGCATCGAAGGGCACCGTCAGAGTATTCTGCTTTCCGGTCTCCTTCTGGTACATGGAGTTCAGCCAGAACAACGGCGTGGAATCCCTCCACAGTTTGTCTTCGATAATATTGGATTTGATCTTGTCTGTCAGGAGCACTGTATTTTCTGTCTGGAATTTCTCGCGCAGATAGTCCGTCATCGTCTTCTTCGTCGCGTCACCGAACTCCCTCAGCACAAAGTCGGAGATCAGCTTGCTGATCTCGTTCTCATCCTGGTTGATCCACTTCTTGCAGTTGTCAAGCAGGTTGATCATCAGATCGTAGAGCGTCTGCCCCAGATCCAACTTCTTGATCACCTCATCCAGGCCGTCCTGCACATCGTTCACAGACAAAATCTTCCAGGTGTAGGAATTCTCGCTCTTTACGCCCTCCGACAGGATCTTCGCGTTCTCCGCAAAGGTCTCCCTCAGGGCGTCCAGCACAGTGGTCAGGATACTGAAGAAACTCTGGTCCAGATTGACAAGCTGCCTCTTGTACTCTGTCAGCACCGACTCCATGTTCTTGAGCATCTCGACCCGATAGTGGTGCACATACAGATTGTTCAGGGCGTTCTTATATTCTGTGAGACGGCTGTTCTTATTGAGCGCCCCCGCCCCGTCCATCCTGAGCTTCGCCTGGTTGTACTCATCGTCGCGCAGCTGCGACTGGCGCATCTCGTGTGCGAGATTCTCCTTGTTCTTGGCGATAAAACCGTCCACCGCGTGGATCAGGTTCTGGTTGTTCTGCCCATACAGCAGCCTCTTGGCATAGAACGCACCGAAGTCCAGGTTGGATATAAAATCGTCGCACAGCCCCTTGTAGGTTCTGTTGATCAGGGAGGTGCTCTCCTTCGAAATCTCAAAATCCTTGCTGATATTCTCGATCAGATCCTTATAATTCTCCTCCATCTTCCCCTTGTTGTGGGAGAGATAATCAGCGGCCCTGTCCACGAACTTGCTGTTGCCCATGGTCTGATACATCCTCGCGTCGAAGGCATCCGGGAACATCACGGCGCCCGGGCAGCCTTTTGTCAGCGCTTTGCGGATGTCCTCATACTGCAGCTGCTTGTTGACAAGGAACATATCCCGCTCCTTCTCTATGGGAATCCTGTCGTACATCTCCCTGTAGCACTCGAAGAGCCTGGAGCCCAGGTAGGTAGCGATCTCCGACAACGGCATCACCGCCACGGAAGCGCCCAGGATATTGTAATCCACGCCCGCACCGTGCTGCATCACGATACCCGCCTTGATGGAATTCAGGTTGGAGATATGCCCCTCCAAAGTCAAGCCGGAGTTGTTCTTATCGTCCGACCCCTCAGGCAGCTTTACCCTGGCTAAAAAGCTGATGATGAAATCCGTCACCACGCCCATCGCGTACTGGTAGCCATTGGGAATCCTGTTTCCCGTGGAGTCCGTCGTGGAGATCAGATAACACAGATCCACCGGCTTCATATTGAAATCCAGCTTTGTGAAACCGTAGTTCATCTTAAAGCTGTCCTTATTCTTGCCGAAATTCATGCAGTAATCCAGCTCCTGCAGCGCCGCGTAGCCGTTCACCTTGATATACTTGCTGATCAGAGGATTCTCACGCACTTCCGTCACGGACAGATTGACATCCGGCAGGAAGAAATAGCCGCACACGCTGGACTCCGGCTTGCCGATCTCCTGGAGGGCTTTTCTCACCAGATAGCAGATATCAAGGAACGTGCCGCTCCCGGTACCACCGGAGATACCCGCACAGATATGGATGTTCAGCTTGCCGGTCTTCGCCCCTAAAAGGGCTTCCTCCATGACGGATTTCAACTTTGCGTAGAGGGATTCCGCACGGTCCACAAGCAGAAAACGCCCCACCTGCCTGATACCGCCCGCGCCCGCGCTGGCATCGTCGATGCTGATATGCTCATAGTCCAGCCAGTACAGTTCCGGCCGGTTATCCATGATCTTTTTCGCGCCGAAGGTAGCCTTGATCGTGTTGTTTGCCACGGAAAAATACTCCGTATTTTTATCGATGTCAGTGATCTTGCCGGTCTGGCCTTTGATCTTCGCATCATCCGAGTCGATCACCAGATATTTGATCGATCTGTATGTAGGGATCGCCGCTTCCGGGTCATCCGATTTTAACTGTTTGAACATTTCCCGTTTCAGTCTGAGGACCGCGTCCGTCCCTGTGCCGCCGAGCCCGATCACCACGGTCGCGCCCTCCTGTCTGTCAGACTGTTTGCCGCGGTCTATCACACCGCCGCCCGCATCAAGTAACAATTGCCCATAAGTTGCCATACTCCACTCTCCTTGCTTTATATTTATTTGTATATTTTGTATATTTCATTTTTAATATCCCATGTCCTCCGGGATATATGTGATCCTGATACCCTTCTCCTGTTCCGCATCGGCGCTGACCGTCACTTCCATATCCGCGTCCAGCCGGATCCGCTTTAATCTCACGCCGGGATTTAAGTCCGTATAATACCCTGTCTTGGAAGTCAGGTAAATGTAGTTCATGCTCTTCTTATCCGCCTCCAGGAAGGTCTGCGCGAGATTCATGCCCACATCGCCTCGCAGATCCGCATAGCGCCCCAGGATCATATTCTTGCCTCTCGCCCCGTCAAAAGTCACAGCCGCACCGACCGTACCGTACTCGTTAAAGCCGATCACCTGGATCTGTCCTCTGATCACCTTTTTCCCGTTGGATCTCACTTTCAGTATGATGAGCAGAACAATGACAAACACGATAAACGCGATAATCCCGATCAGGATCGGCAGGACGGAGCGGAGTTTCACGATCACTTCCGTCTCCGCACTCGCACCGTTTGTATCTGTCGCCACCAGCGTAAAGCTTCCGCCCTTTCCGGCATTCTTCATATTCACATACAGGTCCGTCCCCTGGATTGCCAGGGTATCCGCCCCCACATTCTCGTTTGCCGTCGAGAAGAGAAGTTCCGACACATCGTCCTCGGCATCACTCACATAGCCGCTCAGATCCTCCGTCAGGTGATTGGAAAAGGGTGTCACCCACCCGCTGATCTCGATCGGGTTTTCAGAAAATACGGGAGGCGTATTTCCGATGGAGGCATCAAACTCCTCCGACATCACTGTCATATCGTCCACCTTGCAGTAAGCCTGCACTTTGTAGTCCGCATACTCATCAAAGGTGACCGTTAAAGTACATTCCGTGCCGTTTACCGGCATTTCATTTTCTTCTTCAGCACCGCTTGTCAGATTTTTTACCGTCAGCATGATCGGGTATTCCTGGTAGGCTTCCGGCTTATCCACCTTGACGCCCTGGTTCATCAGGTACGCCGTCATCTGGACATCCTCACCGTTTCCGATGCTGCTCAGATCCTTATCCGGCTCGAGTACCAGTGAGAGATCCGTATTGTACACCATATCCACTTTCACCTGGTCGCCCGCAACGCCCCTCACGAGCAGGTCCCAGTCCCCGGCCGCCGGCGCCTGTATCTTGATGATCGTAAAGGTCTCCGCCTTGATCTCCATCGCCTCCATCTCCGACTGGGTGTAGCCGTGCCCGTCGGGGTTTGTCAGATTATAACTGGTCTCCGGGTTCAGTGTACTGATAATGATATTGGCCTCCTCCACGCCGAACATCGGCACTTCAAACGCCACTTTCAGTTCGCCGCCCTCCGGGATCACCGTATCGGCAAGGCCGACCGTGTCCGTGGAGAAGATGATATTATAAAACTGATTGAATACCGTCTTTAAATCTTCCGCGCTCTTGACCTCCACACAGGTACCGCCCGTCGCGTCGGAAATATCCCGAAGTTCCTCCACCTTCGCCGTGCCGTTCGCGTTCAGGCATACAGAATGCACCTTGATGCCATTGTTTCTCGCCGTGTTGATGGCATTCTGCCTGCTGGTTTCAGACGCCCTCAGCGCATCCCCGGTGGTGTCCTTCGGCAGATCGGTATTGCCGTCGGAGAGCAGGATGATTGCGGACGGGAGGGACTGGTTTCCGTTGTTCACAAGCATCTCGGTCGCCAGTTCGACAGCCTTGCCGATATCCGTGTCACCGTTGCTGTCCGCCTGACGGATGCTGTCGGAGAGCCCTTTCTTGGCACTCTGGCCGCTCATCTCCTGCAGATCCTGCTGCAGGATGATCGTGTCGTCAAACACCACGGCCCCCATATAGTTTCCCTGTTCCGCGGACAATCCCATAAACAGATCCACCGCCTCATACCGCAGTGCCTGCGCGTCCGTCCTGCCCATGGAACCGCTCTGATCCAACACAAACACCACATTCATTCGGTTTGCACCCGTGTCGTTTGCAGCGTTGGCACAGACCGTCCCTGTTAACAATACTATGATGGCAAATGCCAGTCCTAAACATCCCGCCGTAAATTTTTGAAACTTTTTCATCTCACTGATTTCCCCTCCTGCTGTTTTCATCATCCTGTCCTGCCCTTATTCTTCATTTCCACGGCAGGTTCCGCCCTATTATCATCACTCACCGTCAGGCGCTGCGCCGTCTGTCCCGGCATTATCCTGCGCTGCCGCCGCATCTTCCGCTGCGCCGTCGGATACTCCGTTGTCCTGCGGCTCTTCTTCTGCGCCTTCAGAAGCGGCACTGTCCTGTGTTTCTCCCGCGGTTCCGCCGGATGCGTCAGAACCGCCCTGCGGCTCTTCCATATCATTGTCAGACACGCTGCCGCTCCCTGCCCCGGATGCCTCCTTCTCTTTTTCCCGCTCCGCCTCGGCTTTTCTTCTGGCTTCTTTTTCCTGCTCCAGCTTTTCCTGTTCAACTTTCTCTTCCCTGAGGCGCAGTTCCTCATCCGCTTCGGCCTGCAGCCTGGCTGCCTCCTCAGCCGCCTTCACTCTCTCCGAGCGCGCCGCCGCCGAAACGCCGACTACCGCTATGCTCAGCACGATCAACAGCAGATCACATGCCAGCGTAACGGTTTTCGTCTTTTCTTTCATGCCAAAGAAAAACCATATCAAGAAGGCCGCTGTTAATATGATCACCAAAATAAACAATGCACTCCGCATATTCTTCTCCTTCCCATACAGTTTTTACGCAATATGGCGCAATATAAATCTCTACATATACTTTCTCAATTCTTTGATATGTATATCAAAAGTCCTCGAAATCTGTATATCAAATTGTATTTTACAGCATTTTTATACTTATTTCAACAAATATTTAATTTTTGTTTCCGGACTCCTTATATTCTTTACATAACTTTTAAATTATGCTATTCTGATACAGGTAATTTATCGATCAATTGAGTGATGAACTGTTGAGCAGGTTATATCATTCGCAGCGCAGCCGCTCATCAACTTACATAATCTGCTTCCGCAAGCAGGCAGATTCTTTGTCTGATAAGTTACATTATAATCTATATGAAAGATAAGGAGTATTTATCTATGACGACACCATATGCACCCATGCCTGTAAGAAAAGCAAAAGCAAATCCTTTACTGATCGTTCTGCTGGTGGTCTTCCTTCTATTGGATGCAGGATTCGGCGCACTGATCGTAACACAGGTCAAAGGCCGGCATCAGGCCGATCAGCCGGCAGCGGAAGCCGACGATCCCGCGGACACAAACCAGAGTTCCTACAACCCCGGAAATTCGACACAGCAGAGCCAGGGGCAGACATCCCTTTTCGGACCGGATATCGACGGAGAACTGAATGCCCTCTCAGACCGGGTAAACGATGCCGACCAGATGATCCAGAGTGAAAATTACGGCGATGCTTCCATTGCATTAGAGCAGATCCTGAACGACTATGGGACACTGGCAGCTGACAACAACGCCTATGACGAAGTAAACGATCATGTCGGCGCCGCCTTTGACAGCTACACCACCTCCATCCTGGAGCAGGTGCGCATCTGGGAAGAACAGAGCCCCAACGTTGCCCTGTACCAGCAGATCGAAGGGACACTGACATCTTCCCTCGATTTTGCAGACACGCTGGCAGGGAACGGCATCACAGTCAACAGCGATGCCCTGTACAGCAATCTCAGCGAACTGCCGGGACGATACAGGGAAAAATATATCCTGACCTTCAATGATCTCAGAACAGGAGACGAGTGGTCCCGCACCACCGCATGGCAGTATATGCAGGACGCGGCGTCAGCCGGCCTTGTGGATAAAAACAATCCTGATGACCCGCTCACGCTCCGTTATTCCTACGCTCTCGCCTGGATCACCCAGAGGGAAGTCACCGAAGGGATAAAGAACGGAGATATGACGCAGGATGACGCCGTATCCTACATTATATCGGTAATACAGCCCTCTGATTACAATCCTGTATTGATGAGGGATCTGGGAACCTACCTGGAAGCCTGCGGTTACTCATCTAGCGCGGATGTCATTAAAAACGCCTGCTTTGAAGTGTGGAGTTACATGGCGTACACTGAAAACCTGTACATAAATCCTGCGGACATGTTTATTCCCGGGAAAACTGCCACCAATGCGTCCAGTACCGTTGCGCTCAATGATTTCTGGTATTTTAATGATTTTGGAGAGTACTCTATTTCGGATACCAACGGCGTTACCCCTGAGGGCAGACAGTATATCAGAGAAATATTCTCCTCTGCCATAGACTCCATCTGAGAGACTTCAAAATAAGTAAGGATACTGTATCATTATGACCAGACCACACAAAAAAAACGCCCGGAAATCCCGGAAGAAAAGATATGACTCCCTGTTTTTGGGGATCGGCATCGGCACTGTCATCGTCTTCTCCATACTGGCTGTCGCTTTTGTCATCCTTCTGAGCAGGAATATCCCGGAGGAAGAGACCGCTTCCCCCGGGGAACCTCCGGTGCAGGAGGAGGCTAAAGAGCCGGAAGTTCCTGAGGCACCCCGGACACCCGAGGAGGAGACGGCCGCAGATTATCCGATGCCGGAATACAATTTCATGTTGGAGGAAGTCTATATCCCGATAGAAGGGCTGAGTAAAGAGTATACTCTTGCCTGGGTAAGCGACCTGCATCTGATACCGGAGGAAGACAGCAATATATCTCCTTCTCCGAGATTAAAGACGAGATATGAGGAACTTTCCGTAACCGATGAAGGGATCCACGCCGAGGATCTGTGGCCCGAGGTCGTAAAGTGCCTTAACTACGGAAACTATGACGCGGTCATCTTCGGCGGCGATATGATGGATTACTGCAGTGAAGACAATATGAAGCTTTTCAGAGAGGGCTATGACGCCCTCCGCTATGAAAAGGATCAGATCCTCTACATCCGCGCGGACCACGACTATGGCGCCTGGTATGTCGGAGATAACTTTACACAGCGCGATATCTATGATCTTCATGAAGCCCTCGACGGGGATGATCCGGAAAAGAAGTATCTCGATATGGGGGAATTCATATTGATCGGCATCAATAATTCCACCAAAAATATCACGGAGGAAAATTTTTCGATCGTTGAAAAACAGTACGAAAATGCGGCAGCAGAAAATAAGCCGGTCATTGCCGTAACCCATGTTCCCTACGGCTCCAACGTGGATGAGTCACTGAAAGAACTGTCCATGAAAGTCCGCAACAAACCTTACTACTGGGTGGGGCCTGACTACCAGCCCAACGATACGATGTGGGATTATCTGGACTTTATCTTCAGGGAAGACACACAGGTAAAACAGGTTCTGGCAGGGCATCTTCACGCCCCCTGGGACGGGCAGATCACGGAACAGCTCCGGGAGCATATCTTCTCTCCCGCTTTCGACGGTGTGATCGGCGTGATCCATATCATTCCTGCCGGTCCCGATGCGGAGGCAAAGACCGAATCCCACAGGCTGCGGTCTGACGGGGATATTCCCGAAAATGAGGGCGATACCGATGGAGATAAAGCGGAAGATCATTCCGACGCTTCAAAAGCTGTCTCTTCCCAGAATAAGGATCCCGCAGGCAGCCAGCCGGTTCAGACGCCGGCAGTGCCCTCCGCTCCTGTGCCGGAACAGACAGTGCCGCAGACGCCCTCTGTGACTCCTCCGGCAGGTACGGAAACACCGGTGCCTCCGACAGCCGGGGAGAATAACGATGCGTCTGCAGATCCTGGCACACCGCCGGCAACGGATACCCAGGCAGTTCCTGACGCTCTGCCGCCTGCAGCGGACACTCAGACAGATCCTGGCGCTCAGCAGACGCCCGCAGATGCACAGGTACCTGATGGGGCTTAGGACCTGGCAATCATGTCGTCAATCCGCAGCGAACGGCTTCCGCAGATTTTTGAGTCCCGTAAGCTGTCATGGACAGTCCGGCTGCGGGTGAATACTGACAGCATATCGTTTGACGCAGACACTTAAGGGGGAGCCTGAAGGCTCCCCCGTCCTGTTGTTTCTCTTGTCGCTTATATACATCTTCCATACACACCGGAATATTCAGATCCGCTGCCAGACTATCTGTATTATTGAATACCGTCACCACCACAATAAGTGCAGGGCACTCTCCCTGTGCCGCGGCAGGCAGCACATGAATTTTTAGTCCAGTATTCGGAACCGCCATTTCCAAAATCCGGACCGGTTTTCATTGTCTCCGTATAACCGTTACCATTGCAGCTTCCACATACCCGCTCACCTGTTCCACTGCATATACTGCACACCATCTGAGATTCCCCGATCCCCGGCAATGTGTCAAAAACATCTCCAGTATCAGGAGGAACTATTCCGGCAGGCGCGCCTGCCGGCGCTGCACTCTCAAATTCCCGTTTCTTTCCTGTCCCGCTGCAGCCCAGACATTCCATCTCTCCACTTCCGCCGCAGGTTCCACAAGTATAGGACATACCCGCCGCCGACATCTCGCCTGTCCCCTCGCACCACGTACAGACAGCCTTTCCGCTTCCGCCGCAGATATTACAGTCCTCCGCCAGCGAACCTGCCCCTACGGAATTTCCGGCACCAGTACCGGTTGCCATACCCGTTCCGCCACAGCCCAGACATTCCATCTCTCCGCTTCCGCCGCAGGTTCCGCAAGTATAGGACATACCCGCCGCCGACATCTCGCCTGTCCCCTCGCACCATGTACAGACAGCCTTTCCGCTTCCGTTGCAGATACTGCATACTGCGGCTGTTGCAGCGCTCCCGGCAGAATTTCCGCTGTTTCCGATACTTCCTGTTCCGGCGCTGTTTCCGTTTCCGGCATTCCCTGTGACACCACTGTTTCCGTTCCCGGTACTTCCTGTACTACCACTGTTTCCGTTCCCGTTTCCGGCACTTCCCGCCCCGGCTCCGCTTCCCAATGCTCCCGGGCCTGCTGTGCCCGTCGGGGCCTGTGCACCTGCCACATCATCCGGAGAAGTTCCACAGGCGGTCACACACAGCAAAACAACCGCTATCAATCCCATGATCCGCAGGATCGTTCCTCTTTTCACTTTCATACAGGTTTCCTTTCACTCTCCGCCGCGGTTCTGCCGTCTGCTGACCCCCACATGCCTGCGGCAGGCTCAGTCAGATTTCCGCTTCTCCGCAGTCTGCACAATTCCCGGCATCAATACGTCAGTTCTTCCCTGTTGCAGATTTCATCATCTACCACATCAAACTTATAGCCGCAGGCTCTTCCGGCATTCCGTATCACCACGGTAAAATAGGAACCGTCCGCCTCGGAGATATAATACGGCGCACCGTCACCACCGAAATCCCACTTTAAACTTTCATAGTTTCCGGCGCCAAAATCCTCCAGCGTCCTTGCCCTCACGATATTCGCTGCGCTCTGATTAAAATTGATATCCGTGGAGACTGTCAGATAGTAATAATTCTGAATTCTCGTGAGCTGCACCATTCCCGCAATGTTCTCCGGCACGGGATAAATATTCCTGATCTTAAATGTATTCTTATCCACCGCCACTATACTGCTGCTGTGTACGCAGGGCAGATAGATCTGGTCTCCCTCTATCGTAAAGGAACGCACATACTTTCCGTACAATTCCGGCACCCTCATGATGTTCTCCAGATAGACTTCTGTCGAATCCGCCTTTCTCCTGAACAGATACATCTCACCGGTCATGGAACTCCAGGCGTAGAACAATCCCGTCGGCGCATCATATACGACATAGTGAGGACGAACGCCGATATTGTTAAACGCCTGCAGTTCCGTAAAGCCATCCTCATTTTTTATGTAGCTGACCACCCTGTGGTTCTCCGTATCCGTGACAAGGTATACCACGCCGTCCCCCGCGATCGAATGGGGCTGAAACAGGTCTGTCGTCATCACTTTCCAGCTCATCGAAAGCGCCCCGTAGGAGGTATTGTACAATATCTGATTGTGGTAACTGTCCACCAGATAATAGGTATCTCCTATCTTGGTGAGCTGTGTCGGCACCAGCAGCCCGTAGTAGCTGTTGCGCTGCGCGGGGTTGAAAGCCGCCGCATCCACCGTAAGCATGTATGGTCCCTGCAGCAAAATGCAGAAACACAATATCAATGCAGCCAAACTTTTCAGAATCTTCCTTTTCATCTCATAGTCCCTCTCTCATATTACATTCGATATTTAAATTGCATTTCCCTTTTTTATATTATACTACAAAAAAACAATTATTCAATGCCAGTCTTACCGCTGAAGATTTAAACTACTACAAAGTTTACCAATACAACTTCAGCTAAGTTTTGCCAATAACCTCTTCGCCGGTCCGCTTAACTTTTCATACTGTTCTCTATGCTTCTCCAGCATTACCTTCATCCGTTTCTTCTCTCCCGAATGAATCTTCTTTACATTGCATCCCAGAATGCTCCTGAGCTCTCCGTCCTGTTCACTCAACTCCTGTGGTTTCACCACCTGCACTCCCTGATACAAAACGCCGTTTACCAGGTCTGCAAAAATCTCCGCATTTTCCAGATAATCATTTTCATAGACATCTTCTCTGCCCATGCCTTTTTCCCTGCTCTCTCTGCTATTGTTGACAAATCCGGCGAACTTCTATTAAGATAAGGATAACATTATTCACAACTATACATTTCATGCAAAGGAAAAATTATGTCGATCCAACACCGCACAAAAAAATTTTTAATCTCCATCGGTATCGCTGCCGTTTCTCTCTCCTTACCCGCTTTTGTTTCTTATGGAAAGAATAAGAACAATTCCTTTCCAAATTATGCCATGTACACAAAAGAAAACGACAGAGAACTTCACTACCTCTATTTCCCCGAAGGCAGCTCCGATCAGATTTCTTCTGGATTGTCGGATGAGATACGTTATGATTCTGATCCTGCCGAAATTTCCAGAACCCGGATAGCAAGAACCTATCAGCTCAGTCAGGACGGCAGGCTGCTGTTTTTCCCGGATTCACTTGACTACTCCTGCTTTTCTCTCTATTACAAAGATATAGATGATCCAAACGAAAAAGCTGTCAAGATCGATTCAGGTGTATCCAGCTATCTGATAAACGGGGACGCTTCTGTCATCACTTACGAGAAAAATGATGAACTCTGCCAATACAACAGAAAAACCGGGAAGCGTAAGACCATAGCGGATAATATCTGGTACTATTATGTATCCGAAGATAACAATACCATTCTGTACCGTAACGCCAGAGATATTTTTTACTGCTCGCTGTCGGATGGCAGCCTGGAGAAAGTGGATATCCATCCTTACGATATGAATTGTCTTTCCAAAGACCTCTCCACAATATATTATATAAGTTACGAGGGCGCCGGCTATACTCTCTGCAAAAAAGAACGGGGAAAAGAAGACGTTAAAATCGACTTCGATATATGGAAAATAATAAGAGCTTATGATTCCGGAGAACTCTACTATGTTACAGTGGACAGCGTAGACTTTCCTCTGATGAGTTATGTGTATGACGCCAAAAAGGAAGCCGACGCCGTTCTCACAAAGCCTGTTCTTCCCGACAGGAACATGCCGGACTATGATACGGCGTACAGGGCATATATACGCGCCTCCAAAGAATACCGCGCCAAATTAAAGCGCGACGAGATCCGTGAATACCTGGAGGAGGCAAAAAGAGTCACATATTCCTTTTCCCATTACGCTCTTTACTATTATGACGGCAAAAAATCAACTCTGATCAGCAATTCTTTCACGGATTTCTCTTCCTCTTATTCTTTTGCCGCAGATAAGCCTGTCATCACATATACACAACACAATATGCGCGATGATGCCGGTGTGGATCTGTCCGAAATTGAAGATGCCGATAAGATCGTCAGCACAGTCTCGGATAGTATTTGTTCTGTCGACAGATATATTGCCTTTGGAGCTTCCGTTATTCCTCTTGGGCACGCGAACGGGGAAAACACTGAATGCTGTCTTTCCGCCGACGGAAATACTTTTTACTATCTGGAAGAAACACCGAAAGATAATGATTATGGCAATCTGTATCAGATGGATATTTCTTCTCCTGAAAGATTAGGCGCGCCAAAACTTTATGATGAGGATGTCTTCTGCAATAACTTCTATGACTCTGACAGCCTGTTTTACGTCGGAAAGGATAACCTCTTATATTTCAAAAACTACAGGGAGAATAAAGGGGAACTGTACGTCAACCGCCGGAAAATGGATGACGATGTAAACCGCATCATACCGGAATATTCTTCTTATTCCTCTTTTTTACAGCGATAAACAACTTCCCTGTATCAGATCCCTCACCACCTCCGAGGCAATCAAAAGCCCGGCGGCGGGCGGCACAAAAGCTGTGCTGCCAGGGATGGCTCTTTTGACGGACAGGATTCCCTTCTCCAAGTTCTCCGGCTGTGATGCTTCTTTTCCTTCGCACTTCGCCCGAAAAGAATTTATCTCTTCATCCGCTGTCACGAAACCGCCCTGTCCGCCGCCTTCTCCCGCCGCTGTAAGCGGCTTTGCTGTAAGCGGCTTTGCTGTAAGCGCTTCTGTTTTAAGTGGCTTCTCCATAAGCGCCTCCGCCCTGAGCGGTTCCTCCTTAGAATACACCACTTTCAGCTTCTTAACCCCCCGCTTTTTCAGTTCGCGGCGCATGACTCTGGCAAGCGGGCATACGGAAGTCTCATAAATATCCGCTGCTTCCAGCATCGCCGGATTTAACTTGTTGCCTGTTCCCATACTGCTGATGATCGGAACGCCCGCCGCCCGGGCGCGCAGGACCAGTTCTATCTTGGCAGTCACAGTGTCCACGGCGTCTATGATGTAGTCGTACTTTGTAAAGTCAAAGCTATCCGCGTTGTCAGGCAGAAAAAAACAGGGATGGATGGTTATTTCCGCTTCGGGGTTGATCTCCAGCATACGCTCTCTCATGACCTCGGCTTTGTCCCTGCCGATCGTTTTGTGGGTGGCGATGATCTGGCGGTTTAAATTGGTGATGTCTATCTTGTCGTGGTCGATCAGGTCGAATTTCCCGATACCGCTGCGGACCAAGGCTTCCGCCGCATAGCCGCCTACGCCGCCGAGCCCGAAGATGGCAATATGGCGGGATGAGAGGTTTTTTATGGTGTTTTCACCCAGGATACGGGCGGTGCGGGAGAATTGCATAGTCATGTGGCCGTCCTTTCTGTAAATGTAAAAGCAAAAAGCAATGCCAGGATAGAAACTCCGTCTTTTATTTCATTGTCTTTCAACATTGCTAAAACATTATCTTTTGAAATCCACTTTTTCATTTTTACTTCGTTTTCATCAAGCTCCATGGACTCTGCAGCAACTTTCGCGGCAAATACATGGCATACACAATCTGACATTCCATTGGCAGGATTTTGAGTACATAAGAATTTTAAGTCTTTCACCGTACATCCTGTCTCTTCCATGCATTCCCGGCGCGCCGCTTCTTCTTTTGATTCTCCGTCTTCAACACATCCCGCCGGGATTTCCCATTCCAGACGCATGACAGTATATCTCTTAGATTGAATCAGCAAAACCTCATCCTTTTCGTTGAATACGACAATGCTTACCGCTTCGTGCGGATAATGGATCTGATGATACTTTTCTATGATATGCCCGTCTGGCAACTTCACTTCGTCAGCATACAGGCACACATGATCGCTTTCATAAATTACTTCTCTGCCCAATCGTTCCGGCAATTCTCTATAGTCCATATTCCCTCGTTTTTGAATTTTTTCATTTATCTATGTAATTATAATCCGTTTTTATGGAATATACAATTCTGAGAAAGAAATCAATGAATTTTGAGATAACAGTTTAGTCGAATGGCGAACTATTACATTTTGAGAATGTCGAAGCGGAGTATTTATTGAGTCCAGAATGTCTAAGAAGATATCGACATGCCATCGCCATGCATCCGCAGAAAATGCTTCGCATTTCCTGCGGATAACGGGCTTCGCCCTATATCAATAAAAAGAAAGAGCCCTTTGCAAGCTAGCTTGCACGGGCCTGCTACTCTGGCAGTTTTCGACATGCCATCGCCATGCATCCGCAGAAAATGCTTCGCATTTCCTGCGGATAA
>CAJUDM010000030.1:39123-53699 GCA_910584915.1 uncultured Lachnospiraceae bacterium
CGGGCTTCGCCCTATATCAATAGAAGAAAAAAGCCCCAGCTACAAGCAAGCTTGCGCTGGGTCTTTCCTCTTCTATTGATGCATGGCTCAGGGTAATTACATCATCCCACCCATTCCGCCTCCGGCGGGCATGGCGGGGGTTTCTTCTTTGATATTTGCCACTGCGGATTCTGTTGTCAGGAAGGTGCTCGCTACGCTGGTCGCGTTCTGCAGAGCGCTCCTTGTCACCTTGGCGGGATCAAGGATGCCGCCTTCTACCATGTCCACGTACTCATCTTTCAGCACATCGTAGCCGTAGCCTGCCTCGGATTCGTATACCTTGTTGATGATCACGGAACCCTCTAAGCCTGCGTTCATCGCGATGTGGTACAGAGGGGACTCCAGAGCTTTCAACACGATCTCAGCGCCTGTCTTCTCATCGCCCACAAGGCTCTCAGCCATAGCCGCAACCTTCTTGGAAGCGTGGATATATGCGGAACCGCCGCCTGCGATAACGCCCTCTTCCACTGCCGCCCTTGTAGCGTTCAGCGCATCTTCCATGCGCAGTTTCGCTTCCTTCATCTCTGTCTCGGTGGCAGCGCCCACACGGATCACAGCTACACCGCCGGATAATTTAGCCAGTCTCTCCTGGAGTTTTTCTCTGTCAAAATCAGATGTGGTCTCCTCGATCTGACCCTTGATCTGATTAATCCTCGCGCTGATGGCATCCTTCTCGCCGCAGCCGTCCACGATAACCGTGTTCTCCTTCTGAACCTTGACGGATTTTGCGCGCCCTAACATATCCATCGTGGCATCCTTCAATTCCAGTCCCAGCTCGGAGCTGATCACCTGGCCGCCTGTCAGGATCGCGATATCTTCCAGCATAGCTTTTCTTCTGTCGCCGTAGCCCGGAGCCTTGACAGCCACCACATTGAATGTGCCGCGCAGCTTGTTGACGATCAGCGTGGTCAGCGCTTCGCCCTCCACATCCTCCGCGATGATCAGAAGTTTTGCGCCGGACTGCACGATCTGCTCCAGAACAGGAAGGATGTCCTGAATGTTGCTGATCTTCTTGTCTGTGATCAGGATATAGGGATCGTCCAGAACCGCTTCCATCTTATCCATGTCGGAGCACATATAAGCGGAGATATAGCCTCTGTCAAACTGCATGCCTTCCACCAGATCCAGCTCTGTCAGCATGGTCTTGGACTCCTCGATGGTGATAACGCCGTCTCTCGAAACCTTCTCCATCGCCTCCGCAACCATCTCGCCCACTTCCTCATCGCTGGCGGAGATAGCAGCCACTTTCGCGATCTGGTCCCTGCCGGTCACCTTCGCGCTCATATCCTTGATCGCTTCCACTGCGCACTCAGTCGCCTTCTTCATACCTTTTCTCAGGATCATCGGGTTAGCACCTGCCGCCAGGTTCTTCATACCCGCGCTGATCATAGCCTGCGCCAGGACGGTCGCTGTCGTGGTGCCGTCGCCAGCCACATCGTTGGTCTTTGTCGCCACTTCTTTTACAAGCTGAGCGCCCATGTTTTCAAAAGCGTCTTCCAGCTCGATCTCTTTCGCGATGGTCACTCCGTCATTTGTGATGAGGGGAGCGCCGTAAGACTTATCCAGGACAACATTGCGCCCCTTCGGTCCCAGTGTCACGCTCACGGTATCTGCCAGTTTATTGACGCCAGCCTCCAAAGACTTTCTCGCGTCTGCTCCGTATTTGATTTCCTTTGCCATAATAGTTTACGCCTCCTCTTATTTGATCACTGCCAAAATGTCTTCCTGTTTTACGATAATATATTTCTCTTCCTCCAGTTTTACCTCTGTTCCGGAATATTTGGAATAGATGATCTGGTCGCCCACGGCAACTTCCATCTTCACATCCTCCGTACCCGGGCCTACGGCGATCACTTCCGCCTGCTGGGGTTTTTCCTTCTCCTGGCCGGGCAGTACGATACCCGATTTTGTTGTCTCTTCTGCTGCCAGCTGCTTTAATACAACTCTGTCACCTAATGGAACTAACTTCATAGTAAAACCTCCTTAAATGTTCCGCTCTTTTCTGCGGTTATGTCTTCTTGTTAGCACTCATTTTAATCGAGTGCTAAGAACTAAAACATATATTAGTTTCATCTGCTTTTCTTTGCAAACCAGAATAACTCTCGATTTCTTTTATTATCTTTTATTTTTTCTTTTTTTCTTCTGTTTTCTTTCATTTTTAAGAAACATCTGATTTTATAATTATTTTAGAAAGGCAGGATGCATATATTTTACAGAGTTATCTGCTTATCCGTCAGGGAGAATACTATATGAAAACACTCTTACCATTATCCCCGTTTTCGCGCAGGATCAGGAACAGCCGCATTTTGAGCGGCGCTCTTCTGCTCACTGCAGCAGGCATGGCAAGCCGTATCATCGGCTTTTTTTACCGCATCTTTTTATCCCGCACGTTCGGGGCAGAAAATATCGGCATCTATCAGCTGATCAGCCCGGTCATGGCGCTCGCCTACTCCATCGCTGTGGCGGGCTTTCAGACTGCCATCTCACGCATCACGGCGACCACCTGCGCTGTCGCGCGCTCGGCCGCCCCCTCCTCTGACCGTAAAAGCAGAGTTCCCTCCACCGGGACACTCCGCAGCTTTTCAGTACTCGCCGCAGGCATGCTGCTCTCCCTGCTTTTTTCCGCATGTATCTCCTGCTTCGTATATTTTCGTGCGGAGGAGATTGCCGGCAGCTTTCTGTTAGAAGAGCGCTGCGCGCCTCTTTTAAAGATCCTGGCGCTTTCCTTCCCTGTCTCAGGCATACACAGCTGTGTCAGCGGATACTTCTATGGGAAAAAATCCGCTTCCTTCCCCGCCTTCAGCCAGCTTTTTGAACAATTTGTGCGGGTGGGAACCGTACTGTTCTTATGCCGCTCTTTCCTCGTCGAGCATGCGGGGGGGACGCCCGATATTTCTCTCGCTGTGATCGGTATGGTTGTCGGAGAGATCTTTTCCGCCATCCTCTCTCTTCTATATTTATGGCACTGTTTTCAGAAAGAAATCCGCCTGCCTGACTCCCGGAATAAACTTCCTGTAATAGAAAAGGCATTTTCCCTTCCCGCCCTGTTTCCGGAACTTTTCATGATGGCGGTCCCGCTCTCAGCAGGACGTGTCATCCAGAATTTTTTGCAGAGCATAGAGGCCATCGCCATTCCTGAAAGGCTGCGCATGTTCGGCCTCGACACGGCTTCTGCACTCAGCGAGTACGGTATTCTGACGGGTATGTCACTTCCGTTCATCCTGTTTCCGACCGCACTCACCGGGTCCATCGCCGTCATGCTGCTGCCCACAGTCTCCGAGGCGCAGGCACTGCATCAGGAGCGCACCATAGCAAAAGCCGTCCACCGCTGCGTGCGCTGCTGTCTGCTCCTGGGCTTTTTCTGTCTTGCATTCTTCCTGCTTTTTGGCCCTGTCCTGGGCAGATTTGTATTTCATCAGGAAAAGGCCGGCAGCTATCTGCAGATCCTGGGGTTTATGTGCCCCTTCCTCTATATGAACTCCACCCTCTCCAGCATCCTGCATGGACTCGGAAAAACCGTACAGTCCTTTTTCTACAGCGTGGCAAGCCTTTTTGTCAGGCTTGCCTTTGTATTTTTCTGCATCCCGGCATTCGGCATAAAAGGTTATCTCTGGGCACTTCTGGCAAGCCAGCTGATGCTCTCCGCCCTGCAGCTCACTCCTCTCAGAAAATACCTGAAAATGTGATATTGCAGACAGTGAAGCCTAAAGGCTGAACTGTTACCGGACGCCATTTCAGGCCACAATCATTCTTGCAACTTTATGCACAATCATGTATAATATGTGAGGTTAAAAAATACCCGTACAAAGGAGCAAGACAATGTCATTTGAATTTATAAAATTACTTCCAACCCCCGATGAGATCAGAGAGCAATACCCTCTTCCCGCCAGACTGGTCGAGTTGAAACGCATTCGGGATTCCGAGATCCGCGCCGTGATCACCGGTGACAGCGACAAATTTCTTGTCATCATCGGCCCCTGTTCCGCCGACAACGAAGATTCCGTCTGTGAATATGTGGAGCGCCTCGCGAAGATCAACGATAAAGTGAAGGACAGGCTGATCCTGATCCCCAGGATCTACACAAATAAGCCCCGTACCACCGGGGACGGCTATAAAGGCATTATCCATCAGCCGGATCCCAGCAAACGTGAGGACTTTCTGGCTGGCATCATCGCCATGCGCAAAATGCATATCCGCGCCATCCATGAATCAGGGCTTACCAGCGCAGATGAAATGCTCTATCCCGAAAACTGGGGCTACGTCTCCGACATCCTCTCCTATGTGGCTATCGGCGCCCGCTCTGTGGAAGACCAGCAGCACCGGCTGACCGTCAGTGGATTCGATGTGCCGGCCGGAATGAAAAATCCTACCAGCGGCGACTTTGCGATCATGTTAAACTCAGTTTACGCGGCACAGCAGCCCCACTCCTTTATCTACAGAGGCTGGGAGGTGAAGACAAACGGCAACGAACTCGCCCATACGGTTCTCCGGGGCTCTGTCAACAAATACGGCAGAAGCCTGCCCAACTACCACTACGAGGATCTGAACAACCTGATGGAATTGTACAGTGAGCGCGATCTGCTGAATCCTGCCTGCATCATCGATTCCAACCACAATAATTCCAATAAACAGTACAGACAGCAGATCCGCATCGTCAAGGAAGTTCTGCACAGTAGAAAGCTGAACCCCGATATCCACAGGCTCGTAAAGGGTGTTATGGTGGAAAGCTACCTGGAGGAGGGATGCCAGAAGATCGGAGGCGGCATCTACGGAAAATCCATCACAGATCCCTGTCTCGGCTGGGAGGATACCGAACGGCTGATCTACGATATCGCGGAGTATGAGTAACAGTTCAGGTATGCAGAAATAATGATGCAGGTTGTCCGTGGAAGCTTGCTTACAAAGGACAATTTGTATCATTATTTCTATAGAGCGAACGCCCGTCATGAAATAAGTCACCGGCCAATTCATGACATTGCCTGAAAAAGTGTACATTCTGGTGACTTATGAATGGCATGGCTGTGCTGTTACGAGTATCAGTAAAAATTTTAGTTTTGCCTGTTGACCTCCTTACTCTAATGTGTTAGACTTATTCTATTCTCTAACGCATTAGAGTAAGGAGGTATTTTTATGGAAACGCCAAAAATCTTTGAAAGTGAATACCGGTTCTGCCTGATACTCTGGGAGCATGAACCCGTCAAAAGCAAAGAACTTGTAAAACTCTGTAAAGAACAGCTCGGCTGGAAATCCACCACCACCTACACCGTGATAAAGCGTCTCTCCGACCGCGGCATCCTCAAAAATGAAAATACGATCGTCACATCCCTGATCTCCAAGGACAGAATACAGGAGGCCGAGATGGAGGAACTGATCGAAAAGAAATTCGAGGGCTCCCTGCCCGCCTTTATCGCCGCTTTCGGACGACACAAAAAACTGTCCGACGAAAAGATGGAAGAACTTAAAAAGCTGATAGAAAGCGAGGTGTAAACGTTTTGACCGCTGCCTTTATCAAAATCTTAAATATGAGTATCACTGCCGGCTGGATCACCCTTGCCGTCATGCTGCTCAGGCTCCTTCTCCGGAAAATGCCGAAGCAGTTTACATGCATGCTCTGGTATCTGGTGGGCATACGGCTTGTCTGCCCCTTTTCCCCGAAAAGTATGTTCAGCCTGATCCCCAGCTCCGAAACTGTTCCGGCATCACTGCCGTCAGGGGCATTCCCCGAAATAAACAGCGGGGTTGCCGTGATAGACCGCGTGGTCAATCCTGCTGCCAGGCTTTCCTTTTCCGCGTTTTCCACCGGAAGATCGGGAGACGGGGCGTTAGCTGTCATCACAAAGGGAGCAGTAATGATCTGGCTTATCGGTATGTGCCTGATGTTCTGTTATCTGATCTTCAGTTATCTGCACCTTTACCGGAAGATGCGCACCGCTGTCCTTCTTCCTGATCCTCTTAAAAAATATGGTGCCGCAGCCCCGCAAAACACGCCTCCCCGCCGGACATACCACGGCGGCATCTGGCAGAGCGAATTTGTGGTCTCCCCGTTCATACTTGGACTCATAAAACCCCGGATCTTTATCCCGTTCCATATAAGCGGTGAAGTTCTCACCCATGTCCTCGCCCATGAGCAGGCGCATCTTGCCAGGAGAGACCACCTGGTAAAAGCTTTTGCTTTCTGCCTTCTGTCTGTCTACTGGTTCCATCCGCTTCTGTGGGCGGCCTACATCCTGTTTTGCCGGGATATCGAACTTGCCTGCGACGAAAGAGTGGTCCGCAGCTATGGGGAAGAGGAGCGGAAAAGCTACCTGCTCTCTCTGATCGGATATGACCGGAAAGAAAACTGTCCTAAACGGCTCCCCATCCTCGCCTGCCCGCTGGCCTTCGGGGAAACGGATATCAGGGAACGGATACTCCGTGTAAAGACATGGAAAAAGCCTGCCCTTATTTTTGCGGTGCCTGCACTGGCGATATGCGCTGTTGCCGCCTTCTGCCTGCTGACCGATCCGAAAGAAAAACTTTCATATGCGCCGGAACCCTTCGGCCATCCCTATCAGGTGGATTCACTCGTATACGCAGCACCGCAGTTTGATTTCAGCTTTCAGCCGGAAACCGCCCCACTCTATATCCTCGCCTCGGACTATCAGCTTATGGAATCCACGGACACTCCTTTAGGTTTTGACAAGGATGAGGGGTACTGGGCATCCTGCGGCAGTGCTGAGGAAATCAGGTTAAAAAACTCCGATCTGGAAAATTATATGGATGCCGGCATGGAAAGCTTCATGAAAGACATTTCACTGCGGGAACTTGTAAAAGAGAACAAAAAAGCATGGATCGTAAACAGAGCCGCCGGGAATGTTCCGCTCTTTTATTATGTCATGCTGCAGAAAAACGGCGATGTCTATCTGACTTACGGATATGACACACCGGAAGTACCTCTGATCCGTTTCATCTTCAGACTGTCCGTCCTGGAGGAAGAGATGCTCTCCTCAGACACGCTGTATTCTCACCGGACGAAATATATCGGAGATAACTCCGCCGTTGGAAATATCATCTACAATCTGTATTTCCCGGAGGATATGACATACCGGCAGTTTGCCCTGCAGACTGGCAGCGAACCCTACGAAGTGACCGTGACATTCTCCATGTCGGAAGAAGATAAGGAAGCATACAGCGCCGAAGCCACCGGACGTATAAAAGAGATGAACCTGCTCCACCGGAACGCGTGCATCATGTTTTCACTGATTGAAAACGCGGGCATCATCAATTTTAAACTGATTGATGAAACAGATGAAGAAAAACGACCCCTGACGATCGTCTGTACGAGGCAGTGGGCGCTGTCGGAGACAAACTGTGATCTCTGGCATGAGAGCAAAACAAATGAACAATTTGAAATGCTGTTAATAAAACTGGAGGAATTATTCCCTACTGACGAATCATAACATCGGAACCGGCCGATCAGAGAACCTTCTGTTCCGATCGACCGGTTCTGTCATATGCGGAAAATAATGTAAAATACCTGCGAACAGTTCAGCCCTGCGCGCTCTCTTACAGCAAACTCTGGTTTACCTGAAATATGGCCGCCCGGCTCCCCGCCCGCGAAAATAAAATTCTGCGGGACTCTATACCAGTCACACATTCTCAATCTGCCAATCGATCGGCGCAAGGCCGTTGGCCTCCAGATACTCGTTCGTTTTACTGAAAGGCTTACTCCCGAAGAATCCTCTGTATGCGGAGAGAGGACTTGGATGCGGTGCTTCGAGGATCAGATGCTTTGGGTTATGCAGCATGGACTTTTTCATCTGCGCAGGCCTGCCCCACAGGATAAATACCATAGGCCTGTCCTGCTCGCTGCAGATTCGGATACAGGCATCTGTGAACTCCTCCCAGCCGATACCTCGATGGGAATTCGCCGCATGGGCACGCACTGTGAGAACCGTATTGAGCATCAGTACTCCCTGCTTCGCCCATTTTACCAGATAGCCGTTATTCGGAATATAGCAGCCCAGATCATCATGCAGCTCCTGATAGATGTTCACAAGAGACGGCGGGATCTCCACATCCGGCTTTACCGAAAAACAGAGCCCGTGGGCCTGCCCGTCATTGTGATACGGATCCTGCCCTAATATGACCACCTTCACATCCGCCAATGGAGTCAGATGAAACGCGTTAAAAATATCTTCGGAAGCCGGAAATATCTTTCTGGTACGATACTCCTCCCCCACCTTCTCAAACAGTTTTCTGTAATACGGCTTCTGAAATTCCGGTTTTAAAGGTTCCAGCCAGTCATTGTCTATCGCTGCCATCTTTTGTTCCTCCTCACTTTTTCTTTCTGTGCCTTCACATGGGCCATGCTCCATCACATCCCGGCACTCCTGCCCCTCCATACACACAACCGCTCTCTAAAGGCGCACTGCCACGCCGCGCTCCGCCAGATATTCTTTCACCTGCCTGACCTCCAGCTCCTTATAGTGGAACAGGGACGCTGCCAGAGCCGCCTCCGCACCGCCCGCTGTCAGCGCTTCATAAAAATGTTCCGGGGCTCCCGCACCCCCCGAAGCGATCACAGGAATGGAGACAGCCTCCGCCACCTGCCTTGTCAGCTCTATATCATACCCGGCCTTTGTACCATCGCAGTCCATGCTGGTCAGAAGAATCTCACCCGCTCCGAGTTCCTCCGCCTTCCTCACCCACTCAACAGCGTCAATACCCATATCGATACGTCCGCCGTTTTTATAAATGTTAAACCCACTGCCGTCCGGCCGCCTTTTTGCATCCACAGCTAACACCACACACTGACTGCCGAATTTGTCCGCAGCCTCGCTGATCAGTTCCGGCCTGTCTATCGCGGCAGAATTGATGGATATCTTATCCGCTCCTTCCCGCAGCAGTTCCCTGAAATCCTCCACCGTACGGATACCGCCGCCCACCGTAAACGGAATGAATACTCTTTCCGCCACTTTGCGAACCATGTCCACAACCGTCTTTCTCGCGTCGGAAGAAGCCGTAATGTCCAAAAAGACAACCTCGTCCGCCCCCGCCTTATCGTATGCCGCAGCGATCTCCACCGGATCCCCGGCGTCCCGCAGGTTCACGAAATTAACCCCCTTTACCACTCTTCCGTTATGTACATCCAGACATGGAATGATCCTCTTTGTATGCATATCTCCTCTCTCCCCGCCCGCAGGTTTTTCGGCTTTCCGATCTGCATCCTAAACAGGCTTACACGTGATCCCGGTTCAAACCGCCAGAAAATTCTTCAATATCCGCAATCCCACATCCGAACTCTTCTCCGGATGAAACTGACAGGCAAAAATATTCTCCTGCTCCACAGACGCCTCCACGGTAACACCATACTGAACAGTGGCTTTCACGATCTCCTTCTTCTTTGCCTGCAGATAATAGGAATGCACAAAATACACATAGGATCCCTCAGGCACATCCTTAAAAAGCCTTCCCTCTGAAGGATATTCCAGGCAATTCCAGCCAATCTGAGGAATCTTGAGTCCTTCAGCCTTCGGGATCCTGACGATCTTGCCCTCCAGCAGCCCGAGTCCCTTCACGCCGGGACTTTCTTCGCTCTCCTCAAACAGGAGCTGCAGGCCGAGACAGATACCCAAAAAAGGAATCTTTCGCCCGACCGCTTCCCTGATCACCGGAACAAGCCCATAGTTTTCCAGTTTTTCCATGGCATCGCCAAAGCACCCTACTCCCGGCAGGATCACCCGGTCCGCCGCCAGGATCTCTCCCGCGCTCCTTGTGACAAGTGCCCTCTCACCCAGAAACTCAAGCGCTTTCTGCACGCTCTTTATATTTCCCGCATCGTAGTCAATTACCGCTATCATTCAAGTATTCCTCTTCCTCGGGAAGCATATCCTCCAGTTCAGGGATATCCGAAGCCGCTTCCTCCTCCTGCCTGGCGATCTCTTCCTCACTCTGATAAACTTCCCCTGCCGCCAGAGCTTCCAACTGCAGGCTGAACTCATAATCACTCTCCAGCGCATTGATCTCGATCGCTCCGGACTCGGACAGAGCATATTCCTCCTGCAGGATTTTCAAAATTTCGTTATACTGCGCCGTCAGTTCCGGCGTCACCAGGCTCTCCTGATACCGAAGCTGCTGATATTTATCCACTCCTTTCAGCAGATCCTCCAGCGCCATGACCGGCTTTTTAAGCTTTATATGATTTTCATAGGCCTCTTTCGCATGTTTCAGATGCAGCACCGCGGAAGACTGCCTGAAAAGGAGCTGGTCTTCCTCCGCAAGATTCCTCCCGTTCAACAGTTTATAGGCTGTCTCAAAATCCTTATCATCAAATGCATTCCTGGCTTCCGTCAGATGCAGCGTATCCATCCCGACACTGTTCATCAGCAGGATGCCCGCCGCAATAGAAGCGCAGAGTAAGATCCATACAAAAACTTTCTTCTTCGGAAGCTTTTTCGCTGCTCTTCTTTCTTTTTCCGCCTGTTCAGCCTTCTCCGCCTTTTTCTTCGCCTTTTCGGCATTCTTCTCTTTTTTCTGTTTTTCCTTTGCCGCCTTTTTCGGATCGGGCTCATTCTTCTTTTCAGGTTTTTTCTTCTTCTCTTTTTTCTTTTTCTCCGCTTTTGCTTTTCCGGCTTTTCCTGCCGCCTTGCCGCCCTGCTGTTTCTCCTCGCTGCCCTCTTCCTCTTCGGCACTGCCTTCCGTGGAAAGCGCGGCATCATCTAACTCGTCATCGTCCTGACCAAAGAACAGCGCCGCAAGCCTCTTTCCGAAACCTTCTTTCTTTTCTTTTCCCTCCGCAGCAGATTTCTTCGTCTTTTTAGATTTCTTCTCCTTTTTCTTTTTTTCTTTTCCGGTTTTTTCCTCCGGCTCCCTGTCAGACTCTTTGGGCATTTCAACTTCCGGCTCCGCAGGAATCTCCGAGGCTTCCTCCTCCGCATCCGCCCCAAGCCCCAACAGGCTCTGCACACTCTCCGAGTCAAGATCCACATCTCCGAACGGAAAATCCTCCGACATACCGCCCTCTGCATCCTCCCCGAAGCCGCCCATGCCATCCGGCCTGGTCAGATCTGAAAGTCCCGCATCCTCCTTTGACAGATCAGGAATCTCCGCATCGCTCTGTCCCGCAGAAGCGGATTGCCCGGGAGCTGTTCTGTTCATTCCCGCTTCCTTTTCCAGCACCTGATCCACCTCATCTTCCGACATATCCAGAAGTGCCAGCGGGTCCACCAGCATCTCATCCTTCTGGTTTGAAGGCACATCCCCGGAAAATTCCGGCATCGACAGTTCTTCTTCTATATCCGCCAGTGACATGTTATCCGCGGCCTCAGATAATGACAGATCTTCCCCCATATCCGGTACTGTCGGTCCCCCCTCTTCCGTCTCCGGCATCTCAGGCATCGAAAGATCCTCCTCCATTCCCGGAATCTCCGACATCAATGGATCTTCCTCCATTCCCGGGATTTCCGGCAGGGACAGTTCATCCGACGTCTCCGGTGTCTCGGGGAACGACAGATCTTCCTCTATTCCCGGAATCCCAGACATCAATGGATCTTCCTCCATTCCCGGGATTTCCGGCAGGGACAGTTCATCCGACGTCTCCGGTGTCTCGGGGAACGACAGATCTTCCTCTATTCCCGGAATCTCCGGCAGGGGCAGCTTCTCCTCTTTCGTCGTCTCTGAGCCGTTGTCCGCAGCGTCGCCTGCTCCCATAACAGCTCTTAACATTTCCTCCAAACGCTCTTCATCAGAACCCATCTCTAACTATTCCTCCAAACTATCCAAATCTTGCTCATTCAAAAATACCAGGGGATCTTTCTTCACCGATTTCCCTCGATCCTTTATTTCTTCTGATAACTGATATAAACTGCTGTGGACTCTCCAGAAAACAGCCTTCTGATTGTAATAGCAAATTTTTTCAAAAGGCCATCTGATAACAGACGGAAATTCCATTCCTACTCCGAGCTCCAGAATGCAAAGCCTTCTATTTACAGTTCCCTGCAGCCATTTCGTGTATCGCTCCCAGTTATTTATATAGCCGCCCTCATGGTAAGCTGGCTCCCCGTACTGATTCATCACAAGAGCCGCCCCGCAATCAGGGCACTTTGCCTTTTCCAGATTCCCCTGAACCTCTCTATCCTCGATCCACCCGCAGATATCACCCCATAAGTCATCTTCTATCGGAAACAAACGCCCGCTGCAGTTATCTGCACATTGCAGAGTATCATATGTACCACATGGCAGGACGATCCTGTCCGCTTCAAAGCCGCTGTTTTTGATCAGATCATCTGTACTCAGTGAGACAATAAAATAATTTTTTCCCTCCAACAGTTTCCGCAGCTTTTTATAAGCACTCATAATCTCCGGATGAAATTCTTCTTTTAAATAATATCGAATCAGGAAAGGAATCAGCCATTCTCTCTCCGGATCATTTTCCAGCATCCGCAATTTATCTCTGAAATTAGAGATTTCTTTTAAGGCCTGAAGCTTTACCTGCATCTCACTGCCGATACCGACAAGCACAAGCTCCGCCTCTTTTATATCCTCGATCAGCATGATCCCTCCCCCACATCATAAGTATACAATCGAGCAGAGAAAAGCCATTTTCCTCTACTCGCCGCGCGACCTGTGCGCCGCCTTAGCGGCATATTTCCTCTGCACGGGTCTGCGCATAAAAGAAGAGCATACCCGAAACCGGTACACTCTTCCTGCATTCCACAACTACTTTCTGGTCAATTCATCTATGATCCTTACCAGGTTACCGATTTCCGGTTTTGACAGCTGGACATTTGCACCGAGCGCCTCACCTTTTCTTTTCATTTCATCATTTACCAGAGATGAGAAAATAATGATCGGAATATCCGCTGTCTCCGGGTCCTCTTTTACAAGCTTCGTCAAGCGGTGTCCATCCATGAGCGGCATCTCAATATCCGTGATAATACACTGTACATGGTCCTTCAGCGTACCATCCTTCTTACAATCCTGGATAACATCATATGCCTCCTGTCCATTTTTCGTATGTATCAGATTCTGATAGCCCGCCTTTTTCAGGGAATCCACGATCAATTTATTCAATAATACAGAATCTTCCGCTATCAGGATCGGTACATCACTTCTTTCCCGTTCTCCCAGCTCATCAATATCCGTGATCTTCAATCCCGTCTCAGGATTGATATCAGAAACTATTTTTTCAAAATCAAGAATAATGATCAGTTTATTATCATATTTAATGATACCGGTGGAAATCCCCTCTTCTGTAGTACTGACCGTCGCATCAGGTTTAATGATATCTCTCCAGGATACTCTGTGTATTCCTACCACATTATCTACATGGAAGGCAATATCCAGTTTATTAAAATTCGTTATGATAAATAAGCCCGACGCGCTGCATTCCCCTCTCTGAAGGCAGTTCTTTAAATCAATCGCCGTGATCATTGTTTCACGCGGCATAAAAATCCCTTCTATGCTCGGGTGGGCATTAGGCACCGGAGTTACCGGCTGGTAAGTAATAATCTCTTTTACCTTTGCCACATTGATCCCGTAAGAATTTCCGTCTAAAATGAATTCCAAAACTTCCAGCTCGTTTGTTCCGTTCTCCAATAAAATCTTAGTATCCATATTCCACCTCACATTATAGTATAACTTATGAGAAGATGCGCAGCAGATTCTCATAAAGGGCGCGCTTCCCGCGCCGCACAATCTATTACAATTATATCACAGCATTTTAAAATTGCATACTACCAAAAAATAAAAAAGAAGCGAAACCGCTTCTTTTTTTATCTCTTGTATATTAAATTACTTTCGCCTTATGTACTTCTACAATTCTCTTTTGCATTTTGAGGGCCTGTCCCCTCAAAACCGAACACTGAATCTTTCCATCCCTGCCAAGGCCTTCCTTCCTGGTCAAGCTTAAGGCCTATTAGTACGGGTCAGCACATGCATCGCTGCACTTACGCCTCCCGCCTATCCACCTCCTCGTCTCGGAGGGGCCTTCCCCCTTTCAGGGCGGATATCTCATCTCGAGGGGGGCTTCACGCTTAGATGCCTTCAGCGTTTATCCCTTCCGGACTTGGCTACTCTGCCATGGGACTGGTTCCCAACAGATCCACCAGTGGTCCGTCCATCCCGGTCCTCTCGTACTAAGGACAGCTCCTCTCAGATATCCTGCGCCCGCGCCGGATAGGGACCGAACTGTCTCACGACGTTCTGAACCCAGCTCGCGTACCGCTTTAATGGGCGAACAGCCCAACCCTTGGAACCTGCTACAGCCCCAGGATGCGATGAGCCGACATCGAGGTGCCAAACCACTCCGTCGATGTGAACTCTTGGGAGTGATAAGCCTGTTATCCCCAGGGTAGCTTTTATCCGTTGAGCGATGGCAATCCCACTTTCATACCACCGGATCACTAAGTCCTACTTTCGTACCTGCCCCACCCGTCGGTGTCGCAGTCAAGCTCCCTTCTGCCTTTGCGCTCTCTGAATGGTTTCCGGCCATTCTGAGGGAACCTTCGAGCGCCTCCGATACCCTTTCGGAGGCGACCGCCCCAGTCAAACTCCCC
>CAJUDM010000031.1 GCA_910584915.1 uncultured Lachnospiraceae bacterium
CCAGATCAAGGGGCTATTCTGTCTGTCCTATTCCTACAATAAACTTACGCTATCAACTGATACCATCTTATTGACATATCCCATTTTCCCTAGTAAACTGATTACAGCTTAAAAGCAGACCGGTTTTAAGACTACAAACGATGGAAAAAGAGGTATGCAGCAATGATCTTATCCTGTCAGAATATCACAAAATCCTTCGATGGCAAAACCATCCTGAAACAGGCTAATTTCCATATAGAAGAACACGAAAAAGCCGCGGTCATCGGCATCAACGGCGCGGGCAAGACCACCCTGCTCAATATCATCACCGGACGCTTATCCCCCGACGAGGGTGTTGTCAGCATTTCCAGGGGCAAAACCGTCGGCTATCTGGAACAGAATCCCATTCTGGACAGCGAAAACACGATCTTCGACGAGCTGATGAGCGTCAAAAACTATCTCCTTGTCATGGAACAGGAGATCAGGCAGATGGAACATGAGATGAAACACCGGGAAGGCGAAGCGCTGGAAAATCTGATGAACCAGTATGCCCGCCTCACCACCCGCTTTGAGATGGAGAACGGCTACGCCTATAAGAGCGAGCTGACCGGCGTCTTAAAGGGGCTCGGCTTTGAGGAGTCGGAGTATGACAAACCCGTCTGCACGCTCTCCGGCGGGCAAAAGACAAGGGTGGCTCTCGGCAAACTCCTTTTGCTCTCCCCCGATATCATCCTGTTGGATGAGCCTACCAACCATCTCGATATGAACGCGATCCGCTGGCTCGAGGGTTATCTCGCGACATATAAGGGCGCCGTGCTGATTGTCTCCCACGACCGCTATTTTCTGGACCGTATCGCCATGAAGATCATTGAGATCGACGCCGGCGTCGTCATGGCTTTTGCCGGCAACTACAGCGCGTACGCGAAAAAAAAGGAACAGTACCGCATCAATCAGATGCACGCGTATCTGAATCAGCAACGCGAGATAAAACACCAGCAGGAAGTCATCGACAAATTAAAATCCTTCAACCGGGAAAAATCGATCCGCCGGGCGGAGAGCCGGGAAAAAATGCTGGAAAAAATAGAAGTGTTGGAAAAACCGACGCAGGTGCGTGACGACATGCACATCGCCCTGATCCCGAGCATCACCAGCGGTAAGGATGTATTGGATATCGAAGAACTCAGCAAGGCTTTCGACGCAGAGGTTTTATTCCGGAAAATATCCTTTTCCTTAAAGCGGGGCGAACATGTGGCGATCATCGGGGATAACGGCACCGGAAAGACCACGCTCCTTAAACTGATCAACGAACTGCTCCCCGCCGATGAGGGCACGATCCGCCTTGGGACCAATGTCCATATCGGCTACTACGATCAGGAGCACCATGTGCTGCACGCGGAGAAATCCATCTACGATGAGATCTCCGACGAATATCCGGCGCTGACCACCACCGAGATCCGGAATATTCTCGCATCCTTCCTCTTTACGGGGGACGATGTGTTTAAGCTGGTAAAAGACTGCAGCGGCGGCGAGAGGGGACGTATCTCCCTGGCAAAGCTTATGCTCTCCGAGGCAAACTTTCTGATCCTGGATGAGCCCACCAACCACCTTGACATCACCTCCAAGGAAATACTGGAAGACGCCATTAACGACTACGAGGGAACCGTGCTCTACGTCTCCCACGACCGCTATTTTATCAACCGCACAGCACACCGCATTCTGGAACTGAGCGGACAGACGCTGACCGGCTATCTCGGGAACTATGATTATTATCTGGAAAAAAAGACGGAAAGCAAAACGGCGGACACCGGAAAGCTTCCCGGCGCTCCTGGTGCTTCTGACACTCCTGTCATTTCTTCCGCAAAAGCCGACTGGCAGGCAAAAAAAGCGGCACAGGCAAAACAGCGGAAACTGGAAAACGACTTAAAAAAGGCGGAAGCCCGGATCGCGGAACTGGAACAGAAGATCGCGGACATCGATGCGCTGATGTCCTCCGATGAAGTCTGCCGCAATTCCGCAAAACTCGGGGAACTGTCCGCCGAACAGGAACAAATAAGAAAAGAACTGGATGCCCTGTATGAAGAGTGGGAGCGGCTCTCGGAGATGGCATAATGACAGGCCCGCCGTTACCGTTCTCGTTTACTGATCACTCCCTGCCATCCAGATCGCTGCCTCTGCCTTCTCACTCTCCTGTCGCCTTCCGGTATGCCCCGCTTCCCGTATCGCTCCATGTCCTTTTGCCGGAGGGAATGATCTCTTCAGTCCCTTTCACCACAGCAAAGATATCCATGATCTGTGTCATGGTGTCCGTATAGGAATAATACCCTCCGTTTTCCTTATCATAAGGGGAGCGGTACAACACATAGAGGCGGCAGGCTTCGTTCTCTGAATCCCTGTAGTAGATCAATGTATAGCAGTAGTTCCCGTCTTCCCCCAGCGGATAATACTCACCTCCCTTGGCATTATAGTCTACAGAAAACTGTTCTCCGATATTCTCCGGTGCCAGCACTTCTTCGTAGATCAGGCGCGCTTCCCTCGCGTACTCACTCTCCTGCATGCGGTCCGTCTCGTCCGGCTCTGTGCTTTCGCTTTCCTCAGACTCCCCTGAACCCGGCTTCTCCGTTTTATTCCCGCCTGCTTTTTCCGTATCTTCTCTTTCTGCCTCTTCTCTGCCTGCCCTTTCTGCCTCTTCCCATCCTGGCTTTCCTTCCTCTTCCTGTCCTGCCTTTTCTGCCCTTTCCTTATCTGCTCTTTCCGCCCTTTTCTGCTCCGCTTCCTCCCGCGTTCTATCCTGTATCTTTTCAAACTCCCTCACATCTTCTCTGTGTTCCAGAATCCCGCGGTACCCGTCCTCTATATGCTGCTCCAGCAGCGAGACATCTCCTTCATACCCGGTTTTTGCCTTCCCCTGCGCGTTTGCCCCGCCGAAAGAAACAGAAATATACTCATGTCCTTCCGCATTTTCCGGTGAAAGCCGTATCATGCCCGCATATTTCTGAAAAATATTGTCCTGCATGGCATAATCGATCAGCTTCTGTACATCTGACGCCACCGCTTCCATATCCTCTCCGTCTGAAAAATATAACCGGGATCCCCAGCCCTCTTTTTCCTCAAAAGACCTGCTGATCTCCAGTTCCCTGCATCCCTCCATAAGATACCAGTCCGTCAGCACCCTCACATAGTCGTCGTCCAGCCCGCGCCCCAACGACACATTGACCGGCAGGTCCGGATGCGCAGGAGATACCGGTACTGTCTCACCGTAAACAGCGCCCCGATCATAAAACAGCATATTTTCTTTGTCAAAGGGCACTTCCAGAAACTCCTGCCCGTATTTCCTCTCCAGATACTCTATCTCAAAATCCGTATCCCACACTGCTTTTTCCCGGAAGAAAAATGCCCTGCTCCTGCACAGTCCATAGTACGATCTCGACAGCGCCGGAGCACGGTTCACCGCGACATACCCGCCAAACAGGCTCCGCTCCTCCTCCACACTAAAAACCAGAAAAAGAAAACAGAAATAACTCCATATCAAAAAGGATACTGTAAAAACTGCTGTGACAAGATACCGGAGAAACTTAAGTCCCCCTCTCCTGGCATGCCACCTGTGCCAGAGAAAAAACAGCCAAAGCGGAAACACATACCTTATGGATATATTCCCCAGCACCCAGACCCACATCCTGTATTCCAGTTCCGTCACCCTGCAAACCAGCATTCCCAGACAGTACAGCCCCAGCCAGCCGAGATATACGATACTGACTTTTTTGAACATTGAACTCTTTTTCTGCTCCACAGCTCTCCCTTTCCGATAATATTTTGTACTTTTCCATTACGATAATACTTTATACTTGTCTATCACTGTCACCGCTCATTCCCAACATAAAAACCCCGACAGCCTCCCACTATAATATGCCCTGCCGGGATTTTAGTTTATGTTATTCTGCCTCTTCCAGTTTCTCCCTGATCGCTCTGATAAACTCCTGAGAATTTAAAACAGTGACATCCGCAAGGCTTGTGATCAGCGCCAGATCCTTTGTCATCTTCCCTGACTCTATGGTCTCCACCGTCGCCCTCTCCAGCCTGTCCGCGAAATCGGAAAGCTCCTTATTGCCGTCCAGCTCGCCTCTCTTTCTGAGTGCCCCTGTCCACGCGAAGATCGTTGCCACAGAATTGGTGGAAGTCTCCTCGCCTGCCAGATGCTTGTAATAATGCCTCTGCACCGTCCCGTGCGCTGCCTCATACTCATAGACACCGTCCGGCGATACCAGCACGGAAGTCATCATCGCCAGGGAACCGAAGGCGGAAGACACCATGTCGCTCATGACATCCCCGTCATAATTTTTGCACGCCCAGATAAAGCCGCCCTTCGACTTCATCACCCTCGCCACCGCGTCATCGATCAGCGTATAGAAGTATTCGATGCCCGCCTTTTCAAAGGCATCCTTATATTCTTTCTCATAGATCTCCTGGAAAATATCCTTAAACGTATGGTCATACTTTTTGGAGATCGTATCTTTTGTCGCAAACCAGATATCCTGCTTCATATCCAGCGCATAACTGAGGCACGCCTTCGCGAAACTCTCAATGGATGCATTGGTATTGTGCATCCCCTGCAGGATACCCGCGCCCTTGAACTCATGGATAGTCTCCCTGATCTCTGTTCCGTCCTCCCCGGTAAACACCAGTTCCGCCTTCCCCGGTCCCGGCGCCTTGATCTCCACATTTTTATACACATCTCCGTAGGCATGTCTTGCCAGCGTGATCGGCTTCTCCCAGTTTTTCACACAGGGCTCGATTCCTTTCACCACAATCGGAGTCCGGAAAACGGTGCCGTCGAGCAGCGCACGGATCGTACCGTTGGGACTCTTCCACATCTCCTTTAAATGGTACTCCTCCACCCTCGCCGCATTGGGTGTGATCGTGGCACACTTCACTGCGACGCCATACTTCTTCGTCGCCATCGCCGAATCCACCGTCACCTGATCGTCTGTCTCATTCCTGTGCTCCAATCCCAGATCGTAATACTCCGTCTTCAGATCAACAAACGGCAGCAGCAGCTCCTCCTTGATAAGCTGCCACAAGATCCTCGTCATCTCATCCCCGTCCATCTCAACTAACGGCGTCGTCATCCTGATTTTTTCCATGTTTACTTCTCCTTATAATTTATATTTATTATATTATCATGTTTATACTATAAATTGTACAACAACCAGCCGGAAAGAAAATAAAATTCTCAAGGAGCCCCTTAAAAAGCGTCGGCACAATTGGTTAATGTGAAATTTGAAAAGCCATATTTCACACGGTATTTTACGAACCCAGCGTCCGCTGCCACAATATAACCTAACAATCCTGATAGATTCCGCTCTCCACCATATTTTCAAATGCATTCACCATATGCGCATTGGCAAGTTCCTCCGCTCTGTCCGCATCCTTGTCCCGGATTGCCTCCATGATCTGTCTGTGCTCATTGTTGGAGACGCTTGCCCTGTCAGTGGCAAGGCTCTTCTTTCTCACCCGCAGCACATAATTGTGGTAATCCTTCAACAGATGTTCCAACATTTTGGAATCACATGCTTCATACAGTATATCATGAAACCGGTTATCCAGCTCGGCAATCTGATCCATATGTCCCTTTTTTGTATGAAACTCCGTCAGATAGACGTTCTCCTCCATCTCCTCCATCTGTTCTTTTGTGATATGCTCCGTCGCCCACCTCGCACAAAGCCCCTCCAGCTTGGAACGGATCATATAAATATCCTTGACATCTTTTAATGTGATACCGGTAACAAAAGCGCCCTTATTCGGAATGATCTGAATCAATCCTTCCAGCTCAAGCTGCCGGAACGCCTCCCTGACAGGTGTCCTTGACACCCCGAGTTCCTCTCCGATGGCAACCTCTTTCAACTCCTCATGTTCTTTGTACTTACCGCTCAGAATATCCTCCCTGAGTTTGTGAAATACCCTCCCTCTTAGAGAATATTTGTCTGTCACCTCATTTTTTACATCATACTTTCCCATATTTTCCTCTGCCACTCTTTATTCCCGCGAGCAAAATGCCGCGAGGTTCAATACCTATGTGTCCCGAGACACATTTCACCCGGGCGCTTCAACTTCCATGCCTGTGCGCTTTAACACGCTTTGATCAGATCCATACCCAGATTTTCACATTCTTTATCGATCACGCGCACCAACTCATTGTCCGTCAAAACAGTCACACGCCCTTCCGCATACTGCTCATCTACCCACACCTTCACATGTTTCACAAGCTCACTCGTCTTGTCCACCTGTCTGTCCCCGCTCAGCTTGTAATAAGTGTTGATCCAGTGGGCGATCCCCGCAAGCCCGGAAGTGTTGGATACCGCACAGAGCACCGGCCTGTTCAAAAATTTCTCCGTGTCAAATATGTTATAGATTTCTTCATTTTTCAAAAGCCCGTCTGCATGGATTCCCGCTCTCGTCACATTAAAATTCTTGCCGGCAAAAGGAGTCCGCGGCGGAATCTCATAACCGATCTCCTTCTCATAATACTCAGCCAACTCTGTGATGACAGTAGTATCCATCCCATCCAGAGAGCCCTTTAACTGAGCGTACTCAAACACCATCGCCTCCAGAGGCGTATTGCCGGTCCGCTCACCGATCCCGAACAGGGATGTATTTACACCGCAGCAGCCGTAGAGCCATGCTGTCGTAGAGTTGGTGACCGCCTTGTAAAAATCATTGTGCCCATGCCACTCGATCAGTTCACTGGGCACACCGGCGTGCTTGTAGATTGCATAGATAATGCCCTGCACCGAACGGGGAATCACCGCCCCCGGAAAATTCACGCCATAGCCCATCGTATCGCAGGCGCGCACCTTGATTGGTATATTATACTGTTCCATCAGTTTCATCAGTTCCAGGCAGAACGGTACCACATAGCCGTAAATATCCGCTCTTGTGATATCCTCCAGATGGCACCTCGGGCTGATCCCCTCCTCCAGACAGTCCCGTATCACATTCAGATAATGCTCCATCGCCTGCCGTCTGGTCATCTTTAACTTCATAAAAATATGATAATCAGAACAGCTTACCAGAATACCGGTCTCCTTCATGCCAATCTCTTTCACCAGTTTGAAATCCTCCTTCGAGGCACGGATCCAGCTTGTCACTTCCGGAAACTTATATCCCCTCTCCATACACTGATAGACTGCATCCCTGTCCTTTTTACTGTACAGGAAAAATTCACTGGCACGGATCAGCCCGTTCGGACCGCCCAGCTTATGCAGATAATCGTAGATCTTTACAATCTGTTCCGTTGTATAGGGAGCCCTCGACTGCTGTCCGTCCCGGAACGTCGTATCGGTGATCCAGATCTCTCTCGGCATATTATGTGGTACGATCCTGTCATTAAATGGAATCTTCGGCACCTCAGAATAGGGAAACATATTCCGAAATACATTGGGCTTTTTCACATCGTCCAGTATGTACATGTGCTCCTCTATCTCGAGCAGATGGTTGCTTTCGTTCATCGTGATCGGCCTGTTTGTAAAAATATCCCTGTTATAAAAATCTGACATTCTGATATACCCGCCTTTCCTCAAACTGCAGTCCGGATAAAGTCAGGGCAACACTGCATCGCGACATCGCCCTCTTTCGTCCATCTCTTTCGCCTTTACTGTATTATTGTATACAACCATACACTTTAATGTCAATCTCCATTTTCACCAAAAAAAGCGAAAGCTCTAATCCGTTCTTTGGGATAAATACGGATTTTACCATAAAAAAAGTGCGCAGCCCCTTCATCATTCCATAGACTTCACACTCTTTCATGGTTTTTCATGTTAACACGGGATCATATGATTCATTTTCAGGATTGCTTCCACTGTATCCATCCCATCCTGTAATCTGGCAAATCTTTTATCACTGATATATTCCAGATGCCTCACGGACAGATCAAGCTGTCTCAACTTTCTTGTATTCCTGCTCACCCTTACATTTAAAAGATCTACGCTGCCTTTCAGATCCTGGATATCACCTTTCATAATCCTTATATCCTCTTTCATTGGCGCAAATTCTCTCTCGAATTTTTCATCCAGTTTTTTGTCCAGTTTTTTTTCAATCACCTCGTCAAGTTTTTTATCAAATTTTTCGTCAAACCTTGCATCAAAAATATCGGAAATAGCCTGTAGATCATCTCTTGTCAATGTCATTTTCATATACACCTCCTTCTCCTGTTTCGTATACCAAAAATTTTCCATTGATTCATTATGTTTAATAAGTATACCATATCTGGAGTATAAAGTCTATGCAATTATCAAGGAACAACGGGAAACCGATTTTACGCAGAATTAAAATATACCTGTACAGACTCAAAACAAGAAGTTTCTGATTATGATAGAAAAAAAGATTTTTTTAAGCATATGAACAGAGTCAGAAATCAACTCGAATTAAATAAAATAGAAATGGTGCATGAAAATAATGAAAGCACTCCTGTCACTGTCGCCGTGCTTGACAGCGGAATTGACAGAAAACATCCTGATTTAGAAGGAAAGATACTTGCTTTTCAGGATTTTGTTGCAGGCAGAGCTATTCCATATGACGATTATGGCCACGGAACACATGTCTGCGGCTGCATTGCCGGCAGCGGGAAGATTTCAGACGGTATATATGCCGGTATTGTACCGGACGCCCGCCTTGTTATCGGGAAAATACTGGACAGACGCGGAGACGGCAGCGTGGAAAAAATGGCGGAAGCGATGCGATGGATCATGGAACTGAAAGATGCCTACAATATCCGTGTGCTGAATATTTCCATCGGCACCGGAAAAGGATATAAGAACCAGGAATATGACGAAATCCGTGAACTGCTGAATGAAGCCTGGTACCATGGCATTATGATCGTCTGTGCCGCCGGAAACAGCGGGCCTGCAGGCGGCAGCATCTCCATGCTCGGTATGAATCGCAATATTATCACAGTGGGCTGTCATGAAGGCAGGGAAACATATCGTTTCGGACATCCCTGTCAACTCTATTCAGGCAGAGGAGAAGTCTCAGATATATACAGAAAACCCGATATCGTCGCTCCCGGCACAGAGATCATCTCCTGCAAAGCCGCACCCTACCGCGGAAAAACGATATTTGATAAATACTATTGCAAAAAAAGCGGTACTTCTATGGCGACAGCCATCGTATCCGGATGCTGCGCGCTCTTTTTCCAAAAAAATCCTGAAGAATCCAACGAATACTGTAAGAGAAGACTGTTGCAGACTGCCCGCAATCTGGGCGAAGCATGGAACAAACAGGGGTACGGTATGGTCAATCCGGCGGCCATGTAGCTGCGCTTTCTTCCCGCATACCAACCCCCATAATCAAAGGACAAATAGACTTGCAGAAACACCTAAAAATCTTTTCTACTCTCCAAGTGCTCCGGGGACAACACTCTTTACCTCTGCCGGAAGTTCCGGCTCCTCTTCGCTGCCACGGTAAGCAAGCAGAATGCCGTCTCCAACGATCAGAAAATCATCATAGCCTGACATCTCCTGCACAGCTGCTGTTTCACCATCTTCCGCAGTTTCCTCTCCCTCTCTCCCCTCTGCCAGCCAGTTTTTCAGCCAGGGTGTATGGGAAAAAGCATGTTCTTCGATCGTTGTGACACTTGCCGGTATTGTCACATCGGCAAGCGAATCACAGTGGTAAAAAGCCCCGTATCCGATGCTCGTCACACCCTCAGGAATCACAACACTGCTTAAACCGCTTCTCGAAAAAGCAAACTTCTCAATAGCAGTAACACCCTCGGGAAATTCAAAGCCCTTCATCATAGGCTCCCTGTAAAAAGCCCAGGCGCTGATCCTGCCTTCGGATGCCGCCAACGCAGTCTCCTCCTCCAGTTTCAAGCCAAATACACTCTGCTCTTCCGGGGAATAATCGCCCTGATAAGTCGTAGCGCTTCCGCCGTCCATCAAAACAACCGCATTTCCGTTGACGATCGGTACCATACCAATATTATTTCCTGCAGAAGTCTCGATTCTGTAGAGAAGCCCCTCCTCCGATACCCCTGCTGTCCCGGATACAGCCTCGGGCTCGATGTCCTCCGAAGCATCCTCAGATTCCGACTCCGCTGAGGATCTGCTTTCCCCTGAAACTCCCTCAGTCTCAGACGCTGCCGAAGAGCCACTCTCCTCTGAAGGTTCCCCTGCTCCCGGGGACGCTGCATCTACTTCAGCATCCTCTTTCGCAGTATCCGGACTTGCTTCTTCCTCATCTTCAGATTCGGAGCCCCTCCTTACTTTCGTATCCACCGTATACTGTTTTCCTTCATCTCCTGAGGAGACATCCGTCTCGGCAGTCGCGCTCAAGTTTTTAGCCCCGATCCATATGAACGCCAACAGGGCAATCAGGCTGCCGCCGATCAATAATTTCTTTTTCATATCCGGCTCCAATCAGCGTATTTTACATTATACGCAAAGAACGGATGCCCGCTTTGCGAGTCATCCTTATATACTATCGTGAAAGTTAAACGCCAAAGCATTTAACTTTCACGATAAGTTCCTTTACGCCATCTCGGGGCGTATTTTTTTATCTCTCTTCAGGAACAGCACTGCCGAGAACAGCCCTAATCCTACCGCCAGAAACCACTTCGGATGGATAGCATCCCCCGTCTTCGGCGTTGTATCAAAGGCACCCTCCGAAAGGTTTGCCGTATCCACATATACCGTATACGGCGAGAAGTGGGTCGCTGTAAAGGTTACACAAGGCACCCCGTTCACTGTCGTAAATCTGGGATTCAATTTATCCAGATTATTTCCACCGGTCACTGCCGCGACCTTGTTATTTCCCGCATACTGGCGCAGTTCATCCGGAATCGGCAGAGTTATCGTCACAGAAAGCCCGCTGGTGTCTGTAATCTTCGTCGTTCCGGTCTCATCATACAGTGAGATATCCATTGCGAAGTAGTGAATATTGTCCAGACTTCCGTACTCATTTCTGAGTGCCTCCGCAACCGCCATAGTTGCCTGACCATCCTCTGTCACTTTCACTACAAAGTTATCTGTAGAACCATTCACTGTAGCAGAAGCCACATTGCTGTCTGAAATTCCCGGTCTGCTCACCTGAACGGAACTTCCACTATTACTACTGTTGCTGTTGCTTCCGCCGCCCTTACTAACAGAACCTGTATTGGATGCCGGTGATGAAGTCACTGTCCCCGGTGTCCTTCTGGATGTAATGGCATTGTTCGTCTCGCTCTTCGTCCTGTAGTTCGCCGTTACCGTCAGATTCTTCTTCGGCATCGTAAACGATGTGGAGGATAACGTCTTGCTCGTAAAGTTTGTATCACTCTCCGACGAAGTCCAGTTATAGAACTCATATCCTGTATTTGGTGTAAATGCAGATACAGTTACAGTCGTACCCTCTTCATATGTACCGGAACCTGAACCGTTTACAACGGTAAGGGTGTACTTCTCTTTATTGGAGTTATTATTGTTATTATTACCGTTGTTAGTATTGTTGCCATTGTTGCCGTTATTTCCATTGTTACCATTGTTTCCGTTATTGCCATTATTTCCGCCATTCGGATCATTGGGGTCATTCCCACTCTGGCTGCCGCCGCTGCTGTTATAACTTGCCATAAACGTTACGTCACAGGTAACAGGATCATAAGGACTGATTCCCTGCGGATCGGATATCCATCCCTTGAACGACGCTCCCGGATTCTGCGCGGATGTAGGCGTCTGAGGAACCGGCGTCCTCTTGCCGCTCAATACATCCTCCTCTATAAGGACTGTCAGATTATCATTTACAAATCTCACATGATAGTAAACCACTTCATCGGAGAAAGTCGCCGTCACATAATTTGTTTCCTTGCTTGCAATATCATAATCTCCGGGAAGCCATTCCACAAATACCATATCCTTGAACTCCGGATATTTTTCAAAATAAGCCGCCCACTCCTCCTCTGTAGGTTCCTCTACTTTTTCTCCTTCCTCATTACGCCGCTCTGCGATCACATTCCCGTTTTTATCCTGGAATATAGTAGTGCATGTTCTCCCGATCACATTATCGGAAATAACCCAATTGTATATGCTGTATTTTTCTGCAAGAATCGCCGCCTGGCTTCCCTCCATCGTCTCTACTTCAACACCGTCCTTCACATGTCCCCTGTCATCTGTGTCATAAAAAGCATAGGGATCAAAAGTAGTCTGCATATTGGGAACACGCAGTATATGAAGCGCCGTATCCTTGAAAGCATATTCATCCACTATAACACAGGTCGATGGAAGTTTCGCATCCCTCAGATTCTGAGCATCACTAAAGCAGAATTTAGGGATTGTTCTTACATTGGAGGATCCCAGTTCCACCGAATCAAGCCCGATGCAATTCATGAAAGCTTCTTCGGCAATGCTGTTGACTCCAGTCATCTCATCGGCAACTACTCTGGATGAACCGACACCTCCTGAAGTTCCTCTCGCCTCAAGGCACTGCACAATAGAATCTTTCGCCCCGTTTTTCAGACCATAAATAATGCCTTTATCACAGAGGAAATTATCACCCTGGTTTGACTCATTGTAAACGCCCTCTACCGGCTCTTCACCCACAAACCTGACCTCAGTCAGTTTCTTGTCTCCCGCAAAAGGCCTCTTCCCCATTTCCACTGTGCTGAGCGGAAGTTTCACGGTAGATAGTTCAGGACACTGGGCAAATGCGTAATTGCCAATCTTCTCTCCTTCTTCCGCAATCGAAGAGTACATTTCTACTCTTTTCAGATTTTCACAACCATAAAATGCATAAGGTTCCAAAACCTCCACATCATCCATCACAATGCTGCGGATAGACTGATTTGCCTGAAATGGTCCTGACTTCCCGTTATACTTTATTGCAGCCGGAATACTGATAGGACGGTTGCTCAGTTCATTTTTAGGATCATCCGCCGTAGTAGTTGATTTTTCATCCGCTTCCGAAAACAATCCTTTTTTATCATTACCATCTTTATCCTTACCGCTCAAAGGATTCTGAATACTCTGTATACCGGAGGGTAGCTTAATATCATATGCCGCCCAGAAAGCTTTCAGCGCATTTTCAGAGAGTTTACCGGGTTCCGCTCCGCCAGGGTTTGCATCGGATCCATCACCTTCATAAGCGATAACAAGTTTTGTTATCTCATCATCGACAGTAGCCTCCGTATATCTGGTATCATTCATTTCGAGCAATGCTTTCCGCAGAGTCTTATAATAATCATCTGTTTCTTTCTCTTTAAGAACTGATCCCGCCCGTGCTATATCTGTTGTAGGCACCTTCCAGACTTCTCTCTTATCCGTAACAGGATTATATTTTACATGGATATTCGTACCGTCACTGGAACAAAAATCAATATATGCCGTATCCTGGCTGGCATTATTATAGTTATTTTCTTTCTGCATCACATACATAAACGGTACGGAGTCTATATCTATCCTACCGTAAAATGTCAGTGGGATAATCTGTTTTCCTGCTCCCTCCTGTGTCTTAAAAGCATCTTTTCCAATAGACTGAATATTATTATTCTCTTCAAAAATAACCGTTTCCAGATTTCTACAGCCTTTGAAGGCATTATCACCAATGGAAATGATCGTATTCGGTATCGTAATAGACTTTAATGAATCATTTCCCTGTCCGTTATTGCTGAACTGGCTTCCGATCGTCTTGACATCATGAGGCCCCACCGTCTTTTCTATCACCACAGTCTCAGGATTTCCGAAAGTAATACCAAGCCAGAGCAACTCTCCGTTAGAATCCACCTGATAGTTATACTCCGCGGTTTTTTTAGTTTTATCAGGATTACCGTCCGCGTCCAATTCGTATTCCCTGATTATCTTTTCATATCTGTCTTCATTCCTGTACTTAAACGCAAATGCCTCATCTGTAGTGAGATTATGTATTTTACAGTTTGGCGTGCCGTTATTTCCTATAAAATAAAACTTCTCACTGACATCCTCCTTAAAAGCTTCCGGTCCGTATGCATATTCATCACTGCCTTCTTTATACTTAAACGTAGTATTATTATTCAGCACATCAATGCATTCCAGAGAAGAACAACCCTTAAAATTGGAAAAACTGATATCTGTAATGGTCGGATTATCCGGCATCACCACTTCCTGCAATGATGTGTTACTCTCAAAATTAGACTGCCCCATCCTTGTCAGGCTCTTTGGCAGTTCCACTCTCGTCAGGCTGCTGCAGTTTTTAAATACTCTGCTGCCGATCTCTGTCAGATTTGCTGCACCTGTAAAGTCTACCGATCCTAAACCGAAACAATCTGTAAAAGCATCGTCACAGATTTTGGTTGTGCCGACGGGTACTACAAAATTCTGCAGGCTTCCGCATTTTTCAAAAATAGAATTTGAAAGAATCGTAAGCGGCGCATTGGGCTCCAGCGAAAATGTTGTCATACTGCTGCAGTTTGCGAAAGCATGATGTCCGATCGCAGTAATTGTCGATTTCCCAGTAAATGTTACCGACTGCAGTGAAGAACAGTTATAAAAAGAATAATCCGCTATGGCGACCAGAGTTTCCGGAAGGCTGACCGTCCGCATCATCTGACCGGATGGGAAAAAGGATTCTCCATCTCCTCTCTTACCCTGCGCCAGCTGCAGCTTATTGTTATTTGCGCTGTCATACTCGGTTCTCTGGTCAGAAATATAGCCTATCTTCGCATTAACAAGCCAATCCTTCTCATTATTCGGTATCTTGAAAACAGCATGCGCCTGTGCATCCACATACGTATGCTCCAGATCAGTGATAAAAGTATCCCAGCTTGTTCCCGCAGGTAAAGTGGGCATATGATAAAATCTCAGATTCTCAGGGCTCGGCTTATTTCCTGGAGCATAAGGATAGTTAACCGTGTCATCATAGAGATAGCGCTGCACAGAATCTTTGTTCCAGGTTCCCTCCTCCCCCTGCCTGCAGGGTACAAAATAATAATCCTGGTAACGTACTGTCTGCTTCCATTGGCTGGTAGCCTCATCAAAGCTTACGCTTACGCCCGGAGACGGATAATTTATGTTTTTATCTTCCAGAGCATAGTTTACAGATCCGGATGTCCATTGCCCCCAGTTTGCTCCATCCCCCGGAGTGGGGTCATCTTTGCTGCCGGAAAGAGTTCTCTCAGATGTAACTACCCGCAACATTTTATAATACAGAACATCTCCATCCTGATTAGCCGCCGCAAAAGCTCTTGACGAGCCGTCCGTCGTCGTATACTGAATATATGCATTTACCGTTTCTGGAATAACAAGGTCAGTCATATGTGGTCCGGCCTCACAGTTCAGCAATACGGCCATCCTTCCGTATTCATTTGACTGCATATAGGCAAACGTAAATCTGCTGTCCTCCGACGCATAAATATTATCAGTGTCGCTCACCTCCGGTATGATCGAATCCGCACCTGTCCCTGATTTCACTGAATTCGTCACTGCAGTTGGTGCGGGTTCATCGATCGCAGCATATGCAGCAACCCCATCCGCCGCAGCCGCCTCCGGCACCGGAATAGCCGCCACCGTGATTGCTGAGATCAACAGCATCACCGCCGACGTCTTCCTGATCCGCCTCCGCATCCTTCTGTCCAGTTTTTTTCTTCCTCTTCCAAACATAAAAATCCACCTTCTTCTGTCATTTTATGATTTCGGGACTACAGACTCCATCCCATAATATTCACAATTACCGTGCATTCTGCACTTATACGATCATCCATATTGCAGCAACAAACCGGCATGGACGCTCATCCTCCCGGCACTTGCTGAATATACAGATATTCTGGCACAAACAACCTCTCCTCACTCATCACATATCAAATCAGCCCCGCCACATTATCTTATGCGATCTTCACGCCGACTACCACAAACCGTCCCTCCGACCCCTGGGACCGATCGCAGGTCGAGAGCGTCACCAGCTCATCCCCGTACACCGGCGTAATTCCTGTGTCATACAGCGCCATCGCCGCCATCGCCGCCATATTGGAGTTGAACTCATCCTCCGAATTGGCGTCGATAAACTGATAATACTTAAACGCTATCTCATCCTCCGCCAGCACTTTCGCCTGAAATGCGTAAACAACCTGATAAGTCCCTTTCTCATAGATCGTATCAAACTGGAATGTCTGATGCTCCTGATAAAAGGACTCATCGGTATATTTATCGAGATGCCCGAACATGGCGCCGGACTTCATATGATGCCCGTATATGATCAGATTTGTGGAGCGGTCGATCACATCACAGTCCTTATCCATGAAGATACAACCGTTCTTATCATAATTCTGTCCAAAATCATGATCCAGATAATACTCATTATCCACAGTCTGCATAACAGGATAATCAATATTTGTATCGGCTACTTTAACCCATCCTATTAGCTTTTTGTTCTTATTATATAAAATTTCGTACTCCGGAAGGATATCCGGCACTACTGTATCACCTGTTCTGTGTATTACCGGTTCATCCTTCCTGTCCGCAGGCTTTTTTCTGCTTTCCTCTTTCATCTTCGCCCAGTCCGCACTTTCACTCTGGGTTTTACGATTCATATATGTATATACAGAAAAATACCCGATACAGCCGGTGGCAAGAACCACACATAAAGCGAGGATCCTTTTCCTTAACTTCTCCCGCCTCTTAAGTTCCCTCTCCACCGCCGCTCTAAGCTTCTCATCTTCTATATCCTGCAGTCTGCCCATTTATGCCTCCTGCCTGTCTCCTTATTAGAATCTCCCTTTTTATTTTACTATATCTTGCACGAAATGCAAGTGTTTTTACCACATCTGGTAAAACAAATCTTTCCACCTGATTTCCCATCCTATTTTTTTCAAAATATGAACCCTTTTCCCCATGCCGCATATGATAAACCATAAATAAACAAACGGAGGCAACTATCATGAGTGATTTAACAGCTACAAACTGTGGATGCGGTAACGTAGGCGGTAACGGATGTGGATGCAGCAACTGGATCTGGATCCTCCTCCTTCTGTCCTGCTGTGGCGGAAACGGCAACGATGACTGCGGATGCGGTGGCAGCGGATTCGGCTTTGGCGGCAATGGCGGCTGCGAGAGCATCATCTGGATCTTACTGCTGCTCTGCTGCTGCGGCGGCGGCAACGGATTCTGCTAAAATCCGGTAAAGGGGCAGCTTTATGCTGCCTCTTTCACAGCCGAATACCACTGCAGCCGGGACATTTTCTCCCGCATCCAACGTGCCATAAAGGGCAGCGCCGTCCGATTTTACAGTTATGAAGTATCTTTTGGGCGCATACATTGATATCAGGGATTTACCCCTTTCAATCAGAGTATTTCGATATCAGCAAACAAAAATTCCGGACCGGACGGAGCCTTGTGTGAATTTATGGAAATAATGAAAAACGAACAAATATATGCCTTTGACAGTTTATATACTACCAACCATATTCAGATGCTGAAGATACTGTTACCTTGTTTAAACCCTCCCCTTCAAAAAAACCTGGCATTATATATCAAGTTCTTAGAACTTCGCTACACCATTTCTTTCCTGAGCACACACCCTTATGTCATCAGCGGATGCGGTTTTGATAAAGAGCACGGGGGACAGGAGATCCCGATAGACGCCCTGTTCCCCTACCTCACCCCGCAGGAAGCCGAAAGCTTTCGACAATTGCAAAAGAGTATGGATATGATGAAGCAGTTTTCCAATATACAGAAAAATATGGAGGCGCTGAAAGGTATCCTGCCCGAAGGCATGGATCTTGACACTCTGTTTCAGAGTATGATGAACGGAGGCGGCGTTTCTGGTGAAAATCCGGACAAAACCCATGACACTGCAGCCGCGGACAGCGCAGATACATCCGATGGCGGGCATCAGGGTACATCTTCGGAGAATCAGCCTTTTTCTTCCGGTACAGACAATATTTTACAGAAGGTAATGCAGAAAGCTCCTTCCGGTGATGTGCTGAAAAATATGATGTCTGATTCCCAGAAAGAGTTATATGAAAAATTCAACGAACGTTTCCGGGAACTGTGAAAAGTTTCTGTAAAACAAATTGCAAGAAAGGATCACTATGTCAGCTAAAACAGAAAATGCAAACGATTATCTGACTTCCGGCGAGTGGATGCGGGACAAAGCGCTCTCGCATATTCCTCATGCCAAACTGGAATTTCTCCAGATCATGCTCTTCGAGAGCCGCAAGCTGAAGCAGGATGAAATGCTTCCCTTTTTCATGTCTGTCATCAAGGTCAGCCGGGAAAAAAATATCACGTTTACAGAAAAAGAAATGGATTCCATTCTGGAAGTTCTGAAAGATCATTCTTCCGCTGAGGAACTGAACCGCATGAACCAGCTCATGCAGATGCGGAAATCGATGAATTAAAAAGAGTAGGGAAAAATTTCTCCCTACTCTGTACGTGCACTCTCATACACCGCCTTTGCTGTACTCAGATCAGTATCATGAGATTTCTGATTTAGAATTATTTCTGTACGATATTTACAAGCCTTCCCGGCACATAGATCTCTTTCACGATCGTTCCGATGAGTTTCTCCGCCATCATCTCTTTCGCCCTGGCAATGATCTCCTCCTTCGGATCGTCCTTTCCGATATTCATTGTTCCACGGACTTTCCCGTTGATCTGTACCGCAATCTCTATCGTCGTCTCAACCGTCTTTTCCTCCTCAAATTCCGGCCAGTTCTGACAGTAAAGATATCCTTCCTCCCCGATCGTCTGCCATATCTCTTCCGTGATATGGGGTGCGACAGGGTTTAACAGCGTCAGAAGAGTCTTGTATTCCCCTTTTGTCACAGCATTTTTCCGGTAAAACTCATTGATCAGCGCCATCATCGCCGCGATTGCCGTGTTGAATTTCAGATTTTCATAATCGCCGCTCACTTTTTTGATGGTCTGGTGCATCTTTGTCTCCAGATCCGCACTGTACTCTTCTCCATCTGTCATGATATCCTGCAGCTTCCAGACGCGCTCCAAAAATCTCCGGCAGCCCTTTACGCCATCCTCGCTCCAGCCAGCGCTCAGATCAAACGCGCCGATGAACATTTCGTAAGTGCGCAGCGTATCCGCGCCGTAATCCCTGACAATATCATCCGGATTTACCACATTCCCCAGCGACTTGGACATCTTTACGACGGGATGGTCAGCCATCTCACCGAATCTTTCCCGCAGGACCGCCCGCGCCGCATCCTCGCTTCCATACTCTTCCAACAATTTTTTCTGCTCCTGAGCGGGCAGATTGGAAAAGCTGTGAGGATTCAGTCCCAGGATCATACCGTGTGAAGTCCTTTTCTGATAAGGTTCCGGGCAGGGCACCACTCCCTCATCGTAGAGGAACTTATGCCAGAATCTGGAATACAGAAGATGCAGTGTGGTATGCTCCATACCGCCGTTGTACCAGTCCACCGGCATCCAGTATTCCAGAGCCTCTTTGCTGGCAAGCGCCTTGTCATTCTTCGGGTCGGTATACCGCAGGAAATACCAGGAGGACCCTGCCCACTGCGGCATCGTATCCGTCTCCCTCTTTGCCGGTCCGCCGCAGCACGGGCAAGTTGTATTGACCCAGTCAGTCATTGCAGACAGCGGTGACTCGCCCGTGTCGGTGGGCATATAGCTATCCACTTCCGGCAGCTCCAGCGGCAGTTCGCTCTCGGGGAGCGCCACATAGCCGCACTTCTCACAGTATACAACAGGAATCGGTTCTCCCCAGTAGCGCTGTCTGGAGAATACCCAGTCCCGGAGCTTGTAATTTGTTTTCGCCTGTCCGATGCCCTTTTCTTCCAGATACTGGATCATACGCTCCTTCGCGGCTTCCACGGGCATTCCGTTCAGGAAATCGGAATTCACTAAAATACCACTGTCAACATCCGTGTAGACTTTCTTTTGCACGTCCTCGCCGCCAGCCACGACTTCCACGATCGGAAGATGGAACTTTTTGGCAAAATCCCAGTCCCTCTCATCGTGCGCCGGTACCGCCATGATCGCGCCGGTACCGTAACTCATCAGGACATAGTCCGACACAAAGATCGGAATCTCTTTCTGATTTACGGGATTTACCGCGCAAAGCCCGTCAAGCACCACGCCGGTCTTGTCCTTTGCCAGCTCGGAACGCTCAAAATCAGACTTTTTCGCCGCCTGTTCCCTGTAGCGCTCCACATCATCCCAGTTTTTGATCTCCTCTTTATATTTGTCCAGAATGGGATGTTCCGGAGAGACTACCATATAAGTCGCACCGAACAGCGTATCGCATCTGGTGGTATAAACCCTAAGCCTGTCCTCTTTTCCCGCGATGGAAAAGTCCACTTCCGCCCCCTTGGATTTTCCGATCCAGTTTTTCTGCGACACGGCGATCTTCTCTACATAATCCACGCCGTCAAGTCCCTCTATCAGCTTTTCCGCATAGTCTGTGATCTTTAACATCCACTGGCTCTTGATCTTTCTGACCACCTCGGCACCGCAGCGCTCACACACGCCGTTTACCACTTCCTCATTGGCAAGCCCCACCTTACAGGATGTACACCAGTTGATCGGCATCTCCGCTTTATAGGCAAGCCCTTTCTTAAAAAGCTGCAGGAATATCCACTGGGTCCAGTGATAATAATCCGGATCTGTGGTATTGATCTCCCTGTTCCAGTCAAAAGAATATCCCAGAGAATGGAGCTGCTCTTTGAAACGCCCCACATTGTTCTTTGTCACGATCTTCGGATGGATCTTATTGGCGATCGCATAATTCTCAGTCGGCAGTCCGAACGCGTCCCATCCCATCGGAAACAACACGTTATACCCCTGCATCCTGCGCTTTCTCGAAACGATATCCATCGCTGTATATGGCCTCGGATGTCCCACATGAAGCCCCTGCCCTGACGGATACGGGAATTCCACCAGCGCATAATATTTGGGTTTGCTGTAATCCCCGGAGGTCGCAAAAGCCTGTTTTTCATCCCATATCTTCTGCCATTTCTGTTCCACTTCTCTGTGATTATAAACTCCTGCCATATATAGTCCTCTCTGCCGCACACTGACGGCCTGTATTTTCAAAAAGAATCCTTCCTAAATATTACCTATCCGGTGCTTTTTTGTCAAGTCATGGAAATGAAAAACAGAAAGCACCCGTGTAAACCATACACAGGTGCCCTCTAACCCCTTTATCACTGCAGCTCTTTGCTCATATCTCTCGCTTTCCGTACAGTCAGGCTCTGCCCGCCTCAGTCACAGATCCTCAGGCGTTTTGCCTTCATCCGTAACCCTCACTTTCAGCCTGGTCATTCTCCGCCTTCCGCCAATGCGGCAGTTCTTGCGGCAACCTCTTTCTCCTGAACATCGGAAGGTGCCTGTTCATAGCGCGCAAATTCGTAAGCATACACTCCTCTGCCGCCGGTCATGGAACGAAGATCCGTGCAATAACCGTAAAGTCCTGTCATCGGGATATCCGCTTCCACGATCGTCTTTCCGCCGGGAGCAGGATTCATGCCGAGTACACGCCCTCTTCTCTTATTCAGATCTCCCATGACATCACCGGTGTAGCTGTCAGGCACGGTAACCTTCAGATTCGCGATTGGCTCCATCAGCACAGGATTCGCATCCATAAAGCCCTTCTTGAAAGCCTGGCTTGCCGCCGTCTTGAATGCCATTTCGGAGGAGTCTACCGGATGGTAAGAGCCATCGTACAGAACCGCTTTCACGCCCACCACAGGATAACCCGCGAGAGGGCCTCTCTGTACAGAATCAGCGATACCCTTCTCCACAGCGGGGAAATAGTTCTTCGGTACTGCGCCGCCCACAACCTCCTGGTCAAAGACATAAGCCGTCTCTAAATCGCCTGAAGGTTCAAAGCGCATCTTGACATGACCATACTGACCGTGGCCGCCGGACTGCTTTTTATATTTGTATTCCACATCGGATTTCTTGCGGATGGTCTCGCGGAAAGCAACCTTCGGCTCCGCCATCTCGATCTCCACTTTATATTCGTTTTTCAGCCTGCTCGCCACCACATCAAGGTGCAGATCGCCCATACCGTAGAGCAGCGTCTGCCGGTTTTCGGAGTCGTTCACTACCTTCAGCGTCAGATCCTCATGCATGATCTTCTGCAGGGACTGGGATATCTTATCGATATCGCCCTTATTGACAGCGTTGTAACGCTTGTATGTATAAGGAACAGATATCTCCGCCTTGCCGTACTTGATCATATGCTGCTTTGTGGACAGAGAATCGCCTGTTCTCGCAGCTGTCAGTTTCGAGATCGCGCCGATATCCCCCGCGTGCAGTTCCGGTACTTCAATCGCCTTATTTCCCTGCATCACATAGAGTTTGCCCGCCTTCATCTCCACATCCTTATCCACATTGTAGATCATGTCGTCCGGTTTGAGAACGCCGGAATTCACCTTGATCAGCGAGTATTTACCGATAAACGGATCCACGATGGTCTTCCACACCACTGCGGATTTCGCTTTCGAGAAATCGTAGTTCGCCTCAAAGATCTCGTTTGTCTTCATATCCACGCCGGCAATCTTTCTGTTCTCCGGGCTCGGGAAATATTTCACCACATCGTCGAGCAGCGTATACACGCCCTGGCAGAGTACATTGGAACCCATCGTAACAGGGATCACGCTGCCGTCCATCACGCTGACACGCAGAGCCGCCCGGATCTCCGCCTCCGAGAATGTCTCGCCGCCGAAATACCGCTCCATGAACTCCTCGGACGTCTCGGCCACAGTCTCGAGCAGCGTATCACGACATATCTGCAGATTATCCTTGCTGTAATCCGGCACATCGCAGGGAACAACTTCCTTGCCCTGCCACTTGTTTCCTGCTTCCGTGATCACATTGATATAACCGACAAATTTTTCGTTCTCCCTGATTGGCAGATGGAACGGCGCGATCTTCTTGCCGTAACGCTCTGTCAGATCCTCCACCACCTGGCGGAAGGAAGCATTATCGATGTCCATATCGTCCACATAGAATATCCTCGGCAGATTATACTTCTCACACAACTCCCACGCCTTTTCCGTCCCGACTTCCACGCCAGCCTTGCCGGACACCACGATGATCGCTGCACCCGCCGCGCTCATCGCCTCCTCCACTTCTCCTATGAAATCAAAAAAGCCCGGCGTATCGAGTATATTGATCTTATAGCCTTCCCATTCTACAGGCACAAGGGTAGTATTCGTGGAAATACCTCTCGCCTGTTCCTCTTTGCCGTAATCGCTGATTGTATTCTTATCGGATACCTTGCCCATTCTGGATGTGATCCCGGACAAATATGCCATCGCTTCTGCCAGAGACGTCTTTCCGCAGCCGCCATGCCCCAGTAATACAACGTTTCTAATCTTGTCGGTCGTGTAAACTTTCATGTAAATTCCTCCAATGCTGGTAATTTTACAGGCATCATGCACAGAAAACTCTGATTTTTATATTTCCCGCAAAACACCCATAGGGATATTTTACTAAAGTTTTTGAGTTTTTACAAGAGTGATTATTCATTTTCAACAGATTTTTTGTGGATTTGACATTCTATTCGAAAATCTCTATAATTTTTATGGATCACAATAAGATTGCAGGATGAAAAGAGGTTTTTATGGATTTTACGGATTTCGGGAAACTGCATTACGGCTTTATCGGGCTCGGGCTGATCGGCGGATCGATCGCCAGAGGGCTCAGGGAAAAATATCCGGAGTGCACGATCACGGCTTATGATATGGAAGCGGCTTCGGTGGAAGCGGCAAAGAGGGACGGCGTTGTAAATATCTGTGCTTATGAGATCGACCGGGTGTTTTCGGCATGCGGGCTTATCTTCCTGTGCGCGCCGGTCTCCTGTAACGCTGAAAATCTCCTGTCCGTTCGAAAAGTACTGCATCCGGAGGCGCTGCTCACCGATGTGGGCAGTGTGAAGGGCGATATCCATGCGCATGTCAATAACGCTGGGCTTCAGAAGCAGTTTATCGGCGGGCACCCGATGGCAGGCAGCGAACGCACAGGATATCCAAATTCCAGGGCAAGGCTTTTGGAGAATGCCTACTATATTCTGACACCCACTGAAAAAACTCCCCGGGAAAAGACAGATTTTATGGAAAATCTGGTGAAATCCCTGGGCGCTATCCCGTTGATCCTTTCTGCCGGGGAACACGACTATGTGACCGCCGGCATCAGCCATCTGCCTCATGTCGTCTCCGCCTCCCTTGTGAATCTTGTAAAAAACAGGGACAATGCCGAGGGCATCATGAAACTGATTGCTGCGGGCGGTTTTAAGGATATCACCCGGATCTCCTCCTCCTCGCCCGTGATGTGGGAACATATCTGTATGACAAACAGGGATAATATCCTTTCTCTTCTGGATGACTATATGGAAACGCTGCAGGATATCCGTGACCGTATCAAAAAACTGGATGGCACTGCCACCTATGACTTTTTTGAGTCCGCCCGCAGCTACAGAGAATCCTTTACGGACGTCTCCGGCGGCCCTATCAAGAAATCCTATGTCTTTTATGTGGATATCCCGGATGAACCTGGCGCGCTCGCCACGATCGTTACACTGTTGGCTTTCCAGCAGATCAACCTGAAAAATATCGGCATCACTCATAACCGTGAGGTCGCGGAGGGCTCGCTTCTCATTGAAGTCTGGGAGGAAAAGGATATCGGCAGGGCAAAGGAAGTGCTGTCCTCCAAGGGATATATCGTGCGGATAAAAAAATAGAGACCAGTGGTCACATATTCCACATGCGGCCGCCGGTCTCCCATATTCTTTCTTTTTTACCGGTTTCCCTGCTTTTCCAGTTCCGTATTCACCGTATCATAAATACTGATGCGGGAAGCGTCCATCCCGGGCATGCCTACAAAGGTGGAACCGTAATTAAAGATATCCCCCTTCTTCTCAATGCGCACGATTTCAATGAATGTATGCAGGACTTCCTTTGTCCAGATCGTCAGATATGCTTCATACACCGTACCGATCGTCAGCGGCAGATCACAGTTGAAACCGACTCCTGTCTTGCTGACATCCACGATATCAATGATCGCCTCATGCTGCTTCCCCGGATCATTCAGAGATTTTATGATAAGTTTTGACTCCAGTTCCAGTCTTTTACTTTTTCTGCGTTCTTCCATAGCCTTACCCCTTCTTAACCTGTAGATTGTGATGCGCCATAACAACTTTATTATAGGCTTTTATCAGATAAAAATCAAGAATCTTCTGATATCAATTGAAAAATATGTAACAGTTCAGCCATGCAGAAATGATTGTACAAGTTACCCGTGGAAGCTTGCTTACAAAGGGCAATTTGTACAATTATTTCTATAGGGCGGACGCCCGACATGAAATAAGTCACCAGCTGATTCATGATATTGTCTGGAAAAATGTATATTCTGGTGACTTATGAATGGCATGGCTGAACTGTTACAAATATGTTGCAACAAAGCTTCCGGGCTTCACCGCAACAAAAATAAATCCAGCCGGGTGATGTTCCATTTCCGGCATTTGCCATTCAGGACTCATTTCACAAGCATCGCATCCCCAAACGAAAAAAAGCGATACCTCTCCCGCACCGCCTCCTCGTACGCCGCAAGCACCCTCTCCCTGCCCGCCAGCGCCGAGACAAGCATGATCAGTGTGGACTCCGGCAGATGGAAGTTTGTCAGAAGGCAGTCCAGCACTTTAAACCGGTATCCGGGATAGATAAAGATTTCCGTGTTGCCGCTGCAGGCGGCAAGGCGTCCGTTTTCATCCGCCGCGCTCTCGATCGTTCTCGCGGAAGTCGTTCCCACACAGATCACCCTTCCGCCCTTCTCCTTCGCCCGGTTGATCTTTTCGGCGGCTTCCGCGGAAACCTCATAATATTCGGAATGCATGTGGTGTTCCAGCACATTCTCCTCCTTCACCGGGCGGAACGTGCCGAGCCCCACGTGCAGCGTCACATAGGCGGTCTGTACTCCCATCTTCTCGATCTCCTGCAGCAGCTCCGCGGTAAAATGCAGCCCCGCCGTGGGAGCCGCCGCCGAGCCCTCATATTTTGCATAAACCGTCTGATAGCGATTCTTATCCTGTAATTTGTGGGTGATATAAGGCGGCAGGGGCATCTCCCCAAGCTGATCCAGCACCTCCTCAAAGATGCCCTCGTATGTAAAACGAATCAGCCGGTTTCCCTCCTCCACCACTTCCAGAACTTCCGCCCTCAAAAGTCCATCACCGAAAGAAAGCTTCGCCCCCGGGCGCATTTTTTTCCCCGGGCGGACTAACGTCTCCCAGACGTCCTTCTCCCTCCGCTTTAAGAGCAGGACTTCCACCGCCGCGCCGGTCTCCTCCTTCACACCGAGGAGCCTTGCCGGGATCACCTTGGTATTATTCAGGACAAGACAGTCCCCCGGCACAAGATACCGCAGAATATCCCGGAAGACATAATGCTCTATCTCACCTGTTTCTTTATCCAGCACAAGCAGGCGGGAAGACGCCCGGTCCGTTAAAGGATCCTGGGCGATCAGCTCCTGCGGCAGTTCAAAATAAAAATCGCTCTTTTTTAATTCCTGCATGCTTAAAAATTCTTCTCCCCCTGCAAAAACGCCACATAACCGCGCATCGCCTCGTACAGATCCGCTTTGCTGATCGCCTCCCAGGGCGCGTGCATATTTAACACCGGAACCCCGCTGTCGATCACATTCATCCCATAGAGTGCCAGAATATAGGCGATGGTCCCGCCGCCGCCCAGATCCACTTTGCCGAGCTCCGCCGTCTGGAAGTTTACCTTCGCCTCATCCAAAATACTGCGCAGATAAGCGAGATACTCCGCATTGGCATCGTTGGAGCCGGATTTTCCCCTCGCCCCCGTAAACTTGTTAAACACCATGCCGCCGCCCAGGAAAGCCACGTTCTTCTTGTCGAAGCTGGACGCATAGGTAGGATCGTATGCAGAGCTCACATCGGAGGAGAGCATACAGGAATTAGACAAACATCTCCGGTAAGCCAGTTCCGAATACTGTCCCGCAAGGTTCATCACCTCCACCAGCGCATTCTCAAAGAATTTGGACTGCATACCGGTAGCTCCCACAGAGCCGATCTCCTCCTTGTCCACCAGGATACAGCACGCCGTCTTCTCCGGCTCCTTCACCTCCAAAATCGCCTTCATCGAAGGATATGCGCAGACTCTGTCATCATGCCCGTAAGCTAGGATCATGCTTCTGTCAAAACCGGCATCCCTCGCTTTTCCGGCGGGCACGATCTCCAGTTCCGCCGAGATGAAGTCCTCCTCCTCCATATCATACTGCTCTTTTAAAATGGCAAGGATTCCCTTTGTAATGGCATCTTTCGCCGCCTTTCCGGGCTCATCCTCCTTTTTCTCATCCTCTTTTTCCGTCTCGATCAGGATCGGGCGGTTTCCCACGATGATATCCAGCGCTTCGCCCTCGATCACCTTTGCCGCCTTCTTCTCAAGCTGTTCAGACGCCAGATGGATCAGAAGATCGGACACAAAAAATACCGGATCGTCCTCATCCTCACCAATATTCAGTTCCACCGTCGTGCCGTCCTTCTTCACGACCACGCCGTGGATCGCCAAAGGCAGCGTCACCCACTGATATTTCTTCACGCCGCCGTAATAGTGGGTATCCAGATAGGCAAAGCCGCCGTCCTCATAGAGCGGATTCTGTTTGACATCCAGCCTCGGCGAATCGATATGCGCGCCCAGAATATTCATGCCAGCCTCCATCGGCTGTCTACCGATCTGAAACATGGCAATGGATTTGTTCATGTGTACATGGTACACCTTGTCGCCCGCCTTCAATGTCCGGTTCTCAGCGATCGCCGCTTCCAATTCCACATACCCTTCCCGCTCGATCTCTGTCACGATCTCATCGATGCACTCCCGCTCAGTCTTGCCGTTGTCCAGAAATTCTTTGTAGCCCTCGGCAAATTTTTCCGCCTCTTTTACCTGTTTTTCATCGTACAACAGCCATGTGTTTTTGTGTTCCATTGCTTTTAATTCCTCCTGTTCTGAATGATTTTAAAGTACAATATTATTCACTTCGCCAAATCCGGACCGTTCTCAAGCCAAATATACTGTTTTCGTAACCACTTGTGCCGCATCAAATCTGCCTGTAAATTCCCGATCTATGCATCTCTTACTATTGCGGCACTGCATCAATGGCATTCAATATGCAGACGGATCCATATTCGGCGTATCCGATGTCTTATCATACTGAAAACTGTACACACCCTCAAAACCGGACCATCCGGGATTGAATGTCACTGTAGCCACATCCCCATCCAACGTTATCACACCGCCCGTCTCACTTCCGTCCGGCGCAAGCGCCGTAAATTCCAGCCCCTTTTCCGTCAGCATGCCGCTCACATCATCAAAGGAAGCAAGCCTGAAAATGCGGATCAGGATCTGATAGGTTCCGGCCTCCGTCTTCTGAATTTCCATGCCGGGCTCTTCAACATCGGAAGCATTGTATTCACCCACATAGGGATCAGCTTCCATCCCCTCTGTCTCCACGTTTTCTGAATTTACTGAAACCTCAGGGCCGGCGGCGCTGTTATCGCCGCTTTCTGTTATCTGACCATCCCGATCAGCCATCCCGTCTTCCCTCATCCCGATATCCGCCGGTCCGGGCGCATCACGATCCGACGCCTCTATCGGTTCCGACTCCACGATCTGGATTTCGCCATCCTCTCCTTCTGCATCTGTCCCGCAGGCAGTGAGCACAGACAACACAAGGAACAATACGCCGCATATATATCTCTTTTTTGTACTATATATTGGTATAATTTTCATACTGCAATCCATCCTCCGGTGTTTATAACTCTATATAGTATGGACAGATATCCTCAAATATACCGCTCTTTAAGCGAAATCCTCCCGGAATCACACCGAGCTGATGAAAACCGATCCTTTCATACAGATGCCTCGCATGGATATTGGAGGCGACAACCGCATTAAACTGCAAAATTTTGAACCCAAGCTTCCGCGCCTGCTCCATGCAGTCCTTCACCAGCCTTTCACCGATATGCCTGCCCCTGCAGCGCGAAGCCACCGCATAACTCGCGTTGCAGATGTGGCCGCATCTTCCGATATTATTCGGGTGAAGAATATACAGCCCCAACACTTCCCCGCTCTCTGAATCCTGCGCAATTCCACAATAACTTTGTCCAGCAAAAAATGCTTCCCCCGTCTCCACTGTCAAACAGTCTTCCTGCGGGAAAGCAGTTCCTTCATCCACAACCTCATTCCAGACAGATACCATAAAGCAGATATCCTCCGAAGTATACTTCCTTATCATAATACGATTTTCCATAAAACGCAATCCCCTGCAATTCTTTTTTCAGGCGGCTGAACAAGTACGCTTATACAGATTTTGTAACAAAATACCAAGTCCTGAATCAGATCACTGCCGGATCCTGTCCAGCTTATGAAACAGAACAGTCCTTTCCTTCATAGAAATCTTTCCGACTCCGTAGCCGTATTCCTTTGCCTCCTTCTTATATGTCAAAAAAGAATGGTCCAGATCAAAGCCCATGATCTCTTTCAATTCTTCATATGACAGTTTATATTCATCTTTATCATTTTTCTGTAACCAATTCCATAACGGTTCGTACTTGCTCACAATAATACCCCTTTTTGTTCATCCTTTTGAAATATAATCTTCCGCTTTATGCTGTTTTTTCCATCGTCGGGGCATCGGAGAACGCCGTAAGGCCTTCTGTCCGATGCCCCGCTGCCAGGCGATGGCTTACTGCCTCAACTCAATCCCCATCGACTGCAGTCCGTTCAAAATTTTCTTCATCGCCGCTGTGATATCACTCTCCTCAAGCGTCCGGTCTTTCGCCCGGAACGTGATATTGTAAGCCACAGACTTAAACCCTTCTTTGATCTGGCTGCCCTCATAAATATCAAACAGCTTATAGGATTCCAGTATCTTTCCTCCGCGCTGTGCCAACATCTTCTCGATCTGTCCCACCCGGATATCCTTCGGCACGACCATACTGATATCCCGCATCACCGCCGGGAACTTCGCGATCCCCTCATACTTCCTGTCAAAGGTCGCAAGAGGCACGATCTCAGGCATATCCAGCACTGCCACATACGCCCTGGTCTTCATATCGTAATTCTCGTAGACCTCCGGATGGACTTCGCCCAGATAGCCGAGCACCTTCCCGTCATAATACACAAGCGCCTGTCTGCCGGGATGCAGAAAACTCTTGCCTGCCTCCGGATCATACTCCGGTTTTTTATCAAGCCCCACACTCTCCAGAAACTCTTCGACCACACCTTTCATCGTAAAGAAATCACCCTCGCCGTAAAACCCTAACGTAAACTGCATTCTCTCCTCCGGCAGCTCCGTCAGAGGCAGGCTCTTCGGCAGATAGATATTCCCCAGCTCATACAGCCTGCACACTTTGTTCCTTCTGTTGAAATTGGTGGAAAGGCTTGCCAGCATACCGTTTAAGGAAACCGTCCGCATAATGGAGAAATCCTCCCCCAGCGGATTGGATATCTCAATCGCCTTTCTGAGCTCCGAATCCTCCGGCAAAAGCAGTTTATCAAACACCTTCGGGCTCTCGAAGGAATAGCACATCCCCTGGGAGAAGCCGCAGTATTCCGCGATATCCCTTGCCTTCTGCTCTATGCGCATCTTAAACTGCAGCTTGCCCGCCGTGGCGGAACCGCTGGGAAGCGTGGTCGGGATCTTGTCATAACCATAAAATCTCGCCGCCTCCTCCGCAATATCCGCAAAAGACAGAAGATCCTGCCTGAAAGAAGGACAGATGATCTCGTTTGTCTTTTCGTCATACTCAAGTTCGATCGCCTTAAAGTATCCCAGCATATCCTCCGCCGGAATCTCCGTGCCCAGAAACTCATTGATCTTCTCCGGTTCAAAAGCCACCCTCACAGGCTCCGGCAGCGGTGCGTGCACATCCGCCGTCCCGGCAACAACTCTGCCGCAGCCCAGCTCCTCAATGAGCTGACACGCCCTGTCGATGGCTGCCTTGGCGTTGTGGGGATCAAGCCCTTTTTCAAACTTTCCGGAGGCATCCGTGCGCAGCCCGATCCTCTTGGCAGATTTCCTGATATTGGCACCGTTAAAAGTCGCCGCCTCAAACAGAACGGTCTTTACTTCATCGGTGATCATGGAATTTTCACCGCCCATGATCCCGGCAATACCAACCTCTTTCTCACCGTCGCAGATCATCAGCACTTCGCCATCCAGCTTCCGCTCCTGACCGTCCAGCGTGGTAAACACATCCCCGTCCTTCGCCCGGCGCACGATGATCTGATGTCCCGCAATCGTGTCCAGGTCGTAAGCGTGCATGGGCTGGCCGTACTCTTCCATCACATAGTTGGTGATATCCACCAGATTGTTGATCGGGCGAATGCCGCTTGCCGCCAGTCTTCTCTGCATCCATTTCGGGGAGGGTGCGATCCTGATATCCGTACATACTCTCGCACAATAGCGGGTGCACAGATCTTTATCCTGCACTTCTACTTTAATATAGTCATTCACATCCCCCGTCTCATTCTGAATCTTCACATCGGGCGCATGAAAGGGCTTGCGGAAGGTCGCCGCCGCTTCCCTGGCGATACCGATAATACTGTAGCAGTCCACCCTGTTGGAGGTGATCTCATACTCAAACACCGTATCGCGAAGCCCCAGCGCTTCGATCGCGTCATCTCCCGCCTTCACGGAATCATCAAAAATGTAGATGCCATACTCCGGCGCCTCGGGATAAAAATTCCGGTCAGAGCCGAGTTCCTCTATGGAACACATCATGCCCTCGGAAGGTACGCCCCGCAGCTTTCCTGCCTTGATCGCAATACCCTCCTCCGGCAGGGGCCCGCCGTCGTGTCCGCCCGCCACCTTACCGCCGTCCAGCACCACAGGTACTTTATCGCCGACCTTCACATTAGGCGCCCCTGTCACGATCTGAATCGTCTTTTCGCCGATATTCACCTGGCAGACGATCAACTTATCCGCATCGGGATGGGGCGCGATCTCAGTAATCTCCCCCACCACGATCTTCTCCAGATTTTTGTCCAGTCTCTCATATCCTTCACACTTTGTACCGGACAAGGTCATCGCATCGCAAAATTCCTGGTCCGTGCACGCAAGATCCGGCACATAAGCTTTGATCCATGATAATGCTGTATTCATTTTATCTATCTCCTATTCTGATATATATTGTTTTTTCTTTGATACCATTTTTGTTCGCTTTTCAGAGAGGTGTACCATTGTCGCCGGAACTCCTTTTCCTCTGCTTTTCACTTTTCGGCGCTATTTTCGGGCGCTGTTCCTTGTTGAAAGGTATTTGAGCAATGTCGTTATAACTCCAAGACCGAAAACCAGAATAACACCTATTTTCCATATTTCCCGAGACAACAGAACGCCCTCCGCATCATTGTAAATATATCTGAGATACAGATATCCTTCCAAATAAAGCCCTAAAGCTGTAGAAACTAACAGATGAAACTCCAACATAAGAACTGTCTGCCATTTTTTACTTGCACTATAATTAAGCCAGGATAACAGTAACTGTATTACCGGTAAAATAAGATCCAGCACAGCACCGCCCCTGAACCCTGCAATACAGATGACTAAAATGGAATAGTTCCATAAAATATTGATGATCATTTTCTTTTTTGTTTTTCTTATGAAGCGTTAAAACTGTTTCAGGAACCTCACATCGTTCTCGTAGAGCAGGCGCATGTCGTCGATCTCATATTTCAGCAGAGAGATGCGCTCCAATCCCATACCGAAGGCAAAGCCGGAATACTCCTCCGGATCGATGCCGCTCATGCGCAGCACCTTCGGGTGCACCATGCCGCAGCCCAAAATCTCGATCCAGCCTTCGCCCTTGCAGAACCTACAGCCTTTGCCGCCGCACTTGAAGCAGCTCACATCCATCTCCGCGGAAGGCTCCGTGAACGGGAAATGATGGGGACGGAATTTTACCTTTGTCTCCGGTCCGTAAAGTTCCTTTGCAAACTCCTGCAGCGTTCCCTTTAAATCCGCGAAAGTGATACCTTTATCGATAACCATGCCTTCGATCTGGTGGAAGGACGGGGAGTGGGTGGCATCCACCTCGTCGGAACGGAACACCCTGCCCGGCGCCAGCATACGGATGGGAGGCTTTTTCTGCTCCATCGTGCGCACCTGTACCGGGGAAGTCTGCGTCCGCAGAAGAATATCTCCGTTGATATAAAAAGTATCCTGTTCATCCTTCGCCGGATGGTCCGCCGGAATATTTAACGCCTCAAAGTTATAGTAATCCTTCTCGATCTCGGGACCTTCCACAACCTCATAACCCATGCCCACAAAGATGCGCTCCACCTCTTCCATCACGATAAAGTTTGGATGCCTGTGCCCCATCTCGTTCTTTTTCGCCGGCAGGGTCACATCGATCACTTCCGCCTTCATCGCCGCCTCCCTGAGAGCGCGCTCCATCTTCTTTTTTGCCTGTTCCAATGCCGCTTCGATCTCAGCGCGGGCATCGTTCACCATTTGCCCGACTTTCGGACGATCCTCCGGCGCTACATCCTTCATGCCCTTCAATACTGCGGTCAGTTCTCCCTTTTTGCCGAGGATATTGACACGAACGTCATTTAATTTGTCCAACGCGGCGGACGCCTCGCCGCTTTCCATCAGCGCGATCTGTTCAAGCGCTTTTGCACGTATCTGTTCCAGTTTTTCTCTCATTTCATGCTTCCTTTCCCTGTGTTTTTTATCACGGTTGTTTTTGTTTTCGCCCTCAGTCAAAAGTTTCGCATCAAGATGCGGAGCATTTTACATTCCTCACAGTTCCGCATTGTCAACTAAGTGACATTGAGCATTTGACATCCGCGGCATTTTTTAAATGAATGCTCCACATCCGCTAGACTCATTGCCCGCAGGAATAAGCGAAAACAAAAAACCCCTGCACGGATATTCCATTTTCGAAATATCCATGCAAGGGACGAAATTCTCTCCGCGGTACCACCCTGCTTCCTGCCAAAACCGGCAGACTCTCGATCAGCGTAACGTGCCTTTTCCCGTTTTCTGCTACTCATGATCCGACAGCCATATCGGCACATGCCATTTCTACCGGATGCAGGCGCATCCACATACGCTGACATTCCATGATCTGCCGCCATCATTTTCCCAAAAACCGCTCAGGTGTGAAATTAGAGCTTCGTCGGAACCCGAAAAGGCTCTCAGCCGATGGCCTCTTCTCTCTGTCTGGAATAACTGGCTCTTTTGCACCGTCACAGCGTTTAAACTATCCTACATTCTAGTAACTTTTCCGCGGGCTGTCAAGTGTTTTATTATCTTTCCCTCGTCATTATCACACTGCCGTCCTCCAGTGTCTGCGTCTGCCAGTCCGTCGCCTCCGCATCCTCCTTCATCAGATCTTCCATCGCTCTGTCGGTGATCACCCTGCTGGTATCCGTGCTAAGGCCGAGGAACCTCTGGTTATAGCGCGAGAAGGTAAGGGTTGCGATCTGCCCGTTTTCTCCGTATACCTCCATCGTGATATCCGGATTGTTGTCGCTGCTGTACCCCTGACAACTGTACTTTACATCCGCCACCGGGCCGCCAACCAGGTTACAGCACTCCGCTATCTCCTTCGCCGCTTCCGCATAGACGCCGTAATTGTTTTCCAGGGAGGAATCATACCCTAACGGCACATCCACATCCAATGTCTCCGAGCAGCTTAACATGAACAGTTCTCCCGTCACCGCATCGATAAAAAAGTGCCATGTATCGTCATCCGTCTTAACCTCCTCCCCGAAGCGCACATCTCCGTCCCAAAAAGCCCGTGGAAAAGTAACCGTTCCGCTGTCGTAGCTCATGTAGACGTTTGCCCCCTCTTTGTCAAATCCCATGATGTCCTCCAGATACTTCATGCCCAGCGCTGCCGCCTCCTCCATGGTCAGGTCGATGGATGTCGGCGTCCCTGTATTCAGGCTGCTCATGCTGGCATGATAGTCCAGCCTGTCGGCAATTCCGTCGTCTATTTTACTCCCGGTCTCCGCACCGGCTTCACCGGTTTCCCTGTTCTCCTCTTTTGTCACCGTCTCATCCATCTCCGGAACCGAATTGACCGCCGGAACATGATAGCTGGTGGGCACCTTTTCCATCTCGTTCAACCCGGCGCGGGTGGTCATCTCCGCCGTAAAGCCAAAGATCCCCGCGCTGATCCCGCTCACCGCGAGAAGCGCCGCCGCGATCACCGGGAACCTTCTGGTGTTTCTGCCTTCTGATTTTTTCCTGTCTTTGTTTGTCATGTTTTTTCCCTCCGTTCTGTGTTTGTCAGAAAATATCGTCTGATTTTCTTTTACAATGACAGAATAACGGAAAAATATTTCAGAAAAATATACATCCTGTTATTGAGTTGTAAAAACTCTTCATCACAGTTCTTTTTAGCGTCTGGCGCTATTATCTAAATGACATTGGGCGCTGAACCATTACAGCTTTTCCATATCTTTCCTTCACAGCGGCAGCATAATCTGCGCCGTCGTTCCCTTCCCCGGCTCAGAGATAAACATAAGGCTTCCCCGATGGAGCTGCACGATCCTCTCACAGATGGAGAGTCCCAGCCCAGCCCCGCCTGCCGCGCGGCTTCTCGACTTGTCCACCCGGTAAAAGGCTTCCTTGATGTGGGCGATCTGTTCCTTCGTCATCCCGATCCCCTGATCCGCCACCTCCAATATCAGTCTGTCTTTCTCCGTCTTCGCCCCGCTCCTTTCTTCTATCAGCCTGCTTCCTTCCGCCTTCATCCCGCTCTTTTTTTCTATCAGCCCGCTTCCTTCCGCCTTCACCCCGTTCTTTTCCTTTATCAGCCGATCCTCCTCCTCTTTCTCTCCACCCCTCTCCTCCCTCGCGCGGAGAGAGATACAGGAGCCCTCAGGGCTCGCCTTCAGCGCGTTGTCGATCAGATTGCCGAGAAGGGTGATCAGAAGTTCCATATTTCCGACAACCTGCTCTGTTCCACAGACAAAAGAAAGGGCGATCCCCTTTTTTTCCGCTTTCACCTGCATGATGCCGCAGACTCTCCGAAACAGTTCCTCCACCGGGCAGTTTTCCGTCTCGATCTCCCGCAGGGCGGCGAGATCCAGGAGCTGGTATGCCATATTCTGGAGCCTTTTGCACTCGGAAAGAATAAACTGTGTGCACTCAAAACGCTCCTTTTCCGTCACAGGGGCTTTCTGGAGATATTCCGCATAACCGTAGATCGCCGTCAGCGGCGTTCTGAGTTCATGGGCAAAGTTGTCGATAAACTGCTGTTTCCGGTCTGCCGTCTCCTGCAAAAGATTGATATGGGATTCCACCTGCCCCGCCATCAGGTTAAAATGATCCGCCATCACCGCGATCTCATCCTTTCCCTTGACATGCAGCCTGGCGTGGTAGTCGCCCTCCGCGATCACACGGGACGCCGCGGAGATTTCCCGCAGCGGCCTGAAAAGGATATCCAGAAATTTTACCAGAAACAGGGCGAGAAGAAAAGTGACCACCGTATTCACTGTAAAGAGCATATTCTTCATATCCCTCCAGGATTCCAGCGTGTCGGAAAGCCCGCTGCAGTACCAGAGCCCGTACTCCTGAAAGGGCGCCGGAAAACGCCCGTAGACGCACAACTGCCACGCCGGCTCTCTCCGGATAAAGACCATCCGCTCGGACTGGTTTATCTCCGCAAAAAAACTGCCGGGGTTCTCCCCCGGCGTCCTCTCTCCCGACTGCCAGATCCATTCTTCCCCGCAGGAAACGGCAAACTTGTTGTCCCTGTTCTGGGAATAGCGGGAGTAGTTTCTCATCATCTCACCCATGGATGCCTTCACATCCCCTCCGCGGTTTTTTACGGCCTGCATATCCCCGAGGATGCCCGATGAGATCACATAATGCTCCGCCAGAACCTTCTCCTTCTCCGCGCTTATCTGCTCCCGCAGAGTGACAAGGGAGACGATCAGCATGCTGGAATTGAGAAAGACAATGAAAAGCAACAATGTCACAAGAAAAGTTTTCTTCTTCATTGTACAGGATTTTCCTTCCGATTTTTCGAGTTTGAAGCAAAGCTTTGCTTACTGTAAAAGTCTCAACCTTCAATCAGGACTGCGCACTTGCTGCGCTGTCCGTACGCGCGCCATGCAGCTTGCTGCATGTATGCATTTATGAAGAACTAAACGCCCACTTTTATTTATGGTGGTGCAATTCCGGTTGCATGGGCGTTTAGTTAAACAACTGCCTCGTAAGCGAACTTGTTCGCTTTTTTCATACCGGAGCCTCCAGGCGGTAGCCCAGCTTATAGACCGTGACGATCCGCTCATCCAGCCCAAGCTTTGCGCGGAGCCGCTGGATATGTACATCCACCGTGCGGGTGCCGCCGCCGAAGTCATATCCCCAGACCAGGTCAAGAAGTTTTTCCCTTGAAAGCGCTATATTGCGGTTTTTTACCAGCGTCTCAAACAGTTCATACTCCTTCGGCGTACAGTCCACCGGTTTTTCATCCACAAAAATCATCCTTCTCCCATAATCCAGCCTCACATGATCCAGCTCGAAATACGTTTCGGACTTCTTTGTCCGTCTGAGCACCGCCTCCACTCTCGCCGCAAGTTCCAGCATCTGGAACGGTTTTGTGATATAGTCGTCCGCCCCTCTGCCCAGTACCCGCAGCTTATCGGACAATCCGCTCTTCGCCGTCAGAAAGATGACAGGAATCCCGTGAACCTGGTCAAACACTTCGTAGCCGTCCGCACCCGGCAGCATGATATCCAGTATGACCAGATCAAAATTTTTCTGACACAGAAATGTTATCGCCTCATTTCCGTCGAACGCCTGGGTACAGTGATGCCCCTTCAGCCCCAGGTTTCTCCGGATCAGCTCGTTGATAGAGGGCTCATCCTCCACGATCAGTATTTCAGCCATGATATATTGCTCCTTATCACGTTTTTCATCTGATCTTACCAGATAATTATTGCAGAGTTGTAAACAATGCCATTAAATTTGGCATTCATTTTATATGTATACAATCTCAAAATTCTCCGTCTCCGGCATTCCCGCAAAGATCGAAATAATCTCCTCCTTCGTGTAGCGCGCCGGTATCGTCACATGGCAGCTGATCTGAAAGGAATCGCTGTCCATCTTCTCCCACTTAAACTGCTGGACATGGATATGATACTTCTCCAGTTTTTCCAGCACCTTCTCATACTCACCGGCATCATGCTCTATATGGAAGACCACCTGCGCCCGGATCGTCTGCCGCACGATCCAGAGATTTCTGTGGAGCACATACTGCATCCCCAGGACAAGAGCCGTCACCCCGAAACCAAGGATGTACATCCCCGCGCCAAACGCCATACCGATGGCGATCGTCGCCATCAGCCCCGCCGCAGTGGTTGTCCCGCTGACATGCCCCTGCTTTCCGGTAATGATGATGCCGCCCAGAATACCGATTCCGGTAATGATGCTTGCCGCGATCCTCGATACGTCCCAGGAAACCCCTGATGTACCTATCACGTCCAGAAAACCGTACTTTGAGATGATCATCATAAGCGCCGCCGCCATGGAGATCATCATATGTGTCCGCGTCCCCGCCACCTTGATCCTCTGCTGCCTCTCAATCCCGATGATCCCGCCGCAGAGCATCGCCAGTACGATCCTCGAAAAGAAAATAAACTGTTGTCCTAAAAACCCTCCATCCACGACTGCCTTCATACTCTTATCCCCCATGTATCCCCTGACTTTATCTGATATAAACCGAACCCTGAAAAAAATAAATTTCATTTCATGCCCAGCTGCTTTGCCTCGTCGCAGATTCGATGCCCCGCCAGCTGCTGCAGAGTTTTTGAGATTCATCCCGCTGCCCGGATCCGAAGGCCGCTTTTACCGGTTTCTCCTCACTCTTTTCTCCCATATATACTCATTCGCCGGTCTGAAATATTTATTGATATGTGCCCCCACCATCACAATATAACTCATGAAGTAGAGCCATAACAGGACAATGACCACCGTTGCCAGTGATCCGTAAACGCCGAAATCTCCAAAGTATTCCAGATAGACAGAAAATCCCAGGGAAAAGCCATTCCAGATGACTGCCGTAAAAATCGCCCCCGGCATCTGCATCAGAAACTTCTGCCGCCGTCCCGGCACATAGCTGTAGATCAGCATGAATAATACTGTCAACACCATCCAGACATACAAAAACCGTACCCGCGTAACCACCGAGTAAACAATATCTCCCCCCGGAATACTGTCTATGAACATTCTGACGATCAGCTTCCCCAGCCCGCTGAACAACATCGATATGATGACCGCTACGATCAGCAGGACTGTATAGACCGCCGCGATCAGCCTGACATAAATATAATTTTTCTTCTCCTCCACCTCATTCACCGCATTCAATCCATGCATCAATGCCATCATCCCCTTGCCCGCTGACCAAAGCATCACCAGCACCGCCAGAGAGATTCCGCCGGCGGACTGCCCGTACACATCCGCAATGATAGAATTCAAGAACATCCCTATCACACCGGGCAGTACGGCATTGATGGATTCTCTGAGCACATCCTGCGTGATATTCACATAGGGCAGGATCGAACAGACCAGATACAGGATCGGGATCAGGGAGATAAACAGAAAAAATGCCGTACTCGCAGCGAAAGAACTGATATTCTTTATCGCCATCTGCCTGCCGAACCGGTAAAATATCTGATAGAGTTTTTTCGTCATCGAACTGTTTTTCTGCTCTTTCAAATGCTGCTCCCCTGATAGTATGTCCGTAAGATCTCCCGATAGCTGTTCCCGGCAAGCGCCATATGTTTCGCCCCGTTCTGGGACATCCCCACACCGTGCCCGAAACCGCCTCCTACTATAATATATCCTACCATATTTCCTTTTTTGTTACAAATACTTTGCAGGGAAATAAACGCGCTTGGCAAAAGCTCCCCGGCCTGAAACGCCGTGTCATCCTGCAGTGCCACAGCACCGCCCTGCGCCAGTACATAGCGGATATTGTATTCCCCCCATACATACACGGTTCCTTTCCCGCAGGAGATCCTCACGCAGTCCGCAACTCCGCCCTCCTGCCTCTCGGAAATGCTCATATCCATAATATTGCCAAGTTCCTTCTCCGTTATTTCAGGTTCCGAAGCATCCTTTCCGCTCTCCGCCCAGACAAGCCTCCTGTTCACCTCCTGGCGTTCCCTGCAGCGTTTCAATATTTCTCCTGTATCCGCTCCTTCACATCGATAATCCCATCTGTAAAACGCATCTTCCGCCTCCAGATGCCCCTCCTGTTTTTGACTAATATAGTCAAAAAAATCCTGATTCATCAGGTCGATCTCCTCCTGTCCCTTCCGCAGCACAGGGCGCTGTGTCTCGCCCCCGTGCCAGACAGACAATTGTGTCCCTCTCCCGCAGGAAGTGGAATAATAATAGCATTCCATGTAGCTGCCGTCCTCCCTCCGCAGCACTTCCCCCGCCGTCTCCTCCACCGCCAGATCCCCCTGTTCCGCTGTCTCCAGATTGCGATAAACCTGACAGGCGGTACTGTCATCCACCGCCGCATTATACTGTGGATAGGCTTTATTGTCCTGCTTCATTTCGGCGTAGGTACGGGCGCAGACAGCCTGAGCCTTCAGCGCCTCAAGCGGATAGGACGAAGGCATCTCACTGGGCAGCACACCTTTCACATATTCCTCCGTCTCCACTTCATTGATCAGCACAAGCCCCGCCCCTTCACGCCGTATCTCCAAAACACCCTCATAGGAGGGATGTCCACAGGATCTGTCCAGGCTCACCACCTGGATCCTCCCTTCCTCGCTGTCACCGGCGCGTATCCGGATGATATCCGTCTTTTCAAAATAAGGACTCTTTTCCGTGATCTCCAGTGCCTCCCCGCCGGCCTCCAGCAGAATCTTCTCATGATAGATCCCGCCCGCACCGGTCAGTACCACTCTGATTTTTTCTGATGCCTCATTTTGTGCCTCCCCCGCTTTTTGAGGAGATTCTTCCTTTCCGTCCTCTCTGACATCCTTCTCCTGCTCTTTCGCTTTTTGACTTTCAGCCTCTTCTTTTTCCACGCCGTCCTCTGCACTGCTCTTTTCATCGTTGCTTTTTCTGTTCTCCTCCCCGCTTTTGCCGTTCCCTTCTCCCCTGTCTCCAAAAATCTCCCAAAAAGGATACTCCTGTTCCTCACTGTCCGGAAACCTCTTCTCCGGCCACCCTATCTCCAGTACCCCGTCTTCCTCCTGCACAGTATGCCCCGCTTCAATGCACGCCTTCTGCAGCTTTTGATAGCAGAACAGCAGCCACAAAAAGATTACCAGAAAATATGCCGCTAAAAAGATGAATGGTTTACGATTTCTCATATTTCATATTATTCTGAACCTTGTCTTTTCATGCGCACCTTAACATAAAAAGACGAGTATAAAGCAATCTGCTCTTACTCGTCTTTTTCTCTTATTCTCATTTAATAAGAATTCTGAACCCCCAAAATGCCGAACCCTGTAAGTTGACTCCTAGCAAACGCCAGGTGGGTTACCGCAAACACACTTCTGCCTTCCACTGCTTAGGCTTCCGCCCGGAGGCCTGACATCCATGTGATAATATAGGAGTCCCGTTTAAAGTAAATGTAGGTTCAAAATAACAGGAATTCTCATGCATTTCAGGTTAATACTTATTATAGCCTTTTCCTTCAGAATTTACAACAGAAATTGTAAAAATTCTCTGGAAAAAATTTCATCCTCTTTTCAGGCGGAACATGTTGGTCTTCTCCTCTAACGTATGTACCTGCTCAAACAGTTCCGTGCTGACAGCAGCGGATTCCTCACTGCTGGCGGAGTTGGTCTGCACCACCGATGAGATCTGCCCTATCCCTATGGAAACCTGTGACAGCGCATCTGCCTCCTGATTGATCGCTTCTGTGATGGAACTGATAGCCTCATCCGACTGAAGGACCAGATCCTGCGCCTGTTTCAGAGAATCGGATACCTCTGTCACAATATGGCTGCCGCGGTCAGTAGCCTGCACGGAATTCTCGATCAGGTTCTTGGTCGCTTTCACCGCCTCCGCAGATTTGGATGCCAGCACGCGCACCTCGCTCGCAACCACAGCAAAGCCTTTGCCCGCTTCCCCGGCTCTGGCGGCTTCCACAGCCGCATTCAAAGCCAAAAGATTGGTCTGGGATGCTATATCCTCGATCGTTGCAATAATCTTGCTGATCTGCTGGGAAGCTTCCGAGATATCTTCCATTGCAGCCACCATCTTCTCCATCTGCTGGCTGCTCAGTGTCACCTGCTCGCTGGTCAGCTGGGCGCTGCGGCGCGCATTGGCGACAGACTCCACGTTCTTCGCCGCGCTTCTGGTTATCTCATCGACTGTAGCATACAACTCTTCCACTGCGCTCGCCTGATCCGTAGCGCCCTGCGCAAGAGCCTGCGCCCCGCCGGAAAGCTGCTCCGCATGGGATGCCACATTCTGTTCCGCCTTTATGATACTGCCCATAGCTTCCGAGATGGACACCGTAAAGCGTCCAAGGGCTTCCTCGATCGGTTGGAAATCGCCGATATACCGCGCGGAAGTGGACACATCGAAATTGCCCTGAGCAAGTTCCGCCATAACACGATCGATATCTCCGACATACTCTTTGACACGCCCCATGGATTCCTCCAATGTATGAGCCAGTTCGCCCAGTTCATTCTGAGAATGATAATCCAGATCCAATGAAAGATTTCCCTCCTGAAGAGGACGGACTCTCTCCGTGATACTGACAAGCGGTTTGATCACATGACGCATCACATACAATACCAGGCTGATCAGGCTCACCATCGCCAGAACCAGACACACAGTAGTGGAAATATGCATGAAGACGATCGTATTGTTCATATGAGCCGTATACTCACTGGTGAGATCCTCGCTCCGCTCCACCACTTTTTCCAGCAGTCCGACCAATGTATTCAATGTCGGCAGGATTGTCTCCTGATAATACTGCTGTGCCTGTTCCTTATCATTCGCGTACATCTCCAAAGCCGTGCCCGCTGAAGCGTGCAGTTCCTTATGCAGCGGCTCGATCTGGCTCCGCAGGCTGTCGATCTCGGCATCCTCCAGTTCCAGTTCCGAATACAGCCATGTCCCCAGCACGCATGTCGTATGATCCATGCTGCCTGTAAATTCCGTGCCGGAATATAAAGCATTGCTCAAATTGGCTGACCACTTATAGTGAGCCGTCTCAGCCCGCTGCACCTGATTCAGTGTGGCGGCTGCAAGGACGTTATCCCCCTGCGTTCCCTCAATACGCAAAATGTTAAATGTTGTTATGCCGCTGAACAGTAATATCATTACTACTGCACAGATAACACGAATACCTACTGATCTCTTGATACTGGTTCCCATAGGTCAGTAATCTCCTCCTTCTCATTTTCAAATAAGCGCTCACATCCAAAACAAACGGAATTAAATGTCTGAAACCGCAGGTGCGGACGCATCGCGCCTGTCACTTAGTATATTATATAATAAGCCCGGAGTAATTGCAACAACGGAAGAAAAACAGAATCTTCAGATCGTAACAGTGAAGCCCAGGGGCTGAACTGTCACCCTTTACTCCCGGATACCATGCAATACACAGATATCCTCACTCCTTTTCCCGGATCGCGAAAACAGCCAGTGCCGTTCCGAGAGCGCTGACACAGACACCACATGCCAGCATCGCCTTCGGTCCCGCCAGATCCAGCACCCTGCCGCAGATCAGCCCGCTGAAGGTACCGCTCAGTGTGATGGCGCAATTCAGATAAGCCTGCCCTTTCACCTGGTCAAACCTCTCCATCACCTCGCTCACATAATATGCCGAAGCCGGAATAAACAGCGCGTAGGCCGCAATCTGACAGAACTGGCTGACAAAAACACCTGCGATACCGGTTGCCAGAAACAACAGTGTCACCTTTATCGTAAAAAATACAGTCGATATCTGAAGCAGCCTCCTGCCGGAAACTTTCTTTGTCATTTTTACAAAAAACGCCATCGTCGGCAGTTCCAGAAGCGCCGCCATGGAAGTGGCATAGCCGATATGGTTTTCTGTTCCGCCCAGAGGCGTAATGATCTGGATCAGATAATCGTTGATCATGTTGTGCGCAAAAAACACTAAAATGACCGCCAGTAAAAACAGCATGAATCCGGGATAGTGTTTTGCAAAATCCGGGAAATTATTGTGTGCGGCAAACTCCTGCCCGGCTTCCATCCGTTTTCCTTTTTCTTCTCTCCGGCCTGCCTCTTTATCTTTCCTTTCTTCCTCCTTCAGCATTCCGGAACTTTCCGGCAGCCTGAATGTCAACAGAAAGAGAAGGCCTATCGTCAGGACAAGGGCATCCCCGATATGTATCACGCTTACGCTGTGCTTCTCCAGCAGGTTTCCGATCACCGGAGAATACACTGCAAATCCCATGGAACCTAACCCTCTTGCCAGACCGAAATTGATAGAACAGCCTTTCCCGGCATACTCGAAATTCATGGCGATAATGATCGGCTGATACGCCATCTGAATCATATAGATCAGCATGAATACGATAAATATCACAAGCTTTTCCTGCTGCACAAAAGCCAATACAAGAGAGAGGACTATTATTATTGCCGTGCAGGCTGATGCCGCCCTGCGGTTTGTCAGTCTTCCCTGTTTGTCGATCACCCCGGCAATGGCAGGCTGGATCAGCACCGAAAAAATATTGGCGAGAGCGATCAGCAGTCCGATCCGTGAATTGGTAAAGCCTCTCTCCAGCATAAAGATCGATGCGTACGCATGGACACCGCAAAAGCCCATGAAGTATGTGGCATTGATCACCGCGTAACGCGTCGTCCAGTATTTTCTTTTATTCTTTTCTTTTTCCATATCGTTTTTATTTCCTTCTGTGACAGGTTTCCCGGTTTCCGCAGGCAGCACACCCTCCTCCACAGCCGCGTTTTTTTCCGCTCCCCGTAAAGACCGTAGCCGCGGCGGGGATACATATCATCAATATAAACAATAAAATCTCCATGACTTTAACCCCTCTATGGCAGTTTTGCCGTTTCGGACAAAATCCGACGCAACAGATCATCACTTTAAAAGAGCTGCAGTCCCGGGCTTTTCACGCTCAGTACAGCAGCTCCATTCTTTATATCGTCAGGTCATTAACTATTCCTTAATGTTCTGCGCCTTCTATCCGTTTCAGCACTCGGAAACCAGCTTCTTCAGTGCGTCCAGCGCCTCGTCGGGAAGCTTGTCATAGCCTTCCTTCTTGGTCGCGAAGCCTTCTACCGCATCCACACGGTTCTGCATAGCGCTCTTTAACGCCGCCATGTAGGAAGCATCATTCAGATCAGGTGTGAAGTCGCCTGTCTTGCCGGACCAGTCGTACATGATCTCGATATCCTCAAAGTTGCCCCACTTCTCAAAGTTAGCCTTTCCTTCCACGATAGTTTCCAGAATGCCCAGCGTATCAGCGGGTTTTACCTTCTTGCCCATGAAGTCGCCTGTGTTTACGATGTAGCAGTCAACATTCTTCTCTTCCACCAGCTTTTTGAACTTCTCATAGTCGTTTACCAGAGGGTAGGTCCTGAACGGGTTAGCGTAGGGAACGATCCTCAGTGCGTTCATATCCGTACCGGCAGCCACACGCTCCGCGGTGGATGTCTTTGTAGCCAGGGTTGCGCCCATAACGGAAGCCAGAGCCGCGCCTTTCAATTTTACTACAGGCGGGATGGTGGGATCTTTCATGATCCAGAAAATAGCGTTTACGGGAGCCTCGATCTTATCCACACGGTTCGGAGACCAGAGTTTGGACTTGATCGCACGGCCGTTGCCGTTTCTGATATCCTCGGTCACAAGCTGGATCTTGCCGTTCTCGTCCATCGTAGCGGAACAGTTCTGAGCGGATAACAGATACTCGTTATCGGGACAGCCTGTGGGATAGTCGGCAGTCTTGTCAAAGTAGGTAGGCTCAAGCGCTACAGATGAGCAGGTATCTGTGTTGATGATGAAAGCGTCATCATGCAGGACAGTGATCGGATACTTGCCGCCATGTTTTGCGTGAGTCAGAGTGGACTTGCCGGAACCGGACAGGCCGTATACGGAAGCGACGAACTTGGAGCCGTCAGCCAGTGTGTACTCTTTCTGTCCGCCGTGGCATGCCGCATAGCCGTTTCTGTTCGCCAGAGCCCATGCCATGGTCAGTGTGCCCTTCTTGTGCTCGCCGAAGTATTTCATACCAAGGATCGCCGCACAGTTCTGGTTGGTATCAAAGTAGCACAGTGTCAGAGGGTCGCTCAGGCAGCTGTAGTCCACATCGGGAGCTTCCACCGGCGCCCACTGGGGATCGGAAAAGATATAGATATCCGGCTCGTTTCCATTGCCGATGGGCTGGGATTTCTTGTACATCTTCACATATTCATCGGACATATACTGGAAATTGATCATCCAGTTGTACAGCAGGTTCTCCTCTCCTTCCGGGATCAGAAGGTGAGCCTTCGCCATAAACTCGGGATCCAGGCCTACGAAGCAGGTTGCATGATACATCTTTTTCCAACGTGTTTTGTAGATAGCGTCCATCACTACCTTGTCCAGTTTCACTTCATCTACACCGGGCTCACCTTTGATCCGGCGTGCAGCGGCATAACGGCCGGTCACAGCACCGTCGTTGAACAGAAGAACCTTTGCGTCAGCCGGAAGACCGAAAGTCTCGCCGTCCTTTACGGGCATATCTGTCACGATCGTTCCCGGAGAATTCTTCGCTAAATTATAAGCTTCTTTCAGTGTCTCCACCTTCACTACGTTGTTCCCGTAAAAAGCGGCTTCGATAATGGAACGGGTTTTGGAAAAGCCCACTTTGCCTTTGCCGATCTCGGAAATGGGGTAAAACGCTTTTGTTGACATATTTTTTCCTCCTCTTGGATGATAAATATAATTTATCGTAATACAGCCGGAACTCATATTACGATCATCTTTGATACCTGCGGCAGATGTGCCGCGGTGCGGGGCACAGAGCCACACATCGCTTTTTATTATGGCAAATCGCGTTCCAAAAGTCAAGATAGGTTTTGCATAAAAGGGGACGGGATTCCTAAAAAAATTGTAAAATCATAAATCCTCTGTCGCTTCGATGAGCCATTTCTGTTCTTCCTTATTTAATAACGGAAGTATCTTCTCTCTGACCGCCCTGTGGTATTTGTTGATCCTCACCACATCTTCCTCTGTCAGGAAACGTTTGTCAAGCGCCTCTCTGTCGATGGGAACGTATGTCAGGTGGCGGAAGGCGAGGAAGGTACCGTACTCGTTCTCTTCCTCCTTCACCACTTCCAGGATGTTTTCGGTTCGGACGCCGAAGGAGCCCGCCATGTACATGCCGGGTTCGTCGCTGATCAGCATGCCGGGGCGCAGGGCGTATTCTTTCGCTCCCTTCCGGTACTGCCAGCTGATGCGCTGGGGTCCCTCGTGGACATTCAGCATATAGCCGATGCCGTGCCCTGTGCCGTGTTTGTAATCCAGATGAGCCCGCCACAGATCCTGCCTTGCCAGGATATCCAGGGTACGTCCGGTGGCTCCCTCCAAAAATACCGCCTCAGAGAGCCGCAGCATTGCCACCGCCACCAGAGAAAATATCTTTTTCTCCTCCTCTTTTACCTCCCCCAGCACGATAGTCCTTGTCACATCCGTTGTGCCGCCCATGTATTGACCGCCAGAGTCAACCAAAACCATACCCCTGTCTTCCAGCCTGCGGTTCGTCTTTTCGTCCGCCGCATAGTGGACGATGGCGCCGTTATCCGCATAGCCGCAGATCGTTGTGAAGGAAAGGTCCGTAAAGCCCGGTATCTGCCCGCGGAACTCCGCCAGTTTGTCCGCGGCGGAGATTTCTGTGATCTCCTCCTTTCCCACATGCTGCTTCAGCCAGAAGATAAATCTGCACAGGGCGGCGCTGTCCAGCAGATAGGTTTCTCTGCTCTTTGCCAGCTCCACCTCGTTTTTGATCGCTTTCAGCAGTTCCGTGGGGGATTCTCCCAGGATCAGTTCCCCTTTCTCCGAGAGTATCTTCATCAGCCGGTAACTGAGGGTTTCGCCGGATGCCAGTATTCTGACAGCGGATTTTGCACTTTTCCTGTCGTTTTCTTCTGTGTTTCCATCTTCTGTGATATGTCTCTCTGTCACTCCGCAGACTCTGTTGTTCTCAATCTTCTCCCCTCTGTATGCTGTACACCCTTTCTTTTTCGGAAATTCTTCCTTCAGCCACGTAAACAGCGTGCCGTATTCCCTGATCTCCACACCGCAGCTTGCAGGGGATATCCCCTCCGCCGCCTTTTTCTGCAAAAATAATATACAATCATCTTTTCCGACAACCGCATAGGAGAGCGCCACAGGATTACATGGCACATCCCCGCCCCGCAGGTTAAAGAGCCACATGATATCATCCAGAGAGCTCAGAAACAGATAATCCGCCCCTTCCTTCTCCATAACACAGCGCACCTCTCTCAGCTTATCGGCACAGGATTCCCCCGCATATTCCTCCGGCAGTTCCCGGGCAGGCTCGGCGGGAAGGGGCGGCCTTCCCTCCCAGGCGATATCCGCCAGATCCTTATCATAACAGATCCCCGCCTTCTTCTCCCCGCATATCTTCTCCAGCTTCTTCCCCTGCTCGGCGCTCACGCAGTTTCCGTCAAATCCAAGCACATCTCCCGCCTTAAGCGCATCCCGCAGATAATCTTCTATCGCGGGCACGCCCCTCTCCTGCATCCGCATCAGTTCAATACCGCTTCCCGCAAGCTCCTCCTCCGCCTGCAGAAAATAGCGTCCGTCCGTCCAGAGCGCAGCCTGCTCTGCTCCCACAAGGAGCGTTCCGTTAGAGCCCGTAAAACCGCTGAAATACGCCCTTGCCCGAAAGTGCTCATGCACATACTCGGAACCGTGGCAGTCCGCCGATGTGATCATATAATAGTGCACTCCGTTCTCTTTCATAACGCGCCGAAGCACAGAGAGCCTCCGCGCTGCTTCCCGATTTTCCATACCGATAACCATTTCCTTTCTACAACCTGCAAACTTTGGGCGCTCGCCTCCGTATTCCTTCTATTCCATATAATACATCTCTTCCACTCGTGAAGCCTGCATTGCAGGAACACACCCATCTGCTATTATACATAAAAAATAACCTTTTTGGGTCAAAAATTTATTAATTTTTTCTGAATTGACCAAATAAACTTGTAATCTGCATTTTTTTCATGTTATGATAAGAGTACATTTCAACATGATAATCATTCCGGCTTTTCATGAAGAACACAAAAATGTGTTCTTTCACGTTGTAATCGTTGTCCTATTGTCATTTTACATTTTCAGTGAATTTGATTAATTTTGGCAACACATGATTTGATGCTGCTGATTTACATAAAGCAATAAGTTTGCTTTCGTGCATTACTCAAAGAAAGGAGTTACTATATGGATCATCAGAATTTTTCAGAAATCACACCGGAGCTGATCCGCCTTGCAAAACTCAGTGAAGACGCGGATATCATCGATACCGCCCTCTTTACGCAGTATGATGTCAAACGGGGGCTTCGCGACTTAAACGGCAAAGGCGTCCTCGCCGGACTGACCACCATCTCCGATGTCAGGGCCACAGAGGTAGTCAACGGCAAGTCTGTTCCCGCCCACGGCCGCCTGTTTTACAGGGGCTATGATGTAAAGGACCTGGTACACGGCTTCACTTCCGAAAACCGTTTCGGTTTTGAGGAGGTGACTTATCTCCTGCTCTTCAACAAACTGCCAAACGCGCAGGAACTCAAAGAGTTTCAGGAACTTCTCTCCGGCTACAGAAGCCTTCCCACCAGCTTTGTGCGGGACATCATTATGAAGGCGCCCAGCAAGGATATGATGAATACGCTGGCAAGGAGCGTTCTGACCATGTACTCCTACGATGACCGCGCCGACGATACATCGCTGCCCAACGTACTGCGGCAGTGCCTGCAGCTCATCAGTATTTTCCCGCTGCTCACGATCTACGGCTATCAGGCTTACAGCCATTACCATGACGGCAACAGCCTCTATATCCATCAGCCGCAGCCCCATCTCTCCGCCGCGGAAAATATTTTACATATCCTGCGCCCGGACAGCCATTACACCACGCTCGAGGCAAGGATTCTGGATGTGGCACTGGTACTGCATATGGAGCACGGCGGCGGTAACAACTCCTCCTTCACCACCCATGTGGTGACCTCCTCCCTGGCGGATACTTATTCTGTCATCGCGGCAGCCATCGGTTCCTTAAAGGGTCCCCGGCACGGCGGCGCCAACATCAAAGTCATCCAGATGTTTGATGAGATGATGTCCGTCTTAAAAGACTGGGAAGATGAAGAGGAAGTGGCGGCTTACCTGAAAAAACTGCTGAACAAAGAGGCCTTCGATCATGCGGGACTGATCTACGGCGTTGGACATGCGGTATACTCCAAATCCGACCCCAGAGCCGTTATCTTCAAGAATTTCGTGGAAAAGCTCTCCGTGGAGAAGGGTCTGGAAAAAGAATTCAATTTATATTCTCTGGTAGAAAAACTTGCGCCGCAGGTCATCGCAGGCGAGCGCCAGATCTACAAGGGCGTCAGCGTCAACGTGGACTTCTACTCCGGCTTCGTGTACAAGATGCTGGGACTGCCCCAGGAACTCTTCACGCCGATCTTCGCCATCGCGCGTATCGTCGGATGGAGCGCCCACCGCATGGAAGAACTGGCAAACAACGGGAAGATCATCCGCCCGGCCTATAAGCCGATCGGGTATGATAAGAATTACATGGAGATCGAGGACAGAAGATAGGAAGCCTGATAAACATTTTCTTGTCGTGATAGAATTTGATATGTTAGCTTATAAAAAACGTACAAATTCCCGTGCAGTTAAAAAAACGTTAAGTATTCCTGAATGGCTGAATGAAGCTGCTATGGATATGGGACTCAATTTTTCGCAGGTACTGCAGGAAGCTCTTCTTTCAAAAATACAATAATAAAAAATCCCCCCCGAAAATATGAACTTTCGGGGGATTTTTTATAGTACGATCCATTCGGTCATAGTCGAGTATCATATGTATCTTTGCATATTTTTCTGCCACCTGTGCCTGTGTCGGATCAAAGCGCACATTGCTCAGCGCGCCATTACCGCAAAAATACCGCTGAATATATCAGCACTTTTTTACAGCACGCTCCACAGGCATTCTCCATAAGACCTCTTTAACTCCCCGTAATCAAAGCGCTTTCTTGCCCTGTCCATCTTCCGGCCTGTTTCATCCGCCTTCCTTTCAAAATATGCCGAGACTGCCTGACAACTGTACCTCCTTTTTTCATCTCCTGAAACGGCTTCCTCCGTTTTATCCGCGCCCGTCTCCGCCGCATATGCCGCTGTTTCTTCCCCGGAAACACCTTCTTCCGCTCCGGATATTCCATATCCCTCGAATACCGGACTTTCTTCCCCAAGGTCTATCTCCACCGTCTCGATTCCCCGCTTTTCAAGCAACCTGAAATAAAAGTACCAGCACAACATCCAGTACATGGCATCAAGCGGCGTTACCTTCTGTTCTCTCCACTCTCTGTCATCGTTCTGTGCCACCTCGATCTCCTCATCCAGCCGGGACAGATCCCCCGCCAGCACATGAAACAGTGCGTCATATGTCACGATCTCTCCCTCTATGGGATGGGTGTAGGACTCCTGCCATGTCTCAAATATCTTCTGAAACAGTTCACATCTCCCCAGTTCCAGGCAGTATTGCAGCGCCTCCATCACCAGCGTCTCCTCATTCGCCTGTTCGCATTTATCAAAACACCAGCGGTACTTTTTCGGTATCTCCTTTCTGCTGACGCCAAGAATCAGCTCCCGCACCATCTCATAGTCATCCTGATACACATAATACTGCAACATGGGACGCACATAGTAGCAGACATAACACCAGCTTCCGTAATCCACAAGCTCCAGTTTCTTCTTCGCTCTCCTGGCAAGCTCCGGATCATGCTGAAACAGCGCTGCTTTCATGATTTTCTCATAATCTCCCCTGTTCCAGTCCGTGCCGTATTTCTCCTCGCTCTCCAAAAAGATCGCAAGCATCCGCTCCATCTTTTCGTCGTCAATCTGTGGGTAATGCATATAAAAGTGCAGTATTCCGGCGGCAATATTCACATACTGTTCTCTCGCAAAGCGGGTGGCATTCTCCGCAAGCTTCTCCGCGTGAGCCCGGTGAAACATCTCCGAGAGCTGAAAGGCAAGCGGGATATCATTGTTCCCACTCCTCCTGACAAACCAGAATGTCTTTCCCATCACATAAAAGTATACCTGCCAGTCCCTCACCTCCTTCGCCCGCGCTAAAATCCGTTTCAGAAGCGGCACCAGCGTCTGCGCGTTTTCGTCCCAGCTCGAATAGTCCCCCGGCGTCAGATCGTTTGCCCTGCAGATCATCCCCCAGAGTTTATCGTCCGTCACATATTTTTTATTGTCGAAACTGTCCAGAATCATACTTCTTCCCTTCTTCTTCCTTTTTTCCTCCCATATCTCCGCATACCGCCGTCAGCCTCCTACAGGATCTTATTCTTCGTAACAGACAATATGTAATGACCCCGCATTTGTAATCTCGTGGATTTACCTGTA
>CAJUDM010000032.1:0-47118 GCA_910584915.1 uncultured Lachnospiraceae bacterium
TCGCCCGCATCAGCGGGCATTCAAATCAGGATCGTGAAATTTTTAATTTCACGCTCTATATTATAGCAGAGAGCATTCTCTGTAACAAGAACAAAATCTTCTTGAGTTAACCTGCCTGATATGCTACAAGCGGCAAACTCGGGTTGCAGCATATTGGACAGGAGAGTTCAATAAAAAGGTGTAAAACCTTTATTTTTCAAAAGATTCTACACCTTTCGGGTACCCGTCAAATGAGCAAGCTCATTATATCATGTCTGCCGACATGATACGCTTCGCGATGCACACTCGCTTCGCTCGGCGCCGATATAATATCTAATCAATATTATATCATAAAACTCGCAAACTCGCGCCTTCAGCGCTTTTTGCCCGATTTCATCGGGCGTTTACTCGTTAATAACCGCAGAAAAACAAATGCCTGCTTCGCAGTCGCTTGTTTTTCTTATGCGGTTATTACAGCATATGCTCAACCTTCCTCCTCACTTCGGAAAATGCAGCACCACCTTGAACAGATCTCCGTCCACCACGATCTCCAGCTTCCCGTACATCAGCTCCATCAGGCTTCCCGCGATGGAAAGTCCGAGTCCGCTGCCGTCGGTATGCCTTGAGGCGTCCCCTCTGACAAACCGCTCCATCAGCGCATCTCCGGAAATATTCAGCTCATACCGGGAAATATTCTTAAACGAGATCACCGCCTCTTTCTCCCTGTCGTCCAGATCGATATACACCCTCGTATCCGGCTGCGCGTACTTACAGATATTCTGCACCAGATTTTCCACCACCCGCCACAGATGTCTCCCATCCGCATTCACAAAAACTTCCATCTCCGGCTTATGCATCACCACATGAAGCCCAGCCGCAGTGATCTTTTCCTCGAACTCTCCCACCGTCTGCGTCAGAAACACCCCCAGTTCCAGCTTTTCAAGCTGCACCGGCAGGCTGCCCGTGGACGCCTTGGACGCCTCGATCAGGTCCTCTGTCAGCTTTTTCAGCCTCGCGCTCTGACGGTTTAACACTTCCAGATACTCCTTCGCCTTCTCATTGTCAATCTGCTCCTTCTGCAGCAGATCCACATAGTTGATGATAGAAGTCAGCGGCGTCTTGATATCGTGGGACACATTGGTGATCAGTTCCGTCCGGAAATGCTCGCTCTGCATGCGCTTCTCCACCGCCAGGGATATCCCGTCATGGATGGAATTTAACGCATCCCCGTGCTTTTTGAACTCCCAGAACATCTTTTCCGTGTTGATCTTCTCCTGCAGGTCTCCGTCCGCCAGCTTTTTCGCCCCTTCCTTCAGCTTATTCACCTGTACAATGCCAACCCAGATCAGCACCAGAGTCGACCCGCGATATAAGAACCAGATGCACAGTTCCATCTCCGGGCTGAAAGCTGTCAGCGCTATCCCGAAGCACTCTAGCAGGCTGATGCCGCCCAGGATCAGGACCGACTTCCACAAAAGAGACAGGTTCTCCCGGAAAAACCCGACTGCCTTCTTTACAAACCCGCTCACTTTGCGCCAGATCCACGCAAGACACTTATAGATCAGCATGCCGCGCCACCATTTGCCCAGCTTGACACGAACCACAAAATCAACCAGCCAGATAAAACTTATGAGATAACAGCCAACGCAGCAGATGACCGCCAGTGCAACATTCCCGGGACTCAGCCACCTGGTAACTTCCGCTGCCGCCACTATCAATCCCATACCCAGTAAAAAAATCAGAGCCGTCTCCACATCAAGCGGTATCCTCTGCCAGAACCCCGGCCTTACCGCATCCACCCAGCGCTGCCCGGCTCCCGCAGACCCGGTCTCATCCACTTCCGCAAACCCGGTCTCACCCGTTTCATCCTCTTCTCCCGCTTCGCCGCTCCACGCAAAGCCTTTTTCGCTCATCGCCTGACTCTCCGCAGCCTCATAGCCTCCCTTATGCCCCGCCATGATCAACACGAGCACAGTAGATACCGCCCACAGGATCAGGGAGACAACCAGCACTGCGATCGCTCCATACCGCCATGCATACGCATAATTCAACACGGACGTGATCTGCTCAAATAAATCCCCCTCCAACAGTCCATCCTGAATACCGGTTCTCACAAGCGGCTCCCGCACCTGGGAGATCACCCAGTAGCGCTCCGTTCCATTGTCCTTCGCTTCGACAGACTCTTCTGTCTCCTCCGCTCTGACCTGCAATACCTCGCTTCCGTCACTGTAGGAGTAAAAACGGTCCGCAATGGGCTTTTCATGAAACTCCCCGAGTTCCGTGTTTTCATCCTCCACAAACCGGATATCCGTATGCGAAAGTTCCACCCCGTCCAATGTGATCGTATTCCAGGTCTCCCAGGATTTTCCCGATAAATCATCAAACGCATTGAAGGTTAAATAGTAATCATTCACCACACATTCTTCCCGGTTCAGATTGTAATAGGCGCCCTGCCCGGAGTCAAACTTGAATTTCATCTTCATGTCGCTGTTTCCGACAAACAACTCCACTTCATCCACCCGGTAGCATTCATCCCTTGTCTCATAATAGAATATACCGTCAGACACATTGTAGTAATAACCGATGATCGGCACTTCCTCCGTTACCACATAAGACGCATTTTCTTCCGTGTATTCCACGTCATATGTGTTGGCATACCCGAACAGACTTCTGTCCCAACTGTAACGGGTTCCATTTCCGATCTCAAATTCCTCCACCCGCACTTCCTCTTTCTCTATCGCATCCGCAGCAGGCATCGTATCAAAGTTATAATACTCATAGCTTGCAGGATCTGAAATCTTTTTTATCTCGCCGATCTCCGTGATCCCTTCGGCTCCCAGGTCCTCATCCCTGATAATACCGTATCTGAAATTTGTCTTATTTAACTCCTCCTGCATCAGAGGAGACTCCCTGTTTGCCATCGCCATCACCGCGTAGATCCCGCTGTATCTCTCATAGTGATTCTCCAGGCACTCTTCCCTGGAGTATTCGTACGCTCCCAGACTCCCGATCAAGATAACCGCCGCCGCGCCGAAAAACACCACTGCCGCCATCACCAAAGAAAGGACCGTCAGAGCAATCTTCAACCCTCTGTTGCTTTTCCATTTATTTTTATTCATGCCATACACCTCTGCGCCCGCCGGGCACAGCTCTCTCTTTCCATGTCAATATTATCTGCACCGTTTCAGGATCATCTGTAAACAGTATTCCAAAAAACTCCTTCTCGACTGCCCCTCTCCGAGACCATCACAGGCCATCGCCCGTAAACGGCGCCCCAAAGCTCCTTCATACATTCCGCTCTCCAACACCTTAGACAGACACCCAGTCAGGCCTCGCCTGTGAAGGCTGCCTTCATCCGCACCTCACCGCCGACCGCCGGGTACTTCCAGCTTATAGCCGTGCCCCCAGACAACTTTCAGATACCTCGGCTCCGCCGGATTGATCTCCAGTTTCTCCCTCAGATGCCTGATATGCACCGCCACCGTATTCTCCGTCCCGTAAGGATTATCCTTCCAGACCTCGCTGTAAATCTGCGCCGGAGAAAAAACTTCCCCCGGATGCTGCATAAACAGCTTCAAAATGTCAAACTCCGTGGGCGTCAGCGGCACCTTCTCTCCATCCAGCATAACCTCTTTTGCCTTATCGTCCAGCTCGATACCGCCTATGATAAGATTTTCCGGCTTCGGCACACTGCCGCCCAGCATCATATACCTGCGAAGCTGGGACTTCACCCTGGCCAACAGTTCCACCGGCTGAAAAGGCTTTGTCACATAATCGTCCGCTCCCACGGTGAGCCCCAGGACCTTATCCGCATCCTCCCCCTTCGCCGTCAACATGATGATCGGCACGTTGGAGATCTCCCGGATCTTTGCCATCGCCGTGATGCCGTCCATCTCCGGCATCATGATATCCAGAAGGACAAGATGTACCTCCTCCCTCTCTATGGCGGCAACCGCCTCCTTACCGTTTTCCGCCGTCAAAACCGTATATCCCTCACCGCCCAGATAAATCTGCAGCGCCGCGACAATATCCTTCTCGTCATCACATACCAGTATGTTCGCCATTTTCAAGTCCCCTCATCTTTTCAGTCATTTACATGCAACAGTTCAGTCACAATGTCATCCTCTGCAAATGTGCAGAGGACACAGACTGCACCGCTCCTGCACACAAAAAAGCTCCGCTGCCTGTGCTATATCAATTATCGGTACCGTTAATCGTATATACACATTGTAGCGGAACTTTTATGAATAATAAACGGGGGAAATTATTAAAAATTGTTTAAGATGGTGTTTTATTCCTCTATCGCTCCCCCAAAATATTTCCCGATCTCTGCAATAAACGCCAGCACATCCCGTTTCATCACATCGGGAAATGCGCTGAGAACCGGCGCTGTCTCAAAACTCAGCACTTTGTCATAGTTTATATTTTTCAATCCTCTGATAAATCCGTCCCAGTCTGTAGAAGCCTTATTCTCTCTTGTTTTTGTAAAAGTAAACGGAATCTGATGCAGATCCATCACCCCGTCATTATCATGGATATGTAATACTTTCAGCCTGAAGCCCAGCCCTGTTATGAATTTCTCCATATTTAACCCCACCAGGTTGGCATGTCCGGTGTCAAGGCAGAACCCCAGCACCTCCGCACGGTATTTCTCATTGATCCGGTCAATACGCTCTGCGGCTTTTCCCGCATCACAGCAGGGTCCCTCCACAAGGTGTCCCCCCACCCCATCATAAAGATTTTCAATACAGATCGTTACACCCGCCTCTTTCGCGTAAGGTACAATGGAATCGATAAATTTCTCCGTCTGCGCCCACTCTTTTTCCTCCGAACCGAGAAACCGCGCCAGTTTAAAACCGTGTATCACAATATAGGGACACTCCAGATATGCGCACAGAGCCATACTCTTTGGCGCCACCTCCCGCCACAGATAATCATTCAACTCTCTGCTTCCGTTCGGCACATAGATCGGATAAGGCATATGCATCTGCTGTATCCGGATACCCGCCGCCTGCGCTCCTCTCTTATGGGGTTCAAAAAAACCTTCCAGCTCATCTATGGAACGGTCAAAAAATGTATTCAGTTCAGAGTGGTAAATATCTCTGTTTTTCAGATAATCATTCAGCGAAAAATCGGCACAGGAAAATCCCGCCTGTGCCAACATCGCAAATCCTTCCTCAGGATGTATGTCATTTACCACATTTTTTGTCTGTACGCTCAATGGAAGCATAATCTCTCCTTTTATCCCGCAGGCATGTCCATAGCTTTCGATGTCCGGCATGCTTCCGCCCGCAGTATACTCTCGTTCACAGTATACTCGCTCTGTATCGATCTGTGTTTCTATCGCATCCCCGGCATATCTGCCGATATAGCCCTGACATATCTGCTGCCATAGCGCTGACACATCTGCCGGCATAGCCCTGGCACGCCTACTGGCATAGCTCTGACACATCTGCTGACACAGCTTCTATATCCGGTCAAAATAGAAATCCGGCATATACTCATCATTGAAAAACTCTACCGGGTTGCTGAGCCCCATATTTCTGATCTGTTCCTCTATCTCCCGGTAATAAATATTGCAGATAAAGACCGCGCAATCCGCCGGCAACTCTTTCAGGCACTCCGGATCTCTCACTTTCAACCCGCAAAACTCGCTTTCCCAGAGCGCCCTGTTATTATCGCAGGTAAACAGGGGCGGATATTTCTCCCCGTAGCATTTCATATAATTCCGGCACATATTCCCCGCCCCGAACAGCACTCTGGCAGGATATTTCCGCAGAAGATTCTCGATCTCGATCTGCCACTTGAAATAGTCCGCCACGGACTTTGCCATCCTGACAAGTTCCGGGCGCAGGATCGGCGAAAACACTGCGGCTGTATCCCTGAAATCCATGATCAGCTCCCCGTCAAATCCCGATCCGCGCAGCCCTCTGATCAAGTTCAGCCAGTCCGTCTGCGGCTGCCCCTGCCTCACACAGGTAAACGGCAGCAGGGAGCTCTCGTTCGCACCGTCACAGTCCCGCAGTATCACTGCCTTTATCCTCTCTCCCAGAGCGAACACAAGATCGTACATATTCTGGCCGCAGAGATTGCAGGCGCCCGCGTCCACGCAAAATCCGAAACGCTCCTCCCCCGCTTCCCTGTTCAAAGTATCCACCCACTCCGCCGCCTCAATGCCGCTCGAGCAGACGCCCCGCACCAGATGCCCGTTCACGTCCCTGCACTGGTTTTCCAGAAGGATCCTCACGTCATTCTTCTTCGCCTCTCCCGCCAGCCTCAGATAATACCTTCTGTTTACCTCCCACAGTTCCTTGTCGGGTACGCCGGCAAAAAGCGGCCTGACGATCAGATTTCTGCATCCGATCCGCCCGCACGCCCTTATACTCTCCTCTGTCAGTCTCTCAAGCAGTCCGCTTAAATCGACTCGCTTTGTATCCCGCCGCAGGTATGGCGCGGTTGCAGCAGAAAAATGCACTGCCTTTTCCATCATCTGATAGAGCACCGCTTTCATGCTGTCCGGCAATTCCTCAGGATGCTCCGATATCAGGATCTCATCCTTCTTCCGCTTCCTGCCCGTTTTCCCCAGATCCTCAAGCTCCCCCGGAGAACAGAACATCGATATGTCCAACATGACATTCTCAAACCCTGCCCTGATGATATCGCGGCTTCCCTGCCCCGGATGCTTCCTGTCAACAATTCCCGAAAGTGTACAGCTGATATTCAATATACTGCTCCTCTTCCTCATTCATTAAATAAATTTATTTAACAATAATCGTTATAAATATAGTGGCAAAGTTACCCTCATGTACCGGCTTAACTCAAATTTCTTTAACCGCCAGAAAAGATAAAACCTGCCGGACTGATAATTGAACGAAACTGTCCATAACTATAACATGCTGCTCGATCCTCACATCAGCTTCCGCTCGATCAGTCTCTTGATCTGGCTGGAGCTTGTACTCTCCGTGTAAGGGAAAAATACCATCTCCGCCCCGTGTTTTTCCAGAAACTCTTTTTCATTCAGCCAGTCCGGATCATCCACATAGTCGCTGCCCGAAAACTGACAGTCAAAATGATGCAGACGCCAGGCGTCTCTCGTTCCGCCGAAATTGAACGGGATCTCCACCACCTCATCCACGTACCGGCAGGAGCGCACCATCTCCGCCCGCTCCTCATAGGGAATGAACGGCTCCACCTCCTTGTACTTTCGGACTCCCTCATCCGTGACGACTCCGACGATCAGATACTCACACTGCTCCTTCGCTCTCTTGAACATATTTAAATGCCCGACATGGAAAAGGTCAAACACGCCGGCTATGTACCCCGTATGATACTTTTTCCGCACAGCCACCTGCGCGGTCTCAGATCCTGCCGGATTCTGTGACTGCATGATCGGCTTCCGCTTTCTGGGATAATCTTTGCCGGAATCAAAAATACTGTATTCCCGCACCCCCATATCGTCCAACTGCCTCATGACAGACAGATAATTCTTGATGCAGATCAGCACTTTGTATTCCCCGCTCTGCAGCTCGTTGAGCAGCTTTGGCGGATGGATCGTGATCCCCTCTATCTCCTGCCCCCACTTCTGTTCATTGTTATCAACAATCGCATAGACGGGGTAATCCTGCCCGTACAGGGCGAGAAACCTTTTTGTAAAATTGCCGGAGCCAAACAGGATCAGCTTCCGCGTATCCGCATTGCGGAAGATATCCACAAACAGACGCTGATATTCGTCGGAAGAATAATTCATCCTCTGGCGGTTGGCATTCAGAGTCTCACCGTCGCATCTGTATCTCTCATGGTACTTTCTGAGTTCCTTCTCCTTTCTGAGTTCCCCCAGAAACTCCCACTCCATTTTTCTCCACCGCTCCAGATGCTTTGTCAGGCCGTATCTCTCAAACAAAGTATTTATCGGGAGAATCTTTTCCAGCTCCACATTGCCCGCATAAAATGTGGCGATCATTCTGGTGATGATCGCATTCGCCGGATAATTCTCCTCGCAGAACTCCTGATCATAAAAGACAAATGTCCCATCTCTGTAAAAGCTGTTCAGGGGAACCATATCCAGATACCCCCTGCGAAGTATCGCTCCTTCGCCGTCCCCTCTGTCCGGCTCTGCGATATCCGACGAATGCAGGATCAGGTCGCGGAAATGATCCATCTCCCGCAGGAAACACTCCACATCCGTCTGCAGAAGCTTTTTCAGATGTACCTGTCCCACCTCCGCGTCGACATAGGGCGTCACGCATGCGCCCTGCTCCATTTTTGTCTCCAGCACGGCAATGCCGTGCTCCGCCAGATCACGGCTGTTTGAGACAAGTTTTTCCAGGCGTTCCTCCCCCTCCGGATATGCCGCCCTCTTCTCCACAATTCCCGAGCGATGTATCACTGTATAGACAGCCTTTTCCCTGCCCCTCTCCGTCGAACAGGTGACATGCAGCACGTCGCTCGCCCTGTCCGCAGGCGCACACTCTATCAGCCAGGCGTTCGCCATACTGTGGAATATACCGTTTTCGATCAGGCTCCCATAGAGGGATGCCTCCTCCAGAAATACCGTATCCGGGTAATTGTATGTCGAAAACACTCTGGTCGCCAGATCCTCATTCGGAAGATAATCCTCCGCATAGATCAGGCACGGATTCTGCAGATCCGGGAGGATTGAGAAAAAGCGATGATCCCGCCAGCCCGCCTCCGTCAGCATATCCCTCAGCTCGCTTCGGCTGTAACACCTCCCCGCAAATTCGTCCTCCTTTTTGGCATACGCTCTGCGGTACCCTTCCACGCCGTCGAAATTCCGCCCCGTGTAGGGGTCCCTGTCCCCGCAGAAATAGCGGATGCCGAGACGGTTGTTCATCCCCAGAAGAAGTGTGCCATCCTCCTTTAAAAGCCTGCGCCAGCCGCGCAGATATTTTTCGGTATGCTCACAGTATTCCAGATCCTCGACAGCGATGAGGTAATCAAAACTGCCCTCATGTTCCCGCTGCCAGTTTTCCTCGCAGGACCGGGAGATGGAGACGCACTGTAATTCTGCCGGCAGATTCTTTAACATCTCCCAGAGTGGGTCTTCTATGTTTTTGATATAGAGGATTTTGCTGCCTTCTTTAAAGTGGTACCATTGCAGTAAACCCTGTCTTATCCCTTTTACTATGTCTTTCTCCGTCTCCATCTTCCATATCCTCATCCGATTTTGATCCGCTTTATCTGCCATAAAATATACTGTTAGTAATATTAAAATTTCTCGAGTTATTCATTCAACGATGCTATACGAAATTTCTCAGGATGGCTGTGATAATACGCAAGCATTCTCTCCTTCTGATGTCCGAATGCCAGATGCCCTGCCAGAACGCCCTGAGCCTCATAGATAGAAAGGTCTTTCTCCACATTGTCCTGATATATAAAAGCCTCATCCCTGCCCATTCCGCTCTCCCCGGGCTTCTCCGGCCATTTGCCCATCATCAGCCAGCGCTCACGGGAAAACATAATGCACCCGATATTGTAATAACAGTCTAAGATCAGGCTCCCCTCATTCCGCAGAAACCTCTGCGCCATATCGTCGAAGGTGTCCATCGTATCCCAGAAAAATTCCGCCGTTTCCACCACGTTGAACACCGCACTGAAACGGCTCCTGTACGCTCTTCCAAAGCGTTTCTCATATTCTTCTCTCTTTCCGCACAGGTTCAGATACGACACATATCCGCAGCAGTTCAGCGGGATCACCGGCGCCAGAAAACCGATCCTGTATTCCCCGCACTGCTCGATCCTGTGGTATTCCTGTATCATCCGTCCGAAAAAATCTTTTCCGATAAAAATATCCTCATCCAGCTTCCATATGTATTCCGCCTCCGGGTGCAGTTCCACTGCCAGATTCTGGATAAAGCAGACCTGATTCTGTTCTGTATGAAGGTATGACCAACCGTTTTTCTCAGCCATTTCATCCAGTGCAGGCACATATTTTCCTGAGGATACAAGACAGTAATCCACTCTGCTGTCCTGATACGCCTCTATCCTGGTTAACGTGCTGTCCCACAATGCCGGTTCGTATCCCGCCAAAACATAACACAAATATTTCTTTCCTTTGCTGCGGTCCGTAAAATGATACGGAAGATCGCATCTCTCAAGCAGATTTCCCTCCGACAGATTCCTCAGATTATAGCTTTCCGTCACCCCGTAGGCCTCCAGCTGTCTGCGCACACTGTCCGAATAATTGATGGAAAGGATCACCTCTGTGGACGCTTTGTCCAGCTCTCTGATGCGGTAAGGCCCAACCACCGGAATACCTTCATACTCCCTGTAAAATGTGCATTTGAAATTATCTGCTATAAAAAGTATATTGTTCCCATAGCCATTGGATCGAAGCCACGCTATCACTTCCCCTGTCTGGCTCCCGATCCCCCAGAGCACTATAGATTTATTCAGTTTATTTTCTTCCGCCAATCTGCTCAAACTGTCCGTGATCATAAAATCTCCTGCCTCCCCGAAAGCATAAATAGTCCGCCTTAATAGATACTGATCATATCCTCACTGATACCCATATCCTGCAGCTGCCGTCTGATGTCCTGCGCGTGGAGCTTATTTGCAACAATATACAGCGCATCCGGGTACCGCCTGACCGTTTCCTCGGGGGGTAATATATTGATTCCTTCTATCTGGGTATTCCAGAGAGCTTCGGAATTATCTGACAAGCAGCAGAGATGTCCTCTGACAAATCTCAACCTCTCCAGAACCGTTTTTCCTATCCTGCCGCATCCGAAAACGACTATTCCCCTCTCTATGCCCGCATTCAAAATATCATCCGAAAATCGCTGCTCCTTTTCCCGCTCCTCCCTCTCGACCACTTCGTCCTGTTCTAAAAGCGCTTTCACTCTCTCCGGCGTCTCATATATCATCTCGCCGACAAAGCTGCTGTATCCGAGATCGCTGTATTCCTCCAGCAGAGCCCTGTCCTTCTCCAGTTCCTGCAGATATCTGTCAAACAGCTCCTGTCTGTACCTTCCTTTCAGATGCCGCATATTTCCCCGGAAATCCATATACTTCCACTGATATGCATTGTGCCAGATAAAACGGTCTGTTATATCACGTTTCATCAGCTCCCTTTTCAAAAACTCGTGTTCATCTGCTATCTCAACTGTTTTTTTCAAATCATACATGGATGAACCAGGATTGTCGATTCTGTATAAATAGAGTGGAATATCGAGATGATACGCCCTCTCCGCCAGGATGCTCGTCAAAAATCTGAATGACATATCCTGATAGGAAGCCCCCGGCGATTCATTCATCTTTATTCTTTCTCTCTCCAGAAACTCTTTCCTGAACAGCCCTGTCCAATATCTTGTGGTCACGCCGAAGCGTTCCGGCTCTTTTCGATAATCGATCAGGCAGTTGTAATCCTTCTCCTGATACATTCTCGTAATGTAACCGAATCGAAGTCCGCCGCCGTCGTAAAAATTGGTATAATTTCCGTTTACAAAATCGACATGATGCTTTTCCGCCGTCTCATACAATACTTCAAGCATACAGGGCTCATACATGTCATCGGACTCCAAAACGGAGATATAGATGCCCTTCGCCTCCTGTATCCCCCTGTTTACCTTGTGTCCATAACCGGTATCGGGATCATTGATGATCCTGATACGTCTGTCTTTTTCCGCATACGTCCGCAGTATCTCCGGCGTCCTGTCCGTACTTCCGCCGTCTATGCACAAAATTTCCATATCCCGGAAAGTCTGGCAGAGTACGCTGTCCAGACACTCGTTTATATATTTTTCAGCGTTATGTATCGTGACTATGACTGAAATCCTGATGGCTTCTTTTCCCACTGTATCCGCTCCTGTTCTCCGCGTTGTTTCAGCTGCCTGAAGGCAATACGGCGATCCGCTCTCCGCATATCCCCATTTCTTCCAGCTGTTCTCTGACAGCCTGACCATATTTGTTCGTGGATATCAATATTTTTGCATCACTGTAGCTCTCCAGAAGCTCCGCCGGGGCACAGATCCTGTATCCGTAAAATTCATCTCCCCACCGCGAAATATCATTATCACAAAACGCTGCTGTCTCTATCTCATATCTGTCGCAGAAGAGCAGAGCATCCCTCCCGCGATACCCGCATCCGAAAACGACCACTCTATCCCGCCCTATTTTATTTAACAGTTTCTGCTCTTCTTCATCCCTCCGCCTTTTGGCATCGAGCCGCCTCTCGGCATAGGCATCCTCATTCCCGATAAGCAGACACAGCTCATCCCAGACCGCTTTTCCTATATCCTTCTCCGTAATTTTCCCCCGACCAATCTCCACACCAAGTTTTTCCTGAAACCAGCCGATCATCTCCCGAAATTCTTCGCCCGGTTTTCCGCCATACCGCAGCAATTTTTCATATTCCCCCATGAATACATGAATCATCCTGATATACAGGTAATGGTAAAACAACTCCACATTTTTTCCCGTGACCGGATCATCCAACAGTTTCCGAAATTCCTGATACGCAAACCGAAGTCCATACGGCTTATTAGAAGAAGAATCTTCATTATCTCTCCTGTAATAATAAAACAAGTCGTCCACATACATGCCTCTCTTCGCATGCAGTAAAAGGAGCAGGCAAAAACCGATATCCTGAAACGCTGCCCCCGACGTCTCATTCAGCTTGATCGCATTTTTTATCAGAAAATCCCTTCTATAAATCCCTTTCCAGATATTTACATCGCGCAGATAAAGTTTCGGAAATTCTATGACAGAAAGAATCTTCCCGTACACCTCACGGTCTCCCCATACCCTTCCCTCATCATAGATCACTGTACCGCTCCGAAGCACCCTGAACCCTCTGAAATCCGCTTTCACAAAATCCAACTGATTCTCTTCCGCAATAGCATACAGTTTTTCATACATGGAAAGATCAATGTAATCATCCGTCTCAACTATAGCGACATATTTCCCTTCCGCCAGTTCGAATCCCATATTGATCTGCTTCCCATAGCTTTTCACTTCGCTATGTATGATTCGGATCCGTTGATCTGACAGTGCATATTCTTCCAGTATTTCCAACGTGCCGTCCGTCGATCCCGCATCTATGCACAAGATCTCCAATTCACGGAAACTCTGTCCTATAACGCTGTCCATACATTCCCGGATATACTTTTTTACATTCAACGACGGTAAAATAACCGTAATCAATGGTTTTGACATATGCTTTCCCCTGTATTTAAAAATGAAACGTCTCCATCAACCATTTTGCATAGTCAGATACATCACATTTTTCTCTGATCAGACACATATTGTGATCTGATGCCCTTTGCAGCATATCCCGATCCTTGCTGAGTATCTCAATCTTATCTGCCGTTTTCACCCAGTTATCTACAGATACAATAAAACCGTTTTTCCCGTCCTCTATCAGATCGCTGACGCCGCTCACCTCTGTCACAACCGGTACGGCTCCACATGCCATCGCTTCCAGCATGGCGAGGCTCATTCCCTCAAAATCGGAGATATTCAGATACACATCCTGTTTCTCCCAGAAATCTGCCATATCCACAGGCGCTATCCACCCAGCAAGATGAACGCTCTCCTCCAAATGCTTTTCCTCTACATACGCTTGAAGCAACTCCAGGCATTCCCCTTCTCCCGCTATATGAAACTCCACATTCAGTTTTCTTTCGACGCAGGCATCTATTATTTCGGGCAGTAAATGCACCCGTTTCTGCTCTTTTCTGAGCCTTGCGGCAAAACCTATCTTTAACCTGCTGCCCTGAGGCTTTTTCTTTTCAGCCAATGCCGGGAGCTGTATCGGATTCGGTCGGTATAATAATATATCTTTACTCAAGCCATACCTGTTCTGAAATTCGCTCTGAATTTTTTTGCTGATACATACTATCTTATCAGCCTGGTCTGCCCAGTAACAAAGTGTCTCATATGTATTCTTTTCATCTCCGTGTGCCACGATAACCACCTGTATCTGGTCCGGAAACACGGATCTCACTATCTGAGCCGCATACAGTGCGACCGATGCGTGCGATATGAAAATACATGGCAGCGACTCCGCTATTTTTACCGCCATCTCCTTCACCAGTTCCAATTCTTCCACACCGGAAAAATGCAGACAGTGATCCGCAAATTCATCAAACCTCTCATTCGGTCCGCACAGCAGGCATGTCCTTACACCAAGTTCAGAAAGCCCGCCAGCCACCATACAACTAAAGCTTTCAACCCCACCCCAGTTTGATCCCGGGAAATATGCGTCGAAAACAAAGCCTGCTTCTCTTCCTGATTGAACCTTCGGCAATGTAATGTTGATGTCTTTGCTGCAGACCGCCTCTTTCTTTAACTGCCTGACGCCTGTCCTCTGCCCCCGATACGATATTTCTTCCAACTGCGCCTCGATTTCTTTCCCATACAGATCCGAAAACAACACCCTGCAGCTGTGATCTTTCAATATCCCGGGAGAACAGATCGGAATGCCGTCTATCGTTCCCCCCCATTTACCCGGATCATTATCCACGAAAAACAGCACGCGATACCCGGCAAACTCCGCCCATTCACGATTCTTTGACGCCATTTTTCCTGCCCCGAATATAATGATATCTTCCATGTATTTCTCTCTCATCTTTTATACCAACTGGCTTTCATTTCCAGTTTTACCATTCCTTAATACCCAGATCGCTCAACTGCCATATGTACGAAAACGGTAGCCTCTCCTTCAGCATCTCCATGATCTCTGGCTCTGGCTTCTTCAGCGTAATACATACGCTCTCTACCTCCGGTAATTCCATCTCCAAGGAATATGCCGTCATTTCCCTGATATCAGCATGTCTTTTATCTATCACATAGGGAATCTCTATTTTTATATCTTTTAAATATTCCAACAGACGCCGTGCATTTTGTCCGTACCCGTACAGTGCCATATTACTCAGCCCACGGCTATCTATCTCCCTGCTGAGAGCAGAAAAAATCCTCTCTTTCCTTTTTTTGAAAGAGTCATATTCCCGTTCCGATATCTGAAGTATTCTGCAGATGACGTCCTCCGAAAGCTCAACCCGCTCTATAAAAGCGAATACTGTATCCGAAAGTTCCTTGTCTTTCAGCCTCCCATACAACCTCTCCCGCCTGATCCATTCCGCCCAGCCATACGGATTCTTTTTCATCTTCATATATATATTTTGGGAAAGACCGTCCGGCATATACTCTGTAATATAGATTGCTCTATTGAACCATCTGATCTTCATCCCATCAAACGCCACAGCATCCCAGACAACAGCCTCCGTCAGAAATGCTTCATCTGCAAACTCGGGAAACGGATACCTCTTTAATACGGATGTCTTATAAACTTCCGCCTTGTCTCCCGACAGGGAATATTCCACTCTCTCAAAATTTGTGGTGTCGACATAATCGGAAAACGTTGGAGTTCCCCCTATGATCTCTCCATTTTTATACATCCGCAGCCCTGAGATTCCCGCATATCTGTCGTCATCCGCTATCTTGGGAAACTCCGTAAGTACAAACCCGATCGCATCTTCTGTCAGACAGTCATCGCTGTCGACAATAAAAAAAGCCTCATACTTTGCTAGCGCTGTTCCTGCATTGATCGCCCTGTGCTTCCCGCCGTTCGGTACTTTTCTGTATATGATCGGAAATTCCTGTGTTTCCTGTGTCCACTGCCGAACCAGATCCTCCGTTTCGTCTTCCGATCCGTCGTCGATTATGATCCACTCAAAATCATGGCTTGTCTGGGTTTTCAATGATCTGTACAGATTTCCCAGCGTGTATGCCCGGTTATATGTGGGCGTAAAAACAGTTACCATTTATCTTATTCCTCTTCATCGGGATAGTTTTATTCTATATAACAATATCCGTCATCATCTTTCTGTCGTTCCAAATAATATCTTATATCCTGTCTTACTTCATAAAATTTACTGTCAACCCACGATGCCGCATAATGGTGAATGGCATACGTACAAACAGGATTTTTTTCCACCCGAAAACTATGCGGGCTCATTCCACAGAGTATCCTTGATGGCAAAACAGTCATTCTATCCACTATCTGAAATGTTCCGTCACATTTTAATCCGTGCCGTTTCATGATCTCAGTCTGGATGACTGGGCATGCCTTCAAATTGAGGGTTCCATCCTCCAGAATAAAGCTTGTATTGTCATAATACTCTTTTATTTCCGCCAGGATCCTATTTCCTTTTACAGCCCCGAATCCTAAACCGAACGCCACATAATCCGGACTTTCAAAGCCGCAAAAAGCGTCGTTCATCAACAAATCGTCAATATTTTTCAGCAATTCTATATCCGTATCAAGATATACCCCGCCATACTCATTTACAACATCAATACGAACATAATCTGAGACAAATGCCCACTTCTCCTTTTTATATGCCTCACTGATATACCTGTTTTTATGAATATCGTAATTACTCTCATTCCATTCAATAATCTGGTAATCAGGACAATATTTTTTCCAACTCTCCATCCATTTTTTATATTGAACGGGAATTCCTTTTTTCCCGAACCAGCAGTAGTGAATTGTTTTGGGTATGCGGATATCGTTATAGATCGACAACTTGACTGGAATCGGGATCCGAAGTCTGTCATAATCATTCTGTTTAATCTTCAACATAAAATATAAACAATAATCAATATTTTTCAGTTTAACTATCTGTTCGAGCTGTGATATTACTTCTCGATAGGCGGCTGTTGTTATAAGTATCACATCACCAATATTGATATCATGAACCATCTGCTCTATGGATATAATTGGTATCACAATATTTTGGATATTTTTTATACCACGCTCTTTATTATGATATTTGTTGTCGGCAATTGCCTTTACATATTTTAATAAATCATATTGGGAAAATTCATTAAAGAAATTATCAAATGCTTTGCCGGAACCAAAACAGAAAATATCTGTTCCCTTGATTCTAATTTCCTTTTTTAAATTTTCTAAAAAAAGATTTATAAAAAGCATTTTAAAAATTCCTTTTTCTCATAATAAAGTTACACTAAAAATCCACTACTTTCTTCGGTATTATAATATTATGATAACCCAGTTCTTCCAGTTTCTTTCTGACACCAGTATGATACTTTTCTGTTACTCCTAAAATAATTACTGCCTTATCCACATGATTTATAATATTATCTATTGCAACAACTTTAACACCGCAAAAAACGGGAGGATTGCTATCCAAATCACTTACAGCAATCGCATCAATTCCAATATTTCTTTTTTTCAAAATATTTATTATATCTTTAGCGGCTAATCCCGCACCAAAAACTACTATATTCTCAGCCTTCTCAATTTCAGCTAACTGTTCTTCACTAAGCGTCAGCCACTTATTTGTGTATTCTTTATATATGATTGAGTATAAAGACTTCTCAACATAACCCCCAATTTCTAACTCACCATTATTTTCCCCAAACCAGCTTATATTTTTATATGTATCATATATATTTTGAAAATATTTCTCTATAGCTCTGTTTTCCCTTTCTGAAAAAATATGAGAATTCCAATATGTCAATATCTGAATCATAATCACAAACAGTGATTGAACTCTTCTATAATCTTTAGTATGTGTAATAGAATCTTTTCTATAGCGCTGAATATAATATTCTTTATTGATATCTATCACTTTTTCTGCGTTCATTGCACACAAAAAAGAAAATAAAATATCTTCGTGTAAAATCTGGTCATAAAACTTTATTTTTTTATCTTCTAAGAACTTTTTTCTTATAAACTGTCTACATGCCTCAACTTTCATCTGATGATTATCGGCAAATAGCGTAAATAGTTCTTTACCTGAATAAATTCCATTATAGCCATACCAATAATGGGGTTCTACGTCTATTTTTGTTTTATTTTCTATATCGTCAGACCATTTTATATTAAAATATACAATATCTACTTGAGCTTCTTCTGCAATACAAAATAATTCTTCAAGTGCATTTTTCTCAATAAAATCATCTGAATCTACAAACATTACATATTTCCCATTGGCATATTTCAAACCAGTATTTCTTGCTGCTGATAGTCCCAGATTTTTTTCATGAGTAATTACTTTAATCCTATTATATTTTAAAGCATATTCTTTCAATATTTTACCGGAATTATCTGTAGATCCATCATCTACACATAACAACTCATAATTTTCAAAGCTTTGTTGTAAAATACTTTTTAAGCATTGTTCCAAATAACACTCTACATTATATACAGGAACTATAATTGATACATGAACGCCACCCACCTTGATTTTACTCCCTCTTCGTTAAACTTTTCCAAAAATACTTATAGTTAACTGTCAATCACTGCCTTTTTCCATAAATATGGAATGATCTCCCGCCATAATACTTCACCCTCATTATAATACTCATGATTATTTTTATAAAAATCATTCACTTTATCTCTTACATTTTGAGAATCAATCAATTCACATTCAAAAAAATCTTTCGAATGTATTATATCAAGCAAAAACTCTTTTAATTCAGTTTGAAACCATTCTGTTAATGGCGAATTAAAGCCTATTTTTAACTTACGATACATAATTTCTTTATCCATAAACGGTGCCATTGCATCCCGCACAATCATTTTTGTATATCCATCTCTTAATTTAGATGTGTCTGGAATTGAAAAAGCAAAACATACTATCCTGTAATCCAAAAATGGCATTCGTATCTCTACACTATTCCCCATGCTATATCTGTCATAACATCTTAATAACGTTGGTAATATTTGCTCATGAACTTCAATATATAGTCTACGATTGCATTCACTTAGCTTTTTCCAATTATCATGATTCTCATCAACACTTCTCTCAAGATATCTTTTATCAACACGATCTAGTAACGCATCCATTTTTATTCTGTTTTCTCTAAAATTCATATCATTATATGTTTGTAAGAGCTGCTTCATTATTCTTTTGTCACGCCTATAATCTTTTGCTGCAGCATAAATAGGCGTACGATACCCACCAAATAATTCATCCGCACCGTGTCCATCTAATGTAACTTTGATACCTTTCCCTCTAATATATCCATACGTTTGAAAAAAGGGAATAGGGCTAGTTAAATAGGGTTCTTCACACATATATATATATTTATAAATTTCATCTGGATCAATTTTGGCAGTTATTGGAACTTTATGGATACTTATACCTATATAATCAGCTGCCTTTTTAGCATATTCAGTCTCATCAATTGTCGTATTAGGCATACTTGCGACAAAAGCATGCTGCCAATCTGCATTAATATGTACATCATTTCCGACAGATACTTGTTTCATCGCCCCAATCACAGCACTTGAATCAACTCCGCCACTTAACGCTGTTCCAATTGGAACATCACTTCTCATCCTTATTTTGCATGCGTCTAAAAACAATTCCCGTAAATATTCTACTTGTTCCTCATACTCAGAAGGAACCTCCAAAATGTTATCAAGCGTATTCCACCATCTATATAATTGAAGCTTACCTTTACTATAATAACCTGAATATCCTGCTTTTATCTTTTTTATTTCTTTAATACAGCAATCTTCTGTCGCTTCATTTTTAAAATAACCTCTTTTTAAAATAGGTTCATAGTTCATTTCCTTTTTATTCATAACAGGAAAAAAAGCTTTCATCTCTGAAGCAAAATAAAAATTATCATCTTGTCTATAATAATAAAGTGGCTTTACCCCAAACCTATCTCTACTTAAAAATAATTCTTTTTTTAAATTATCCCAAATAGCAAGCCCCCACATCCCATTACATTTTTTCTGAAATTCCATTCCCCATTCTATATAACTGTACAATACTACTTCTGTATCACCATTTGTTTTAAAGCAATACCCTAACTTTTGCAATTCCAGGCGTAATTCAAGGTAATTATAAACTTCTCCATTATATATAATCCAATATCTGCCACTAATATCTGACATCGGTTGATTCGCCACGTCTGAAGTATCCAAAATAGAGAGTCGCGCATGCGCTAATGTTGCTCCATCTAATTCTTTGACAACTAACGCATCCGGTCCTCTGTGAGCTATTCTATCTATACACTCACCAGCTTTATTTCTTTCTAATTTCCCCACACAGCCAAAAATCCCACACATTTACTGCTCTCTCACTTTTCCATTTAATTTATATATTTTTATTAGATATATTTATATTTAACAAACTGCTATACATAAATATTCGTCATGTATTTCACAATATCCGTATTAAAATCTACTATTTTATTACAATCACTTTCCTTTAATTGCTTAATTATGCTTTCTTTAATCATCTGATTTTTAATTCCAATTATATACAAATACTCTGATTTATTATTTAATTGTTCAAAGGGAACAACATATACCCCATCAATTATCTCACCACCTTCTTTAACTTCACTTACTACAAAACATTCTGTCTCATAGCCCTTTTCTCTCAAAAACTTATATATTTGCTTCCCTACTGTTCCCGCTCCATAAATTGCCAGTTTATTACTTTTTTCAATATTCTCTTTTAATTTTTTCCATTCATTATTCAAATGTTCATAATATTTTATTAAAATACTGTCCCTACTTCTAACAATTTGATCATCTCTCTTGTCTTCATTTCTTATAACAGTTCCTACAGCAATTGTTTGATACAAATTATTTTCTTCAGCATATATCTTACAAAGTCTGTGAAACTCTTTCCAGCCAACCTGTTTCTGTACCTCTAAATGATTTGGTATCCATGCATGGGATAATCTTTCGCACCTAAGAGTATCTATTCCACAAATTGTTAATAAATTATATAAATTCTGTGGTGACCAAGTATATAAATGCATATTAATGTCATATGGCTTCAATTCACTTGAAATTTCATGCGGAACAACTATCACAATTATCCCATTATTACGTACTACGCGTTTAAATTCTTGAATAATTTCTATGGGATTATCAACATGCTCTAATGCATGATTAGTTATTACCACATCAATACTGTTTTCTTCAATTTTCTTAATATCATCTACACAATAAATACCATTCTGCTCAGCCATTTCTCTTGCTATCGGATTTATTTCCACACCGACCTTCTTCCCAAATGTATTGATATTTTTTAGTAAATACCCCCCTCCACATCCAAAATCCAAAACATCACTATTTTTACTAATATATTCTTCAAACTTAAATAGATTAGCAACTCCCCCGAATTCTCCCGCTCTTTTTTGCCACTCAAAATACTTTTTATCATAATATGAATCACTCATTTAAACATTTCCCCTCAATTATAAATCAACATTTTGCAATCTTTAACGCACTTTTAAATATCTGAAAAATAATATCTGAAACCTCTCTGTAGTATGTCTTCCTGTAAAGATACACAGCTTATATCTACGTATTTATTTAAATCTTTCTTAATTTCAACACTATTTCTTAAATTAGTAATCAAAATGGCATCTACCTTTGGTAATTCATCTGTTGGTCTATAGCAAATTTTTAACAAGGAATTAGGAATTTTATCTATTCCATAAGAAATTCTTATATCTAAGTCTTCCAAGATCAGCAAAAATCTTTTTGCTTCCTGCCCTAAGCCATATAAAGCTATTTCCTTTAATTCATTGTCTCGAAAATATTCATTCATCTTTTTTATTACTGCCGGTTTTTGAGAAATGACTTTTTCCAATTCATTTCTCTTGATTCCTAAATTTTGACTTATTTGTTCTATAGGCAAAGTATCTTTTAACTCTTTATAATATAAATAATACTGAAATTCCGTATATTCTATATCATTTCTACATTCTATATTCAACTGTATTAATTGTCCCCAACCGATAGGATTCTTTTTAAATTTATCTGGTCCAGTCATTGTAAGCCCATCAGAACGATATTCTGCAATATATATAACTCTGTTATGCCACCTCACTTTATACCCATCTTTTGCAATCTTATTCCATACAATACTTGGAGATAAATAATTTTCACCTTCGATCTCTGGAGATGGATATTTTTTCAAAATATCTGTTTTATAACATTCTGCCATATCCATGGTAAGATTATATTTACGTCTTTCTAAATTCGTTGCATCTATATAATCAAAACCATATTCTGCCTCTACTGTTTTAATCTTTCTTAATCCTGAAACTCCTACAAAACTATCATCATCTTGTACTGCTTTTGACCATGTTGCAATATATTCCAATGCATCACTTGTAAGATAGTCATCACTATCAACAATAAAAAAGAATGGTGCATTTGATAACTGTACGCCTTTATTAAAAGCTGGCATCTTTCCTCTATTGGAAACCTTTACATATATGATATTAAATTCCTTTTCCTCTCTAACCCATTTATCGAATATTTGAGCTATATTATCTGTTGAACCATCATCTACAACAATCCATTCAAAATTTTTATATGTTTGCTTTTTTAATGACTCATATAACATCTCTATACAATATGCCCTGTTATAAATTGGTGTAAATACTGTTATTTCTTTTTTCATATATTTTTCCTCTTCTTTTATTGATATTTATTACTACACACGTTTTTTTATATTACATAAACTTTCTTTATATATCTCTCGATTTTTCTCCGACTCCCAACTTATCTCTGCATGATGAATAGAATGTGTATTATTTGTAAATAACACATTTATCCCTAATCTTCCCAATGGATTGAATACCTCTCTTGGATATATTACATTATCATCAATAATTTCCTGTGTTCCATCTAGATAAAATCCCCATTCTTTCAGCACTGGATCCTGATATTCAAGACATGTTCTTAAATCTAAACTCCCATCTGATTGAATAAACTTCTTTTCCTTATAATATTCTTTCATTGCACCAAGCAAAGCATTACCTTTTTCAGCTCCAAAACCATGCCCCAAATTAACAGCCTGCTTATCTACATATCCAAAAAAAGAAGATGTATTTAATAACTCATCAAAACTTTTTATTATTTCAACATCTGTATCCAAATAAATGCCCCCATACTGATAAACAATATCTATTCTCGCAAAGTCAGGCACAAATCCCCACTTTCTACTTTCATATGCTTCTTTCATATATTGGTTTTTAGATATATCATAATTGCTTTCATCCCATCTGATTATTTGATAGTCCGGGCAATATTTACTCCAGGATTCCATATATTTTTCCAAATGATTTGGAATTTCCGTTTTCCCAAACCAACAGTAATGTATAATTTTGGGAATTTTCTGCTTTCCTGATGGAAAAACAATATTCTGCTTCTCATCTTTATTTATCATTAATGATAACAAGTAGCAGTCAATATCCTGCATATTTTCATATTCATCCAATTCTCTAAGAATTGAATCCACAGCCAATGTAACTGTAATAATTATTGCATTCTTTACTTTATTCAACTCTTTTAATTTATCTTTTCCTACCACTGGAATCACTGTTCCTGCCATCTCCATGTAGGTTCCTACTTTTTCTTCATCACTATCAATAATATATTTGACTCTTTTTAACTTAGCCAATTTAAACTGACTTTTAAATAATCTTCCAGCTCCAAATGCAACAACCTCTTTATTTTTCGTTTTATCCAAGAATTCATTAACAGAACAATTAATAATTTTAATCATAATAAAATACCTTCCGCTCTACTTCACCAACCAGTCCTCTTTTTCCGGCTTACTCCTTATTTCCCAAGGAAACATTTCACACTTTTCCGAACAATATCTGCACATAGGTACCGGATTTTTTAAATACTGCTCCAATTTCTGTCCCCAATCTATACTCTCATCATAGATATCAAACCCTCTCTCTATTTTCAAAACATCGTTATAAGCAAATGTCGCTGCAAATTTATCAATCAAACCTTCAAATGGACACTTATATAAATATCCTTCTCTTAAAAATCTGCACCCCCTTGATATACAAACCTTTTGTGAATTCTCTGTATTACTGTTTCCTTCCATTGACAATGTTTTTCCAAACTCCAGAATATCTTCGCGTTCAAAAAAATAATCAACTTTATTTTTTTTCAATATCTCTTCAATTTGCGGCTTTATTCGTAAAGTAGGCTTATATTTTGAAATCAAAAATCCCACTCCGTTTTTATGCATAGAATCATATAATCGCATTTCCTGTCTCGGAATCAGCAATCCATTTGTTACCACTTCAATATCTGCATCCGGCAATATTTCTCTGGCAGCTTCCACGATCCGGTACAGATCTTTATTTAAAAGTGGTTCTCCGCCCAGTAAACGCAGTTGAATCACACAGCTTTTTAAAGCCACTTGTGTCAGATCCTTAACAAAATGCTGATATTCAACTTCCCCTACATCCTCATATAAATTGGAAAAATGCGTACAGCCTTTGCACTTCAGATTACAGCCATCCACAACATTTATTTCTAAATAGGGCAATATAGGTTTATCAATCCTGTCTAGCCAAACTATATATTTCGAATTTCCATTGCGCTCTACTGCTACCTCTCTTTTATAATCGTGAGCTGAAAATTTGAATATACCTATTTTTTCTATCCCTACTTCTTTTAACTGCTGGATAATACAAAGTCTGCTATGTGTTCCCCTTACTGCAACAATAATTGCATCTATTTCTTTTTCATATAACGCTTTCAACTCATTACATGAAATTATTTTTATATTATCAATCAATTTACCTTGTATATTTATGTTATTATCTACAAAAAATTTTATATCCAACCCATTATTTTTTTTGATTTGTTCAGCTAAATATTTTGCCTCTGATTTTGTACCAAAAATAGCTAACTTCATATTATATTCCTTTACACAGCTTACTAAGACTAAGCAACCTCCCTTATCTGCAGATATACTTTTTTAAGTTTAATTATATGGTCGCTTAATCTTTATAAAAAACAGCAATCCAAACTACTACATTTTTATAATAATTCGAGATAGCAAATCCATGTATATCCTTTAGCATCTTCTTTCACTATTTTATACTGTCCTATATCTTCATCGCTTAATATAGACGGTGGCGTTGGATAATTTTCATCATTCCACTCATCACCCCATCTAGTAAATTTATTTTTAAACAACGGAGGCAGTGTTGTATAAGTCTTAATATTTTCTATAAAATATTTAGCATGAGTTATATTTGAAGATATTTTTTCTTTTCCATCTATTTTCAATCCACATCCAGCAAGAATTTTTTTACATGAATAACAATCACCTTGACTTTTCGGATAGTTATCTTCAAAAATTGCTTTTTTAAATCCCATCCATTTCATTTGCTGTAAACGTAAATAAGCGTCTTGATGATCATCAAAAAAACATAATGTATTTTCTGGTTTTAATAAACTGTTCCAATCAATATAACTAAAATCCTCCACAAAATACCTTACCTTGTCATTTATGTAAACTCTTCGTGATAAATCAGGATCTATCGAAAATACTTTTGCATTTGGGCAAGCATTTGTTATGATCCATGTGCCCTGTCCCTTAAAAATTCCACTTTCAATAATACTCTCTGGAGCTAATTTTTTTAAAATATACCATGTCCAAAACAAATGTGTAGACAGCATTCCACCAGTATTATTTATAATAGGACGTTTCTCATATAATTCCAAAAATTCATCTAGCAATGTTATTGCATCCTTGAAATCCCACAATTGTTCTCCCCAGTTCAAAATATTTGAATAATTTCTGTTATTCATTTTCTCCTCCTTCTGCCTTCCATCAAAATAAATATTGTTTTTCTATATATTTAATCTGTTCCTTTATCTCATACCCCTTCCCTTTTAATCTCTCGATATTAATATTTTCACTCCTTTTTATCAACTGTATGTGTTGAATATCATATTCTTCTATGATCCTCTTTTTCCATAATGAAACATCATATGGTAATCTTACAATTCTTTCTGTTAAAAGGGCCTCTTCAGGAACAAACTCACTTCCAATGCAGGTCAACCCTGCTGTTTGTGCTTCTATTAAAACTATTCCTAATCCTTCAAATCTTGATGGTAAACAAAAAATATCCATCACCTGTAATAATTCAGCTACGTCCTTTCTAAAACCAGTAAAAATGACTCTCTCTTTCACTCCGTACCTGCAAACTATTTCTCTATACTCTTTTTCCTTTTCCCCTGAACCTACAAGTAACAATCTAAATTTATAATAAGAGTCGTTATCCTTTTTGCATATTTCTGAGAATACCTTTAATAAAAACTCCTGATTTTTTTGGTATACAAATCTACCTATATTTCCTATAACATATTCGTCGTCAGCTATTCCCAATTTTCTGCGACATCTATTCCTGACATTAGGATCATATCTGTACTTAGATAGATCGATTGCATTATTCATAATCTTAATTTTATCTTTGGATATTTTATCTCCAAAAATAAAATCTGCCGCTTTCCATGAACACGCCCAAAAATCCGTTGCTATATCTTCTGTCAACTCACTCCTCACCCGATTATGCAGTTCTATTTCTTCTTCTCTTCTTTTCTCATCCAGTGTATCTACTCCTGTACTGTGAGCATGTATTATTATTTTTTTCACTCCGACTTCTTTTGCAATCTGCTCAACAAGAAAGCTCTTCCACTGTTTTGTATGCAAATGAACAACATCATAATCACCCTCGGTCAAAATCTTTCTAAACTCAGCAGTGAATCTTTCTTTATCCTGCTCCGCATAGCAAGATATATAATGGACTTTACATCCTTCCCGCTCCAAATCACTGGCAAAATCCAGGGATTTACTCATTGTTGCGAAATCAAATTGAAACTTCGATTTATCAATAAATTTCCAGTTCTGTAATACATACTGTGTAATTCCACCCTTACTGTTAGCAACTGGAAATTGCAATATCCTGATTTTCTTCATCTTGTTCTTTACCTACCCTGCCAATATTAAATATTGAAATAATTTCACATGATTTTTCTACTAAAAAATCCCCGACATAAGCCTCCGGTCTCTGACCTTCACACTCATATCGGGGATTCCATTTTTTAAATTTCTATCCTTTTATTACTCTGCTTATCCTTCCTGCAATGCTTCCCTATAACACACTCATGCCGCTTCGTCTTCTCATCATAATTGACTCCTACAAGTAAAATCTCACTGCCATATCTCTCTAAAATCTGCGGATATTATCATGCCACGACCAATTCCTCACTCTCTCTGTGTCTTCCATATTTCACTGCCCTGATAAACTCTTCTCTGACCTCTTCATTCGGTATATAAACAGATTTAGTTGATATATCATATGCAAGATAACCCAGATGAACCAACAGTGTCAATACATCGTCCCTGCTTTTGATACTCGTCATATCATTCTGGAAAGTCCTGATATCAACCGGGCAGCTCACACCGCCAAGCATATCTATGATCGCCTGCTTTAGCCCATCCAGATCCATATCAATATAAACTTTCAAAGACTCATAAGTTTCCGTCTCTGTCCAGTACGTTCCAAACTCACCGCTTTTCACTGCCTGCATGATGGCATTTGGATTGTATATGGATTCCACATCATAAAAAGAATAACCGTCATACCATCTTTTAGCTTCAGAAAAATCCATGTGATATGCTTCGCATAATCCATTCACTTCTGATTCTGTAAAACCGGTATACTGCGCCAGCTTTTGGGGGGATGTCATTGTATATTCCTTAAAATCCGTCATCGCCGACTGCGTCCCATATTTTTTAATGGGAAGGATCCCCGTCATATATGCCGCCTCTATCATCCCATCCGTCAGACTGCTCTTAAACAATCCGCGGAGCAGTTGTATATATTCCCTCTGCAAAGCGTCATTTTCCTTCACCTCACGAAACAGGGCATCCCACTCGTCTACGATAACAATAAACTTATTTCCTGTGCGCTCACTGATCTTAGAAAGCGCCAGCGGGAGAGATATCATTCCTTCTATAAACGGATACACACCTGACAGATCCTCTATCACCTGTTCCTGAATACAATCGACAATATTCTTATTCTTCTCACATATCGAAATAAACCATGTGATATCCAAATAAATGACATCATAGCGATTCAGATACTTTTCAAAAGAGGCATCCTTTGCTATCTCCAGATCCTCAAACAAAGCCCTTGAATCACAGCTTTTATCATAATACGCGCAGAGCATCTTTGTCGCAAAGGACTTTCCGAATCTTCTGGGGCGGCTTACACATATCAATTTATCCATTGTGCCTAACGCTGCATTTACAAACGCAATAAGCCCTGTTTTATCCACATAAAGCCCTTTTCTGATCGATGCAAAGCCTGCGTTCCCCAAGTTCAGATACATTCCCATAACCGGCATACCCTCATTTCAACATTGATGCTTCCATGTTAACATGTCTGCCCGTTTTTAGCAAGTTGACCGCTTTTACAACCCGATATAAGTATGAAATTGTCAAGGTACAAACTCCAACAGCGCACAAATATTTCCCATGTGCTCAATATATGTTTAATCAAAAAAGATATTTACCAAATATAATTCCCCAAAAGCCAATCTCCAAAAAATCCAATATCAGACTATCTCCGCGAACATATCAGATCCACAACCCTTTCACTTGCTCTCCCGTCCTCAAAGATTCCCATTTCTTTCATAAACCTTTTCGTCTTTTCTCCATACTCTTTTTCATCAAAATGCACAATATTTTCCATCAGTTCATCATTGCTCCGTGCCACCGGAAACGGCAGCTCATACATATCAAAAAACAGATCCCCTCTGTCCGCAATATAATCCTCCAGATCGTCTGCATAGATAAAGCCCGGAATCCCGATCATATTTGCCTCAAATATGGCGCTTGAATAATCTGTGAGAAAAGCATCTACTCCAGCAATGATCTCATTCATATCCGGTCTCTGGCTGACATCTGTAAGCCTGTCCGAAACCTGGCGTGTTTTCAGTTTTTCCATCTTAGCCGCAAGCTGCGGGTGAAGCCTCAGAAAAACATACCATGTCCCGCCAAATCTTTGCTCCAGCGCACTGATCAGAGGCTCGAAATCGACTGTCGTATCTTCCGCATTGACACTGCGGCTTCCGCTCTGGCTCCCGCCCCGGAAAGTCGGTGCGTATAACATGATCCGGGCATCTTCGGGAAGATCATACTCCATCCGCATCTGCCTGCGCTTTTCAACCCTTTCGTTGAACAGCACATCGCACCTGGGGGTTCCTGTTTTTATGATTTCTCCGTCATAGATCAGTCCGTCACGATACATATGGTCGCACCACGTCGATCCTGATAAAACATGATCGATCAGCCCCGAGTCATACGCGCTGACCAGATACGCCATTTTAGGGAACAGGTCTCCTCTGTATTTTCCGATTGGTTTGATACATATCGTCGCATGCCAGGTTTGAATATAACATTGTTTTTTTCTTTTCTTTGTCCCATAGACAGTTCTTGTATTACTGACCCAGGTTCCCGCCGTCGCCATATGGTAAGCGCGGCTCCAAAATGTATTCTCCGCCTTCTCTATCTCTTTCGGGAACTCCTTATCCATATCATTGACAAGCCATACGATCCTGTAATCAGTCCTGCCTTCCCGGTTTCTCTTTAAAATCTCCTCCGCCACGTACTTAGGACTGCAACCGTATCCGCCGCCGCCCTCAAACGTCCACATGACGATCTTTCCTGGATCCACCGGAAAGATCCTGCACACATAACAGGCAAGGCTGTAGATAAACGCTTTCATTTTTCTTCTGGCTACATACAGGCTTTCTGGCCAGCCACTTTTTTGTTGATATCCCATCTTTTCAACTGCTTTCCTGTCCAAATATTCCCGTCAGACTTTCAGGTATCTGTTCTGACGCCTTCTCGTAATCCTCCATAAAATCTATCTCCGCCCAGAAAGCTCCGTCTGTCGGTATTGCCGTGATCTCAAAATCTTCCTCATCGATCAGCCTCTGTATGGCACTCTCAAAATAGTCTGTGAATGCTTTTTCTTTCATCAGCTGTTTTGTCTTTTCTCTCAGTGCCGGAATGACCTCCTTTTTGAAGGCTGCCATACCTATAAATTCGCCTTCAGCCTCATCCGCAGGCATCTGCTTTGTGATCTGCACGATCTTTCCGTTTTCGCTTCTGACCTTCATCGCCTCGTCATCACACTTTTTATACTCTACCGGAAGTACAACATCACCCTTCGGATAAACCAGCTTTTCAAATATAACAGGCTCGCACAGAGTATCCGCATGAAGGTAAATAAAATCATCGTTCAGTGCTTCCATTCCCATATAGAAAGATCCGAGCACATTGACCATCTCATAGAACGGATTATATATTAAACGTATACTCTCTTCCCCTGCTGTCAGTTGTTCAAACGCCTCACACTGATAGCCGGTCACAATGATGATCTCATCCACATGGTACTTTTTCAGGAGAGCAAGATTATATTCTATCAGCTTCTTTCCCTTTATCTCCGCAAATGATTTCGGCTTTCCCCCAGTCAGAGTTCCGAGCCTGCTGCCTTTTCCCGCAGCCATTATGATCGCCTGCATGCTGTTTCCTCCTGCCATGCTGTCTCATATAGCTTCAAAATGATCCCTTCCTCGCACGATGCCGGATCATTTCCGATATTTCCCGATACTTCTTTTGCAAACACCAGCAATTGTTCTTTCGCTATCCCCATCTCCCGCAGTGACACCGGCAGCTTCAGTGAATGGATAAACTGATGCATTGCCTCCGCACAGTCGGCTTCCCCCTGTTTTTTCTCTCCTGTGAGAAGCTCCAGTATTCTCTCCACACGCTCCGGCGCATATTTGTACTCGCAGCAGATCCACGCCGTAAACAATGCCGCAAGCCCCGCGCCGTGGCTGGTATCGGTATGTGCCCCCAGCGGATACTGAAGCCTGTGCGGAAGACAGGTGCTCGCATTCCCGAGATTGATGCCCATGATCATACTGGCAAAACTCATTTTTTCTCTCGCTTCAGCGTCTGACAGGCACTCTGCCAGCCGAGGGAGATACTGCCCTGCAATCTGAATGGCTGTCTCTGACTGCACCCTGGTATACGGAGAGGCCGCCCTGGATATATAACTTTCAGCGGCATGCGCCAGTACATCGAATCCTGTTTCCATTGTGATCCGAAAGGGCACTGTTTCCGTAAAGCAGGAATCTACGATCGCTGTCAGCGGATACAATGCATTTCCCCTGATACCGGTTTTCACTTTTCGCACTTCATCGGTCAGGATTGCCGCTTTACTCAATTCGCTTCCTGTTCCCGCCGTTGTGGGAATCGCTATGACCGGAAGCGTATCCTCCCCCGGCTCTTTTCCCTGATAGAAATAAACTTCAATGTCTTCCTTCGACTTTATCCCTGCTGCAATCGCCTTCGCCCCATCCATAGCGCTCCCACCGCCAAAGCCGATTATCATGTCAGCCTGTTCCCTTTTCCCCAATGATATTCCCTCCCGAACTTCCGAGAGTTTCGGATTGGCGCTGATTCCGTCAAATATTATGATCTTTTTTATATAAGAGCACTGTCCAAGCTGTTCCTTCAGTTCATCTATATATCCAAACCGCCGCAGAGAACGTCCTGTTGTGACGATCATAACAGTTCCCTGCAGTAAGGATTCCTGCTCTTTCAGCGCTTCCCTCCATATGTTTCTCCCGAAATATACTTTTGTCGGGATCATGATCCGGTACAGACTCATATCATTCTCTTTCCTATAAATTCTCTATCCTGATCCTCTTTTGACCGTATAGCTTCTCTGTCAGCTCCATCCTTCTGGGGAAAAGAGGCTTCAATGTCCTGTATGTGTCCTGATAAAGCTGGTAAAGCTCCCGGTATTTCTCATGATTTTTTGAATCCGGCCTGATGATCATTCTCACTCTGACAAACTTTTCTGCCGCTTCCTGTAATGAGCTGTATATACCTTGTCCAAATAGAGCTATCATTGCAGCTCCCGTCGCTGTCGTCTCAAATTCCGAAAGTACTTCCACTTCTTTCCCTGTGATATCCGCTTTGATCTGGGAAATCAGATTCAACCTTGCCAAACCTCCTGACAATCTGATCTTGTTGATCCTCAGCCCTGTTTCCTCAATTGCACTGATCATATCCAGATCGATAAATCCCGTGCTCTCAAATACCGCTCTCGTCATTTCTTTACGTGTATGCATTCTTTCCAGCCCAAAAAATACCCCTCTTGCACTGCTGTCCCATATCGGCGCCCTCTCTCCCAGCAGATAGGGCAAAAAGATAACGCCGCCCGCACCCAGAGATGCCTCTCCCGCATCCTTTTCCATCAGCTCATAGGGCAGCATTTCATTTTGGTAATAGCATTGCTTGACCCATTCGATCAATCCTCCGCCCAGATTGTTAGAACCACCTACGATATAGATTTCTCCCTCGTAATAGGGAATCTGTTGTATTTTATCTGCCGGTATTATTCTCTTCTGCCCTGAAACAGCCCGAAAGACTGTAACCGTTCCCGAAACATCGCCTGCCTCTCCTTCTTCCAGCACTCCGCTTCCCACAAAAGAACAGATTGCATCATATGTAGAGATTATCACTTCTGTTTCTGTGGTAAGGCCGGTTTTCTGTGCAGCCTTCTTCGACACTCTCCCGATACTGGCACCGGGATTTACCACTTCCGGCAACAAATTTGATCTGATACCGACTTTCTCTAACAGTTCAGATGGATACCGTCTATTCTCCATATCATAATGCCATTTATGGGCATTCATATAATCTGTCACATATCTTCCAGTAAATTTCAAAATCAGATAATCATTTGGTGCAAGAAATTTGTCCGTTTTCTCATATATCTCTCCCTCATGATTTTTGACCCATAAAGCTTTGGGTATCAATAAAGACGCATCCATTCCCAGCCCGGATTTTTTTCTTAGCTCAGCAAATTCCGGCATCTCTAAAATAAGATCGCTCTCTGCTTTCGCCCTTTTATCAGATACCATCATGCAGGGCAGCAATGCATCCCCATTTTTATCAACACATACCAGACAAGAAGATGATGAAGTTACTGTAAGATAATCAACAGAAATATTTCCTGCATCTGTCACTGTTTCCCGGATCACTCTACAGGCTTTTTCCCACCATTCTGCCGGAACCTGTGTCACACATTCTCCTGTCAGCGATGTAATGATCGGCACCGCTGCAGATGCCAGTTTATTGCCTTCTTCATCAAATATGATACTGCGGATACTTTTCATCCCCATATTTAAAACAAGAATTGTTTTTTTATCCATTATCACTTATCCTGTATATTCCAGTTTATTTTCCTTTTGTTATCTTTTCCATGCTTATATAATAAGATACATATACTTTAATTTACTTGCATACAAAAACCTATCATCGCACCAGCAACAATAGGTTCTCTCTTTATTCTGCCTCCATGCAATCTTTTCGCTTCCCTGCCTCGCTATTCAATTCTTTATATTCACACTCTATAAAATTAAATTAGTACAAAATTCTTATATGGATTATATCGGCTTTTTCCTCTAAATCCTTTACCTTCAATCTGAAAAGTCAGGCGCAATTCCATAATTTACATTAGATTCTCCTGCTTTCTCCTTTCAAACAACCGCTTCTATGATTTGTTTATCACCCATCTGAATCGTTCTTACCCCCACTTCTTTCTTCTTATTAAAGCTAAAGCTGAGCATATACCCTTTCTTCAAATGATAATAATCCAAATATTCGGAAAGTTGTCTCTCCCCTCTCTCGTTGTACTCATTCCCGCGCCAGATTTTCATTTCCACGACAAACTGCTCTCCCAGATAATCCACGATCACATCCGTCCGCCCGGCGTCCCTGGTCTGTGCTTCCAGATAATAATTCCCGGTTCCGTTGATGATCGGTTTCAAATACAGCAGGAAAAATTTCCGTCCGTAACTTTCGACAAACCTCTCACCATTTTCTCCGTATACATCATGGAAATACTCTACAAACTTTTCAAGTACCCGTTCCATATTCAACCGTCCATCCGCGATAAACTGATTTTTGTCACGCTCCCCGCACCGAAAAGCATCACTTTTCAGCGATTCTTCCGTAATTAACATATTCATCAAGCTCATTTCAAAAATACGGTTTGCCACAACAATACGCCCGTCATTTTCTTTTAAATATCCGAACATAAGTCCCAGATTAACTGATTTGACATATGGATTAAATGGTATTTTCTTCCCCTGATACAAGATTTCCTCTATCAGCGCCCTCAGGTCCTTATAAATATCAAGCTGTCTGGTCAGGCTCTCAAATAACGACAGCTTCTCATTCAGTATGATCCTGACCGCCTCCGCAATTCCTTCTCTCGACCAAATGCTTTTTTTCTCCTCAAAAGCCTCGTACTCCGGCAATTTTTCATCCAATATCTTGCAGACAGCCGATACCAGATATGGATAGCCAGAAGTATACTGGTATATTTCCTCCGCAACGGTTTCCACATCCATCCCCGTCAGATTGTCAGACTCATATTCCTCCAACATTTCGCGGATCTGTCCGGCAGAAAAACTCATAACAATATCAAAGTCAGCCGCAATATTCCAAGGACTGTTATATTGGTGCTCGCTGTCGGGACGTATTTTCAATTTCAGGTTTTTAATATCATATACCCCGGCAAGAATAACAGAATGAAACGTTGCAACATTTTCTCTGTCCAGATAATAGCCTCTGAGCTGTGCGAGAAAATCGATGAATACCTGATTATTTGATGCATTGTCCACCTCATCGACCATCAGAACAACCGGCTTTTTTGCTGTTCCGCAGATTTCACTCAGCGCATAAAACAGTTTATCCAGCGAAACTCTTTCTTTTTCTTTCAAAGAAACTAACTCTTGAAAAGCCTCCGCTGAAATATTTTCCCTCAGAATCTTCTGTCCGGAATGTATTTTCTCCAAATATTCTACAAAGGATATCACAAACACCTTTTCATCTGCAAAACCGGCACTGCTGATCCGCTGAAAATCCATAGCGATCACTGTATAGTCATCTTTCAGATATTCAGCCAGCGCTTTCAAAGTCGTTGTTTTCCCATACTGCCTTCCCCGGTTAATCACAAAGTATTTTTCTCTGTCCACATACAGCCTTTTTACTTTATCCAGCCGTTCATCCAGCCGCACCATATAGTGCCGATCCGGTCTGCACCATCCCTCTGTATTAAAATAGCGCCTCATCCTTTTATGATCCTCCAGTCTCGCCACATAGAACTTCGTTTATATATTCCACATATTTCTTATTATCCATGATCGCACTTAAAGCATACCATGTTTCCCGATGCATCGCAACCACCGACTTTAGACGCTCCCTCTCCATGAAATACACCTTCAGAAAACAGTTCTGCAAACACTGACCGAAGCTTGATAAAATTTTTGACATTGATATCTATATCCCCCATGCACTCTTCTCCTTTTGTATGCTAAACGCAGTATATCACATAAGAGTTACATCGTAAAGAGTATATATATTCTAATGTAAAGTATAAAATTGTCAAGGTACCGATCACACAGGAAACATTCCCCATGCGTGCAATATATGTCTACCCAAAAGTGAGATATTTACCAACCTTTAATAGTCAATAGTTATTTATAATTCAAACAACTCACAACCAAACCTTGCTCACCGAATCCCCCGATCCGTTTTTTCTGAACCGATACAATCCTTCCCCTTACAGATACCTCTCAGGCTCATTCAAAAACACATCCGTGATTCCCTGTCTTTCCAAATCCCCCAGATCCAGCTTCGTCCCTGTCGGCTTCTCCGGGTACAAATGCCCCGAAAACCACGCTCTCACTGTATATCCCCTGACCTCTTCCGCCGATAAGTCCATCCCCCGCCAGTACGGATGGAGCGCCGCCGCCCCGCATCCTCCCCGCAGTTTGTACAGACAGTCCGACACTTTCGTATCCAGCATCCCCAGCTCCGCCTCCGGGTCCAGTTCCTTCAGCCTCTCCAGAGATTTCGCATAAAAGGTAGAATAGACGACCGCTTTTTCAAGCCCTCTTTTATGCACCAGTTCAACGATCTTCTCCTCCATCCCTGGATAGGGATAAACGCTGTTCTTCAACTCAATATTCAGCCTCATACCATCCTTCAGACTTATACCGCCTCTCAGCCTGCCGTCCAGCAGATCAAACACTTCCCCTATCGTCGGTATCCTCTGCGTCCCGTTCTCTCCCGCATTTATGGAAAGCCTCTTAAGCTCCCCCAGAGTAAAGTCCTTTACAAAGCCGCATCCACCCGTTGTCCTGTCCACCCGCTCATCATGGATGACAACCATCTCCCCATCTCTCGTAAGCTGTATATCCAGTTCAATGCCTTCCAGATTTTTCAGTTCCGCCGCCTTCTCAAACGCCAGCAGCGTATTTTCGGGATACATCTGGCTGCATCCTCTGTGTGCCCAAATCTTCATATTCTCACCGCTTCTCTAAACATAAAAAATCTGACGCAAAGCCATGACGATTCCATACTTTACATCAGATTTCTTCAATTCCCTCACCGATAGTTCACTTCAAAAATGTCTGCCTAGACGACCGCCTCCACGATCACCTTATCTCCCAGAGTTATCCTTCTCACTCCGATCTCCTTTTTCCTGTTAAAATTGAAGCTGAGCAAATACCCTTTCTTCTGATGATAATAATCCAGATACTCAGAGAGCTGCCTTTCGCCTCTCTCGTTGTACTCGTTTCCGCGCCAGATCTTCATTTCCACGACAAACTGCTCTCCCAGATAATCCACGACCACATCCGTCCGCCCGGCGTCCCTGGTCTGTGCCTCCAGATAATAATTCCCGGTTCCGTTGATGATGGGCTTCAGGTACAGCAGGAAAAATTTCCGTCCGTAACTCTCCACAAACTTTTCGTCATTTTCTCCGTATACATCATGAAAATACTCCACAAACTTTTCGAGTACCAGCTCCATGTTCAGCCGTCCATCCGCGATAAACTGATTTTTGTCACGCTCTCCGCACCGGAAAGCGTCGCTTTTCAAAGCTTCCTCCGTGATAAACATATTGAGCAACCTCATCTCAAATATGCGGTTTGCCACCACAACCTGACCGCCCTTTTCTTTCAGAAATCCAAACATAAGTCCTATATTGACAGCTTTTGCATCCGGGCTAAACGGTACTCTCTTTCCCTGATACAAAACTTCTTCTATCAAATCTCTCAAATCCCTGTAAGCGTCAAGCTGCCTTGCCATACTGTCAAATAAAGGAGATTTTATATTCAATAAAATCCTGACTGCTTCTGTGATCCCTTCCCCTGACCAGATATTCCCGCTATCCTTAAATGCTTTATATTCCGGCAATCTTTCATCTAAAATTTTACAGATGACCGATACCAGATACGGATATCCTGACGTATACTGGTAGATCTCCTCTGCCACAGTTCTCATATCCATTCCCGTCTGACAGTCTGCCTCATACTCTCCCAGCATTTGACAGATCTGATCCTCAGAAAAGCTCATATTAATATCAAACTCTGCAGCAATATTCCATGGACTGTTATATTGATGTTCTGCATCAGGGCGTATCTTCAACTTCAAATTTTTAATGTCATATACGCCGACAAGAATCACCGAATGGAAAATCGGTCTTTTCCTACGTTTTAGATAATAACTCCGAAGCTGCGAAAGGAAATCGACAAAAACCTGATTATTACTTGCACTGTCCACCTCATCTATCATCATAACGACCGGCTTTGGCACAGCTTTGCAAAATTTACTCAGCTGATAAAACATTTCACTCAATGTCGTTTGTCCTGGCTCCATCAAAAATGCAATATCTGTATTTTCTCCATCTTCACCATTTTCATCCAACGCCTCATGAAACATCCTCATAAACGCTTTTGTAAAAGAATACTCATTATCAAACTCTGCTGTGCCAATCCCCTGAAAATCCAGAGAAACAACAAGATATTCCTCCTTCAGGTATTCCTCCAGAGCATACAGAGTCGTCGTTTTTCCATACTGTCTGCCTCTGTTGATCACAAAATACTTTCCCGGATCTATAAACAGTCTTTTTATCTTCTCTAACCGCTCGTCCAACCGTACCATATAGTGTTCTTCCGGATAGCACTGACCCTCCGTATTAAAATAACGCCTCATCCCTCTATGCTCCTCCACACAGCGACCGACCGCAAAACTGCTTTTCAGGCGTCATACCAACCTTCTGTTCTGCCTGAGTTTTATCTGACATTTCTGTAATGTCTATTGATATTATAGCAGTCTGCATAAATAATGTAAACAGAGAAGCCATCTGTCTTTCCGTAGATAACAGTGAAGCCGGATGGCCAAACTGTTACAGCTTTCCTGAATCCAATGTAAAGTATGAAATTGTCAAGGTTCAGTGCCGTGCTTCTTTCTCCACAGCCATATCTAAACACGCCATATTTCCCCTCCGGGGACAGCGTGATCAAATCTATTTTCGCAGTAAGGTACAATATCCCACGGGAAACACTTCCCATACTTATAATATATAGCTGACCGGATTCAACAGCCCCCTTAGGCCCCCTGCTTCTCCCGCCTCACAAACTCCTCCATAACCTCCGCCAGCGCGATGGACTCCCCTCTCGTCAGCTTAAACGCATTCTTTTCCTCCTGATTGAGCAGCACCAGAAAATCGCTGAGTTCGTAGCGCAACCCGTCCCCCAGAAAGGTCTCCGAATACTTGTCCACCCTTCCGGCGTCCTCATAGTGCACCTCAAAGTATGTGGTCTTCCACCAGGGCGGCTCCGCCACGATATAGCCCTTTGTGCCCGAGATCAGAAGCCTTCCCTCGGATTTCACACCGAGGCCGCAGGTGGCTGTCGCAATGCCTGTGGGGAATCGCAGGGAGGCCTTCGTAAACAGATCCAACCCATTTTCGCCCCTTATCACGTCAAACTCGATCTTTTCATACTCGGCGCCAAACAGCTTAAAGACCGGCAGCATCACATAACTGCCCATCTCCAGGAAGCTTCCCCCGTAAACTTCGTCCGTGAGCTCCCTGCTCTCCGGGTTTTCCAGCTTCGTGAAACAGGCTTCCACATTTCGGATACTCCCGATCATGCCGCTGCAGGCTATCCCCAGCAGCTTCTGGAATCCCGGGCAGTAGGCAGTCTTGATCGCCTCAAAGAGAATAAGCCCCCGCTCCTTCGCGAGCGCGAACACTTCCTCCGCCTGCCTTTTTTCCAGGACGAGCGGCTTTTCACATATCACATGCTTTCCATGTTCCAGCGCCTCCTTGATATAGCCGTAGTGCGTCTCGTGAGGCGAAGCGATATACGCTACGTCGATATTTTCATAGAATTCTTCTTTATCGTCATACGCGTTAATCTGCCATCTCTCCGCAAACCTCTCAGCGCTCTCTTTATGCGGATTGTAAACCCCCTGGGTGCTGACACCGCTGACTAACTTCGCCTCCGGCACAAACCGCTCCGCGATCCTGCCGGTCCCGATGATCCCAATCCGCTGAATATGCCGCTTCTGCTCTCTGAGCATTGTGCTGGAAATATCCCTTGTCCGCTCCAGATAGACCACCTTGCAGTAATCCTTCAGGTAATCAAAAGCCCCTGTCCAGTCCGAACCCACCGTAAAAATGTCGATGCCGTACTTTTTGATATCGCTGAACTTTTGTCCCTGTGATTCCTCTATAATGATCTCATCCGCAAAACCTGTCTTCCTGACATTCTCGATCCTCGTCATCAACGGATCCACCACGCCGAGCTTTCCACGCGCCTTGTCATAAGTCTCCGTAGTCACCCCGACGATCAGATAGTCTCCCAGCTCCTTCGCACGCTTTAACAGCCGGTAATGCCCCTCGTGAAATAGATCATATGTGCCGTATGTGATCACTTTTACCATTCTTCATTCCAACTTTCCACTCACATTATTCGATACTGTCTTTTTTCCGGAACTGCCCGGCAAACCAAATATTCGATCCTGTTGTCCATTCTTATAAACTCTCCATCATCGCCCGATGCACTTTCTCCCCGCAACTTCCATCGCTGTTCTCCATGATCTTCCGGTACGCCGCGAGCTGTCTGTCCCTGTCAAACGCCCCTCCGATCGCTTTTCCATCCAGAAAATCCGGCAGAGAGTACAGTGCGTTTTCACTGCAGCCATACGCAAGCCACTCGCTGTCCTCGCAAAATCCCGGTTCATGCGCGAGCAGCTGTTCTCTGTCAAATGTGATCTCCACTTCGCGATACTCCCTCGTTCCCGGATCGATGTCATATAATCTGCGCTCCGGCGCATAGAAAAACCGCAGCATCCCGTCTTTGGAAGCTCCATCCGCTTCCGCAAAATATCCGATCCCGCCGAAAGAATAATAGCCGTTTTTTTCTTTCTGAGGTATCGGGAACGGTAATTTCCACTCCTCCGCTTTTCCCGTCTCCTTATCGATGGAGACAAACATATTCCCCCAGGACGGCGGCAGGACCACCTTATTTTTCCAGAAAGCCCCTAAGCCAAACGGATACTCCTCACTGAGGTACTCCGCTCCCCTGTTCACACAGTACAGCCCCTCCGGCATATCCCCGTATTCTCTCACCGTCCCGGTCTTCGGGTTCCATCTGACGACTGTCTTTCCCTTGATCGGCAGCATCCATAACTCATCCCCGTCCGGCATCATCCCGCAGCATCCGCACCTGCTCTCGCTTCTCACGGTAAGCAGCTGCGGCTTCATCGTCTTTATATCGATCGCCAGAACTTTATTTTCCGCGGGAGACGCAATCAGCAGAAAACCCTCCCAGATGCGGCTTCCTCCAAGCCTCCATTCTCCCTCGACGTTCTGCACAAAGAACTCATTGTATCCTTCCAGATAATCCACCTTATCCCGTTTCATGTCATATCGCACAATAGCAGGATACTGAAACGGGATCAAAAACAGGTGATCCCCGCTCCTCCAGGCGTCATAGAAGCAGGACATCTTATCATTGCGGTGTGCGAGCTCTATTTTCCTGACGACCTTATGGTCCCTCACCACCGCGATGTCCTCCGCCCCGCTCGGGCAGACATATACGGTTCCGTCAACTTCTATCGCCTTTAAATAATAATTGCCGTAGGCATACTCCGACAGGTCACAGTACCACTCATAGTGAAAGTCGCCCTTCGGCGAGTGGTAAAGCTTATTCCCCTGCGTGATCATCCACCGGTTTCCGCCGTCCACATAGGGCCCCTTGACGATATCCCCCCGCCAGTCCTCCTCTCCCGGCAGCGCGTTGATATTGTTGTTCAGAAGAAAGAGCGGCTTTCCCGCTATCCCGAAGAGCGCTGTCACGGAGGTGCTTGAATCCCCGATATAGGCATCGCACTGCGCTATCGTGTGCTCGATATCCGGCGTGTCATCATAAATTCCCAGATCATGTTCTATAAAATACTTTTTCAATTCGTCAAACCGGGAACGAAACTCTTTTCTCATGGAATCCAATGTGGACTCCATCAGAGGATGCGGCCGCCACAGCAGACAGGCGTCCTCCCTGCCCTCAAAGCACTTGAAAACATACTCCATCTTCAAAAGGAATTTCCTCGTATTGGCGAGCATCCCGCCCAGGCTGGTATTGTAAAAATATACCTTTTTCCCCGCCATCTTCGCCTTCCAGTCCTCCGGCGGTTCGGGTGGGTTCTGGCAGAGTCTGATCACTTTATCTGCTTTCGGGGACCCGAGTGCCAAAAGCTTCTCCCGCGGGATAGAGGGATGGATAAACTGCCTGTGCTTTTCATTCTGCAGGATGATATAGTCCACATTCTCATACACTGGACAATATGTCTGTCCCTCGCTCACACCTCCCGCTGTTATATAATAAGGTACATATACTAACAAACTGACATATTTTTTCAATTCTCCCGAATAATACTGGGGAGCGACGCTTGTCACATAATTAAACTCATCATACGGATTATGGATATAGGCGATATCCGGCATCCTCCGCTCCACAGCATAATCCGTGTAGTAAGTGACCGGCACATACTCCGGGAGCAGATCCCCCTCATAGTGATAGATCTCGAGCGCTCCCTCGGGCGATCGCTCATAATATGGGATGGGCACCACATAGGCGTCGCATCCCGGATCGGCGTCCGCCGCCATCCATATGCTCTCCAGGGAATCCCACATGGACGCTTTATACGGAAAGAAGACGACCTCTTTCCTCACTTTGATATCATCCTCTATGCTGGAGCTTATCTTCGCCAGAAGGCTGTCCAAACCGCCGCAGGCGCCGTCTGCGTTTTCATCCCCTCCCTCCATGATACCTTCATGGACACGGTATGTCAATTCACAATATTCTTCCAACAGGGATACCGTAGAAAACCCCTCTCCCTCCGACTCTTCGATCATCGTCCCGAGCGCGATCGCGCCGTCCTGACAATCCGCCAGAATACTGAGCGCATCCTGAGTCCGGTTTTCCATCAACGCTTTTCTGGTCTCACCATGAGCTTCCCGCAAAGTGATCATTAAGTTTTCAGCCTGTTCCTTTTTTACTCTTCTCATGGACATATTCCCCGCCAAAACCCGTCTGTTTTTCTCTGCGCCGCCTCTCCCCGCGGCGCTGCTATTATTTATCTCAGGACCGCCCGGCTGTCTGTTTCACCGCATCTGCCTGATCACAAACGGCAACAGCCCAGCCGTGCCCTTTACATCCTCGCCGCAACCCTCTTCTCCAGCTCCGGCAGTTCCTCGTCATCCGGCACAAGTGCCTTCAACTGCTGTAAGATCTGGTACGCCTCATCCACCATACCCTGCGCCAGAAGCCCGGGAATCTTTGCCTTCACCTGGATTGCCAGCGTCCGCATTTGCGATTTCGCCTCTTTTGCCTTATTTTCCTCATCCGCCAGCTTCATCTCCTCGGAAGCGGCAAAGCAGCGCGCATAGACCTGGATCACATCATCAAAATCCGGGAACAGTCCCACCGCCTCTTTCAGATATTTCGCAACCTTTTTCCGGTCGCCCTCCGCCTCGCCCTGTATCACCTGCTCCCATTTCACTGCCACGCGGCATGATTTCGGCAACAGCTCCATCTCACCTGTAAATGCCTCCTGCTTAAAGTATCTTCTGTAAAATGCAAGGCTTTTCCCTGTAAAGTCACGGAATCTGTTCTGCATCGCATAAAAATTATCGTTCACATATCTCTGGACGATCTTCGCCTCAGCGACCTTCACACAAAAATATTCGTAGCGCAGCTTCGCCTTATCCGACATCTCAGGATACTTTGTCCGTTCCGCAAATGCCTCCATCTTCTCCTTCTGCTCGAGCTGACTGTTCTCAAAGAACGCGTCCACGCCGATCTTCCAGTTGTCAAATATAATATTTTCAAAGGACAGCCACACATCTATCTGATGCCTTTCCGCGATCTCAAATATCTGATCGCCCAGCTGGAACACATCCGCCACGCAGCCGAACAGCCTCGCGAAATAGTAGGGTAACTGTTCCAACTCTCCTGTATGATCCGCGTACAGGACCTTCAAATACCACACATAGTAGTAAGGCGCATCCACCGCCGTAAAATACCGGCCGATCCTGAAAAACATCTCTTCCTGTCTCTCCGATTCTCCGCTCTCCGCCTCCAGCTTCTTCAGGGCGTCCCACAGCATCGTATAGCCCGGACGTTTCGCCATGGTCTCTAAGAGGGGAACGACCTCGCTGTCGTAGGGAAGCTCAGCCAGTGCATAGATCAGGTCGTCCGTAAAATGCTCATACAGCATCATCGGTCCCTTCCAGTCAAACACATTAAAATATTTCTTAAACATGGAAGTATCGCCCAGTTTCAATGCCGCCAGGATATAAATACCGAAAGCTACACTGATTCCTGACATCTCTAACGCAAACTGAACAAAAAATGCCGTCTCTTCCTGCTGCTTCACTTCATCATCCTTCAGCAGTTCATAATACTCCACATACTTTTCACAGCATCTGATCGCTTCTTTATAATTTCCCTGCTTATAGTAGATCTCCGCGCCGATATTGTAGAGCCTCATCCTGCAGAAATCCGTATTCCGCTTATCTGCTACGGCCTTTCTGAAATTCTTTTCCGCCTCCTCATAAAAGCATGTTCTGATTTCCGCCTCCAGAAGCCCACAGTAAAAAGCGCCGCGCTCCCTGTTCGTATTCGGAATATCCTCATTCCTGAATTCCTTTAAGCCCGCCAGACACCACTCCTCCAGTTTCGCGTACTCGTCTGTCGAGCGATATTCCTGCAGAAGATGGGTCCACCAGCGAATCTCGCGTCTTCTCTTTTTGATCATATCGAGCAGCAAAGTCGTATTTCTCTTCGCATGAGCTCTTTCCTGCTCTTTGTTTGCGAAATAATAGCCGAAATGCTCAACTATCGAATGCAGCAGGATATGGGGATCATACAGCGGATAAAAATACTCATGGATGCTGCTCACAAATCTGGGCCTGTTGTCCAGCCTGACCATGCGGGATACCCAGGCGTCTGAATACATATCCTTATTCAGGGTCGTGTAATTTCTCTGAACATACAGGGCATAATAATAATTCTTATAATTTCCGGACAGAAAGAATTCCTCTATCTCCTTTGTATCGATGAACCATTCATCATCGTCCAGATACAAAAACCATTCGCCCTGCGCGGCATCCATCCCCGTATTCCTCGCCTTGGAAAAATCATCACACCAGGTGAAGGGGATAATGATATCCGTATAAGTCCGAAGGAGTTTTTTCATCTCCTCATCGCATCCGGTATCCACGATGATCAGTTCACTTGGAACCCTCTCCCTGAGCGTTTTCAACGAATCCAGACATTGCTTTGTTGTTTTTGTCCTTCCGGAACACAGTAACGAAATAGATAATACCGGTCTTCTGCTCATGATATCTCTCCTGTCATAACGAACGCCAGCTCGCTGAACATCCGTCGATTCATTTCTGGAAAAAATAAGGGCGGTTTTGACGCCGCCCTTATCTGATTCGCTGCTGTCGCAGCTTTCTTACAGCTCTATGTGTCATCTTTCAGTACAGCTTCCCGAATATTGCATCCCAGGGTTCAGGTCACCATAGCCGACAGATTACTAAGCTATCAATTTATTACTGAAGCAGGGACAGAACACTCTGGTTGCTCTGGTTAGCCTGAGCCAGCATGGATGTACCAGCCTGAGCCAGGATGTTGTTGTTAGAGTACTGAACCATCGTCGAAGCCATATCTGTATCACGGATAGCGGACTCAGCGGATGTGGTGTTCTCCACAACGTTATCCAGGTTGTTGATCGTGTGCTCTAATCTGTTCTGAACAGCACCGAGGTCAGATCTCTGAGCGGATACCTTAGCCAGTGCTGCCGCAATCGTCTCGATCGCTCTCAGCGCGCCGTCTGCTGTATCAACCCTTACACCGGAGATGCCAAGGCCTTTCGCGCTCATGGTCTCGATGTTCATTGTGATCTGGTTGTTGGTTGTAGCGTCAGCACCTACGTGCAGGCCTACCTGCAGTTTGCCCATGATGTCCTGAGTAGCCTGCACTCTCGGAGCCATCTCGGTCAGATTAATCCTGTTTCCTACTGCGTCATATACTGTAGGAGCGTCGGATCTTGCAGCGCTGGTTGCCACTGTCTTGCTGTCTTTTGTCGCCAGAGACGATGTGAAGTACTTATCCAGAGCGTTCTCAGCAAGCCTGTTGCCGTCTCTGTCGTAGAAGCCATAGCTCTCGCCTGCGCGGTATGCTGCGGTCACCTTGTTTGCAACAACGTTGGTGGAATAGATACCAGCCGCTGTAATAGCTGAATTCAGGCCTTTTGCCGTGATCGTTGCAATCGTCTTGCCTGTAGCATCCTTGATCGCGAACTCTTTTCCGCTCGTACCAGTTGTGGTGATAGTATACTTATCTGCAACTGCACCAACCAGTGCCACGGAATAAGAAGTAACCTTCGTGGTATTTGTTGTACCCGCATCGGTGTTGATAGCGATCTTCACGGAGATATTGATACCGGAATTCTTCAGCGCGTTAGCGATCTCGTTCTGAGCAGCGCCACTTGCATTAGCATTGAATGTAATCTTAGCTGTCAGGCCGTTTGCACCTGTTGTCATAACTGCGCCTGCTGCTGTATTTGTGGTGATTGTCTGATAACCATAAGAATAACCTTTTACGTTATCTCTGTCACCCTTTAACAGGTATGTCTCGTTGAACTTGGTTGTCTCGGATACACGGTCAATTTCTGTGATCAGCTGGCTGATCTCAGCCTGGATGGATTCACGGTCGGATGTGGACTGTGTGCCGTTAGCCGCCTTAACTGCCAGTTCGTTCATTCTCTGCAGCATATCATGTACTTCTGCCAGAGCACCCTCTGCTGTCTGTACTGTGCTGATACCATCCTGTGCGTTTGCGGAAGCCTGTGTAAGGCCTCTGATCTGCTTTCTCATTTTCTCGGAGATAGCGAGCCCTGCTGCGTCATCAGCTGCACGGTTGATCTTGTAACCGGAAGATAACTTCTCAGTTGTCTTAGCCTGCTGGCTTGTTGTTACGCCCAACATTCTGTTGGAGTTCATTGCTGTAAGATTGTGTTGTACTACCATAGTGTACCTCCATATACTTTTTTACTCGGCTACAATTCCTTTTGTGCCGGTGAATAGGGCTTTGCCCTTAAATAATGGTTTTTACGCTGCTCTCGCAGCCATGTCCCGCTCACTGCGGTGATCTTTCTTGATTGAACTGCCGCTTTGCATTGATTTGGCCCCTAGGCTAACCTCCTCCGTGCTGCCGGCTTTCAACGGAGTTCTCTCCGCTGCTATTACTTATTTCGGAATGTTTGAAAAAAACTTTAGAGTTGTTTTCAAAATTTTTGAAAAAAATCAAAAATATCCGAAATGCGGTTAGTGGGACTTGAACCCACACACATAAAGTACAGGAACCTAAATCCTGCGCGTCTGCCAATTCCGCCATAACCGCATGTCTCTGCAACTGCTAAAAGGTGCAAAACCCTTTTATCATGTTTCAGGCTTTACACCTTTCCTAATTATACTGAAACCACTTACGGTATATGTGCTATTCCGATGATAACGGCGGTTTCTGATACAGCTTACGGTTGATTTCTTTCTCGGTTGTCGGCATGTATCATCACTTTCCTTACGAATGCACATTCACACAAAAACACCTGTTGGTAAGTTACATTACTCGCAAAATTGCTGCCCAATTTTGCTCGTTAACTTATGGCTGCTCTCGCAGCCGCGCCTCTTCGCTCCGCTCTGAGGCTGGAAGCAGCACAGCTGCTTCTTATTAATCACTTTACTCGCAAAATTGCTCCCCAATTTTGCCTGTTAACTTATGGCTGCTCTCGCAGCCGCGCCTCTTCGCTCCGCTCTGAGGCTGGA
>CAJUDM010000032.1:47218-49247 GCA_910584915.1 uncultured Lachnospiraceae bacterium
AGCAGCACAGCTGCTTCCCATAAGTTACATTATACCCAATTTATCGGATGGTGTAAAGCCTGTTTACCGGAAATAACAGGCGACTGCGCCCGTCTTATTTCCCGATATGTGCGATGACCCTCCTCCAGATCCTCACTAAAAAGAACACCGTCACACACGCCGACATCACCTCCGCGATCGGGAATGCCCACCATACATTCTGCAGTTTTCCTGTGAGCGCAAGCAGATACGCCGCCGGGAGCAGCACTACCAGCTGTCTGCAGATGGAGTTGATCATACTGTACCATGCATAGCCTAACGCCTGGAACACAGATCCCGCCACGATACAGAACGCTGCCACCACAAAGCATGTACTGATGATCCGCAGCGCCGGAACGCCGATCTCCAGCATATGCTCCGAAGCGTCAAAGAGCAGCAACAGCCTGTCCGGTATGCACTGCATGATCACAACGCCCACTGCCATGATCGCCACCGCATAACAGACGGACAGTTTGAATGTCTTTACCACCCTGTCCCTGCTGCCCGCGCCATAATTGTAGGCGATGATCGGAACCATGCCGTTGTTCAGCCCGAATACCGGCATAAACACAAAACTCTGCAGCTTGAAATACACGCCGAACACTGCTGTCGCCGTATCCGTAAATGTGATCAGGATCCGGTTCATCCCATAGGTCATTACGGAACCGATCGCCTGCATTATTATAGAAGGAACTCCTATCATATAGATCTGTCTGATCACCCTTCCGCTCGGTTTAAATCCCTTCATCCCCACATGGATCTCCGTATTGACCTTCACGTTCATGATGATCGCCAGCACCGCTGCCACACACTGTCCTATCACAGTCGCCACAGCGGCACCCGCCACCCCCATTTCCGGCATGCCGAAATAGCCGAAGATCAGGATCGGATCCAGGATGATGTTGATGATCGCGCCGGTCCCCTGAGTGATCATCGTGTAGAATGTCTTCCCCGTAGACTGCAGCAGTTTCTCGAAAGTAGCCTGCAGAAACACGCCAAAGGACGCCACACACACGATAGTCAGATATTCCACGCCGTACTCAAGGATCACCGCATCCGTTGTCTGGCTCGTATAAAATATATGCACGCCGAAAACACCGATGCACAAAAACAGAATATAGCTGAGCAGCGCCAGAAAAATACCGTTTTTCGCCACGGTATCCGCCTTCTCAAACTCCTTCTCACCGAGAAACCTCGACAGCAGGGCGTTGATACCCACAGCTGTTCCCACACCGACCGCGATCATCAGCGTCTGGATCGGAAAGGCGAGAGATACCGCTGTCAGCGCCTTCTCCTCGATCCTTGCCACAAAGATACTGTCCACAATATTATAGAGCGCCTGCACCAGCATGGAGATCATCATCGGCAGAGACATTGTGACAAGCAGCCTGTTGACAGGCTGTACGCCCATCTTGTTTTCTTTTACCATTGTTTCTTCCATGTAATTTCCTCCTGTCCCAGTTCCACAGATACTCATTCAGTACATCAGTACATTCCTCTGGGGTCACCTGTACTGCCGGCACGAAGCAGTCGTCCGTACAGGATGCCGCGCGCTGTACGGATATCACCTGTCTTCCGGTTTCGCATTAAAAAAAGCGGTATCAACCCGCTTTTGAAACTGCTGCTCAGACTTTTCTTTCTTCCCCGACCGAAACTCTTCTATCTCTTTCTCAGCCTCATCAAGATCTTTACAACCTTCCAGGATCATTCCGATCATCCGCAAAATACCATCATACTGTCTATCTGTTATCGTTTCAACCATATCCTTTCCCCCAACCTTTCGATCAGAGAACTCCGCATATGTATCGGATCCAAATGAGCCACCGGGGACTCGAACCCCGGACAACTTGATTAAAAGTCAAGTGCTCTACCACCTGAGCTAGTGGCCCATATATAAGATATACTTTACACACAAACACTGTATCCCCGCAAAGACACGGCATCCATATGTACAAACTGGGCTAGCTGGATTCGAACCAGCGAATGCAGGAGTCAAAGTCCTGTGCCTTAC
>CAJUDM010000033.1 GCA_910584915.1 uncultured Lachnospiraceae bacterium
ATTTTAATTTGCGGCGACTGCGCCGCCGCAAATAGGATTAAAATGCTGTCTCACATCCACACCGGTGATTATGCCACATTTTGTATCGACCGTCATTTCCGTAAGATATCCCAGTCCTTTTTTTCTGGTCTGGTGGATATACCCGCATTCCGGATCTGTGCGGCTCTTCAGGCATTCTTTTTCTTTCTCCACATTCTCTGGTTCCTTGTAACCGGGCATGGAAGACAGTTCCTCTTCCAGCTCTTCCAGATATTTTGTGGTAGAACATCCGATTTTTTCTTTTGTCTCATAACGGCTCGCCCATGAGACATTCGCCGGAAGGAATGATCCGTCCGCAACACCGGTTGTACCGGATACAGCTCCTGACCTTATACATTGATATACTATTTCATTGAAAATCTCCCGAAAGATGCCTGAATCTTTAAAGCGTCTCTTTCTGTTTTGGCTAAATACAGAATGGTCAGGAACTTTCTGCATGAGGTCCATATCACAAAACCAGCGGTATGCCAGATTAAGGGAAATTTCTTCTTCCAGCCGTCGTTCGGATTTTATACCATAAAGATAACCGATTAGGAGCATTTTTACCAAGATAACAGGATCAATAGATCTCCGACCAATATTTGAATAATAAGGCGCCGCCTTTTCATATATAAAATCAAAATTTACAGTATTCTTAATCTGCCTCAAAAGATGATCATCAGGGATCATGGAATCCATGTCAAAAATGATCATCTGCATCTGAGTGTCCTGCCTTCCCATCATAAAAATCAACCTCCTGTATTGATATAAATAATTATACCATACAAGAGGTCTTTTTTCTGCAGTTTGTCAACAGGTCCAATTAATTATAGCCTCTATGTTTTTTTCGGAGCGGGTATCTGTATGTAAGCCTGAACAGCCATAATTAAAAGAAAAAATGGGAAAAAGGAAGCTGCCGCCTCACGATTTTTTAATCGTTAAAGCGACAGCCCCTTTTATTCGTCTATACCCTTCAAATATGCGGAAGGATTTTTCAATTTTGCTTTTCCCTTTAAAACAAACTGTTGTGCCACCTCAAATGCAATTGCTTTGTCAACTTTATCAGTTACATAAATATAACCTCTCCATTTATTTGAGTTAAAACTGCCCGCCCACTCATCAAGTTTGACAAAATCATTTATCGTCATCAATTCATTATGATCTTTTCCCAAAACAACAGCCTCTGTTGTCGCACCATAATTAACCAACTTTGGAAATACAACATAAAGATCAAACATATTGAAATTCACATTCATCCCTTTCTTTTTGTGTGCAACAACTAATAAATTATAAAACTCTTTCCTTTTATCTAATAATTCTACATATGTCAATTCACTAAATTCGGCAATCAGTTCATCCAATACTGGCTTTGTACTTCTTGTCATAACTGACGACAATATTTCAATATCCTTTTGCAATTTTTCAATTCCATAATCATTACCTAATTGGCATTGTTCTATAATGCTTTGGCATTGCTGAACCACATATTTATTGTCAATATTTTCTTCAATAGATGTAATATTAGATTGAGAAATTTCTAAACATCTTTTAGGTAATTTCCGCAATTTAACCGCTTCTGCTAAAGCGTTCAAATCTAAATGATCATATTCAGGAAAAGGACTTCCATTTTGTTGTTTAGACAGGGTTAATATCTCAGAATCCGTATAACGTAAGAAATCTGCAAACGTATTTATGATTTTCAATTCATACAATCCGTATGCATAATCTTTAATCATCGTTTCTGAAATTAAAACCTTTTGATGATAATAGATATAACTAAACAACATTATTTTACAAAAAGTCAATTCTTCTATTGCCGTAACTCCGTTAAAATTTATGACCAATCTATCCTCTATTTTTTGAGGATTTGACAAAGATGGTATTGAATGGACTTGTATTTTTGTAAATAATCTCTCTATATCATACTGTAATGCCAATCCTGCTGTCAAACTGTCACGTCGTATGTAATCAAGTTTATCGGCATCAAATGGACCATTTATAATTGATGTCTGATAACTTAATATTTTATTATTTTTCTCGATATTAGCTCCAATAATCATACAACCAACATCTTGAAATAACGTACCCTTTACCTTTCCCTTATGCGGATAACTCACATGTGAAAAGAAAAACTCTTGAAATGTTAATGTATTTACAATAATGAAAGACAACATTTCATGTGGTTTAGGTTTACGAGATAATATCTTATTAAATTTATTTCTCAAAGCCACGAAATCTTCTAATTCACCATATATACTCTCTGACAAATGAGAATAAAAACAATGACCTATATCATGAACGATTGCTGCTAATATAATACAATTTTTATTTTCTTCATCTATTTTAAATCCAGATGAATTTGCATTTACCCGTTCACACATTCTTTTGGCAGCTGCTGCAACACCAAGTGAATGTTCAAATCTTGAGTGTCTCGCCGCCGGATATGTTAACATTGCCAAACCAACTTGATGAACATCACGCAAGCGTTGCATAAGTGGTGAATCTATCAACTGCATTTCCCATTCAGAATATTCTATTGATCCCCATACTGAATCATGTATTGTCTTACTTTCAATATCACCAGGTATATATCCATCCAATTTTTCTTCAACAAACTGTTCTACATCCGTCTCAATTTTTTTATATTCTTGCGTGTCTTTTAGCACCTTCACCAAATTCATTTGCAATATCCCCTTTAAAAAACTTGTGCTAACTCATTAAGCACTGTAACAATTCTTTGATCACATGACTCTAAAATTGTATTTGCTTCTTCAGGAGTCAAATATATCACTATTTTCTCATATGTTGGATTCAGTTTCCCTATAATTCCAAATGTTTGTAAACTATTCAATCCCTCTGAAATATCCGATGAAGCCACACTATTATCAATTCCTGTCCGAAATTCAATATCATCAAATAAATATAAATCTTTTTCTGATACTTTTTCCTTAAAACAGAAAATATTATATGTTATGGCAGATAAATCAACAATCACTTTGCCTTGCTTAGCTAAAATTGCACATAAATACTTTACGAAACTATATGCGCTGACCAATGGTTTCCCACAAACCGTTCTCATATCCTATTCTCCTATTTGTCTCAAAATATAAACTAATTATTATATCACATTCATGATAAATGTCAAGTCTTGACTTTTACTCTTTAATTAAACATATCATCTTTTTTTCATCTAAAAAAGTCTTGACTTTCTATTCATTTTATGCATATGCTCCCCAAATACCACAAAAATATGCTTTTTTTGCAAAAAATAAATGAGGCGGGACGACCTATAACTGTCTTCTTGATTCCTCATTAACTTATTGGCACCGTTTTGGCACCATATGTAATCTTTTAACAACATATAATTTTCAAAAAGGGGCTTCCCGATTTCTCAGAAAGCCCCATAAAATCTAGCTTTTTACTGATTACTCAATGATAGTAGCAACCCTACCAGAACCTACAGTACGTCCACCCTCACGAATAGCAAACGTAAGACCCTGCTCCATAGCGATCGGATGAATCAGTTCGATTGTCATCTCGATGTTATCGCCAGGCATGCACATCTCTACACCTGCAGGCAGATTGATAACGCCTGTTACGTCAGTTGTTCTGAAATAGAACTGAGGTCTGTAGTTGTTGAAGAAAGGAGTGTGGCGGCCACCCTCGTCTTTCGTCAGAACGTAAACCTGAGCCGTAAATTTCTTATGGCATGTCACGGAACCGGGTTTAGCAAGAACCTGTCCTCTCTCGATCTCTGTTCTGTTGATACCGCGAAGCAGAGCGCCGATGTTATCACCTGCCTGAGCCTCGTCAAGCATCTTACGGAACATCTCGATACCGGTTACAACAGTTTTCTTTGTCTCTTCCTTGATACCAACGATCTCAACATCCTCATTCAGATGCAGAGTACCTCTCTCCACTCTTCCTGTAGCAACCGTACCACGACCTGTGATCGTGAATACGTCCTCGACAGGCATCAGGAACGGCTTATCTGTATCACGCTGAGGATCAGGAATATAGGAGTCAACTGTCTCCATCAGTTCCATGATCTTGTCGCCCCACTCGCCGTTGGGATCTTCCAGAGCTTTCAGAGCGGAACCCTTGATGATCGGGCAATCGTTGAAGCCGTACTCTTCAAGCTGCTCTGTCACTTCCATTTCAACCAGCTCGATCAGCTCTTCGTCGTCAACCATATCGCACTTGTTCAGGAATACTACGATATAAGGCACGCCTACCTGACGGGACAGAAGGATGTGCTCCTTTGTCTGAGCCATAACACCATCCGTAGCTGCAACTACAAGGATAGCGCCGTCCATCTGAGCAGCACCGGTGATCATGTTCTTTACATAGTCAGCATGGCCCGGGCAGTCAACGTGTGCGTAATGTCTCTTCTCTGTCTGGTACTCTACGTGTGCGGTGGAGATAGTGATACCACGCTCTCTCTCTTCAGGTGCCTTATCGATGTTCTCGAAATCTACCTTCTCATTACCGGATACTCTCTCAGCCAGCACCTTTGTGATCGCTGCTGTCAGAGTTGTTTTACCATGGTCAACGTGACCGATGGTACCAATGTTACAATGCGGTTTAGTTCTGTCAAATTTAGCTTTAGCCATTTTCTAAAGTCCTCCTTATTTTTGTTACCTTGTTCCAAAATTTTCAATCAGCTATCTCTGATTATATCAAAACTATTGATATTTTCAAGAGTTTTTCTAATTATTTTATTACAGTCCAGCCTTTGAACCTCCCTGGAATCCTGCCGTTAAAAATCTGCTTTCGGCAAAAGACAAAATCCCCTGTCCGGTCCTGAACTTTTATCAGCTGCTACTTCGTTTTCGTCGCGAGCACTTTCTCCTGCACGCTCTTTGGCACCTGCTCATACTTCTCAAAGAACATGGAATAGTTGCCTCGTCCCTGCGTCTTGCTTCGCAGATCTGTGGAGTAGCCGAACATCTCGGCAAGCGGCACATAGCCGCGCACGATCTTGCCGCCGCCCAGGTCATCCATGCCTTCGATCCGTCCGCGGCGGGAGTTGATATCGCCGATGACATCGCCCATATACTCCTCAGGCATCGTCACTTCCACTTTCATGATAGGCTCAAGCAATACAGCGTTACCTTTCTTCATAGCTTCCTTAAATGCCATGGAACCGGCAATGTGGAATGCCATCTCGGAAGAGTCCACCTCATGGTAAGAGCCGTCGTATACGTTGGCGCTCACACCCAGTACAGGGAAGCCGCCCAGAATACCTGCCCTCGCCGCCTCCTCGATACCTTCGCCGACTGCGGGGATATATTCCTTCGGTATCGCACCGCCGACAACGCTGGATTCAAACTTGAAGGTCTCCTCGCCGTTCGGGTCCATGGGCTCGAATTTCACTTTACAGTGTCCATACTGGCCGCGGCCGCCAGACTGTTTCGCATACTTGTATTCCTGATCCACAGGTTTTGTGAATGTCTCCTTATAGGCAACCTGAGGTGCGCCGACATTAGCCTCCACCTTAAATTCACGCAGCAGGCGGTCAACGATGATCTCCAGATGGAGCTCACCCATACCTGCGATGATGGTCTGGCCTGTCTCAGGATCTGTGTGCGCGCGGAAAGTGGGATCTTCCTCCGCCAGCTTCGCAAGCGCTTCACCCATCTTGCCCTGGCCTGCCTTTGTCTTCGGCTCGATAGCCAGTTCGATAACGGGTTCGGGGAATTCCATGGATTCCAGGATAACCGGATGCTGTTCATCACAGATAGTATCGCCCGTTGTCGTCAGTTTAAACCCGACTGCCGCGGCAATATCACCGGAGTACACCTTATCCAGCTCCGCCCGCTTGTTCGCGTGCATCTGCAGGATACGTCCCACACGTTCCTTTTTATCTTTTGTGGCATTCAGAATATAGGACCCGGAATTCAGCGTACCGGAATATACTCTGAAGAATGCCAGTTTTCCTACGAAAGGATCTGTCATGATCTTGAACGCGAGCGCAGAGAACGGCTCATCATCGGATGCATGTCTCTCGATCTCATTGCCCTCCATATCGACGCCCTTGATTGCAGGGATATCTGTGGGAGCCGGCATATACTCGATCACCGCATCGATCAGCTTCTGCACGCCCTTGTTTCTGTAGGCGGAACCGCAGCATACCGGAATCGCCCTGCAGTCACAGGTAGCTTTTCTCAGCGCCGCTTTCATCTGTTCCACGGAAGGCTCTTCCCCTTCCAGATACATCATCATCAGGTCGTCGTCCAGCTCACTTATCTTTTCTATGAGTTCGGAGCGGTACAGTTCTGCGTCCTCCTGCATATCGCCGAGATCATCAGTCACTGTGATATCGTCGCCCTTATCATCGTTGTAGATATACGCCTTCATCTCAAACAGATCGATGATGCCTTTAAATTCATCTTCCTTGCCGATCGGCAGCTGCAGACAGATCGCATTTTTTCCAAGTCTGGTCCGAATCTGCTCCACGGCTCCATAGAAGTCTGCTCCCAGGATGTCCATCTTGTTGATGAATGCCATTCTGGGTACGTTGTAGGTGTCAGCCTGGCGCCATACGTTTTCAGACTGAGGTTCCACGCCGCCTTTTGCACAGAATACGCCGACAGCGCCATCCAGTACACGCAGGGAACGCTCAACCTCAACTGTAAAGTCAACGTGGCCCGGTGTATCAATGATATTGATACGATGCTCTAATGCACCCGGTTTAACCTTTGTAAACTCTTCCAGTGTCCAGTGGCATGTTGTAGCGGCTGACGTGATTGTGATACCTCTCTCCTGTTCCTGCTCCATCCAGTCCATCGTTGCAGTACCTTCATGAGTATCACCGATCTTATAGTTTACACCAGTATAGTATAAGATACGCTCTGTCAGCGTAGTCTTACCCGCATCGATATGCGCCATGATACCGATATTCCTGGTTCTCTCTAACGGATATTCTCTTCCAGCCAAAGTTTCTTCCTCCTAAAATCCAAATGACAGCCCTAGAAACGGTAATGCGCAAACGCCTTGTTTGCCTCTGCCATCTTGTGCATTTCCTCTTTTCTCTTTACAGATGCGCCCGTATTGTTTGCCGCATCCATAATCTCATTCGCAAGCCTCTCCTGCATGGTCTTCTCGCCTCTCTTGCGGGAGAAGTTTGTCAGCCAGCGCAGGCCTAACGCCTGACGTCTGTCGGGCCTTACTTCGATAGGCACCTGATAGGTGGCGCCGCCGATACGTCTCGCCTTTACTTCCAGAAGGGGCATGATATTGTTCATTGCCTCCTCAAAAACTTCTACTGCCGGTTTCCCGGTCTTTTCCTCTACTCTGGCAAATGCGCCGTATACGATCTTCTGGGCAACACCGCGCTTACCGTCTAACATGATGTTGTTGATCAGCTTGGTCACTACCTTGTTATCGTACAAAGGATCTGCCAGTACATCTCTTTTTTGGATATGTCCTTTACGTGGCACGTCTCTTCCCTCCTTAATTATTGATGGCTGCTTCTTCCCCGGACAGCTGCAGTGCCGGGATCAGGCCGGACGGCCATCCTTCAGCCTGTCTGTCCGCTCTCCTTATGGAAGCGCCACTGATTAAATCACAGGTACTCACAATGTGCAGTCATACTGCTGACTAATGTGTTGTGCAGTCTATCTATTATAGTATCGCTTCCTCTGATCCGAAGCCGGATCACACGCGCGATACTCTGATACAGAATTCCAACACTATACTTAGTTTCTTCGTGGTCCCATACTTAGGTAAACAAGTTTACCCATAAACAAATCCATCCGTAAACAAGTTCACCTGCAAACGAATTCGCTTATTTACCGGCTTTCGGCCTCTTAGCGCCATACTTGGAACGTGCCTGTCTTCTGTTGGCAACGCCTGCTGTATCCAGTGTTCCCCTGATGATGTGGTATCTTGTACCGGGTAAATCTTTTACCCTGCCGCCACGGATCAGTACAACACTGTGCTCCTGCAGATTGTGGCCTTCGCCCGGAATATAGGAAGTAACTTCCATACCGTTGGAAAGACGAACTCTGGCAATTTTTCTAAGAGCTGAGTTAGGCTTTTTAGGAGTAGCAGTTTTCACAGCTGTGCACACGCCTCTCTTCTGAGGAGCGGACACATCTGTCACCTTTTTGTGCAGGGAGTTATAACCCTTCTGCAGAGCAGGTGCTGTAGACTTCTTGGAAACTGTCTGACGTCCCTTCCTTACTAACTGGTTAAATGTTGGCATTCTGTTTCACCTCCTTAATTTGATTTGTATTGTCTGCAGCGAAGCTGCATTTGCAAAACTTGCATTTGCAAAGCCGCCTATCAACTCAACTTACGAATCTCCCCCCTGAAACAGGCGGCTTTTCATAAGTCAAACTGTAAGCTGCCGGTTACTTATCACTTGTCCCCGCCATATAAAACTGCGGACAGTAACTTTTACACAGCAACTTACAGTATAATAACTTCATTATTCTCTGTCAACTGTTTTTTTATTTTCCAACAAAATTTCCTGTAATATGCGGAAATAACAGGGACAAACGGTCAGGATTTAAGATTCAACCGTTTCCATATCCTCCGCTTCCGCCTCTTCCCGGAAGTCTTCCGCATCGGTATCATCGGCATCATCCTCGATATCCGCCTCAAAGTCCTCTCCGGCATCCCCGTCAGCATCGATCACAACATCCTCTGTCATTTCATCGTTCTCCGGTCCGTCTTCCGCCTCATCCTCAAAAAGGATCTCCTCATCCGCACCCACCGAATTCATCATCAGATTCCCATCGGTGTCAAGGCTTGTGTTGCGATATCTCTTCATTCCTGTTCCCGCCGGGATCAGCTTACCGATGATCACGTTCTCCTTCAGGCCGATCAGCGTATCCACTTTACCTCTGATGGCAGCCTCGGTCAGTACCTTCGTCGTCTCCTGGAAAGAAGCCGCGGACAGGAAGGAGTCTGTCGCCAGCGCCGCCTTCGTGATACCTAACATCACCTGTTTTCCGTCCGCCGGCTCTTTTCCTTCCTCGACGAGTCTGGTGTTCATCTCCTCATAATCCAGGACATCCACCAGAGTTCCCGGCAGGAACGGCGCATCACCGTTGTTCTCGATCCGGATCTTTTTCAACATCTGATGCACGATGATCTCGATATGCTTGTCGCTCAGATCAGCACCCTGCTGTCGGTACACTTTCTGTACCTCTCGGATCATATAATCCTGTACCGCGCGGACTCCCTTGATCTTTAACAGGTCATGGGGATTGATGGAACCGCCCTTGGTCAGCTCATCGCCGGTCTCCAGCACATTGCCGTCCTCCACTCTGATCTGATATTTATAGGGGATCGGGTAGGTCCTGGACTCGCCTGTCTCCGGGTTCGTCACCGTCACTTCCCGTTTCTTTTTATTATCATTGATGCTCACCACACCTGCTATTTCCGTCAGGATTGCGGTCTTCTTCGGTTTTCTCGCCTCGAACAGCTCCTCCACACGGGGAAGGCCCGATGTGATATCTTCACCTGCCACGCCGCCGGTATGGAATGTTCTCATCGTCAGCTGCGTGCCCGGCTCACCGATGGACTGCGCCGCGATGATGCCCACTGCCTCGCCGACCTGAACCGTCTCGCCTGTCGCCATGTTGGCGCCGTAGCATTTCGCGCAGATCCCCACATGGGATTTGCAGGTCAGGATCGTGCGGATCCTCACTTCCTCGATCGGCTTTCCGTCTTTGTCCACGCCGGTATTCACGATTCTCTCCGCGCGGCTGGGGGTGATCATATGGTTTCTCTTTACAATGACATTGCCGTCCCTGTCACAGATCTCCTCACAGGATACACGCCCTGTGATCCTCTCCTGCAGGCTCTCCAGATCCTCCTCTTCCTTCTCGCTGTCCTTATTTCCTTCCTCCTGGAACGCTCTGACTACCATACCCGGCAGCACCTCCGCTCCCTCGGAACAGTCCACCTCACGGATGATCAGTTCCTGGCAGACATCCACCATCCGGCGGGTCAGATAACCGGAGTCAGCAGTACGCAGCGCCGTGTCAGCCAGCCCTTTTCTGCCGCCGTGCGCGGCGATAAAGTATTCCAGTACGTCCATGCCCTCGCGGAAGTTGGATTTAACTGGCAGTTCGATCGTCTTACTGGTGGTATCCGCCATCAGTCCGCGCATGCCCGCCAGCTGTTTGATCTGATCTTTGGAGCCACGGGCACCGGAATCCGCCATCATTTTTATATTATTGTAATCATCCATACAGTCCATGGAAAGATCTGTTAACACCTTATCCGTCTTTCTCCATGTCTCGATAACCCTTCTGTAGCGCTCTTCGTCCGTATATTGTCCGCGGCTATAATCCATAGCGATCTTATCCACTTCCGCCTGCGCCTCATCCAGCATGCGCTGCTTCTCCTTCGGCACGATGATATCGGAGATGGATACCGTGATCGCCGCCTTTGTGGAATAGTGGTATCCCAGATTCTTCACATCGTCCAGCACCTCTGCAGTCTTGGACGCGCCGTGGATATTGATGACTCTCTCCAGGATCGGCTTCAACTGCTTCTTGCCGACCAGCATATCGACCTCCAGCTTCAGCAGATTCTCCGGTTTGCTTCTGTCCACAAAGCCCAGATCCTGAGGAATGATCTCATTGAACAGGAAACGGCCCAGCGTGGATTCCACGATGCCGGAAACCTTCTCGCCCTCCGCGTTCTCCTTTGTCACCCGCACCTTGATCCGGGAATGCAGTGTGAGCTCGCCGTTTTCGTAGGCGAGTATCGCCTCGTTCACATTTCTGTAGATGTTTCTGTAGGGATCCTCCTCCTTCTCCACGGGGCCGGGGCGCTCCTGCGTCAGATAGTAGATGCCCAACACCATATCCTGCGAGGGTACTGCCACAAGGCCGCCGTCGGAAGGTTTTAACAGATTATTGGGCGAGAGCAGCAGGAATCTGCACTCCGCCTGCGCCTCCTGGGACAGGGGCAGATGCACCGCCATCTGGTCGCCGTCAAAGTCCGCGTTGAACGCGGTACACACGAGAGGATGCAGCTTGATCGCCTTACCCTCCACCAGAACCGGCTCAAAAGCCTGGATCCCCAGCCTGTGCAGCGTCGGCGCGCGGTTTAACATTACCGGATGGTCCATGATGACCTCCTCCAGCACATCCCATACCTGTACGTCCAGACGCTCCACCATCTTTTTCGCGCTCTTGATATTCTGGGCGATCTGTTTGGACACCAGTTCCTTCATAACAAATGGTTTGAACAGTTCGATCGCCATCTCCTTCGGCAGTCCGCACTGGTAAATTTTCAGCTCAGGCCCGATCACGATAACCGAACGTCCGGAATAGTCCACACGCTTGCCAAGGAGGTTCTGACGGAAACGCCCGGATTTACCCTTTAACATATCGGAAAGGGATTTTAACGCCCTGTTGCCCGGTCCTGTCACGGGACGTCCCCGTCTGCCGTTGTCGATCAGCGCATCCACCGCCTCCTGTAACATTCTCTTCTCATTGCGCACGATGATATCCGGCGCGCCGAGTTCCAAAAGCCTTTTTAACCTGTTATTTCTGTTGATGATCCTTCTGTAGAGATCGTTCAGGTCGGATGTCGCGAAACGTCCGCCGTCAAGCTGTACCATCGGGCGAAGGTCGGGCGGGATCACAGGGATCGCATCCATGATCATCCACTCCGGCATATTGCCGGATTCCCGGAAGGACTCCACCACCTCCAGGCGCTTGATGATCCTCGCCCTCTTCTGTCCGGTGGATTCTCTCAGCCCCGTCTTCAGTTCCTCCGCTTCCGCATCCAGATCGATCGCCTGCAGCAGCTCTTTCACAGACTCCGCCCCCATGCCGGCACGGAATCTGCTGCCCCATTTCTCGCGGGCGTCCTGATACTCTTTCTCCGTCAGGATCTGCTTATATTCCAGGTCTGTCTCCCCTGCGTCCAGCACGATATAGGACGCAAAATACAGCACCTTCTCCAGCACTCTCGGAGACAGATCCAGGATCAGTCCCATCCTGCTGGGAATTCCCTTGAAATACCAGATATGGGAGACCGGAGCCGCCAGTTCGATATGTCCCATGCGCTCTCTTCTCACTGCGGATTTGGTAACTTCCACACCGCACCTGTCGCAGACTACACCTTTATATCTGATCTTTTTATATTTACCGCAATGGCACTCCCAGTCTTTGCTGGGTCCGAATATCTTTTCACAGAACAGGCCGTTAGGTTCCGGCTTCAAAGTCCTGTAGTTGATCGTTTCCGGTTTTAATACTTCACCGCGGGACCATTCCCTGATCTTTTCAGGTGACGCAAGGCCGATTCTGATCGCATCAAATGTCATAGGCTGATAACTTTCATTCTTTACTTCTGCCATGATTCCCTCCATTTTTCATGTGAAAGTATTGTTTGCTCTTAATTGGTAGAATCCTCATACTCTACATCATCGGCATATTCTCCACCGTCATAGTAATCATCTTCGGCAACGGCCGCTTCGTCCTCTATGGTCTCAAGCTCGCCATCCTGTGAAAATTCCTGCGTCTGGTATCCGTCAAAAGATTCCCTCTCCCGGTTGTAGTTCCTGTTGTCGTCCATCTCATAGCGATACTCCGTATCGCTGTAATCCACGGATTCCATGACTTCAACTTCGGTGTTGTCCTCGCGCAGCACACGGATATCGAGTCCCAGAGACTGCAGTTCCTTCAGCAGAACCTTGAACGATTCAGGAATGCCCGGCTCCGGTATATTTTCACCCTTGATGATCGCCTCATAGGTCTTCACGCGCCCTACCACATCATCAGATTTCACCGTCAGGATCTCCTGCAGTGTGTAAGATGCGCCGTAAGCCTCCAGCGCCCACACTTCCATCTCACCGAAACGCTGGCCGCCGAACTGCGCCTTGCCGCCCAGAGGCTGCTGCGTCACAAGGGAGTACGGTCCCGTAGAACGAGCATGGATCTTGTCATCCACCAGATGGTGGAGTTTCAGGTAATGCATATGGCCGATCGTGACAGGCGAGTCAAAATCCTCACCGCTCCTGCCGTCCCGCAGCCTCACCTTACCGTCCTTGGAGATTGGAACCCCCTTCCATACCTTTCGGTGGTCTCTGTGTTCGTAGAGATACTGCATCACTTCGGGCAGTACCACATCTTTATATTTTGCCTCAAATTCCTCCCACGTGGTATTGGCGTAATCGTTCGCCATCTCCAGCGTGTCTTCTATATCTATCTCCTTCGCACCGTCAAACACCGGCGTAGCCACGTTAAATCCAAGCACCTTTGCCGCCAGGGACAGATGGATCTCCAGTACCTGTCCTACATTCATACGGGAGGGAACACCAAGCGGATTGAGCACGATGTCAAGCGGACGTCCGTTCGGCAGATAGGGCATATCCTCCACCGGCAGCACGCGGGAGACAACGCCCTTGTTGCCGTGGCGCCCCGCCATCTTATCGCCCACGGAGATCTTTCTCTTCTGCGCGATATAGATCCGCACCGCCATATTCACACCAGGGGAAAGTTCATCGCCGTTTTCCCTCGTAAATACCTTTGCATCGATGACGATACCATATTCACCGTGAGGCACTTTCAGGGAAGTATCCCGCACTTCTCTCGCCTTCTCTCCGAAGATCGCACGCAGAAGCCTTTCCTCCGCAGTCAGTTCCGTCTCTCCCTTCGGCGTCACCTTGCCGACAAGAATATCGCCCGCACGAACCTCCGCGCCGATACGGATGATGCCGTTGCTGTCCAGATCCTTCAGTGCGTCATCGCCAACGCCGGGTACATCCTTTGTGATGCATTCCGCACCCAGCTTTGTATCGCGTGCCTCCGCCTCATATTCCTCAATATGGATGGATGTGTAGACATCCTCCCGCACTAACCTCTCACTGATCAGGACGGCATCCTCATAGTTATAGCCCTCCCAGGTCATAAAGCCGATCAGCGGATTCTCGCCGAGCGCCAGTTCACCCTGCGCCGTGGAAGGGCCGTCCGCGATCACCTCACCGGCTTTCACATGGTCGCCCTTTTTCACAATAGGCTTCTGATTGTAACAGTTGGACTGATTGCTTCTCATAAACTTTGTCAGATGGTATTCATCCGGTTCCCCGTCATCACATACCATCTTAATGATCCTGGACGACACATAAGTGATCGTACCGTCCTTCCTTGCCACCGCACAGACACCGGAATCCACCGCCGCCTTCTGCTCCATACCCGTACCGACGGCAGGCGCCTCCGGAAACAGGAGCGGCACAGCCTGACGCTGCATGTTGGAACCCATCAGTGCGCGGTGCGCATCATCGTTCTGAAGGAACGGGATCAACGCCGTCGCCACGGAGAACACCATCTTCGGGGATACGTCCATGTAGTCCATCAACCTCTTCGGATAGTCCTTCGTCTCCTCCTTATAGCGGGCTGAAACGCTCTTTCCTATAAAATATCCGTCATCATCCAGCGCAGCGGAAGCCTGCGCAACATAGTAGTTATCCTCTTCGTCCGCGGTCATATATATGATCTCATCCGTCACTTTGGGATTCTGCGGATCACTCTTGTCGATCTTGCGGTAGGGAGCCTCCACAAAACCATACTCATTGATCCTTGCGTAACACGCAAGCGAGTTGATCAGACCAATGTTCGGTCCCTCCGGCGTCTCTATCGGACACATCCGCCCGTAGTGTGTATAATGTACGTCACGCACCTCAAACCCTGCACGGTCTCTGGAAAGTCCGCCGGGACCGAGAGCGGATAAACGCCTCTTGTGGGTGAGCTCGCCCAGAGGGTTTGTCTGATCCATAAACTGGGACAGCTGCGAGGAGCCAAAGAATTCCTTCACTGCCGCCTGTACCGGCTTGATATTGATCAGCCCCTGGGGAGAAAGATTCTCCGCGTCATGGGTAGTCATTCTCTCCCGCACGACTCTCTCCAGCCTGGATAAGCCTATCCTGTACTGGTTCTGCAGAAGTTCTCCCACAGACCTGATACGCCTGTTGCCCAGATGGTCGATATCATCGGGGTTGCCGATGCCATATTCCAGATGGATATTGTAGTTGATGGAAGCAAGGATATCCTCCTTTGTAATGTGCTTGGGAACAAGTTCATGCACATTCTTTCTGACAGCCTCTTTGATCGCTTCCTCATCTCCTGCATACTCTTCCAGGATCTGAGCCAGAACAGGATAATACACCAGTTCTTTCACGCCCAGTTCTCTCGGGTCGCAGTTTACATAATTTTTGAGATCTACCATCATATTGGACAGCACTTTGACATTTTTCTCCGCCGTCACGATCCACACAGCCGGTATCGCCGCATTCTGGATCGCATCCGCGGTCTCCGCCGTCACTTCGTCACCGGCGGATGCTATGATCTCACCGGTCTGCATATCCACAGCATCCTCAGCCAGAACGCGCCCACGGATCCTGTTTTTAAACATCAGTTTCTTATTAAATTTATATCTGCCCACTTTCGCCAGATCGTAACGCCTCGGGTCAAAGAACATGCCATTGATCAGGCTCGAGGCACTGTCCACGCTGAGAGGCTCGCCGGGACGTATTTTTTTGTACAGTTCCAGCATGCCCTCCTGATAATTTGTAGAGGGGTCTTTCGCAATACTTGCCGTGATCTTGGGCTCGTCTCCGAAAAGTTCAATGATCTCCTCATTCGTGCCCACGCCAAGCGCACGGATCAGCGCCGTGATCGGCACTTTCCTTGTCCTGTCCACGCGGACATAGAAAACATCGTTGGCGTCCGTCTCATATTCCAGCCATGCGCCGCGATTCGGGATCACCGTGCAGGCATATAACTCTTTACCAAATTTCGCTTTTGTGATATCATAATAAATACCGGGGGAACGAACGAGCTGGCTGACGATAACACGCTCAGCGCCATTGATCACAAAAGTGCCCGTCTCCGTCATCAGAGGGAGATCGCCCATGAAGATCTCATGTTCGCTGATCTCTTCTTTCTCCTTATTGTAAAGACGTACTCTCACTTTCAGGGGAGCCGCATAGGTAGCATCTCTCTCCTTGCATTTCTCAATAGAATATTTTACGTCGTCTTTACATAATTCAAAATCCACAAATTCCAGGCTGAGCTGGCCGCTGTAATCTGTGATCGGAGAAATATCATCAAAGACTTCCTTCAGCCCCTCGCTCAGAAACCACTGGTAGGAATCTTTCTGGACTTCGATCAGGTTGGGCATTTCCAGAACCTCTTTGTGCCTTTGATAACTCATACGTATCTGCTTCCCGGAAGCCATCGGACGTATTCTGTTTTTTTCCATCAACATTCACCCCGTTCTCTATTTTATTGCCTATTTTACGGTATTTTGGGCACGAAAAAGCATACCTCACCACAATAGTGCATTATCCAGTATACTACAAACCAATTTTGCCCGTCAAGAAAAAATTTAAGAAATTTTTATAAACTGGTGTGCATAAACCACACCGCACAACCCTTGAACATCAGCGAACGCCACCCGTTCCAGGCAGAACGGATGGCGCTATCTTCGGTAGAAATCCTAAAGGAACTATTTCAGAGTAACCTTTGCTCCTACTTCTTCCAGTTTCTTCTTCAGTTCTTCCGCCTCTTCCTTGGTAACCGCTTCTTTCAGTACCTTCGGAGCGGACTCAACTGCTTCCTTGGCTTCCTTCAGTCCAAGGCCTGTCGCCTCACGGACAACCTTGATCACTTTGATCTTCTCTGCGCCGATCTCTGTCAGCTCAACATCGAACTCGGTCTTCTCCTCCGCTGCCTCAGCAGGGCCTGCCGCTGCTGCAACAACCACGCCTGCCGCTGCAGATACGCCGAACTCCTCTTCACATGCTTTTACAAGATCATTCAATTCCATTACGGATAACTCTTTGATAGCATCAATAAATTCCTGTGTGGATAATTTTGCCATGATATTTCTCCTCCATTTTATTTTATGTTTGTACTAACTTTTTCAGGTTTCAGTTTATGCCTCTGCAGGCGCTTCCGCCGTCTCAGCTTCCGCAGGTGCTGCCTCTCCGTCCTTCTCGGCGATCTGTTTCAGAACACGCGCGAAATTGGTGACAGGTGACTGCATGCTGCCAAGGAGCCTTGACAACAGTTCCTCTCTGGAAGGAATGTTGGAAATCTGTTCAATCCCTTTCGCGTCATACACAGTGCCTTCCACCACACCGCCCTTGATCTCCAGTGCAGGCACCGTCTTCGCAAATTTGCACAGAACCCTTGCCGCCGCTGTCGCATCCGTATCGCAGGTTGCCATAGCGCTGGGGCCTTCCAGCAGGTCTGTCAGCCCTTCGCAGTCGGTTCCTTTAAACGCAAAGTTCATGAATGTGTTCTTATAAACCTTGTAGCCTACACCCGCTTCGCGAAGCTGCTTTCTGAGTATCGTATCCTGTTCCACAGTAAGTCCGCGGTAATCTACCAGTACGACTGTCTGCGCATCTTTGATCACAGCAGAGATCTCATCTACGATAGGCTTTTTCAGTTCAACCTTTGCCATTTTTCTACCTCCTTTTAGATTTTACGCCGAAGTTTCCCATAGAATTAAGAAAGCCTCCCTGAAGACAGGAAGGCAAAAGTTCTAAAACATATCACTTTTCCTCGGCAGGCGGCTGTCCTTACGCCGGTTCTCCGGCACCTGCTGTCTTCGGCATGATCTTGCGATCTTTATCAAGATAGCATAAGACGAGGGGGCTGTCAAGGAAAAAATACAAATTTTTTATAGCGGACGCGCCGGGGCGGGATGAGCAATCAAAATTTTAAAATGTCACATATCCGTCCCCGTCGATCGTGACTGTCGTAGAGATCGTCCTCATATAGTTCAGGACGGCCTCCTTCTCCGCGCCGGACAGGATCTGTGTATAACAGTTCGACTGCAGGGCGGGAATGAACTGAAAACTCTGCATCTCGCCGTCCTTCACCTTCACTTTGACAAGGCAGGTGTTTATCGTGCTGGAATTAAACCAGTAGTTGCCCACGGAATAGATCGTCGGAACGCCGTCCACATTCGCAATCTCCTGCAGGACATGGGGATGATCTCCGATGATCAGATCCGCTCCCGCCTGCGCCAGTTCCTTCGCCATGCCGGGCTGCGCCCAGTCCAACTCATCCGTCTTTTCCGTGCCCCAGTGGACATAGACTACCACAAAGTCGCTGTTTTGTTCCGCCTCGGCTATTTTCGTGAAGATCTCCTTCTCTGTCAGACAGCGGAATACACCCGGTGCGTTTTCGGTCGCCCCCTTTGTGTCGGGAGGCGTAAGCCGCTCGATCTGAGTGCCGGAGAGAAAGGCTATTTTCTGGTTTCCCGCATGGAAATAGACCGCCTCCGAAGCCTCCGCAAGATTTCGTCCCGCGCCCACATAGGGCATATCGATTCCCTCCAGCGCCTCCAGGGAATCGAGCAGCGAAATCTCACCGTAGTCGTAGGCGTGATTGTTGGCAAGGGAGACGATATCGACCCCCAGTTCGTGAAGCATCGCTACATTCTCCGGCTTCGCCCGGAATGTAAACATCTTTTCCGGCGTAGGTTCCCCGCGGTCTGTGTAGGTGAACTCATTATTTAACATAAAGATATCCGCCCCTTCCATCTCCCCCAGAGTCTCCTCCGAGAAACAGGCTCTGATACCGCCCCTCTGTCTGGCGGCTCCCATAACCGCATAGCCGTCATCAAAGAGAATATCCCCCGCAAAAAGCAGAGTCGCCTCATCCCCCTCCGTCATCTGCTTTTTCTCCAGGATCCTGCCCCCCGCATCCCGTATGCAGCCGCTCTGGTCAAAGCCGTCGTCCGCTTCCTCCAAATCCTCAGATTTCTCTGCCCCTTCTGAACTGTCAGCAGTTTCCGCTTCTGCACTTTTTGCCTTTCTCTCCAGAGATTCCGCCGGGATATCCTCTTTTTCGACTTTTACGATCTCCGATACTTCCTGTCTCTGTTCCGGTATATCGCCGCCCTCCCCCGTCTGCAGGATCAGAATCAGAACACCAGCCCCCGCAAGCAGAGTAACAACAAGCGTAACCAGAAACGCTTTCCACATACCCCTTCCCCTATTCTTCTTTTCCTTTTTCTTACTTCTCTTACTTTTCTTTGTATCCATACATAACAGCCCCTTCAGGCCAGCCCCGGCACATGCCAAAAGGACGCAGCCTCCGCTGCGCCCTTCCCTGTTTTTACGCTAATTTCGCCACTGAAACCTTCACGCCGGGTCCCATCGTCGAAGCCAGTGTCACGCTTCTGATGTACTGTCCCTTCAGCGCGCTCGGCCTTGCCTTCAGGACCGCGCCCATCAGCGCTTCAAAGTTTTCCATGAGCTGCTGCTCTGAGAAGGAGATCTTGCCTACCGGACAGTGGATGATGTTCGCCTTATCCAGCCTGTATTCGATCTTACCTGCCTTGATATCCTTGATAGCCTTTGTCACATCCATTGTAACTGTGCCGGCTTTCGGGTTCGGCATAAGTCCTTTCGGGCCGAGCACCTTACCGAGACGTCCCACAACGCCCATCATATCGGGAGTTGCCACAACAACGTCAAAATCCAGCCATCCTTCGTTCTGGATCTTCGGAATCAGCTCATCGCCGCCCACATAGTCAGCGCCTGCCGCTTCCGCCTCAGCCACCTTGTCGCCCTTTGCGAACACAAGCACCCTGACAGTCTTACCTGTTCCGTTGGGCAGTACCACCGCGCCGCGGACCTGCTGCTCCGCGTGACGCCCGTCACATCCTGTCCTGATGTGTACTTCTACAGTCTCATCAAATTTTGCTGTCGCAGCCTTTTTCACCAGAGCCACTGCATCAGTCGGTTCGTACTGAACGGCACGGTCAACAAGCTTTGCTGCTTCCATATATTTCTTACCATGTTTCATTGTCGTTCCTCCATTAATCTTCTACTGTGATGCCCATGCTTCTGGCTGTGCCGGCGATCATGCTCATAGCTGCTTCCAGATTTGCCGCGTTCAAGTCAGGCATTTTCATTTCCGCTATCTCCTGTACTTTCGCTTTGGAGATCGTCGCAACCTTGGTCTTGTTCGGCACCGCGGAACCGGACTTGATGCTGCATGCCTTCTTCAGCAGAACGGCTGCAGGCGGAGTCTTCGTAATGAAACTGAATGTCCTGTCTGCGTAGACAGTGATGACAACGGGGATGATCAGATCGCCCTTATCCGCTGTTCTTGCGTTGAACTGCTTTGTAAATTCAACAATGTTCACGCCATGCTGTCCCAGTGCAGGACCAACCGGCGGTGCTGGTGTAGCTTTACCAGCAGGGATTTGTAATTTAATATATCCTACTACTTTCTTTGCCATAATGGCACCTCCTATAATAAATTGTGGTCAGCGTCGTTTTATGACTCCCACTGTCCCAACCATACTTATGCGCGTGCACCGCACGCAATTCCCGAAAGGATCCGCTGTGGCGCTCAGCTGAATTTCCGGACTTCCGCAAAGCTGATCTCAACAGGCGTATCTCTGCCGAACATATCCACATTGATCGTGACAGCCTGCTTGTTGAAATCTATCTTCTGGACTACGCCCACTGTATTTTTCCATGCGCCCGCCACAACGACGATCGTATCACCTTCGCCAAAATCAATCGTGATATTGTCCACCTTGATGCCCAGAGGCTTCATCTCCGCCTCTGTCAGTGGAACGGGCTTGCTGCCCGGTCCCACGAAACCGGTAACGCCCCTTGTATTGCGCACAACATACCACGTATCGTCATTCATCACCATATTGATCAGAACATATCCCGGAAACATCTTCTTCTGCACGGTCTTCCGGACACCGTTTTTCATCTCCATCACATCCTGCATCGGTACCCGCACTTCCAGGATCTCCTCCTGAAGGTTTCTGTTCTCAATGGTTTTTTCAATATTGGCTTTTACCTTATTCTCATATCCTGAGTAGGTATGCACTACATACCAGTTTGCTTCTGCCATATACTCTCCACTCCTTGTGTGTTACATCGTCAGGAAACTAACACCATACTGTACGATAAAATCTAATATGGTAATAATGACTCCCAGCACAAGAGAAATGGCAACAACGGCAACTGTCTGCCTGATGATCGACGTCTTATCGGGCCATGAAACCTTTTTGAATTCCGTTTTCACGCCGTCAAAGAATCCCTTCTTGTTTCCTTTCTTTGAGGAATCTCCCATTTTTTACTCCTTCCCGGACGGATAACGCCCGCGGTCAGTTCGCTCCGCATCCTGCAGATGCAGCCATACTGCTGTAAAGTCCGGCTTTACTTCGTTTCTTTGTGTATCGTATGCTTTCTGCAGAATCTACAATACTTTTTCATCTCCATTCTGTCCGGATGCGTTTTCTTATCCTTTGTTGTATTGTAGTTACGCCTTTTACATTCCGTACATGCCAGTGTTATTCTCGTACGCATTTTTCCACCTCCAAGCGTCATTTCGAGCATAAAAAAAAGACCTGCTTTCATCTCGTTTTGTCACTATACCATAAGAAAGCTCCCACGTCAATCCTTTTTCCAAAAAACCCTTAAAAATCCTGTGAAAATGACCGATATCTATTGTAACATACTGTGAAAAGTGCTAAACTGGTCAGTAAGTATAAACGGATTTATACTTTCCCTGATTTCACGGAAGAAAGGAGGGGCGCTATGGCATATAATGCTATTCAGGACAATATCTATAATTATTATCTGAGCAGTTATACCCCTAAGAATGCCGGAAAATATGATGCCCATAAGCGAAGCGAACTTCGCAGCATATATAATTCCATCATAAAGCTGAATAAAGAAGCTCCTCTGTACATGATCTCCAACAGGCGGGAGTCTGCCAGGTTCGCGGTGGGGCTCAAGGAAAATGCCCGCGGACTGCACATGGAACTCGCCTCCCTGGGCGGTAATCTGGACAGCAGAGAACTTTTAGAGCGCAAAGCGGCCTATTCCAGCAATGAAGAAATTGCAGCTGTCAGATTTATCGGCGACCATTCAGAAAGCGTGGATGTTCCCCCGATCGAGATGGAAGTACAGTCGCTTGCCTCCACGCAGGTAAATCTTGGAAACTTTCTGAAAGAGGACTCTCCCATCGGCCTTCCGCCGGATGCGTACTCTTTCGATATCAATATCAACGATATGAACTATGAGTTCCAGTTCACGATCCGTCCGGGCGATAGTAACCGCAGTATCCAGGAGCGCCTCGGACGTCTGATCAACAACTCCGGGATCGGGCTCACCGCAGAAGTCATAGCCGGAGAGGAGGGCACTTCCTCCCTCCGCATTGAATCGGAGGCGACCGGCTTAAAGTCCGGCAGAGAGAAACTCTTTTCCATAACTGATGACAAGACCAGCAAGGCTTCCGGTATGGTTTCCTATCTTGGGTTAGATTATACCTCCCGCGAGGCTGCCAACGCCAGATTTACCGTAAACGGCACTCCCAGAGAAGCCGCCTCCAATAAATTTACACTCGATAAGCTCTATGAGGTAGAACTCCAGGGTGTCAGCTCCGAGGAGAGCGGTGCCGCCACCATCGGCCTGAGAGCGGACTACGAAGCCCTCGCCGACAATGTCTCACAGCTTGCCGGAAGCTACAACAGCTTTTTGAGCGCTGTGGATCAATTTAAGATCTCCCGCAGCAGTTCAAACCGGCTGAAAAGTGAGATGGCCGGGATCGCCTCCCTCTACAGGGATAACCTTTCCGGCATCGGACTTAACGTATTGGATGACGGTACCATCGATGTGGACAGAAAAACCCTGTCCGGCGCGATCCACTCTGACGACGCGGACGATAAATTTCAGGTGGTAAAGAATTTTACTCAGCAGATATTCCGCAAAACCCACCAGATTTCCCTGAATCCGATGAAGTATGTCGATAAAACGGTGGTCGCCTACAAAAATCCGGGGCATAATTTCGCAAGCCCCTACCTCTCCAGCAACTATATCGGTATGTTGTTCAATTATTACTGTTAAAGACAGCCGCAGGCATCTGCCGCGGCTGTTCGCCTGCGTCCGGCACTATTCAAACACCCGCCGCCTCCGACCGCGCCATCTCCAGGGCGGCTTTTATTGTCTTATCCATGTCATAGTACTGATACTGCCCGAGCCTTCCCCCGAACAGCACATTTTTTTCCTGCTCCGCCAGCTTCAGGTACTCTCCGTAGAGCCGGTTGTTTTTCTCATCGTTCACAGGATAGTAGGGCTCGTCCCCCCTCTTCCACTGCGCCGGATACTCCCGCGTGACCACAGTGCCCGGCTGTTTTCCAAATTCAAAATGCTTATGCTCGATCATACGTGTATACGGCACTTCCCGCTCTGTGTAGTTGATCACAGCGTTCCCCTGATAGTTCTCCTGCTCCGGCATCTCCTCCGTCTCGAAATACAGGGAGCGGTATTCCAACTCTCCCAGCCTGTAATCAAAATATTCATCTATCATACCCGTGTAGAGCAGCCTGTCGTAAGTGATATCCTGCTCCTCCTCCCTGAACGCCTGAAAGGAAACTCCCGTCCGCACCGGGATACCCTCCAACAGCTTCTCCACGATCCGGGTATATCCGCCCACAGGAATTCCCTGATATGGATCATTAAAGTAATTATTGTCATAGGTAAAACGCAGCGGTAGCCTTTTGATCAGAAACGCCGGAAGTTCCCTGCACGATCTTCCCCACTGCTTTTCCGTATATCCTTTCACCAGCTTTTCATAGACATCCCTGCCCACCAGGGAGAGCGCCTGCTCCTCGAGGTTTTTGGGCTCACTGATATGGAGCTCCCCGATCTGCTCCGCGATCTTTTCCTTCGCCTCAGCAGGCGTCCTGATACCCCAAAGCCTGCTGAATGTATTCATATTAAAAGGAAGGTTATAGAGCTCGTTCTTATATACCGCCACAGGAGAGTTAATATAATGGTTAAATTCCGCAAACTGCCTGATATAATCCCAGACCGTCCGGTCCGAGGTATGGAAGATATGCGCCCCGTAGCAGTGGACGTTAATCCCCAGGCGCTCCTGTGTATAGATATTCCCTGCGATATGATCCCGCCTGTCGATCACATAACAGCTTCTTCCTCTCTTTTTCATCTCAGAGGCAAACACGCTGCCGAACAGCCCCGCCCCCACGATCAAAAAATCATAGTGCATTTCAGAAATTTCCTTTCTTTTTTATAGATTTAAAAAGTTATGTCTTGCCTGTTTTCAAAAAATATAATAAAATATATTTATTATAAAAACAGAAGGAGTTTTTGCGTATGAGTGAACTGGATTTTGCAAAAGTAGGTTTAAAAATGAAACAACTCCGCGTAGAGCAAGGCTATACGCAGGAAATGGTGGCAGAGGATCTGAATTGTACAGTTGCTTTTGTCAGCAATCTGGAAAACAATCGTGCCAAACTGAACCTTCGGGTTCTTCTTTACTATTCCAAACTCTGCAATGTAACTATCGATGAGATTCTTGAGCCCGGTTTTACAGACCGTACCCCTCAGGAAGCCAACAAGGCGATGAATACGGAACTGCTTCGCATTTTCCAAAGCTATAACCCGGATGAACAGAAAAAAATTCTGAAAACTCTCAGATTGTGGAAGAGAGGCTGATAACGGCCTCTCTTTTTTCCATGTTTTACTTTTTCTTATCCATAAACTGAGAGCCGACATAATTCAGCTTTTTCATATTATTATAATAATTGCGCGCTGCTTTCCCGCTGTCGCGTTTCTGCCGGAGGGCAGCGCTTTCTCTTTTCGCATAATTATCCACCTCCAGCCTGAGACGGTTTTCCTCCGCCTGTATCAGGACATTCTTCTCACTGATCTCCGCTATCATATCCTGCATCGCCCTGATCTGAACCGCATACTTTTCCTTATGCCCGATCATCTCTTCCCGCACCCTGTCGTACACCCGCTCAAAACCATCGTCCAGCGAATCGATGCTCTCAGCAAGCACAACCTTATCGCTGATGCTCTTATCAAAAGCCTCCATCTCCATGTTACTTTCTTTTAACATGTCAGATTCTTCTCTCTGATATTTCATGATCCTGTTTAGTATCTCCAGTTTCCTTTTCAGGCTGTCCTGCAGCATATCCAAATAAGCGTCCATTAAACCAATCCCTTTCTGTTGATACAACGATCTGTAAGAATACTGCCCGCCCCGGAACAGGACGGAAATATCCCTCTGGCGTTTACAAAAAATGACCATGCCCTTGCATGGCCATTTTTTATATATATTTTATACCTGCTGTTTCTTTCCCCTGTTTGCCTCCATCACCTGTTTCCAGGTATCGCGCATGCTTCTCAAATGCGTATTCACTTCTTCAAGGATCGCAGGGTCTTTCGCTACATTTCCCTCCAGGAGCCGCTGCAGCAAATATACATACACTCTGTCAAAATCCTTCGACACCTCATATTTCGGATCCAGTGTCGCGCGGAATTCATTGATGATCTTCTCTACCTTGACGATATTGTTATGAGCTTTCTCGACATCCTTTTTCTCTATCGCCATGATCGCGATATTATTGAATTTGATTGCTCCGTCATACAGCATCAACGTCAGTTCCGCCGGCGAAGCCGTCAGAATCTTACTGTTATTATACTGTGCATACTGATTCATAGATCTCAATTTCGTTTCCTCCAGTCAACGATCCTGCCGCTATACGGCTTAACCAAACAGGCTGGAAATCGAACTCTCCTTGGAATTGATCTTGGATAACGCCACTTCCATCTGGGAGAACTTCGCGTACCATCTGTCTATGTAATCATTCAGTTTCTTCTGCTCTGTAGTGATCTTGCTGTCATACTGCTTCAGCTCTATATCCATCTGCTTATCGTTATAAACGGTAAACGCGCTGCTGTAATCTGTCCGCCCCATCTTGTCTTCCAGAGTGTCATACAGATTGTTGGCGAGCGTTTTAAAAAACTCCACCACGGTATCCGGATCTGTGGCGATAGCCTTTTTCAGCTTATCGTCATAATTCTTTACATCCTTGTCATCGGGATCCCCGTTGATATGATAAGCACTTTTCTCGTTGTCCTTCGCCTTGAAATATCCGAGTGTCTCAATGCCGAAGACTGAAAGATATATGTCTTTTCCTTCATTGAAACCACTTTTGTCCTTTATATGCGTCGAAAGCATGACTTCTTTCATGGCGTTCGCCACACCCGACAGAGTCGAATCGCGCCTGAGCAGGGATTCCTTGATCTTCTTCTCCCACTCTTCCACTTCCGTCTCGGACATGGCGTCCTTCTCCTCCTTGGTCAGAGGCTCATACTTGGCTGCGCTGTCGGCGTTGTAGAGCTTATCCATCTCGTTGATCAGCTCATTGTACTTGGTGAAGAAGTTTTTGATCGTGTCATAGATACCGGTGGTATCCTGCTCTGTGGTCAGAGTGATCTCCTCGTCCGCCGCCGTCGTCTTATGGACCGTCATCGTCAGGCCGTTGATCTCAAAGGTGTTCGTGGAGGACGTAAACGTAGCGCCGTTTAAGTTGATGACAGCATCCTGACCGGCAATCTTGCCTGCCACTTTTCCCGCATCTTTCTCCGCCTGCGTAAATGTCACTCCGCACTCATTCGCCATATCTTCTGTAAGAAGTCCCAGCGCTTTAAAGGCTTTCCCAAAATCTTCTTTGAAAGACTTATTGGCATCTTCGATACTCGCATCTTCTTTTATCTTTTTATTGTTTGCCGCTATGATGGAATCTCTTACCGCGTTAGCTGCGTTCTTTTTTGCCACCACCTCGGGGCTGTCGCTGAAGTTTATGACCTCCTCGTCCGGCACCTCCTGAAGTCCTGTGACTCCGCCGGCTTTTATGATCGCATTGTTAGCCGCGATGATCCTGTCTCTCTCCGCATTCGCGCGCTCCATCTCTGCCAGCTCATCTTCCGTTGTCGCAGTCGTCGGAACCTGTTTTTCCGGAACCTCTCTCAGCTCTGCAGTCTTTATATGAAAATCGGCTTCCTTGCCGGTTCCTTTCGCGGAGATAAAGAAACGCTTTGAGGCAGTGTCAAATTTCGCCTCGAGCCCCGCCTCCTTAAATTTAGCGACCACATCGTCCACCGTATTGTAGCCGTTGAATGAGATCACTTTCTCCTCACCCCCGACCACTTTGCCGTCGACCTCTTCGCCGCCGATTATCACGCTGAACACAACGGACTTGTCTGAATCCTTCAGCCAGTCCAGCCCGCTTATATTGGCGAGCAGCTTCTCGCCCGAGGAAGCGTCGATCTTGCCGCCCGTCAGAAAGCCGGTCTTTGCGACCTGATTTATCTTCAGAGACTGCACGCCGTTCATCGCGTCGCCCGCCGTCATAACGGTGACCGCATCCTCGTCGGAGACCTTGGTGGTCTTCTTCGTGTACGCATAGTCAAACCGCAGATCGCTGATCACATCGGAATACAGGGAATAGATCTTATTGTTCAGCTCTTTCCACGCGTCTATCTTCCAGCTCAGCTTGGTCCGCTCTTTCTCGACCTTCTGCACCTTCACGGAACGGGCGCTCGCCAGTTCTGTGATAATAGCTTCCGTATCCAGGCCGGAATTCATACCGGTAATCCTGATAGTCATTTTAATCTACCTCCATTCAAGTTCCGCAGACATACTCCTATCCGCGGATGCATTTCCGTCTTCAGAGTTTTTCATCCACCAGAATACCTGCGATCTCCCAGACTTTGGCGATCATATCGAGCGTCTTCTCCGGCGGAAGTTCCTTGAGTACTTCCTTCGTATCCTTGTCGACGATCTTGATCGTCACCCTGTTGGTCGCCTCATGGATGCCAAATATCGCCGAGGAATGCCCCAGTCTCTTATTAAACTGTTCCACGGCCTTCCTAATCTTCTCGTTCTGCTGCTTCGCAGCCTCGGCATAACTGTTTTCGTCCTTCTGATCCCCGCCCGTATTTTCGCCGTTGTTCCTGGATGATTCCGTAGCCGACGCTACCGATATCGTGGTGGGATCAATGTTATTGACCTGAGTCTGTGAGGGGTTCGCTTCCGTGCTGACCGGCTCTGTTTTCTGAGTTACATTCTGCTGCAGGGGCTGTGCCTGCACTGTCATGATACTTCCTAATGGTTCTATTGCCACTTTAATCACCTCCGTGTGAGAAATTTATAGGTTTCTTATTCTCTATATCGGACGATTGTCGAAATTCTTTAGTCCCGGCACCCACTTTTCCTCAAAAAAACAGGTTCTATGAAAGACAACGGACAGCACGCTTTGCGGACTGTCCCTATACTTTGTCAAAACAGATCTTTGAGCGCCTCCAGATTTTCCGTACTCAAGGCCTCTTTATTCACTTCCTGGATCTGAAGATATATTTCCTTTCTGTAGATGGGCACTTCCTTCGGCGCAGAAATACCGATCTTCACCTGGTCGCCCCGGATATCAAGGATCGTGATCTCGATATCATTATTGATGACAAGGGCTTCATTTTTCTTTCTGGATAATGCCAGCATCTTATTCACCCGCCCTTTCTTTCTTTTTCTGCAGGATATCATAGATCATGAACTTTATGGGGAATTCTCCCTTTTCATTGTCTATGATGATCTGGCACCCCGTCTTATTCTCGGCGTTTAAAATGACGGGAGCCTGCAGATTGACACTCATCTCTCTCATATCTTTAGGCACTGTCACTGTCACGAGCACCAGTATCTCCTCAGGGTCAAGCTTCCCGAGGGGCTTGAGCAGTTCATCCTCCACCACCGGGTTATAACTCTCCTTCACATAAAGGGGATCCATGACCGGCATGGCGAAAGCCGGCTCATCCAGAGACTGCAGCCACTTGATCCCTCCTGTCTTCTCCGCATCGTAGAGCAGTGTAAATTTTTTCAGATCCGGGAATCCGATAATGCCATTGCTGAACGTTATCACTTTGGTATCATCTATCTCGATCTCCCCGAATACTTTGGTTTTTATCAGCATACCTGCCTCCTCTGATCTTTATATGATATACTGCCGTTTTATATGAAATCCATCAGATTGACCTGCATGATCTTGCCGGTCGCCTTCAGCGCCGCCTCATAGGTCATCTCCGCGCTCGTAAGCTGTACCACCGCCTCCGACAGATCCACATCTTCATTCTCGGACTTCAATATCTCAAACGTGGATTTCTGGGAGGAAAGCCTGCTGCTCACAAGTTCCAGCCGGCTGCCTCTTGCGCCGCAGCTCGTCACCGCCACATTCACCTCGTTCAGGAATCCCTGCATCGCGGTAAGCCCGCCGGAAAACTTCTTCTGCACCACCTCTTTTTCGTAGGTGAACGCCTTGTTTGCCGCATCAAGCTGATCCTGAAGCTCCTTCTGTTTTGTGGGATCTTCCTCCTTATCCAGCATGCCTTTCAGGGAGGATATCACATTCTCGATCTTCTGGATCTTCTCGAGCGCCTGCACCATATCGTCCACTTCCCTCGTTACCGCCGGATTGAAAGCCTCCTCGGCTATCGTGTTGACCTGAAGGCGCTGGTTGAAGCCCACATCGTACTCGATCACCTGGCGTTCCTCGCCATGGATCAGGTACTTCGGATTATATACGATATCATCCGAAGTTGCAGGAGGGGTTATAGCCCCCGGCGACACATCGAGATTTCCATCCTCCCCCGCCGCCACACAGTAGAAATAGTGTTCCGGCTTCAGGTCGCCGTCCTTAAACTCTGTTTTCTGATAAGTCACCCTGATCTCGCCCTCATTCACACCAGTCGTGAGAGGATCATCCAACACACCGGACATCTCCCTGTAAATATCTTCTCCCAGGAGCAGTTCACCCGTATCCGAAAGATATACCACTTCATTCGGCCCTATGTTCATATAGGGGCTGGGGACAGATGTGGATTTCGCTTCCCTGGCCGCTGTCACTGTCTTTGTCGTATAGCCCATCGCATCTTTCACCATATACTCGATCGCCGGCTTTACATTCTCATCACACATCTTGTAGGACAGCCTGATCCGGTGGTATTCCCCTTTATCGATCATCTGTTCCTTAACACCGGCGTAATCTTCCTGTGTCCCCTCTTTCAGATTTGTCAGGTCGAGGTATGTGCCGGCATTGTTCGGATCTTCATAACTTGTATTGACGAACATATTCGTCTTCAGATCTGAAGCGGAAAGCTGCTCGGTGATCTGGTATGTTTTCTTCGTATCCTCCTTGAACATCAGCGAACTCTCCGTTCTGTAGCCCGTAAAGATATACCGCCCCGCGTAGTCCGCATCCCCGGTAGCGTAAACTTCCTTCTGGAGGGACTTGAGCTGTTCTAAGATGATATTCCGGTCCGCGCTGGTCAGATACTCGTTGGCGCCTTTGTCATACTGTTTTATCATATCCGTGATCACATCCGTCACCTGCTGCATGGCATCCTCGGTCGTCTTTAACCACGCATCCGCGTCCTTCGCGTTGCGGGAATAATACTGCGTGATCTCCGTCACGCTGCTGCGCAGCCTTAAAGAGCGGATCGCCACGATCGGATCGTCCGAAGGGCGCACGATCTTCTTTCCCGAGGAAACCTGGCTGCCGCGGTGATCCTCCGCCACCTTCGCCAGATTGATATTGGAAAGCGAATTGTTCTGCATAATCTTATTTGTGATTCTCATACTGGTAACCATGCCCTTTCTGCGGCCTGCAGCCTGTCGTACATGCCTTTTACACACTGTGCAGACGCAACTGTATTTTAATAACTGTCAGACGTCCCGGCGCGCTCCCGGCACATTCCGCCTGTTTAATGCCCGCCGCGGCTTATACTCCTGTCTCCAGGATCAGCCTGTCGTATATCTCCGAAAAAGTGGATATCATCTTACACGCCAGCGTATAGCTGTCCTGCAGATGCACCACGCTGAGGGCCTCCTCATCCTCATCCACACCCGAGATCGAAAGCCTCTGATTCGCCAGGGATTTCTGCAGGATCAGATGATTCTCCTCAAATGTCTGCGCACTGCCCGCCGCCAGTGTGATATCCCCCAGAACACATGTCAGGAATTCTCCCGCATTGGCGCCCCTGAAGCTGAGTTTCTTATCATCGTTGAGGGTATCGAGGATCAGGACCATGTTGTCGTACTCCGATTCACCCTCTGTCTGGCTGTCTTTTGTCTTGACTCCCAACAACTCCGCATTGTCCTTCACCGCATTGAGTATCGTAAAGTTGCCTGCTGTCATCCGGTAATAAGTGTCATCCTGGCAGGAGATCGTATAGGACTGCCCCGCCTGATAATTCCCGGAAAACAGATCCTCACTCTTTCCGCCGCCTGCATCGGCAAAGTCGAATTTTCCCTCCTTGCCGTCCGGATAGTCCGATGTGTACACCAGGCAGCCCGGCTTTCCGTCATCCGTGCAGCCGGAACTGAAGATAGCGTTCATGGACTGGGAAAAGAGCCTGAGCCACTCGTTCATCTGCTCCTGATAGTAGGGAATGCCCTGGTAATCGATCGATGATCCTGTGGAGGCGTATTTCCCGCTGATATCGATATCGATATGTTCTCCCTCCGCCAGCGTCAATGTATAACTGCACTTTCCGTCAGCACCTCTCGTAAAGGACCAGCCGTCATATTTATAGAGCGTATTGCCGATATTGACCGTGCCTGCTTCCGCGAGAGTACATTTATTCAGATCCGTCAGATGCTCTGCGGTCACTTCAATTGTCACTGTCTGGCGCGGATTTCCGCCCACCGTGGTATTTCCCAGTCCGTCCTTCGCCACTGTCCCGCGGAAATTCTCCCCGTTATTGCCGTCCCTCAGCTTTAAAAGCCCCGCCAGAGAACCGCCCATCTGGGAGTTCGCCGTGTTGAACAGATCGCCGTCCTCCCAGTAAATATCATACAACCCGGCGATATCACTCTGATTCACTTTGTCGTTCGCGCCTTTCGCGCGGCATTCCAGTTCAAACCTTCTGTCGTTATCCACTAACACCTGGCCGCCGGCGATCCTCACCATATAGCGGTGCGCACCGGTCTCCCTGTCCGGATCATTGGTATCATGGATCGGCGTCTCCTCCACCTTCACATCCACGATCTGGGATAATTCATCCACCAGCATATCTCTCTTATCGCGCAGCTCATTGGCGTTCGTACCGGAGAGTTCGATCACATTGATCTGCTTGTTCAGCACCATGATCTCCTTGGAGATGGCGTTGATCTTATCCACCTTTACCCTGATCTCATCGTTGACATCTTTCTGAAGCCTTGACAGATTTTCCGCGGAACTGTTGAAATACTCCACCAGTTTTTCCGCCGCGCCGATATAATCTTTCTTCGCGGTGGCGTCGCCGGCATTTTTCATGACCTCCTGAGAGCCCGCCGCCTTCAGCGCTGTAAATATCGACGAAAATCCGGTCTTACCGTCATCGGTAAAATAGTCCTGGATCATCTGCATATAATAATTCTTCGAGCTGTACTCCCCGTAGCTGGTCTCATTTTCCCGGTATTTTATATCGTAGAATTCATCCCGGATCCTCTCGATCGCCAGCGTCTTTACACCGCCGCCCGCGCAGCCGTAACTCGCGAAGATACGCATCGGATCCGCCGCCTGCTGCACGACTCTCTGTCTGCTGTAGCCTCCGGTATCGGCATTTGATATATTATTCGCAGCTGTATTTAAAGAAGCATTCGCAGCCCGAAGGCCCGATCCCGCTATCATAAGTCCGGCAAAAGTAGAAGCCATTTTTATTCCTCCTGATTCCAGTTCCGCATGCGCCCTGCCAGTACACCTATGCCGAAGACATATTTCCAGCCGCTCTGCGTCTGTAAATTGTCTTGTGCACTGTCCGGGCTTATGCTGTTCCAGTCCCGCATGCGTCCTGCCTCGGCACACGCTGTTCCAGTTCCGCTATTTATTATGCCCCGAATTGGTTCAGCATATTTTCCAGCATATTGTTGAGTGTCGTTATATATCTGCTCGCCACATTATAGGCGTTCTGAAACCTGATCATAAACTGCAGTTCCTCATCGGATGAGACGCCGAGCACCTGCTCCCTCGCAAAGTTTGCCTCCTCCTGTGTGTCGAGCTGGTATTCATACAGCAGCCTGTTGACTTCGCCCGTGTTGGATACCTGATTGACCAGATCCCTGTAGTAATCTTTGTATGCCGATCTGCTTCCCGCGTTCGGATTCAGGTGATATTTCTGATTCTCGAAGGCCTCCTTCAGCTTTGTCGTAGTCTCGTAATCTACCGAATCCTCCCCTTTGACAAAGTTCAGGAGCGCCGGCTGCTGTAAAAATTTCTGATTGACTGCAATATTGCCGATGTGCCATCCCTCGTCGGGATCCATCCCTTCCGTATTGATCCGCACAAACAGCGCATTGTCCTGATTCGTTGTCCCGTCCGTATATCCGGCGTCCTTCAGGATCTGATTGATATCATTTGCGATACCGCTGATCAGCTGGTCAAACTCCGCCTGCACATTCATGATGACGGAAGGAGCTATCAGTCTGTTATAATCCTCCGCATCCCCGAGTTCATCGCAGTTGGCAGGATGGTCCCCTCTGACAAGCAGGAGGGATTTCAGCCGTCCGACATCCGTATTTGCAGCGGTGGATATCTCCCTCTCCAGATTGAAAACCCTGCCCTTCGCCACTTCCTCCGGCGGATAGAACTTCTCGCCGTTTTCATCTGTGCTGCTCTCTATGATATGGGGCCAGAACGGCGTATAATATCCATAGTCGTTCTCATCCAGCAGCATCTCGTAGAATGTGGTGTTTTTCACAAAATCCACACCTTCTATCTGCACCGACACATAGCCGTCCAGATTCTCCGAGTAAGAGATGTTGCACAGTTCCGACATCTGATCCAGGATATAGTTTCTCTCATCCCTGAAATCATTGGCGTGTTCCACGCCGCCCGCCTCGATCTTCACGATCTGCTTGTTGAGTTCCACAAGACGCTTTCCAAAGTCGTTCAGCTTGTCGACATCCTTTTTCACTTCCCTGTTCAGGTTGTTCTGGTAATCTATAAGGCTCTTATAGACGTTGGTCGCGCGCTCGATCAGCGTCTGCGCCTTGGAGACGAACAACCCCTGTGTCACCGCGCTGCTGGGATCCTCCGCGAGATCCTGTATCGCCACCCAGTAATCCTCGATCGCCTCCGCGAAGTTTCTGTCGCCGCTCTCGCCGAGCAGATCCTGCACATGCACCAGCGCTTCATAGTTCACTTCATAGAAAGCGCTTCTGCCGGATTCCCTTCGATATATCTGATCAAGGAAAAAATCTCTGACCTGCCTTGTCTCCGCATAGCGGACGCCCATTCCGATCTCTTTGGCCGCCACGCTCACAGATGCGTCCGAGAGGACATTGTAATGACGTGTAGACTGCGATACCTGCTGCCTTGTGTAGCCCTTGGTATCTGTGTTAGATAAGTTGTGCGATGTTGTATTTAACGCGTCGGACGCGACTCTCAAAGCCGTTGTACCGACATATAATCCACTGAATAAAGACATACTCTCACCTCAAATGTTATTGTTTCGCATCAAATCCTCTTCGGGCTCCCCCCATAACAGAACCGTCATTATAAGCGTCTCTGTTATAGTTTGCCGTCTCGGGCGCGGATTTCATGGCGTGATAGACATTTAATTCAAACTGCGTCATCTCAAGCGCCTTTTCGATCAGTTCCAGATTGTGCTCGTTGATCTGTTTCATCCGGTAGACCACCGCCTTCAGCCGGTTCTGGCAGTCTTCCATCTTCTGCCTCTCCACCGGCCTCCGCTCCAGTATCCTGACCATATCCGCCAGTTTCAGTGCCTCAACATCCGTGTTAAGTACGCCTGCAATTTCCTTCATCACATTGCGTCTTTCCTTCTCAATGTGATTGATCCTTGCCGCCGCAAGCTGCTCCTCGTCCGTGATAGCCTGCAGTGCCTCCAGATCCCCTCTGATGACAACGGGGGTCTTTTTCAAAGATAACTCCACCAGTGCCTCATACTCATCGCTTTCACGATTTAATGTATCCATCAAATTTTCTATCAGGCTCGCCACCGGTTATTCCCTCACTTCTTAAATTTCTCCTGCCGCTCTCAGCAGTTTATCGGCAAATTTTTCGCCGCTCACATTGTAGGTGCCGTTGTTGACCGCCGTCCTGATCGGTTCCGTCACATCGTATCTGACATCCGGGGCATTTGCCACTGCCTGCTTTGCCACCTGGATCTCCCTGCCGAAATCGGAGATGACCACATCGTCCTTGCGTCCTGCGGACTCGGCCTTCTTCGCGGTTCCCGCCTTCTTGGTGTTATATACCTGCTGTACCTGGATATATGGATTGATCTTCATAACAGGTTCCTCCTTCTTCCGGAATCGCTTCCATGCTTCACCTGTAATTTTTGATTACATGTTTTATACTTAATGTATCGGATGTTTCGGAAAAGACTTTAGGGCGCACCGGAAAAATTTTCTTCCGTCAGCCTCCCGCCATCCGCCTCATGATCTTCTCACCGTTCTCCTTCAGCCATTTCCTGCGCGCTTTATAATCCGGCAGGATCCTCTCCACTTCGCGCCAAAAAAGCGGGGAATGGTTCATCTCCCGCCTGTGGCAGAGTTCGTGTACTACTACATAATCGATGATCTCCGGCGGCGTCAGCATCAGCAGACAGTTAAAGTTCAGATTCCCTCTGCTGCTGCAACTTCCCCAGCGCGACCTCTGATTCCTGATCGTGATCCTGCCGTAGCTCACACCTGCCTGAGAAGCATAAAATGCCACTCTCCCGGGGATGTACTCCGCCGCCTCCTTCGCCAGTGTGCGCAGCTGCTCCACCGTGAGGAGTTCTGACGGTTCCACCCGCAGTTCCGCCTGCCGTCTCTCCATCCTCCGCATATTTTTTTCGATCCACGAAGATTTTTCTTCCAGAAAATTCCTGATCTCCCGGTCGGACATCCGATAGGGTGCCCGCACCGTAAGACGCAGATCCCCGTCTATCTGCAGCGCCACCGATCTACGTCCGCTGCGGACCACCCTGATGTCCCAGTCTTCCGAAAAGCTTTCCTTTCCCATTATCTTTCCCTCTGCCGCGCGTTTTATAATCCTTCTCTATCTTCTGTTTCCATCCCGCTCCCATGGGTGCCGCGCCGGGTGCCGCTGACCGCATGCAGCACAGCGCCGCCTCCACTGTCTCATAATTCAGGGCGATCCCTTCGCTGTCGTTGTGGAATGATACCGCCCGCTCCTCGCAGATTCCCATTTTCCCCGCTTCTTCAACCGCATCCATATTGGCTCCCAAAAAGATAAATTCCCAACCGTACTTTTCCTTCTCCCGGCTGATCATATCCTTCACCTTTCCGTAGCTGTATTTCCTGCTGGCATTCTCGAGCCCGTCCGTCGTGATCACAAAGATCACCTTTTCAGCCCGGTATTCCTCCGGCAGGCGTTTCTGGATATTGACCATCCTGGAGATCGTGTTTCCCACCGCGTCCAGCAGAGCCGTGCAGCCCCGGACATAGTAGTCCTCCTCCGTCAGCGGCTTTACGATCTGGATATCGAACCTGTCGTGGACCGTCTCTATCCTGTCATCGAAGAGCACCGTTGTGACATTCGCCTCACCCTCCTGCTTTTTCTGCTTCTCCAGCATCCCGTTAAATCCGCCGATGGTATCACTCTCAAGCCCTCCCATAGAGCCGCTCCTGTCCAGTATGAATACCAGTTCTGTAAGTCCTTTCTTCATCTTCGATTCCTCCTTTTTTCTTTGCATGATGTCAGTATATAAGCTTTTCAAAGAAAAAAGGTCATCTCACAGGCGACTTTTTTACCGGGGTGCCAGGGGTGGCAGACGCACGGCCAGATATCCGCGGGACACACCCGCTACCTTATATCAACCTGAAATATCCTCGCCATGATCTCGTCCGGGAACCGCACAACCATCGAAACTCCACCGCAGGACCGGATACGGCTTTCCTCCTCCCGCGGATAGATCTGGTGAACGAATATGCCTTCCTTTCTCTCCTGTCCTGTGCTTTCGCGCCGATACGCCTCTGTACACACATCCTTCCCCGGGGCATGGCTGTTCTCAACCGGGACACCCATGCGCCGATATGTCCCCATATCCTCCGGCAGGAGTGGAATCTCCTTCTCTGTCTCCTCCCCGCCCCGTTTCCACACCGCCAGATATCCTTTTTGCTTCCCGGGATTCCAGAGTCCCAGACACAGCCAGTCATCCTCCGCCTTCGCCAGGCCAAGAGGCCAGTAAGGCACCGCACGGCGGATATCCCCCCGCATGGCTTTATAACAGCCTATCCCTTCTTTTACCAGCGCAAAACCCTGCTCCGATATCTCCGCCAGATGCCCGCTCTGGTGGATCCGCAGCATCATCGCGTTCACCATATTGAAGACGCATTCCTCCCGCCCCGCATCCTTTAACGGGTAGGACCAGACAGCCGCCTGCTCCGGCGCCACCGCCGTGGGCGCGTTGGCGGAGATCATCGCATAGCTGCGAAAATCTTCCTGATCGCTGGTGGACTGAACGCTGCAGCGGGACAACAGCGCGTAATCCATGCGCAGGCCGCCGCTGGAGCAGTTCTCAACTACAAGATCCGGGTATCGCTCAAACACACCATCCAGCCATTTCAGATACGCTCTCTCATGTTGCAAAAGCCCGTCTCCAAAACTGTCCGCCGCGCGCTCCGTCCCGATGCCCGGTTCAATATTGTAATCCATTTTGATATAGCCGACGCCGTAGTCCCGGATCACCCTGTCGATCACTTCATCCGCATGTCTGACCACCGCCTGGCAGCGGAAGTCCAGCTGAAAGCGGCTCCTGTCATATACGCGCTTTCCGTGGCGGGTAAAGAAGGCATCCTCCGGCATCTCCTTCACCTTCGGGCTGTGTATGCCCATCACTTCTATCTCCAGCCAGATACCGGGGATCATTCCCTTCTCTCTGATATAGTCCGTCACCTCCTTCAACCCTCCGGGAAAACGTTCCCTGCTCTCCTCGTAGGCACCCACGCTGTCCCACCAGTCTCCGTCGGCGTACCAACCCGCATCGATCACAAAATATTCGCAGCCCGCCTCCGCAGCCGCATCGATCAGCGGAAATTCCTTCTCTGTCGTGGGATCGGCAAACAGACAGTTCATATAATCGTTAAAAATAACCGGAAGGCTTACATTGTCCTCATTTCTGCGGCGCAGGACCCTTCTGTATCTGGTCAGCGCGGCAAAACCGTTATCCGCCCTTCCCTGAAAAACTCCTACCGCCGCCGGCACACTCACAAAACTCTCCCCTGGCTTCAACCGCCTGCTGAAATGGGACTGGATCTCTGTCGGTCCGCTCAGATTCAGTACAATATAGCCATTCTGATCCGCGATCTCATAGTGCCAGGAACCGTTGTGCTCAATCTGCCAGATCAATCCCTCCCCTGTCTCCCGATCCCTCAGGCATCCCATCGGCAGATAATTTTTTGCCGACCAGTTTCCGGTATTTGTCACTTCAACCGTTTTGGACGATCTGCCGGGCACCGTCTTCTGCATATCCGGCATCCCCAGCTCACAGAGCGTATATTCCCGCCAGTTCAGTTCCTTCTGCCAGCCGTTATGGGGGATCAGGAGGGACAGTTTATCCAACGCTTTCTTCTCCCCTCCCTTCCCGATGCCGCTGCAGCTGAATGTCGAGATATATTCTAACGTCTGGTCCTCCGCGCCTTCATTTCTTACGCTCTGCCAGATCCTGACAACCGGTATCCCGCTGTAAAACTGGTAAAAACTCTCTACAAACGCGCCGCTCTCCTCACACTTTTCCCTGATCACAAGGTATCTTCCCTGCCTGTTTCTCCTATCTTCCATTCCGGCAAACTTCAGGCTCCACCCCGGCGCCGTCACCACATATTTATTCCCGTGGCGCTCAAAGGGCCTGTCATAGCCGGAAAAATTGAGCTGCACAGGCTGAAACCCCTCCTCCAGCATTTTTTCCGCATCCTCTTTCTCCGGAAACCGCAGTTCCTCCTCCCTGAAGGGAAGGGCGGAGAAATGCAAAAGCCTGATCCTGTTCTCCCTGGTAACGCCAAAAACAATATATATGCCGTTTTCTTCTATTTCTATCTTTCTCCGCAAGTTTAAATATGACACTTTTGTCATCTTTTTCTCCCATACTCTTTGATACCCGGACACGGCACAGCCATATCCGGGTATCGATCCTGTCTGCTCTATTGCCTGCCTCTCCTGACGCCGGTATTTTCTACAGCGCTACCACAACTTCCCCGCAGTCCGGCGTCACCACAAGCCCGTAATCCTTCGTCTCCGCCGTGCCGCCCGTCACTTCCTTCACACGGCTGATCCCCGTCAGCACAAATACTGGATGTTTCCGGAGAGCATCCACTCTGAGTGTGATCCTGTTATCCCGTCTCGCCGCCGATGCTGTTAGAACCGTTTTCCCGTCCAGGTCAGGCACAAGGCATTCCGCCTCCATGCCCTCATGCAGCATGTACAGGCACAGCTTCACGCCTTCCGCATAGTCGTAATCCGGCAGCCGTTCCTCGCCCCCGATGGCAAGCAGCGTATTTTCCCTGACAAAAAGCGGCAGGGAAAAATAATCGTAACTATCCCCACACCAACGTCCGCCTTCCCTTCCCGCCCCGGTCAGAAGGTGTGTCCAGATCCCTTCCGGCAGATAATATTCCGCCTTTCCATCCTCCCTGAACACAGGCGCAACAAGAACGCTCTCTCCAAGCATATACTGCATATCCAGATCCTTCATCCCCGGCTCATCCGCAAACTCCAGCACCATCGGGCGCATCATCGGAATCCCGGTCTCATGGGAGATCACAGCCTGTCTGTACAGATAGGGCATCAGCCGGCATTTCAGATTGACAAAATACCGCAGCACATCACACGCCTCCTCATCGAACAGCCATGGCACCCTGTAGCTGGTGGAACCGTGCAGCCTGCTGTGGCTCGACAACAGCCCGAACTGTACCCACCTCTTGTAAATGTCCGGGGACGCCGTCTGTTCAAATCCGGAGATATCATGGCTCCAGAAGGAAAAACCGGACATGGCAAAACTCAGCCCGCCCCGCAGCGTTTCCGCCATGGAGGGATAGGTCGCCGAACAGTCTCCGCCCCAGTGCACCGGAAACTGCTGGCACCCGGCAGCGGCGCTCCTGGCAAATAAAACAGCTTCCTTCTCTCCCTTCACCTCGTCAAGCAGTTCAAACACTGCCTGATTGTAGAGGTAGGCATAATGATTGTGCATGGAGAGGGGATCTGCTCCGTTATAGTAAGTCACATCAATCGGTATCCTCTCGCCGAAGTCCGACTTAAAGCAGTCCACGCCGACTTCCAAAAGGCTGCGCAGCTTTTCCTGATACCATTTTTTCGCCGCCGGATTGGTAAAGTCCACAACAGCCATACCGGGCTGCCAGTGGTCGGTCTGTTTTACACCCCTGCCATCCCTGCGCATCAGAAAATAACCGTTCTCCACCCCTTCTTTAAAGAAAGCGGTCCCCTGCGCCACGTAGGGGTTGAGCCAGGCACAGATCTTTAACCCCTTCTCCCCCTTGTATCGCTTCATCATCCCCGCCACATCGGAGAAAGTACTGTCATCCCATTCAAAATCACACCAGTGCAGCCCCTTCATCCAATAACAGTCAAAGTGGAACACCCTGAGCGGGATATCCCGCTGCGCCATACCGTCAATAAAGGAACTGGTAGTCTTTTCATCATAATTCGTCGTAAAGGAAGTGGTCAGCCACAGCCCGAAACTCCACGCCGGAGGCAGCGCCGGCTTTCCGGTCATATCCGTATAGCGCATCAGTACTTCCTTCGGCGTGGGGCCATAGATGAAATGATAGCGGAGCACCTCACCGGGCACGGAAAATCCCACATACTCCACCTTCTCGCTCGCCACCTCAAAAGAAACCGGAAGGGTGTGGTCCACATAGATCCCATAGCCCTCGTTTGTCATATAAAAGGGAATGTTCTTATAGGCGATCTGGGAGGAGGTTCCGCCGTCCTCATTCCATATATTCACCACCTGCCCGTTCTTCGTGAAGGAGGTAAACTGTTCCCCGAACCCGTAAACTCTCTCCCCCGGTTTTAAGGACAGTTCAGTCACCATATAGGGCTGATAACGGTCGGAGAGATAGTTTTCCTCCGGGAACATGGTGCTGGGCTTTTTGTCATACCGGATATAGCCAAGATTGCGGAAGCCGCATTCTGTGACAGCCTTACCGCCCGCCTCAAAACGGTAGCTGCCGTTACTTCGATCCAGCCTTACCGTCACCGCGCCGCATTCCATGGCCGCTTCCTCCTCCGTGATGTGAACGGAAAATCCTGCCTTTCCTTTTTTAAGCGGCGTCCTCGCCTCATCCGACCTGTAGGCTTCATAATGGCTTGCCGTCACCTGTATATTATTTTCACCAAAAGCCGTAAAATCCAGCGTGATCGTCGAGATGTTCATGGCATCCCCCCGCCCTCTGATCGGACGCTCCGGTAAGACCGCCCGCATGCCGCTCTCTGTCTCTTCCACATAAAATCCCTGGGAAGCATAGGATGCCGTTATTCTTTCACTTCTCAGCCAGTAACCCTCCGTAAATTTCATCTCTGCCTCTTTTCTGCGTTATTCCCGCTGTTTTTTCATGTCAGTCCGGCATCCGGAATACATGCCGCTGCCGCTTCGGACTGTTGTTTCTCTACTCCATAATGATTCTTCAAAAAGGGCACGGTGGTTCACACCGTGCCCCAAAAAATTTGTTATATTATACCACCTTTATTCCGCGCCATCAATAGCTTTCCACTGTTCGATAGCGTAAGTTTATTGTAGGAATAGGACAGACAGAATAGCCCCTTGATC
>CAJUDM010000034.1 GCA_910584915.1 uncultured Lachnospiraceae bacterium
TCATTTTCAATATTCTCATTCCATGTATTTGCCCAGATAAGTTCATCTGTTTCATTATCTCTTATTTCAACAATTCCACTCTTTCCTTCCATTTGAAAAGAAATTTTTGCTTTTAAAGTACTGATATCCTCGGATACACAGAACAGCTTTTCATTTACAAACGGCTCTGTGTCATCATAGTATCTGTCCAATTCCATTTCAAATACTGAATTTTTATTATCTGATTCGGCGCTTCCATAAATATCTGCGGCAGCTTCCATGGCTATTTCTTTTTCGAGGCTTCCGACACTTCCACCTTGTAAAGAAATATTCATCAAATTTCTACCGGTGCCATTGACATAAGTATATTTTTCATTTATACAGTCAAAATAACCTGGTACATCGCATAATGACTCACTATCACTAATTATTTCTATATCAAAATTTTTATAATTTTCAAGCGATACTAAATGGAATACAGAATTATATGCATCAACTTTTACCGAACCGTCAAAATTTTTACTTAGTGAAAAATCCAGTCCGCCATTATCAACGTCAGCAATTATATTCTTTGCATTAAAAATCCCACCGGAATACATGCCGTTATCTATCTCGATTTTTACAGAATTATATTCTACATTAGGGATATAGAGGATCACCGATTTATTCGTATTTGAATGAACCACTGATATGTCTACATTCCATTCCCCCTCTAAGGACTGATTGATAGAAACATCATAATTTCTCGAATTGTATGATGCGGATATTATATTTGTATTTTTATTTTCTATTAGTACAGGCGCATTATCAATATGAATGGTCAAATCGGGGTTCGGTGCTGCCACTTGATTTTCACTTATATACAAGGATTCACTATCATTGACAGGGGCGGCGTATGCGCCGGTTACAAAAAAGCAGACACAAACGGCAACCGTAAAAATGGCAGTAATGGCAATCATTGCTTTCGATTTTTTCTTAAATTTCATAATCGCACCTAACCTTTCCTTTAACTGTTCCACTCCCTCTGTCAAAGTGACGGAAGCGGAAGAACTTTTGTAGGGATTGTTTGACTTCAAAAAGGAAATCAGCGTATCCCCATACTCACGCCTTGCGGTATCGTCAAGTACAGATATGACTTTTTCATCACATGACAATTCACAGGAGTTATTCACTTCCTTTTCCAATAAATATACAAAAGGGTTGAACCAATGGACACACACAACGATCTGTATCAGCCATTTATAAAACATATCCCTCTGCCTGTAGTGAATCAGCTCATGCACAAAGATATAAGACAACTCTTTCTCTTCCAATTTGCGGGCAGGCAAAACGATTCCCGGTCGAAAGAAGCCAACCAGCATGGGGGAGGCAATCAGCGGATTACAGGATAGTTCCACCCTTGTCCTGATATTCAGTTTTTCTTCACAATCAGACAGCAGATTCAATATTTTTATATCCGATACTTCTTTATTTCCTGCTTTGATGTATCGGATAAAGCCTTGATAAACCGTTACCTTACGGACAAATAGGATCAGTGCCAATGCTGACCAGACAAAAAGCAGGCAGACATATTTGTTGAATGGTTCATGCGTGACGACAGAAACGGTTATATTCCGGTCCGGCTGTATTGGCTCTGCTTCACTGTTGTCCGGGTTTGCGGAAACAGGTACATTGGGGCTTGCAGGTATTTCGTTCGTTGTTGCCGCTGTGTCGAACTTTTCAAACAGGCTCCCAACAATCGCAGTGTCGGGAGTAAAGGGAAGCAGAAAACGCAGCGCAACGATGATCCAGATGTAATACTGCCAACGCTTGCTGAACCTGTCTTTATAAAACGGCTTCAAGCCCAACAGGAGAAGCAGTAACAGTGCGCCGGAAACAGACAGCGACAATAATATTTTTATAAACTCATTCATTTTCTTTTCTCCAAAATGTTTCAATCTCTTTCAATTCGTCTGCCGAAAGAATATCCTGCCGCAACAAGGTTGATACTAAGTTTTTCACATTCCCGCCGTAGACTTTATCAAGAAAGCTGTGGGTCTGCATGGTCTGGTATTCTGCTTCTGTTACCGTAGCCACATACTCATTCTTCCTGCCGATTTTTTTGACTTTCAAGAACTTTTTTTCTCCTAAACGGGAAAGCAGCGTGAGTACGGTGTTGTTCTTCCATTCGTTTTTGTCTTTTTCCAATTCCTCCATGATGACGGAGTATAAAGCTGCCCCTCCATTCTTCCAGATAATTTTCATCAGTACCAATTCGGATTCAGAAATCTGCTGTGCCATTTTGTCCTCCTTCCATCTTAACATTATGTAGGTGAATATTTATCTTAACACTTTGTGGGCGATAATGCAATACCGTAAAAGAACTGTTACCAAAGAAATATAAGAATGTCTGTCAAATAATGCATTATCCTTCCATTTGTAGTAGTATATAGATACATATCTGGGAACTTCTTGGATTTCTTGGTTATCTTGTCACATTCGTGAGAAAAAGGCTCCCTTATATGAAAAAAATAGAATAAGTCAGGCGAAAATATTGCTGATGTAGCTTGCCAATATTAAGAAGATATCTGATGTGACAGGAGTTTGGGCTTTCCGATATTGAGATAATAAAAATCCTGGAAAATAAATTAGGCATATCAACGGGGGAGGCAAAAGAATACTGCAGGAGCTTTCTCAGCCCTCCGGATTCCGATACTCCGAAGGGCTGACACCCACGAGTTTTTTAAAGATGGAAGAAAAATAGGCCGCGTCGTGATAGCCTGCACGGCTCCGGGTGACATGCAGTCATAAGCTTAAAACCCATTTTTCTTCCAATACAGGGCTTCCCCAGTTTTCATTTTTGCTGGTTTCAGTTATAGTAAAACCGGCTTTTTTTGTATAATATTCTTGCTGATTCCTGTGCGCTTACTGTCCATAAAAAAACACGGGAGTAATTCTTTTCGCGGCAAAAGCCCATACTGCTTCCGTGTTTGTGCAGCCGCCTCTCTTTTTTGTGCAAAGAAAGAGAGGAAAAATGTAAGAAGATGCCTTATAATGATCATAATAAGTTTATGCTTGCAGGACGCAGTATGCACAGAGAGGGAGGGTATCACATGGAGTGGGTTGAAAAATTAAACCAGAGCATGAATTATATTGAGGAGCATTTGACAGGCGAGATCGACTATGAACAGCTTGGGCGGATCGCCTGCTGCTCCGCCTATCACTATCAGAGGATGTTTACTTATATGGCGGGTATCACCCTGGCGGAGTATATCCGGAGAAGAAAAATGTCTTTGGCGGCGGTAGATTTGCAGGGCGGGGAGGAGAGGATCATCGACGTTGCGGAGAAGTACGGCTACCGTTCCCCGACTGCGTTTAACAGGGCGTTCCAATCCTTTCACGGCATAGCCCCGTCCGCCGTGAAAAATGAGGGCGTGTCTGTTAAATCTTTTTCCCCCATTGTATTTACAATCGCTGTGAAAGGAGCGACAGAAATGAATTATAGGATCGAGACAAAAGAAGCGTTCCGCATCGTAGGCATATCCGCGCCGCTCGATCAGGACATCGAAAACAATTTTATGGTCGTGCCGACAATGTGGCAGGAGGCGTCCGTAAATGGAACGATACAGAAGCTGGCTGGGATGATGGATGCGCCGCCGATGGGGCTTTTGGGCGTGAGCGCCTGCAACGAGAAAGAGCAATGGAAATACTTTATCGCCGTCTCCAGCACAAAACCGGTGGGTGAGTTTGAGGAATACACCGTGCCTGCGTCCACTTGGGCAATCTTTTCCGGGACGGGCACAAACCGGTCGATACAGGAGTTGGAGCAGCGGATCATCACAGAGTGGCTTCCGGCATCCGGATATGAGTATGCGGACGCCCCCGATATTGAGGTCTATTTAAATCCGGACCCGCAGAACGCACAATATGAGGTGTGGATACCTGTGACAAACAAACGCAGGGTGCCGCAGGACGGCTTATTGTGAGAAAATGGATGATGGAGGAATTTATGGACGGGAAATTTGAGTTGTTTATGGAGACGGTTGATGAGCGCAACCGCAGCTTTGTGAGCCAGGTCGATGCGTATCTGACAGCAAACGGTTGTAAATGTGATATAAAACTGCAAAAGAGCGGTTATGTCGTGTCCTATGTGTTAAAGGACAGTAAGAGGACTCTGGCGACATTTGTACCCCGAAAGACGGGGATGAAGCTCCGGATTTATCCCGAGCATATACAGGAATACCAGAGCTTTCTTGATACGCTGCCCGAGAAGGTAAAAAAGGAGATCAGAAAAGCGTCCGTCTGCAAACGGCTTATAAACCCCGATGACTGTAATCCGAAATGTGTCATGGGATATACCTTTGTGCTGGACGGCGAGCAGTACAAAAAATGCCGTTACATGGCGTTTCAGCCGGCATTGGGCGAGGAGAACAATCCCTATATAAAGTAGTTCTTAGAGAATGAATTGCGGGCGGCCGCCGGAGCTGCCCGCGGATGAAGCGAAACGGGGAGGCATCTCAGGCGTGTATCCCCTTTTCTATGATTCCGAAGCCCAGCGGATAGGGACCGGTGTGGACGCCGATCGTGGCGCCGATCTGATAGACGGGCATCTCGTCGATGGCATATCCTTTTTCTCTCAAAACTGTGAGGGCATGGTCGCGGAATGCCTTGCCCTCTTCCATGTCGTACCCGTATCCGACGGCAAGGCTGTAATTTTCAATGGAAAGGCTGCCCTCTTTCAGGTATTCCAGTAAAAGCTCCATCACCTTTTGGAGAGTGCGTTTTCTGCCTCTGTCGATGCCGGAGGGGAAGATCTCGCCTTCCTTCAGCGTGATAACAGGGCGGATATCCAGGATACCGCCGGCGAGAGCCGCCACTTTTCCGATCCTGCCGCCGTGTTTTAAGTATTCCATATTTCCCACCGTAAAAAAGATCCTGCCGGTGCTCTTTATCTTCTCGAGGCGGTCTATTGCCTCCCGATAGCCGATGCCGTTATCGCGCAGAGATACGGCTTCCAGCACATACTGTCCCTGCAATACGGTATTGACGGTGGCATCGATCACCGTGATCTGTGCCGCCTGGTATCGTTCCAGGATCAGGGCTCTGGCGTTTAAGGCGGACTGCATGGAACCGCTGAACTTTGTGGTGATACAGATACAGATCACGGGCATCCCGGCTTTTGCGAAAGGCAGGAAGGCTTCCTCGTAATCGCTGACGGAGGGCATGGAGGATTTGGGAAATACGCCTTTTTTGTCCACCATCTGCTGATAAAAATCCCTGACAGTGATATCTATATTTTCTTTCAGGTAGTGCTCATCGTCGAAAGAGACATAAAAAGGTACGATTGTGATATTTTTTTCCCTGGCAAGCTCCGGGGGAAGGTCGCAGGAACCATCGCTGATAATATGGAATGTCTCACTCATGTCAAAATTCTCCTTTTGTATTACATAGAATCGAAAACCAGATAATTTCATTTATTATACCACATAAATCAAAAAAACAATATTTATTTTGTCATTCTTATGGTGAATACTGGTAATAAATAATCTGTCTGCGCTTGACACTATAACGGAATACCATTATGCTATTGCAATAGCAGCATAAGAAGCAGAAAAGAGGAAAGCGTAATATGAGATTGAAATTACTGTTAAAAGAACGTAATATGTCAGTTTATCAGTGTGCCAGAATCAGCGGTATACCATATACAACGCTTTTGGAACTCGTAAGCGGTAAGACTCAGATACGAAAGTGTACGGCGGAAACGGTATATAAACTGGCGGGGGCGTTGAATATGGGAATGGAAGAGCTCCTGAAAGATTCCATAATAGAAGAAGAGGTGTTATCCGACCGCAGTGATTTTGAAATTTTTAAGAGTAATGTCTGTCATATGGTGAAGGACAAGGGGGATATGGACTTTATTATTGAGACCCTGGAGGGGGATATCATCACAGTTTACTGGGAGAAGAAATGGTATCCTGAGTGTTTTTATCTGCTGGCGATGCTGGATTATCTCAGCAGGGAAAACCATTTGCCGTTATGTGAAAACTACAATAATATACGAAACTATAAACTGCCGGAACCTTTGTATCCGAGAGACATAACGCTCACTTCGAGGCTGGATGCTTCGCTCGATATAAGAGAACAGATTTGGAATGAGGCAATTCCTGAATTTTTGAGGTTTAATATAGTGGAGAGCGAGGTCAGAAATGTTTGTTGATAAAGCTTTTACGAAGGAGAATCTGGATTATTATCTGAGAGAGCTTGCAAAAGAATTTCGCAGGAGAAACGGAACCGGTATGCCGGCGGAAATCATACTGGTGGGCGGGGCGGCTATCTTACTCAACTATGGTTTTCGCGAGATGACTTATGATATTGATGCTGTAATTATGGCGTCGTCAGCTATGAAGGAAGCGATAAATGCTGTGGGGGACAGATTAAAATTGCCGGACGGTTGGCTGAATACGGATATGAAAAAGACTGATTCCTACAGCGGCAGGCTGGTGCAGTATTCCAAATATTACATGACATATTCCAATGTGCTGAAGATCAGGAGCGTTACGGCTGAATATCTTGTTGCGATGAAGTTGATGTCAGGGAGGCGTTACAAGAAGGATCTGTCTGATATCATCGGAATTTTGTATGAGCAGAAAAAGATGGGAAAGCCGTTGGGGTATGCACAGATAGACAGGGCGGTGAAGGATTTATACGGCGGTTGGGACGGCGTATCGGATTATGCCGTGCAGGTATTAAAAGCAGCGCTTGCCGGGGAAAACCTGGGAGAATTGTTTGAAGAACAGATGAGGGAGGAAAAAATATCAGGGGAGGCTGTGCTTCGCGCAAAGAAATATGAGGGGGAGGGATTGCAGGAGAGCAGCGTAGATGATATTATCAAAAAGGCGAAGGAGAGAAAAAGAGTTGAAAAGTAAAGAAATACAGTGTAAGATAGAGCAGAAATACAACTGCCCGGCGGAGGACTCTGCCGGAGGGCAGAGACAGTTTAAATGTGCAGAGACAGCGAAGAATACAGTACAGGGGGAAAGAGTATGGCGTTGAGTAAAAAACCGGTGACCGGCATGAAGGATATCCTGCCGAGGGAGATGGAAATTCGGGATTACGTGATCGGCGTGATCAAAGAGACTTACGGGAGCTTCGGCTTTACTTCCATGGAGACTCCTGCGGTGGAACATCTTGAGAATCTGAACTGTAAGGCGGGAGGCGAGAACGAGAAGCTGATCTTTAAGATATTGAAGCGGGGCGAAAAGCTGAAACTGGAGGGGAATCCGAGGGAGGAGGATATCACGGACGGCGGGCTGCGCTATGATCTGACGGTGCCCCTCGTCCGCTATTACGCGGCGCACAGCGGGGAGCTGCCTTCACCCTTCAAGGCATTGCAGATGGGAAATGTATGGCGGGCGGACAAACCGCAGAGAGGGCGGTACCGCCAGTTTATGCAGTGCGATATCGATATTCTGGGGGAGGCGACGAACCTGGCGGAGATCGAGCTGATCCTGGCGACGACCACAACGCTCGGGAGGCTGGGGTTCAAAAACTTCCAGATCCGCATCAATGACAGGCAGATCCTGAAGGCGATGGCGGCATACAGCGGCTTTGCGGAGGAAAGTTACGATGAAGTCTTTATTATACTGGATAAGATGGACAAGATCGGAGCGGACGGCGTGAAGGCTGAGCTGCTTTCCTCCGGATATGGGGACGCGGTGGTGGAAAAGTATCTGGGGCTCTTTGAGGAGATGGAAAAGGCGGAGGATAAGGCGGCGTTTATCACAGGAAAGCTGGAGGGGTATCTGCCGGCGGATGTGAGTGCGGGTTTTCAGGAGATCTTGGAGAGCGTGAACGCCTCAAAGGGAGGTTTTTTTGACCTGGTGTTTGATCCCACACTGGTGCGCGGCATGTCCTACTATACGGGGACGATCTTTGAGATCGCCATGCCGGAGTTTGGCGGAAGCTGCGGGGGCGGCGGGCGCTATGACAAGATGGTGGGGAAATTCACCGGGAAGGATGTGCCCGCCTGCGGATTTTCCATCGGCTTTGAGCGGATCATTCTGCTGCTTTTGGAGAGCGGTTTTGAGGTGCCGGGAGCCGCGGAAAAGACGGCTTATTTGATCGAGAAGGGCGTCTCCGCGGAGGTGATGACGAAGGTCATGCGCAAGGCGCAGGAGGAGCGGGAGGCCGGGAAGAAAGTGCTTGTCGCGCGGATGAACAAGAATAAGAAATTCCAGAAGGAGCAGCTGAAAGAGCAGGGATATACGGAGTTTGAGGAGTTTTACAGGGAGGCGCTGAAGTATTGAGGGAGCGTCTTGTTATAGGCGGTATATATTCCAAAGAAAGAAGGGTGAATCATGGCAGAATCAATTCAGGGATTAAAAAGGAGCCATCGCTGTGCGGAACTTACGGCGGCGAACGCGGGGGAGACCGTCACCGTGATGGGCTGGGTGCAGAAACAGAGGAACAAGGGCGGTATTATATTTGTGGATTTGCGGGACCGTTCCGGCATTTTGCAGATCATCTTTGAGGAGGCGGACTGCGGGAGTGAAGCTTTCGCGAAGGCGGAGAAGATGCGCAGCGAGTTTGTGGTCGCGGTGACAGGCGTTGTGGAAAAGCGCGGCGGCGCGGTGAACGAAAACCTTGCCACCGGCGAGATCGAGGTGCGGGCAAAGCAGGTGCGCATACTGGCGGAGGCGGAGACGCCGCCGTTCCCCATCGAGGCGGAGAGCAGGACGAAGGAAGAGATCCGCTTAAAATACAGATACCTCGATCTGAGACGGCCTGATATTCAGGAAAAACTGATGCTGCGCAGCAAGATGGTGACAGCGATGCGGGAATTTATGGCAAAGGAAGGTTTTCTGGAGATCGAGACGCCGATCCTGTGCCGTTCTACGCCGGAGGGGGCGAGGGACTATCTGGTGCCCAGCAGAGTGCATCCGGGGAATTTCTATGCGCTGCCCCAGTCACCCCAGCTCTACAAGCAGCTCCTGATGTGTTCCGGTTACGACCGGTATTTCCAGATCGCAAGGTGCTTCCGGGATGAGGACCTGCGGGCGGACAGGCAGCCGGAGTTTACCCAGGCGGATATGGAGCTTTCCTTCGTGGATGTGGAGGATGTGCTGGATGTGAACGAACGGCTGATCCAGTATGTGTGCAGAGAGAGCATCGGGCTGGAGGTACAGCTCCCTCTGCCCAGGATCAAATGGCAGGAGGCGATGGACCGGTATGGTTCCGACAAGCCGGATACCCGTTTCGGCATGGAACTGACAGATGTGTCAGAAGTGGTGAGGGACTGTGGATTCGGTGTCTTCACTTCCGCTCTGGAAAGCGGCGGTTCCGTGCGGGGCATCAATGTCAAGGGACAGGGGGCGATGCCCAGAAAGAAGATCGACGCGCTGGTGGATATGGCGAAGGGCAGCGGTGCGAAGGGGTTGGCTTACCTCTGTATCGGGGAGGACGGCGCGGTGAAGTCTTCCTTCACGAAATTCCTGACCGAGGAACAGACGGCGGCGCTGATCAAAGCCATGGGCGGCGAAAACGGAGACCTTCTGCTGTTTGCGGCGGATAAAAATACGATCGTCTGGGGCGTCCTCGGACAGCTCCGTCTGGAGCTTGGAAAACAGCTTAACCTGTACGATCCGAATCAGTTCAACTTCCTCTGGGTGACGGAGTTCCCGCTCCTTGAGTGGTCCGACGAGGAGAATCGCTTTATGGCGATGCACCATCCGTTCACGATGCCCATGGAGGAGGACTGGCAGTACATCGATTCCGATCCGGGCAGGGTGCGCGCGAAAGCTTATGATATCGTGTTAAACGGCGTGGAGCTCGGCGGCGGTTCCGTCAGGATTCACCAGAACGATATCCAGGAGAAGATGTTTGAGGTGCTGGGCATCGGACAGGAGAAAGCGTGGGAGAAGTTCGGCTATCTGCTCTCCGCTTTCCGGTACGGCGTGCCGCCTCACGCTGGGCTCGCCTACGGCGTGGACCGTTTTGTGATGCTTTTGGCACACGCGGACAGCATCCGGGAAGTGATCGCCTTCCCGAAGGTGAAGGATGCCTCGGATCTGATGTGCGAGACGCCAAACGTGGTGGACGAGGCGCAGCTTGATGAGCTGGGGATCGCGGTGAAGGAGCAGGAATAGTGACAGTGAAGCTGAATGGGATGAACCAATGTTTAGTTAATGATACCGTACGCCGTGAGAAATATAAAATGCGGAGGAGCTAAGGTGCTAACTAAACCATCATGCCCTGCTTCATGGTACTACTATAAATATAAGTCAGCTAAAATATTCGGAGAGGTTTCACGGAAACGGGTGTGCGTTCTGTGGAACCTCTCTTTTTAATATAGTTTCTATAGGAAATGCGGACAGACTTTCTGCTTTCGCTATAATACGGTTTTTATGGAGCAGATCCGTATAAATTCACCGGCATGTTCAAATTCTATGTTCAGATCCTGTTGAAAATGAGCGATCAGTGTCTGCTGTTTCCATTCGTATTCCGTATGATTCCACAGAAGAAAGCTTTCCACAAAGATCTTGTGATCCACATGGACTTGCTGAATGCATTTTGTTGTTATGGATACAAAATTTTGGACATCCACGGGGGCAAACACGGAATCGGGAACACCTGAAAATGCGACAAAGATTGCCCCGCCGCCGTGCGGTCCTCTGTAGTAGCAGTATTTGTCAGCCATGCCGCAGGTTACGATAGAAAGGTTATGCCCGTTGAAGGTATCGTCCAGGGCAAATTCCGCGGTTGTCAGCGGCTCCAGTTTAAAACGCTCTCCGAGTTCTTTTGTGCGCAGAGCCGTCTGGAGGATCTTTTCAGGAAAACCGTTGATATTTTCCCATCCCCAGAGCCATGTATTGCTCGATATCGCCTCGCTTCCGATAAACTGAAGGGGGTATTTTTGACTGCCGAAAGAGATGACGCCCTCGGAGAAATCGACATTCCAGTTTTGCCCTTTCACCACCTGCTCGCTGCACGCGGTCTGTATCGCCATCATTTTCCCCAGGCATGCCGAAAAAACCTGAAACCAGCTTCCGGTGTCAATGCCAAGGCTGTCTATGGAAAATTCTTTCCTGTTATCTGGTTTTTGGTTCTTATGAAATAATTTCATCTGTATTTCCTCCTGATCTGATTTTCATAGGCTGCCGCCTCTCTTTATCACAAATTTTCCGGACAGTTTGAGTATATATAAAAATAGTGATGAAAGCAAGGAAAGATTCTCATTCAGCTATTACAATATTGCATGGATAAGAATCTTTGACAGAGCCATATTTGACGAAGGTACGAGGCAATGATATAGTATATTTACCACAGATACAGAACAGATGAAAAGAGGAGAAACTTTGTATGAAAATAAAGCTGCTTGCCGGGAGCGCTGCCGAGGAGGCGCTCAGGGAAGAGTTTCGGAGGGGGAAAAAGGCGGCGGAAGCCAGGCTGGGGGAACACTTTCTGTTTTACCGTTATTTTATCCGGATAAAAGCCATCGCCTATGAGGAGATCAAAAAGGCGTATCTGCGGATCGAGAGCGGTGAGTCAGGAGACCTTCCTGTGACCGAGCACTATCTGATGCTGACCGATGGGCAGGGAAGGGAGTACAAACTGCGCATGGAACATGCGGAGGATGTGCGGGAGGTGCTGGCATACCTGAAAGAACATTTCCCGGAGACTGAGATCGGGCATTACAAAAAAAGACAGTGACTGCGGCGCCATAGAAGCGATGTTCTATGGCGTCTTTGCGTTATCCTGCATGTTCCGGTAGGCGAGCGGCGTCATGCCGAAGGTTTTCTTAAAGAGCCTGCCCATATAGGCGCTGTCCGAGAAACCGCACTGATAGCTGATCTGCGTCACGGACTGGCCTGTTTCCTTTAACATTTTTTTCGCCTGATTGAGGCGGAAGCTGATCAGATATTCAAAGGGGCTCTGCTGCAGATGCCTGCGGAAACAGCGGAGCGCCTCCCGGTCGCTGACTGCGGCGCTGTCAGCGATCTGCGTCAGCGTCATCTTTTCATGGTAGTGCGTGTGAATATAGGAGATCATACTGCGCAGCCTATGCTGGCTCTCGGTGTTGATGCCGGTATCAGCGGTGGCTGAGATCCGAATATCTTTCATCAGCAGCATCCAGCTCTCCGAGAGCAGGTTTCTCACGGCAAATTCTGTGTCGGGCTGTGCCTGTATATCTTTTAATTTCCGCAGGTTGGAGAGAATCTGGTCGGCTGGTTCGTGGCCGCGGCGCAGGATATGCACTTCGATCCGGCGGTTTTTGATAATGGGATTCAAATACCTGGTTTCAAAGCGGCTCCTAAAATGCCCGCTGAGGAAAACAGGGTGGAAAATATGGTTGACTTCCAGGGTGCAGCTGCCGGGCGCGGCATTTTTTTTCATGTCCATGACATTGGAGTTGACAAAAAAACCGTCGCCCTGATGTACGGTGTATTCCGCATTGAGGGTGCGGATCTGCCAGGTGCCCCTCTCAATGTATCCGAGTTCCAGCTCTTCGTGCCAGTGCCAGGGGATCACGATGTCCGTCAGATCCCTCTGGTGCATACAATAGGGATATTCCGTGGTCATTCCCTCGATCTTTTCGATCAGATTTTCATCCGTTTCAAATGAGCGCATATCAAATTCTCCCGCAATATGATCCGTCTTTGTACCATAATAACATGCTTGTCGGAATAATACTATAATCTGTCTGAATAATCAAATGAAATAAATAAAAAACTTTGTATACTTGTGACATCGGCGATGAGAGAGAGCCGTATATATTCTAACTGTTCATCAGACAAAGCGGAAAGGAGATTCTGTTATGGCAAACAATTTTGAGTACTATTCACCGACGAGGGTTCTTTTTGGGAAGGGCTGCGAGAGGGAGGCTGGAAAACTGGCAAAGGAATACGGCGCGACAAATGTGCTTATCGTCTATGGGGGAAAGAGCGCGATAAGGTCGGGGCTCATTCAGACAGTGGGTGAGTCTCTGGACGAAGCGGGTATCCGGCATCAGGAGCTCGGGGGCGTTGTGCCGAATCCTCATCTCGACAAGGTATATGAAGGGATCAGGATCGGGAAGCGGGAGCATGTGGACTTTCTTCTTGCCGTCGGCGGGGGCAGCTCCATCGATACCGCCAAAGCCATCGCATACGGGCTGGCTGAGCCGGAGAAAGATGTGTGGGAACTTTTTGCACAGGAGAGGACGGCAGAGAAGTGTCTGCCGGTGGGGAGCGTATTGACGATCGCCGCAGCGGGCAGCGAGACATCCAAAGGGTGTGTGATCACGAATGAGATGACGGGAGAAAAACGGGCATATGACGACAACCTTGCAAGGCCTGTATTCGCCGTTATGAATCCCGAATACACGAAAACGCTGCCGGACTATCAGACGCAGGCGGGCTGTGTGGATATTATGATGCATACGATGGAGCGCTATTTTACGAACGGCGGCAATATGGAGATAACAGATGCGCTGGCGGAAGGACTTTTGCGCACGGTTATGAAAAATGCGCAGATCCTTCACAATGATCCTGCGAATTACGAGGCGAGGGCGGAAGTGATGTGGGCGGGAAGCATTGCCCATAATGACCTTACAGGATGCGGAAATGACGGGGGAGATTTCATGTCCCACAAACTGGAACACGAGATGGGTGGAATGTTTGATGTGACGCATGGAGCCGGGCTTTCCGCGATCTGGCCGAGCTGGGCGAGAACGGTCTATAAAGATGCCCTGCCGAGATTTGTCCGCTACGCGAGAAATGTGATGGGAATCACAGCGGAAGCTTCGGAGGAAGAGATTGCTTTCATGGGGATCGCAGCCATGGAAAACTTTTACCACAGTATCGGTATGCCGGTCAATTTCAGGGAGTTGGGGATCGAGCCGACCGACGAACAGATGGAAGAGATGGCAAAAGGATGTCTCAGGGCATCCGGCGGCAGAACCGGTTCCGCAAGGCGGCTTACGCTGGAGGACATGGTCGGGATATACAGAGCGGCAAACGGTAAATAAGAAGTAGAAGTTTCGTTCCGTTTCCGAGGGGTTTCACTCCCTTTTTATTGGATATGCAGAAGCGCTGCCGATATAAAGAGGAGAAGAGGGAACTGAGGAAGGCTGTGTGCAGAATGTACCGCCGCCGGAAAACTCTGTGGAAATCATGTGTGGAAAAGGAAGGGGATTTTTATGAATGTCACATCGACGGCTTATGAGCATTATGTTTCTTCTCTCCGAACCGCCCGTTTTGCGGCGTCGGAGGGAGAAAGAGGAGAGATTTCTTCCGCTGCGGGAAAGGACCAGGCGATCATATCCCGGGAGGGGCGGGCGTATCTGGAGGCGTTTGCGGATATCACGGAAAAGCAGATCAGCGCCATGACCAGGGAGGATTTTATGGGGATGCTGGAAACATGGCAGCGTGAAAATCAGGCTGAACTGAAAATTTCTCCTTACCGGGCGGTTGATCCGGACGGTTCTATCGCCCGCAAAACTTATTTTGAGTCCTATCTGGGACAGCTTGAGGAGAAGGAGGAGCATATCAGGCGTTACTATGCCGGGGCTTATGGGGAAGCGGTGTCTGCCCCGGTGAACAGCCTTGCCTACATTGCCGGGAAATACTTATCTCCCTGGTCGGACTATTACGATCCGGATATCCCTGTGGGGGAGCGGCAATGGACGCATCACCAGCTCTGGGCGATGCTGACGGGTTCCGGTGTGGCGCTGAACGATCCGTATGCGCTGGCAGATTATGGCGGGGCAAGGACGGCGGAGGAGATGGACCGGGCGGCGAGAGAGGCTGTCAGGGAGAAGTTGGATGCGCTCATAAAGTCCCCGTCAGAGAAAACCGCAGGTGCGCGGGAAGTATCAAAGGAGGAAGAGATAGAGGCTTTCAAAAGAGAATTTTACGCCGAAATCGATAAAATACCAAAGGATAGAACGATAGCAAATGTGGCGATCAACATATCGGAGGAAGCGTTTCGGAATATGAAGGCTGATCCAGAGTACAGGGAACAAATGCTGTCTGTGATCAGGCGTGATATGACCGGTTCCGTTGCGCCGGCTCCCGATTGTTCCATGGTGATCACAGTGGGCGCCACCGCCGGGGATTACAGGGCGGACAGTTGGTCTGTCAACAATGATGCGGAATTTTACGCCCGTTCCCGGAGCAGTTTTTATAAGAGGATGGATGATAAAAAAGTTGACAGGAAGGAACGCATGGAAGCATATCTGGAAAAGCGGGCGCAGATGAAAAGGCGTCAACTGGAGAGGATGCGGGAAAAGACCGCAGAAATAGCTGACTTTAACGGATATGAACAGAACCAGAGAATGTACGAAGGAACGGCAGGAAAAAAGATGATAGGGGAAGCTGTTGGGTCACTGAAAAAGGAAGAAGGGGGCAGGCAGCATGTATAATGATATGTCGATCTCCCTGCCCATGGACCTTCCTGTCGGACTGCAAAATGATTTCAGAGAATTGCAGGGATATTATGATGCCGGGGACTGGTTACAGTTTGACCTGCTTTTTAATATCATCTCCCCGACACCTGATATCTCTGATAAACTCTCCTGCCGGCAGCGGCGAGCAGGGCACAGGAGAGAAGATAAAGTACCGGCACGATCTGCCAGGAGAGCAGGCAGTGCCCGAAAACAGGCAGCGTTCTCAGATCAAAGACATTCCGGATATTCAGAAAAGAAAAGGGCAGCCAGCAAAAGAGCTGGGAGAGGACCCGGTGCTGTGCGGGCACTTTGCCTAGCAGGGCGATGAGGATGAGCGCCACTGTGACCGACATGGCGGCAATGCCGTTTTGGAGGCATTCCGACAGCACCATGACGAAAATGCCGATAAAAACCGAGAGGATCAGCGAGATGCCGCACATGATAAGGCAGGCTGCGCCGATGGTCAGCGGATGGGAGAACGGGTAGGGCGTCGCCTGAAGCTGCATGGCAAAGCCGTCCGTACCGTAGATGCCGAGAGCAAGTATGGCGGAGGCGAGCACCATAAGGGCGCAGGAGGCGAGGGAGACCGTAACGCCGGCTGATATCTTGGCGAGATATACGGTGGTCTTTCCCTTTGCGCCGGAGAGGATGAGCTGGTCCGTCCTGCGCGTATGTTCCTCCGCAAAGACGCCGGGGAGGCATATGGCGGCAAAGAGCGGGATCAGGACGCAGAGTGTGTTGAAAGATTTGAGCAGCATGGTGTAGCCCTCATGGTAATAATAGAGATAGGGGGTGGAAATTTCCGCCTCTTTTTGAAGCCAGAATGCCTTTTCCCGCTCTGTCAAAAACTGCCCCTGCCATTCTTCTTCCAGAAAAGCAAGGCGCGCCTCGTAGAAGGATTCTTCCGTGACCTCAAGAGCCAGAATATCTTTCAGAACAGGCTGGTCGAACCACCGGCTGATCAGTTGAAAGACGGCGGCATAAGGGCGGGCGCATGCCTGGTACTCCTCCGTCAGCGTATAGCGCCCCTCGGGATCGGGAATTTTTTCGTAGGCAGAGACGGTTTCCGATAACAGAGCCTGATCGATGGCTCTGCCGGAGAGAGCCCGCTCATGCGCCTGATCCACCCGGAACATGTGGTAATGGGTGTCGGTCACTTCGCCGTCCACATAGGATTTTCCGGTCAGCGGCAGGAGAGGGATGGTTGCGACGACAAGCAGGCTTAGAAACAATGTTATCCAAAAAATCTTTTTCCCGGTGATCTTTTTTAATTCGTATCGATAGAGTGTGCTTAAATATTCCATTTTTTACCTCATATCTGAAATGTTTTGTGATGAAAAGGCGAGCGAAGGGTCAGATTTTGCCTGCCGCTTATTTCGCTGTGGTCTCCCTCAGATAAAAATCTTCCAGATCCCCCTTTGTCTCATCCCATTTTCCCTGGTAAATGAGCTGTCCCTGTCTCATGATCAGGACCTGATCCGCGATATGCTCGATGTCGGAGACAATGTGGGTGGACAATAAGACAATACTGTTTTTCCCGAGCGTTTCGATCAGGCTGCGGAAGCGCACCCGTTCCCCCGGATCAAGCCCCGCCGTGGGCTCGTCGAGAATGAGGAGTTTCGGATCATTGAGCAGCGCCTGGGCGATGCCGAGCCTTTGTTTCATACCGCCGGAGAAGGTTTTGATCTTTTTTCGGGCGACGTCAGACAGAGATACAAGCGCAAGGAGTTCTGACGCTTTCTGTTTTGCCTTCTGCTTTGGAATGCCTTTTAATGCGGCGAGATACCGGAGAAAGTCCGCGGCGCTGAACTCCGGGTAATAGCCGAAGTCCTGGGGCAGATAGCCGAGGTGCGCCCGGTATGCCTCCTCGCTGACATCCATGCCGTCGAAGGTGACAGTGCCGCTGTCCGGCGTTAAGATGCCGCAGAGCATGCGCATGAGCGTGGTCTTTCCGGCTCCGTTTTCCCCCAGCAGTCCGTGGACGCCCTCGGAGAGCGTCAGTGAGATCCTGTCCACGGCGATCTTGTTCTTATATTGTTTTGACACACGGTCCATGATCAGTTCCATACCAGTTCCTCCCGGTCGATCAGATTTTGATATTGTTTTACGGTGCCGGCGAAGAGAAGCATGACGGCGGCGATCCATCCCGCGCAGGAGCTTTCTTCGAGAAGCCACAGGAAAACAGGATTGTTGTTATGGTGAAGCGTGAAAGTGATAAGGCTGACGAATGCACAGACGCCTGTGCACAGATAAACGCCGTCCCTGTCTCTCCGTCTGCGCACAATGTGCAGACAGAGAAAGGTGGAGAGCAGAAGGGGCGTGATGATAAAAAGCCCTGCCCGCAGGGGGGATGTATCATTGTTTCTGAGGCTTAAGGGAAAAAGCAAAAGGAGCAGCAGGAGGTCCCCCGTTCCCAGAATAGCGAGGCGGGCGAGGAGCGTGCTTTTCAGGGAGAAGCGGGTCGCCATTTCCAGCTCCGCCATCCCGTAATGTTCCGAGCGCCCGGTCTCCGCGACAAGGGTGAGGGCGAGCAGGGGAGTGAATGCGGAGACCGCCCGAAGCATATCAGCGAGAAGTATCAGGCTTCCGAACAGGACTGCCGCGAAAGCGCAGATGGAAACGCTGATAGTCCGCTTTCGGATATACTGCGCCTGAATCAGCAGAAACGAAAACAGGCTGATCCCGGCGGGCTCTGCAAACTCCTGCAAAAATGCCTCCCGGCGGGCGGGCGCGGGCGCTTCAAAGGCTTTTTTCAATTCTTTTTTCAGTACAGAGTTCATAAAAAATCCTCCTCTCCGAGTTTGTTTTTCAATGTCTCAGATGCCGCGAGAAGTTTTCGCCGCAGGGCGAAACGGGATATGCCGAACAATTTTGCGATGACGCCGACGGGTACCTCGTTGACATAGCGGAGCAGCAGAAGTTCCTGTTCCTCGGGCGTCATCTCCCCGAGCGCGCTGCGGACCGCGATCGCGGTGAGCAGTGCATCTTCCCCGGAGGGTGCACTGATTTGTCCCGAGAGAGAAGAACCGTTTTTTCTGTTTGGAGATGATGCCGCATGATATTCTGCGGTTTCCTTAAGGGGCAGGACGGCATGCCTGCGGTATTGGTCGATGCAGAGATGCCTTGCGATCGTGTACAAATATTTCAGCGCTGTCTCCGGGGAGGAAAAGCGATATCTCTCCAGATATTTCAGAAAAGTTTCCTGGGTGATATCTTCGGCGAGTTCCCTGTTATGCAGTTTGAAGTAACAGTAACGGTATATTTTGTCGTACTGTTTTTCTATCAGTATGCCGTCGCGGTAAGCGCGGCTGTGGTCTGTGGACATGGGTTTCCCCCCTGTGGGCGGTAAAGGTGCTGCGCTTTTCCCGGCGTTTGGACGGATGGTATTTGCCGGGGCAGGGCGACAACAGATACAGGTTCATTCGGTATCACTATGATTGACGGATGAAGGGCATGAAATGTGCGGGGAATGATGTACTGAAAAGAAAGAAATCGAATGCAGAAAAGCGGAATCCATATTTTGGGCACAAAAAAAGGGCAGGTGCACAATACCTTACTGCCCTGCGGATACAAAGCGGATGGTAGATTCTCTGGCAATGACGCGGGATTCCAGTTCATACATACGCGGCTCCGTATCATTGCTGATCTGATCAAGCAGGATTTCCACGGATTTTTTCCCGATCTCATCCAAAGGCTGAGCCAGGGCGGTGAGCTTTGGGTTGATTTCCTTTGCCAGCAGAGAGTTGTCGAAACCGGCGATGGCGATATCCTGCGGGACGGCGTAACCCAGTTCACGGAAAGCGGCGATGGCTTCGCAGGCAGTGATGTCATCGTTGGCGAGATATGCCTCACAGTGCAGCCCCGAATCTGCGGCGTATTGTTTTACCAGCTTGTAGACCAGGCTGGCATTCATATTCTCCGGCGCCGGACACTCGATCACATCCGTCAGATTGATCCGGCTGGCGGACAGATACTGTTGGAATCCCGCGTATTTTATGGCGGAGGTAGACTCTCTGGTGGGACCGATATAGCCTATTTTCTGAAAACCCATGTTCAGAAAATGTCTGGCTATCTGCTGGCCGCCATGATAATGGGAAATATATACGCTGCTGAATCCGTCCATCTTCTTGGTGATCATCACCGTCGGAATCTGCAGGCGCTGATAAGCGGGCAGGCTCTGCTTTGTGGAAACCGGAACCGCGATCACGCCGTCCACTTTTCGCTGGCGCAGTTGGGCGAGAATATTTTTTTCTTTGTCCAGACTGCGGTGCGTATTACAGATGATTACGCTGTAACCTTCATAAAATGCCTCGTTTTCTATAGATTCTATGATTTCACTGAAAAAGGGATAGGCAATTTCCGGAACCAGCACGCCGATGATGTTCGTCCTGTTTCCCGCCAGGCTCTGGGCGATGAGATTGGGTTCATAGTCCAGTTCCTTGACCCAGTAGAGTACCTTTTGGCGTGTTTCCGCTTTAACAGAAGGATGGTTTGAGAGGACTCTGGAGACGGTGACTCTGGAGACGCCCGCCTTATCGGCAATATCCTGCATGCTGACCACGGCAATCCCTCCTTTCTTCATACCTGGAATTGTGGGTGGTTCCTTTGGCGTCAGACAAATTTCCCTTTCATTGGATTTTGCCTGATCCGTAGTTTTATATAGGAATATTTTATGCCTGACTGCCGCTGTTGTCAAGAATGGAAGGAAAGAGCCACCCTTTAATCCGGGTGGCTTTTTTTTATCACGCTTTCAGGCACATCAGTTTATCGCCGGGCTTAAGGCTGCCGGACGCCGCGGCTTCGACAGAGGCAAGGTCGTCGGAATTGGTAACTGCGACCATGATGGTGGCAGCATGGCCAGCTGCCCTGATCTTCTCCAGATCCATGGTCAGAAGAAGGTCTCCTTTTTTTACTGCCTGCCCTTCTTTGACATGGCTCTCAAAACCGTCGCCTTTCATATCTACGGTATCTATGCCTACGTGGATGAGCAGTTCCACACCCTCAGCTTCAATGCCGATGGCATGCAGCGTATCAGCGAGCTGACAGATGGTGCCGTCCATGGGAGAAAATACTTTGCCGATATCCGGCTCAACGCCGCAGCATACGCCGAGGATGCCCTGGGAGAATGTCGGATCGGGAATCTCCGCCATGGGAACAAATGTTCCCTGCGCCACAGAGCCGAGCACATCCGGGAAGGCGGCAGGAGCAGGAGGAACCTCCTTTTTAGCTCCTTTTGGGGCGTCTGCCTCCATGACTTCCGGAGGGACTGCGAAGAACCAGCACAGGCCGAAAGCTACGGCAAAGGTGGCGAGGGCAAGTATCACATACATCACAAGCTGGGAGGGAGAGTATATGTACAGAAGCAGCCCCGGAATGGTGGTTATGCCATTGCCGGTTCCCTTCATACCGAGCAGCATGGCGATCATGCCGGCTACGCCGTTGATGGAACAGCTCAGGAGAAACGGTTTCATGCCATAGCGCAGGATGACCCCGAACAGGGCGGGTTCACCGATGCCCAGCAGGGCGGATACGGTGGCACTGGGGCCGATGGCGCGGATTTCTTTCTTTTTTGCCTTGATCGAGATGGCGAGACATACGCCGGCGGAGGAAAAACCGCACATACACAAAATAGCGTTGAACGGGTTAAAGCCGGTGCTTGCCAGCAGGCTGATCTCCAGCATATTGAAGATATGGTGGACACCTGTGAGGGTGATGATGGACCAGAAAAAACCCACCACCAGGCCGCCGATGCCGAGGGGAAGTTCCAGCGCATATTCTACGATGACCAGCAGGATATTCTCCAGTGCATGCAGGAGCGGTCCGATCACCAACAGAGACAGGATCAGCATGACGAACAGCACCAGAAATGGCGTGATCATAAAGTCGAAAACTGCCGGGACCGTTTTCCGCAGTTTCTTTTCCAGTTTACTGCCGATCACACCTGCCACGAAGGCGGGCAGGATACTGCCCTGATAACCGACTATGGGAATAAAGCCGAAAAGCATCAGGGGCGTCACGCCGCTGGAGGGATCTGCCACGGAATAGGCATTCGGCAGGGCGCCGTTTACCAGCATCAGCCCCAGGATCAGCCCCAGCACCGGGGAGCCGCCAAACACGCGGAATGTGGACCAGCAGACAATGGCGGGCAGGAAAGCGAAAGTAGTGCCGGAGAGCACCTCTACCAGAACCTGAAAGGTCTGGGGAATATCGGCGTTGGTCATGCCGAATAAGGCTAAAAAGTTGTCGTTGAGCAATGCGCCTTTCAGGCCGAGGAACAGACCGGTGGCTACCAGGGCGGGGATGACCGGAACAAAGACATCCCCGAAAGTACGGATGGCTTTTTGTACCTGGTTTTTTCCGTCCATTTTAGCTTCTTTCGCCTCGCTCGCAGTGGTCTCGGCGATACCGAGCTGTGTGATCTGCTCGTAAACCCGGTTCACATGTCCGGTGCCGAAGATGATCTGGTATTGTCCGGCAGTGAAGAAAGTCCCCTTTACGGCATCGATCTCGCCGACTGTTTCGTCGTCAGCCAGGGTGCGGTCCGCGACAATGAGGCGCAGCCGGGTGGCGCAATGGGCGGCAGACTTGATGTTTTCCGGTCCGCCGACTGCCTGGATAACTTCTTTTGCTATCTTTGCATAATCGTAGTTCATAGTTTCCTCCTTGAAAATTTTTGTTTTGGCAGGTTACACAAATATACATAATGTACACGCGTTCATCTTGAAGCGAGAATATCACGTAAGATGACGCCAGTCAATACAAGTGTTGAAAAAAACAAAAAATCGGCAATTTGCATAAATTTAACCCATCTGTTTTGTTGAAAACAGAAAAAGAACTATGGCGGATTGACAGAGATGATTGAAAAAATTATAATGAACAAAATGAAAGCGAGTACAACATGAGTTATATAGAAGGAGGTTATCATGGATCAGAAACTGATATTCCTGGATATTGACGGCACGCTGACGGAACCGGGGAAAAATGTCCCGCCTCCGTCGGCAGTGGAAGCCGTTCGGCGGGCGCGCGGTCGGGGGCACAGAGTCGTACTGTGTTCCGGGAGGAATTACGGGATGCTCTTCCCCGTGCTGGAGTTTGGTTTTGACGGCCTGATTGCCAGTGCAGGCGGCTATATTGAGTATCATGGCAGGGTGGTCTATGACTGCCCGATGGACCCTGAGCAGCAGGAGCGGGTGCTGCATGTTTTTGAGGAGAGCGGCATTTACCGCACCATTGGGGGCAGAAACAACAGTTATACCGATGAGGGGTTTAAGGAGTTCCTGGCGGAAAATGCACGATCCGAGGCAAACAGTGAGCTGCTGCGGTGGCGGATTCAGATTGAGGATGAACTGGGTATCCGCCCCATGTCGGAATACGATGGCGAGCCTATTTACGGCATGGCGTTTATGAGCAGGGGGATGGAGCGCCTGAAAAAGCCCATGCAGCTATTGCAGGACGAATTTGATTTCTGTATTCAGGACGAAGATGCCTGCGGCATTGTGAACGGGGAGCTGGCAAGCAAAGCGTTCAACAAAGGGAAGGCAGTGGAACGGTTATGTGAGTTCCTTGGCATTTCCAGGGCGGATACGATCGCTATCGGGGACAGCATGAACGATTTAGAGATGCTGAAGGCTGTGGAGATCGGTGTCTGTATGGCAGACGGAAGCCCTTCCCTGAAAAAGATTGCCCGGATGGTCTGCCCGGCGGTGACAGAGGACGGCATTTACCATGCCTTTGAAAAATTGCAGTTGATTTAGGAAAGAGGGTGCGATCATTCAGTTATCCTCAGGGGAATGCTCCCCAGAGTCCTCTTTGTCCTCAGGGATCGGCAGCCTGATCAGCACCTTCCTGATACGGTTCTGGTAGATCCCGCGCGCCTGCAGCGTGGAGCCATCCTCAAGTGTGACGATCTCATTATTCTTCGGCAGTCTGTCCAGCTTATCGATCATGATGCCGCCGAGGGAATCGAAATCTTCGGATTCCAGAGAAAGGCCCAGCGCGTCGTTCACATCATCCAGCTTCATACCGGCTTCGATCAGGTATGTATGTTCATCGATCTGTTTGATCAGTTCCGCCTCGTCCGCATCGTACTCATCCCTGATCTCACCCACGATCTCTTCCAGCAGATCCTCCATGGTGATCATCCCCACGGCGGAGCCGTACTCATCCAGCACAATAGCAAGGCTGGTGGATTTCTCCCGAAGTTCCAACAAAAGATCGGAGGTTTTTTTCCGCTCATAGGTATAGTAGACCGGGCGCAGGATCTTGTTCACCTTAAACCGGGGAGAATCCTTTGTCAGCAGGAAATCCTTCATATGGACAAAACCGATGATGTTGTCGGAGTCCTCCTCATAGACAGGGATACGGGTGTACATCGTCTTCTTGAACAGCGCAAAAATTTCCTCGTAGGCGGCGGAGGAAGAGATGGAAGTCATATCGATCCGGGGGATCATGATCTCCGACGCTGTGGAATCGGAAAAATCAAACACATTATGGATATACTCCCGCTCTTCGGATTCGATCACCCCTTCCTCATGCCCCACATCCACATAGGTGCGCAGTTCATCCTCCGTGATGCTGCCCTCGCCGGGCTTCGCGCCGAGATGAAAGATGCGGATGATGCCCCGGGCGATATTGTCGACCACCCAGATCACAGGAGTCAGCAGGACCATCAGAAGCCTGATAATGCCGCTGTAGGCGAGGGCTATCTTATCGGCGTGGGAACCCGCCCAGGTCTTGGGCACGATCTCGCCGAAGATCAGCACCAGGAACGTCAAAAGTCCGGTGCAGATTCCCACAAACTGATTGCCGAGCAGACGGATCGTCAGAGTCGTGGCAAGAGAGGAAGCGCCTATGTTGACGATATTGTTGCCGATCAGTATGGTGCTGAGCATTTTGCTGTAGGATTCTAAAATGGTCTGGACGCGGATGGCTTTTTTGTTGCCGTCCTCGGCGAGGGAACGCATGCGCACTTTATTTGCGCAGGTCAGCGCAGTCTCCGCGGAGGAAAAAAAACCTGATAAAATCAGAAGAACGAGTAAGATGAGCAGTTGTATGACACCAGTGGTATCCATGCAAGTTCCTTTCTTTCAAGAATGATTCTGTATAAAAGCTGTTTTGGAGCCGTAAAATCCTCTCTGAAGGTTTGGATATGCCCGCCGGCTTTCAGAAGGATGAAATATTCTCCAAACAAGATATATTTTAGAGATGTAATACCGGATTGTCAAGAAGCATATATTTGTTTAAGGAAAATATTAGAAAGTTTTTATCGGGGTTCATCCCATGAGAAGGGGGGAAATATGTCGGTTGCCAGAAAATATATGCCGCAGATCCTATTTACGTTAAAGTGCCTGTTGTTTTCCTATATTCTGACAGGAGGACTTTTGCTTTTGCTGGCGTTTTTGCTCTACAGACTGCATCTGTCTGAGAAGGTTGTGAACGTCTGTATTATCCTGGTCTATATTGTTACATCCTTTTTTGCCGGCTTTATCACAGGAAAGAAGAAGGGAAAGAGGAAATTCTTCTGGGGGGCGATGATGGGAGCGCTGTATTTTGTGGTGCTGTTTTTGGTATCCGTCATCGTAAACCGCTCTTTCCCTCAGCTTTCCTCAGACTTTACGACGACCATGCTGCTCTGTGTGGGCGGCGGGATGCTCGGGGGGATGTTGAGCTGATCTGATGAGCGCCTGTTCCGATTTCCGCGGGTGATGAGCCGGATCGCTGTAGTTGCGCGGTTTTTTGGCGGCTATCGTGAAGAGGAGGGCGGCAGAACAGCTTTTCCGCCCTCCGTTTTACACAGATCACCTGACCAGTTTTTTCCATAGCAGCACATACTCATACTCATAGTCGATCAGCTCCTGAAAATAATCTCTGTTGATATTGCCCTGACGGATCAGCGCGCCCACGGAGGGGACGCCGGATCGCTGCAGTTCTTCTTTGATGGCTTCCGCCATGGCTTTTCCGAGCCCGTGGTGGGAGTTGTCGATCCCCATGTAGAGCATGACATAGGATTTCGGCTTTGCGCGGGTTAAGAGGATGCGCAGAATGCGGAGAGGCGAAAGTTTTCCATAGACGGCGTTTCCGTAGTCGGGAGTACTGATAAAAAAGCCTACAGGCGTATTCTGAAAATAAGCCATCTTCACCATGGGATAGCGGATCAGGAGTTTTAAGTAGCTGTAGAGAGAGACAAACTCCTCCCGCTCAATGCGCTTATAGGCGGGGAAACGGCGGTAGAGTTCGATCAGAAGTCCGTATACTTCGTTTAGGGCGCGGTCAAAGGTGTCCTTGGAGGGGCTCTCGATCCGGTAGCCCTCCTGCCTCTTCCTGGCGAGGCGGGAGGAGAACAGGCTGTTTTCGTGGGAGGGCGACACCCGGCGGTAGTGGTTGGAGTAGTAGCGCTCGCGGATCTCATAGCCGGCACGTTGCCACAGTCTGATATAATATTCTTTATTGTACGGTTCTCCCGTGTAGGAACGGTCAAAATAGTTGGCTTTAAAGCGATACCTGATCCAGAAGGAGGCGTCCACGGGACCGGTTATGCCGGTACAGTTCTGCTTCGCGGCAAGTTCTTCCGCTTTTTCGAGCAGCAGGGAAGCGGCTTCTTCGTTATCCTCACTCTCAAAGAAGCCGAGAAAGGCTTCCTCATCGCCCGGGTAGACAGTCAGGACACATCGACTGACAGGTGTGTCATTTTCATCCAGGACAAGCAGTGGAAATACGGTGAAATAATGGCTCAGCACATGGGTTCCCTCCAGGATCTTCCGCTCTTCCTCCGGCTGCTGCATGAGCTCTTTTTTTGTGTAGAGCCTGCCGGGAAGTTCCAGGAATTTTCGGATGTAGTGTTCTTCTTTTTTGAAAGCGACAGCGGTATAGGTCATTTGATTCTTCCTCCGGGGGTGTCGGGTTTACAGTAGAGCCTGCGGATCTGTTTATAGCGGGGCAGGCGGGCGTTGATCTCGGCGAGATAGTCCCGCAGTTCGTCCTCGGAGAGGCCGCTGGTGAGCGAGGCGGCGGGGTGGTGGTTTTCCTCAAAGACCACAGCCGCTTTGATCTCCGGGTTTTCAAGCAGCATATCCTCCAGTTCATCCACATAGACATTTTTTCCGTTGGCGGTCAATATCATGCGTTTTTTTCTGCCTTTCAGGTACAGATGCTGATCGGCGGAGAGATATCCCAGATCCCCGGTGTGATAGCCGTCCCTGTCAAATTCCGAGTATCGGTCGTTGCGGTTTATATACCCGCGGGATACGCTTTTCCCCGATACAACGATCTCCCCCACGCCGTTTTCATCCGGATCGAGGATCTTTACTGACAGATTTTCTAAGACAACGCCGTTTGCGGTAAGGTCCGGATCGCCGGGGACGGCGAGGGCGATGACGGAACTTGTTTCGGTGGTGCCGTAAGCTTCCAGAAGGCAGACGCCCTGCCGGATAAAATATTCTTTGACGGCAGGCTCCGTAAAACTGCCCCCGCAGTAGAGGAAGCGGATGTGCCGCAGCGCGCTTAACAGTTCCTCGTCTACGGCTTCGTACATCCGGTACAGAAACAGCGGAACCGTGCAGACGACGGTGGGGCGGACGGTGAGCAGCTCCGGTATCATGTCTTTTAAGTCGGAGCAGAGAAAGAGCTGCATGCCGGAGACGATGGTGTACAGGATATTTGCCACGCCGGTGTACACATGGTGGAAGGGCAGAAAGACATAGGAGATATCAGCCTGCGTCATGGGCGTCCGCAGATACAGGGTGTCCCAGTTGGCGAAGAGGTTCTCCTGCGTCAGCGGGATCGCCTTCGGGACGTTGGTGGTGCCGGAGGTAAAGAGGATCATGGCAGTCTTTGTAAGGTCGGTCCGTCCGGTCAGGGGGCGGGAGAGGGAGAGCCCTTCTGCGATCAGATCCGGCAGGGTATCTTCGATACAGAACCAGGCGATATCGGGGCGCGACTCTCTCAGGGATTCAAACCGCTGCATCCGGGAGCGGGATACAAAGACGGCGGAGATGGGGATGGCGGACAACGTATTTTGCAGATCATAAGCGGTCCACTCCTTGTCCACCGGGACACAGGTGCCCACATAGCCCATGATGGCGAAGTACAAAAGAATCCATTCGGGGGAATTCTCGGAGCAGAGCATAATGTTTTTGTGCGCGAAGCCCCGGGCTAAAAGCGCTTTGGAGAGATGGCGGATATCGTCTATGACCTCCCGGTAGGTGCGCGCCTCAAAGCCGCCGCGCTCCCGAGGGCAGGGGCAGCTTTGGTTTCCGGGGGGTATTACCCACCTCTTTGCGCTGATATAGGGGTGGTCAGCCCATTTGATATAGTCCTCTTCCAGATATTCGCTGATACTTTTCATGATCATCTCCCCATTATTTTTATGATAACTCCGGTATCTCCGTCCACCCGGACAGTATCCCCGGTCTTTATGTATTCCGTGATGTGTTCGACGCCGGTCACGGAAGGTTTTCCAAGTTCTCTTGATATGATCGCCGTGTGGGACAAAAGTGAGCCCTTTTCGGAAACGATGGCTTTCGCCCGGGCGATCAGGAATACCCAGCCGGGATCGGTCATTTTGGCGATCAGGATCTTGTCCTTCGTGTCGATGCCGGGGGAGGGCTGTTCGATCACCAGCGCTTCCCCCTCCGCGCATCCCGGAGAGCAGGGAGTGCCAAAATAGGCGCTGTCTGACTGTCTGCACTGCATCTTCCGGCTCTTCTTCGGGGTTTTGTCCGTCACTTTCCCGGAAAAGATGAGCCTTGAGAAGGCGGGCAGGGAGGAAAAACCATCATATTGTATTTTACGCGCAGAGATAAGATGGCGAAGATCCAGGGACAGATCTGCGCCTGCGGCTTCTATTTCATCTATGTAAAGCCAGAAGATATCGTCCGGCTGTGCGATCCTGTTTTCAGTGTACAGATTTTCGCCCATCTGCAGGGCGAGGGAGCGCATCATGCCGTAGAGCCGCCCGCGGTAGAGGCGGGATTTCTCTCTGTTTCGGATGCCCACGGCGGCTCTTCCTGCGAAAAAGGCGGAGATGCCGGTGAGGGATAGGGGAGCGGCAGAGGGTACGGTATCCGAGTCAGCGCTTTTTACGGATGCGGTTTCGGCATACCGCAGGATACACCGGACAAGCAGCACCGGATCAGTGCGGAAGGTTTTGCTCTCCAGCTTTAATTCCTCCACATTCCGGTCCCCGAATTCCCGGATATAGTCCTGCAATGCCAGAGAGAAAGCATTGTCGTTGTCTTTTATATATTGATAGTAAGCTTCGTTGCTGTCTATTTTTTTCAGTTCTGCGGCTGTCTGTTCATCCTTCGCCTCCGCCGCCAGCTTTTGCAGCGCCTCTATGGGGCGCATGCTCTCCAGCTTCCGGATATTGGATATGGCGCGGTTAGCCGCAAGTTCGCAGTCCGGCACATGCTTTGCCCTGAGGCGGGCTTTCAGCAGCCCTGTGAAGAGAAAACAGTACATGTCATTCACAAGGGTGATATCCCACTTTTCTACAGTCTGGTCCAGCAGTTGGCGATAGAATTTTAACAGGGTGCGGTTATCTGTTCCGGTTGTATCCAGCGAGCCAAAATGCCGGATGATATCCTGAAATTCCTGCTCCAGTCCTTTCATTTGCGCAGGGCAGGTGAGCAAAAGCTGGAAAAAGGAGCAGGTGGTTTTCAGGCGGGTGGTACGGCGGATCTGCCCTTCGATGGCGGAACTTACCGTCCTGTTTTTTACGCCCATCATTTCCTGCCAGATCGGTATCAGGCGACGGTGAAAGGGCAGGAACAACAGGACATCATACCAGTTGCTGATCCGGTAGTAGATGCGCCCGTTTGCCGCATCCACCATATGCTGTAAGGTATCGTCGATCTTTTCCACGGTTTCCGGCTCCCGGGTAAGCCGCAGCATCAGATTGCGAAAGACCTGGTAGTACGCCTCCCGGATAAAGCTCTGCGTCAGCGGCAGGGTGATGCCGGGGTAGCTTTCGACGATATTGCTGTTGTCCAGAATGATGACAGGGGCATCTTTGTCGATGGAGGTGATGGGGCGAGCCTGCAAAAAGTATATTTTTTTGTTTTGTATGGCAAATTCGATATCGCACTCCTCATGGAGCAGCGTTTTGATCTGCCCGGACAGAGAGATCAGCTCATCCACCTGCGCTGCCGTGAGCAGCGGAGAGAGCCCGGTCTGTTCGTAGTAACAGGTTTTGTCGGTGAGATTGTAATAATAGGTGGTGGCGTCCGTCTTATCCTCCACGACCTGATCGCCGGAGCCGCTTCCGCAGACGATGACGGATTCGTTCAGCAGTCCCTGGGGATTTGCGGTAAAGAGAACGCCGGAGAGCTCCGGTTCAACCATCTCCTGTACGATAACATGCATCGTGGGGGCGGCGGGATCAAGATGATGCGCCAGGCAGTAGGAGGAGGTTTCGGGGCGCTCCGCATCTGAAAAAACCTCACGGATGCGCATACAGACATCTTTCGCAGGCACCCGCAGGAAAGTTTTGAACTGTCCGGCGAAGGAATGCCCTGCGGAGTCCTCCAAAGAGGCGCAGGAGCGGACGGAAAAGGCGCCCGCATCCGGAAAGTTTTCGGCGAGATGGGAGAGGACTTCTCCTTCCGCGAAATCTTTGTCCACGCAGAAAAAGGGCGGCACCAAAAAACCTGCCCCCAGGAGCAGAAAGAGGTTTCGGGCTTTGGAACCGAGCGGAATTGTCTTATAATTCTCAGAATATATGATCATGGGGGAGCCCTCCGTCAGGTTGTCATATCGCACCGAATACCAGATAGACAGGAATCGTCAGAAGCATCAGCGATTCCTGGATATAGGTATATCTCTCCACCTTATCCACAATGGCAAAGCGGGTGGGATCTTTCATAAACTGTATAAATTTTATACTCATCCAGGACACATCCAGAAGCAGTGCCAGCACGGTGATCTTATTTAAGTTCCACACCAGCAGAAAATTCGTGATGATATCCACCCAGGTGATGATCAGGATAAAGCGGGCGGCTTTTTTATAGCCGAACAGTTTGGAGTAGGTCACATACTCCGTCTCGTCCTTCGGCGCCCGGATTTTCCTCGCGATCTCCCAGATCAGCGCCGGAAAATAGAGCGTCCATGCGGCGAGAAAGTTCACCCATGTAAAAAGCGGCAGATCGTACTTGAAACAGGTGAAGGAGATGATGTAGATATTCATGATCATCTGCACCGGATTGTGGGTGATGAGCGCGAGCGGCAGGCTCTTCTGGATCTTTTTTTTGCTGAAAAACCAGAGGGACATCAATGTCCCGTAGATGTAGAGGAACAGGAAGAAGCCGAAGTTGTTCATGAACAGAAGGTTTAACAGCACGGTGACCGCAATGAGAATTGTGACAAAGATGGCGAGATCCTTTTTATGTACCCGTCCGGAGGGCAGAGGCCTGTGGGCGAACAGCCGGCAGTCCAGTTCGTAGTCCTTGAAATCGTCGGCGATCCGCAGCCACAATAGAAAGCTGAACACAGTAAAGCCGCCGATCAGTTCCTGAGGCCCGATCTTAAAATCTCTGACACCTGCGTTCAGCAGGATGATGAAATGGATCTCCCCGAAGATGATCAGCCCGAGGATGAACCTCGGCAGGATCGGATACATTTCTTTAAAGTAGATGGAGAGACGCCTGCACATGATGTTTGTTCCTTTCATTGTTTCCGCGGGCAACGAGCCAAGTGGGCATGCTTGCCTGGCATCAGCCAAAACAGATATTGATATAAATTTTATCAGAATCGCAGGGAAGAAGCAATATTTTGTCAGGAATATGCGCGGGAATCTTGGAAATCTATTTTCATCTGATAGCTTTTGACAAACGAGTGTTTTATTTCATAAAAGGTATTGCGTGCGGGATGATGGGTTTGCTATAATTTCTATATGGGAAAACCAGAGAGCCAAAGGCGGCTTACCCTCCATGATCGGAGGGGCTTACCCTCCGGACGAAAGAAAGGAGGGCGATGCCAATGTATATTACATACTCGGATCTGATCCAGTTTTGTATATTCATTGTTGCCCTTGTGAGTCTGATCTGTCAGATTTTCAGGGGAAGAAAATAGCCGCCACTACTCACAATAGTGACGGCTGATGTAAAACATTAGCTTTTAACTTATTGAGGGTAAGCCGCTTCTCTGGCTTTTCCTTTTTTAACTATAACATATGAGGGGATAAGATTCAAGATTTTTCTGTTTTACAAAAATCAATTTCGTAACAGTTCAGCCATTCGGCTAAACTGTTACGTGCGTTCTCCGAACGCATTATGCACACAAAATGCTCCGAAGTCGCATTTTGGCGCCTGCACAACTCGCAAAATCGCTTTCAGAGCGATTTTACTCGCGGAATATTGGAAGGCTGAACTGTTACTCAATTTCCCACTTTCTAATATTACTTGACAAATCCATTATACAAGTGCATAATATATTATACAGACGTATAACAAAGAGGAGATGGAGAGGAATGAGACTTTTGAATGAGATACTGTTATCGGTTATCGAGATTTCCTTATCGACAGGTGCGGCTATACTGATCCTGCTGTTGATTTCGCCGTTTTTGCAAAAGCGGTATGCGGCGAAATGGCGGTATTATATCTGGATTGTTTTGGCTGTCCGCCTGGTCGTTCCCTATAATATCAGCCTGCCCGTCCGGCAGATCGAGATGCGGATTCCGGTGCGGATGACGGAAGCTGCAATGTCTCCCGCGGCGGATGCTGTGAATGTCGCAAATGCCATGCCTGCCATGTCTCGGCTGGAGGAGAGAGCCGCCTCCATCACGGCGCTGGACGCTGCCGCTGTGGTCTGGCTTGTGGTATTCGCCGGCATTATTCTGGTGCATCTGTGTGGTTATGCCCGCCTGAGGGCGCGGATCGTCAGGAGGGGGATCTATGTGGAGGATGGGCTTATTTCAGAGAAATTTTCTGTTCTGAGAAAAGAGCTGGGGATAAAGAGAGATATTCCGGCAATAAGATACCGTGATGCGGCGAGCCCCATGATCATCGGCTTTTTCAAGCCGCTTTTGGTCATACCGGACCACAGGTACAGTGAGACGGAACTGTTCTTTATATTAAAGCACGAACTGATCCATCTCAAACGGCATGACACCTTTTTCAAGTTTTTGTTTATGGCGGCGAGGGCTGTCCACTGGTTTAATCCGGCGATCGCGCTGATGCAGAGGGCGGCGGCGGTCGACATGGAGCTCGCCTGTGACGAGAGAGTGATTCAGGGTATTTCTTATGACGGACGGAAAGCGTACACAGAGACGCTGATGTCGAGCCTTGACAGGCAGTCTAAAAAGACAGGTTTGTTGACAACACAATTTTGCGGAGGTGACAGGGTTATGAAAAGACGGTTTCAGAATATTTTGGGGCAGTCCGGAAGGAGGAGAGGGTTTCTGCTTCTGGCGTTTGTGGCATGTATGACATTGATTTTGGGGACGATGACCGGATGTGCCGTTACACAGACGGAATCTTCGGACAGCGCCAAAGCGCAGGCGGACGAAGGGCAGACACAGGGAGAGCAGGAGATTTCGCGGCAGGAGGATGGATTTGCGCCCTCTGAGGAGCAGACAGACGGTACTATGTCGGGATCAGAGGATGCGGCAAAGCAGGACCAGGCTCCGGATACATCTGATGAGGTGAGACAGCAGGACGGGCAGGCGCAGACAGAGCATGCCAGCGAGCAGGGCTCAGACAGCCAGCCGCCCTATTCGGAAGATGCGCTGGAGATCATGGAGGTTGCCAATGCATTAGCGTTGGCATATTTTGACGGGGATCAGGAGAAAATCCGGGACTGTCTGGCGGACTCTTATGACGGGGAGATAGATGTCTATACAGATGCCGGACCCGGCTTGACCGGGATGATATCCGTCAAGGGAGTGGGGGATATCAAGGAGGCTGAGATCGGGGATACGCAGACGGTATCGGTGATGTTCAATATGTTGGACACCGGCGAAGGGCTCCGATATCTGACGCTGGAAATGGTCAAACAGGAGGACGGCTGGAAGGTTGACTTTTATGGTCTTGAAATGTAGAGCGGTGGATGCGGAACTGGAATCAGCAGATGTACCGAAAGTGCACGGAGTGATTTGCGGGCGAATCATTAGTCGACCGAAAATTACTCCCGGGTAAAGTGTACTGCAGGTGCGGATGCGGAACTGGAATAAGGAGAAAATCATATGTCAGATACAATCAAAAAACTGGGGGAAGCCGAGCTGGAGATCATGCAGGTGATGTGGGACGCCGGGGAGGCGGTATCTTCCAATTACATATTAGAACAACTCAAGGGGCGGAGAAAATGGCAGCTCTCCACGCTGATGACGTCCCTTGCCAGGCTTGCGGATAAGGGGTTTGTGCGCTGTGACCGATCCACGGGGAGCAATCTGTACAGCTTTCTCATCCCGGAGAGGGAATATAAGGCAGGGGCGAGCAGACATTTTCTGGAGAGGCTCTACGACAATTCGATTCAGAATATGATCGCCTGCCTCTACGACAGCAGGGAGATCAAAAGGTCCGATGTGAAGGAACTTCGGGAGTTTTTGGATCAGATAGAAGCGGAGCATGACCAGAAGGAGCATACCGGGGAGGAGGATGTGTGATGACGGATCTGTTTCTCTCCGTGCTGGGAACGTCGGCATCGGTCAGTGTGCTCATTGTGCTTCTGCTGCTTCTCTCCCCGCTGCTAAATAAGCGTTATGCGGCAAAATGGAAATACCTGATATGGATCGTTCTGGCACTCAGACTTTCGCTTCCTCTCGGCGGAGCAGGCGGAAGATCCGCGGCGGATCTATGGCGGCAGTGGCGGGAGAGAGCCGTGGCGACAGCGGAGAAGCCCGAGGGGGCGGCGACAGATGAGGGGGCGCCCACTGGACGGCTGGTAGTGGAAGTGCCGGCGCAGATGGTAACACCGTTGCCTGTGCGGACGAAAAAAAGCGTCACCGCGCTGGATATCGCAGCGTACATCTGGGTGTCAGGCTGTCTTGTTTATATACTTATAAATATAATAAGTTATCAAATATATAGAATTAGAGTGCTGAAGAGAGGAACTGTCGTAAAAGATCCTGTGGCATTGCAGCAGTTTTTAGCATGTAAACGTGAACTGCGGATCAGGCATACAGTACCGATCATAAAATATGCCGGGGCGGCGAGCCCGATGGTGCTCGGGTTTCTGAAACCGGTACTGATCCTGCCGGAGGAATCGTACAATGCGGAAGAAATGTTTTTTATTCTGAAGCATGAGCTGGTGCATGTAAAGCGGAGGGACTTGCAGGGCAGGCTGCTTTTTATGGCGGCGGGGGCAGTGCACTGGTTTAATCCGCTGGTCCATATCATGCGGAAAGAGGCGGTGGTGGATATGGAACTCGCCTGCGATGAGAAAGTGGTGCAGGGGGCGGATTTTGCGGTGCGGAAGATGTACACGGAGACTTTGCTCTCCACGCTCCACAGGGACAGCGCAAAAAGCACGGCTCTTTCGACCGGATTTTACGGAGGAAAGAAGGTTATGAAAAAACGCTTTCAGAATATATTGAGAAAGACGGGAAAGAGAAGCGGCATATATATTTTTGTGTGCGCGGCGCTTCTGACACTCAGCGCCGGGACGCTGGCGGGCTGCTCGATCGTGAAAGACAGGGCGGAGAATGCCGCCGGGGGAACAGAGCCCGTGGGGACAGACGGCGCCGATACCCCGGGAACCGGCGGGGAAGAGCTGTCAGCCGGAGGACAGTTTGCCCATCTGGCGGGGAGCTGGATTATCGATTTTGACCGGACAGATCCCACGCTCTGGGGGACTGGTATTTCTTACGGGGATGCGATGGAGATAGCCGGGACGGGGGCGTTCAGCTATTATATCGGCATCGGCGTCGGCGGAACCGGGCAGTGCGAGGAGGGTGACGGAGTGGTCACGGTGGAGATAGAGCCCTACGAAGAACTCAGTTCCGAACAGGAGATTTTGACACTGCAATATACAAATGACGGCGGTTCGGAATATATTCTGATGGACTGGCATGACGAGGACGTCTACTGGGTACGCGGCACATCGCAGGGGGCTGAAAGCGCCGGAATGGAAGCCTCCGGCGGGAACGTATCCCCGGAGGAGCGGCGGGAAGGAGATAAGATCACGCTCACGATCCTGAAGGAGGGGATGCCGGAGGAAAAGCAGGCGACACTTGTCGTGGAAAACGGCTATGTTCTCTATCTGCCCGACGGGGAATGGCAGAAGGAGGAGGCGGATCTGTGGCGGGCAGCGGCAAACGAGGACGTCAGGCTGTGGGTTGCCGGGTTTGAGAGCGGATACCGGATTGAGCAGATACTGGCGGACGAAGGCTATGTGCCGGATGAGACGGGAATGGTGAAAGAGGAGGAGAATATCGTCTACCATGTCAGACTGTATGAGGCAAAGACCGGCATGTGGTGTGTCTTTTACTGTTATCCGTCGGAGGCGGAGGAAGGCTGGGGGAGAGAACTGCCTGTGATAGCGGATACTTTCGCGGTGCTTCTGCCGGAGGAGCACATTACGGAGGCAGGAGCGGTGTCCGCGCAGGTCCTTGGCTATATTTCCGATATAAACGGCAGTATGGTGACGATAGACAGGCAGGACTGGGTGACATCGGAGAGTCCGGACTGGAAGCCGGAGTATGACGCGGACGCGGGCTTTGAGATCGTCGATCTGGAGGGAGCGGATATCACATACCAGATCCGCGGCGACTGTACCTACCATGTCCTGGAAGATCACCAGGGAGAATCTGTGGAACTGAGCAGAGAGGAGTTTGAGCGATATCTGCGGGAGACGGATTTTCCGATCTTCTGGTCTTTGGAACTGGAGGACGGGGAGGTGATCAGTTTTGCGGAGTGGTATCTGCCGTGAGGAACATAAAATGCGGGGGGAGCCCGTTAAAAAGCGTCGGCACAATTAACAAATGTGAAAATTTAAAGAACCAAATTTCACATGGTTTCTCACGAGTTTAGTGTCCGTTACGCTGTTTCACAGGCTCTTGAAAAACAGAGCCAGCGGGAGCGTGGCGACGGAGCATTTTGTTAAACATAAGGATTGTCCGCAAAGCGGGCTATCCGTTGTTTCCTCACAGCGTTTGGCAACCGCAAACTTAATGGCATTGAGGATTTCCTTTTCCGTTTTTTGACCTGCTGAGTATCAAAAGCATCACCAATAAAATAACCGGGAATACAAGCCCGACGCCCATGCCGACACGAATATTGTCTCCCGCTTTCTGCGTGATGCTGCCGACGATGCCGGGGCCGATGCTTCCGCCCAAGTCTCCCGCCATGGCAAGCAGCGCGAACATGGCGGTTCCGCCCGCCGGAAATTTTTCAGAAGAAATACTGATCGTTCCGGGCCACATGATCCCGACAGAGAAACCGCACATGATACAGCCGATCAGTCCGAGTATCGGGTTTGATGACAGGGAGGTGAGAAGATAACATACCACACACAGGATGCCGGAGCCTGCCATAAATTTCATCAGGTCCATTTTGTCGCCGTATTTTCCGAAAATTACTCGGCTGATGCCCATCGTGACTGCAAACATACAGGGACCGGCAAGGTCTCCGATCGTTTTTGACAATCCCAGCGCCGCTTCCGCGTAAGCTGACGCCCACTGCGCCATAGCAAGTTCCGATGCGCCGGAACAGACCATCAGACAGACGGACAGCCAGAACATCGGTTTGCGGAACAACATTCTGATTCCCATTCCGCCTCCTTCATCCACCAAATGTTCTATGGGACATGTCGCAAAATTATAGATATTGACTGCCGGGATGACTGCCCAGAATACGGCGAGCCATTTCCAACTGCCCATACCGAACAGCAGGAAAAACACGGTTGAGATCAATATCGTTCCCACCGAGCCCCAACAGTAGAAGGAATGGAGCAGGCTCATGGTGGCTTCCTTGTTCTCGAACGGGCACGCCTCGACAATAGGGCTGCAGAGCACTTCGATCAATCCGCTTCCTACCGCGTACAGGATGACGCTGCATATAATTCCCGCAAACGGGTCCGGCAAAATATCCGGAAGGAATGCCAGGCCGATCAGTCCGGCGGCGGAACATACCTCAGAGGCGACGATACATACACGGTATCCGATCCTGTCCACAAATTTTGCGCAGAACACATCTATCAAGAGCTGTGTAAAGAAAAAACAGGTGGAGATCAGTGCAATATTTCCGAGGGAAATGTGGTAATCGTTATGGAATTTTAAAAACAACAGCGGCGCAAAATTGGCGGCTATTGCCTGTGTGATAAATCCCAGATAACAGGCGGTTTTTGTTTTTTGATAGTTTGGCATGATGGTTTCAGCTTCCTTTCTTTTTGCTTTTCTGTTCTCTGTAACAAACCTTAATTGCGATTTCATCGCTGCACAGAAAACATCCTTCATAGTTTTCGAATGTGTGTCGTGGTTCATAATTAACGATAAAACCTGCTTCTATCAGAGTTAACATTAATTCATTTACCTTGTCTTGGCTGTCAACATAGATGGCGAGGCATTCGCCTGACTTATATTTTTCCGTTTTTATGATCGCTTCCATATAACAGTCCTTTTGCCTTTCTTTTTTGAATTATAGAGGATAACAGTTCACTTTTCATTGATTTATATCGGACATTTATTGTATAATATCGTAAATACTCATTTGGGGAGAAATTTGCCATGCATTTCAATTCGCCCGGCAGCAGGATTGTGATAGATGAGAATCTGATGGAGACGATTCAACACGGAAGCCATAACTATCCGTTTCATTTCTATTATGAAAATTTGGCTTTATTTGATTTTCACTGTATCGAGTGGCACTGGCACACCGAATTGGAATTTGTATATGTTGAATCGGGTACTGTGACTTTCTGGATCGGAGAGGACCGCTTTATTCTGTCTGAGGGAAGCGGTGTGTTTATCAACTCCAAAGTCCTGCATCGCTTTCATTCTCCCGGCGAAGCTGTCATTCCCAATTTTGTGTGTATGCCTTCTTTTATTGCCGCGCAGGACAGTTTCATATATCAGAAATACATTCTGCCTGTGCTCTCTTCCTCTCTGGCGTATCAGATCTTTCAGGCAGAAGTCCGCTGGCAGGAGGAGGCTTTATCGATCATAAAGCAGATCATGTCTGTTCAGGACGACGCTTTGTCAGGTGAACTTGCGACAGCCTCCCTCGTGCAGAGGCTTTGGCAGAAACTGTATGAGAACGCGGATATTTCACAGGCGAAAGACCACATGGATGATTCCGCTTCCTCCCAGGCGAGATTACAGTTGATGATGCAGTATGTTCACCAGAACTATTCGCATGATGTTTCGCTGGATGAGATTGCCTCCCATGCAGGGGTCAGCAAGAGTACCGCGCTAAACCTGTTTCGAAGATATTTACATATCACGCCGATAAATTACCTGATACAGTATCGCTTGAACGAGGCGGCTTTACAGCTCGCCAAAACGGAGAAAAAGATCATCACGATTTCCGGGGAGACAGGATTCAACAATGTGGACTATTTTTGCAGATCGTTTAAAAGGTATTATCATTTGACACCGACCGAGTACCGGAAAAAGAAACTTTCCGCATATTCGGATTAAATAGAGGTATGGATCAAAATCAATATGGATCAAAGGGAGGTAAAACAAATGCAGATGCAGGACTACCCCGCGTTTTATCGGGAAGTGTATGAGAAGATCATGGAGAAATTCACCTATGAGGGCAATGAGCCGGAGGAGAAGGCGCGGCTGCGGTATCTGTTCCACAGCCAGAGGACGTCCATCGCCGCTCTGACGCCGCGGCCGGACGCCTGGAACGCCTGGACGACAGAGTGCATCGAAAAGGAGGACTGGTCCGGGCTGTGCCGGATCATAAACCAACGGGGCAAAGGGGATATGATGCCCGTCGTCTACGGCGGCTATAACCACGAAAAAAATTTCCACTGTATGATGGAGTGTCTCGTCTGTGGGAATGTGGAGGCGATGGAGCGGATTCTGCCGGCGGAGCTTCTCCAGGTGAAAAATTCCAATAACCCCTTTTTCCCGATTGCGGCGCATGTGCTGATCGGGCTGTGGCATCGGGATGGAGCGGTGTTGGCGTGGGCAGTCCCGGAGGCGGAGGCGTTTTTGGGGAAGAAAAAGGCGAGCCAGATGGAGAAAGCCATGATCGCTTTCCTGTTGGATCTGATAGGCGGCGATATGGAGAAGGGAAGCGAGGACCTGCTTGCAGTGTGCAAGGGCTATATGAGGAATCAGAAATATGTGCTGGGCAGACGCCCTTTCTGTACGCTGGCGCACGGGCTCTACTGTCTGGCTCAGATCGTTTTGCCGGAGGAGGTATTCCGGAAACTAAAGATGCCGGAATACAAAAATTTCCTCACCGGATTTGCCCTGTGGCGGCGGGAAAATCCCGATCCGGACAGGTCTTTATGGCTGCGCTATCCGGAGGAGCTTGAGGTGCTAAACAGAATCTTCGAGGCGCCTCCGGCGCAGGTGATCCTCTGGCAGCCTCATCTGGATTCCCCTCATATCAAACCGAAGGATCGGCAGGACTGGTATGTCCACGGGGTAAAGTGGATCGACAATTATGTGGACGAGCTCTGGGAGATGGGCGCCTGCGGGGAATAGAGGCACTGTCAACCGTGAAAAATATAGTTTTTATATTATGGCATCGTTAGCCTCACATGAAACGTATTGACGCCGTCTTTGCTCTCCGCCCATATTTTTCCCCTGTGGCAGGTGACAATGGATTCGGCGATGGATAATCCCAGGCCGAAGCTGCCTGTCCATCCTGTCCAGTTCGCCGGAGTATATGTCCGACTCCCAGAGAATCTCTGGTATTCCCCGTCACCGCTTACAATGCCGTTCATGACATCGTTCATGCGGGCATTCATGAGCTGGTATAATGCAGAATCTTTTTCCAATCGCTCCTTCCGTGGTGTCGTAGCTTACCTCTGTTTTGGCGGGATAGCAAGCGGAAAA
>CAJUDM010000035.1 GCA_910584915.1 uncultured Lachnospiraceae bacterium
CGCGTCTGTAAATCGTTTTGTGCGCCGTTCGGAGGCTCGCTGTTTCCAGTTCCGCAGTAACCCTCCCAGTACACCCTTGCCTAAAACAGATTTCCAGACGCTTATGCGTCTGTAAATCGTTTTGTGCACTGTACGGATTACTGCTGTTTCCAGTTACACTATTTGGTCACTCGCCGCGCAGGTACGCCTTCACATCCTCCTCGATCGGGTCATACAGGTCGGGCTTCACGCCGATATATTTGCACGCCTCATACAGTACAGGCACTACGTCCTTGTGAATGCCCACGCAGTGGTGGATGTACGGTCCTTCCACAACCTTTGCCTCCAGACGTTTAATATTCTCCACTTCCACCCAGAGGTATGTGCCCATGCCCTTCGGTCCTTCCACGCCCTTCGCGTTTCCGAGAAGCAGGGAATACTCACCGTCGTCGCCATCGAAGCGTGCCAGCGTCACAAGGCCGTGCTTCGCCTCCGCAGTGATGGCTCCCGGATGGTCGAATGCCAGCGGATAGGTGATCTGAGGCTTCTCCTTCGCACAGGAGATCGGCCACGGCCCGCAGTGCTGCAGCAGTTCGCCGTTGGGGATGTCGGGGTGGCGTATCGTCCAGTCCGCGAAGAAGCTTCTTGTGCCGTCAAGCGTCGCAGCTTCCACCATCAGCGCGGTGATTGCGCCATGGATATCCGTCTCGCAGACTACCGGAATGCCTTCTTCATTTAGCAGGGCGTTCGCCGCGCAGGGCATGATGCCGATCTCGCTCTGCAGCTGATTCCAGCACTGGATTGCCGCCGCCTGACAGCCGTACTTTTTGATCAGGTTGCTCATCGCCACCTTCAGCGCCGCCACATTCTCCAGTTCCTCATCCTTTACTTTGATCTCCATGTTCTCACGGCAGTAAGCCACTACCTTTGCCACTTCCGTTCCTTCCGCTTTCGCTTTCTTCATCTCGTCCGTCAGCTCCGGCATCGGGATGGGCGCCAGCTGAATGTTGAATTTCTCGAGCAGTTCACCCTCATTGCACATCGTGGACCAGAATTCAAAAGGCCTCGTGGATATCTGCAGAATACGGATATTCCGGAAGGTCTTTACCACATTGCATACCGCCATAAAGTCTTTTAATCCCCGCTCAAAAACAGGATCATCCACGCGGCAGTTTGTCATATAGGTAAAAGGAACGCGGAACCTCCGGAGCACCTTGCCTGTAGCAAAAAGCCCGCACTGGGTATCGCGCAGGCGCACGCCGTCGGGTTCCGGTCTCTCATCGAGGGGTCCCCACAGGAGCACCGGCACGCCCAGTTCCTTTGCCAGCCTTGCGCACTCAAACTCCGTGCCGAAGTTCGCGTGGGGCAGGAACAGGCCGTCTACCTTTTCCGCCCTGAATTTTTCAGCGATCTTTATCCTGTCGTTGTCATCGTAGAGCAGCCCTTCGGAATTGATATCTGTGATATCCACAAAGTCAATGCCCAGCTCCTTCAGTTTATCAGCAATAATCCCTCTGTACTTGATAGCATCCGGCGCGCTGAAGATGCTTCTCCGCGTCGGCGCGTAACCTAATTTGATATGTGCCATTCTTTAACCTCCATTCCAGTTCCGTGAGTCTCCTCCCAGTACACTTTTGCGGAGGACGATTTCCAGCCGCTTTGCGTCTGTAAATCGTCCTGTGCACTGTCCGGAGACTCACTGTTTCCAGTTCCGCATCTGCACTCCTGGCGCACTTTTGCGGAGGACTGATTTCCAGCTGCTCTCGCATCTGCAAATCGTCCTGTGCGCCTTCCGGGCAGATGCTGTTTTCCAGTTTTATTCCAGTTCCGCGAGTCTCCTCCCAGCACACTATTTGCGGAGGACTGATTTCCAGCCGCTTTGCGTCTGTAAACCGTCCTGTGCGCTGTCCGGAGACTCACTGTTTCCAGTTCCGCATCTGCACTCCTGGCGCACTTTTGCGGAGGACTGATTTCCAGCTGCTCTCGCATCTGCAAATCGTCCTGTGCGCCTTCCGGGCAGATGCTGTTTTCTATGCGGGGAACGCAACGCCCGCTCTTAAAATGATATTGGGGTACGGTGTAAACTCGCCGGTTCTCACCGCAAATCTGCATTCTGCGGACATCTTTTTTAATTCCACATGGGGAATCTTCTTCTCCTCCGCTTCCGGCAGCTTCTCATGGATATACTTGAGCAATTCAGGATTTTTCGCATCGATCTCCTCCGCGATCGTGTACCCCTCGATCTCCGTCTCCGCCAGGATCGCATCCATCGTCTGCCTAAACGTGGGCACGCCGCCGCAGAGTACAAGGTCTACGATCGGGACACCTTTGGGGATCGGCATACCGGCATCCCCCACCATAAACGTGTCCTTATGCCCCAGCGCCGCGATCAGCCCGATCAGCTGCGCATTTAAAATTCCGGTCTTCTTCATCTCTCTTCTCCATTCCAGTTCTATTCCAGTTCCGCAGAAACCCTTCCAGCACACTTTACCCTAAAACAATTTCCAGCCGCTTTGCGTCTGTAAACCGTTTTGTGCGCTGTGCAGCTTCCTGCTGTTCTCCAGTTCCGCTCTCCATAATTTATTTGCTCTCGTTGCGCGCCTGCAGCGCCATCTTTGCCTGCAGATTCCTCTGTGTCTGGTCAATTACGACTGCGAGGATGATCACAAGGCCGCGGATGACTTTCTGCCAGAACTCGGATACGCCGCACATCGTCATGCCGTCGTTGATCACACCGATAACGAATGCGCCGACTACCGTGCCGAGAATCGTTCCGGAACCGCCCGCCATGGATGTGCCGCCCAGAACCGTCGCAGCGATAGCGTTCATCTCCCAGCCGTCACCGGATGCCGGATGCGCCGCGGAGAGCTGTGCTGTGTTGATCATGCCTACCCATGCCGCACAGAAACCGGAGATCATGTACACCAGGATCTTGATCTTATCCGCCTTGATGCCGGAGAGCCTTGCGGACTTTTCGTTGCCGCCCACGCCCAGCACATACCAGCCGAAGGGCATCTTTTTGAGCAGTACCACTGAAATAACCGCGAGCACCGCAAATACATACACGCCCGCCGGAATACCTGCGATATTGCTGCCAAGCACCTTAAAGCCCGTATTGCCAAGCCCCTCATGGCCTGCTATATTCGGGAAAGTTGCTCCCCCGGAACGCAGGTTTGCGAAACCGCGGCAGATATACATCGTACCCAACGTGGCGATAAACGGCGCCACGTTCAGTTTCGTGATGATCAGGCCGTTGATCCATCCGATCACCGCCCCAATGATCAACATAAACAGAATGATCATCGGCACGCTGAAGTAAAGTGTTACGCCCGCAAACTTCAGAGTCAGCCCCTCCTGGATCAGGCCGCCGGCAAGCATGCCGATCAGACCGACTACGGAACCCACCGACAGGTCAATACCGCCCGTGATGATGACAAAAGTCATGCCAAGCGCCAGGATCCCGTACAACGCCACATGCTTTGCGATCATGGTCATTGTGGACGGGTCCAGAAAGTTATCTTTTACAACGCTGAAAAATACGACAAGTATGATCAGGACGATAAAGGTACGCCCTTTTAATACGGTCATCAGCATCTGATTGGAATTCATTTTCTTCGTTTTCATAATTGCCCTCATTTCTACACAATCTTTTGCGTATACGCAAATTGCAGATTGAAAATTTTAATTTTCAATCTTTGCTCCTTTCCATCTTACGCATGTGCGCCGGTGCCGAGTCCGGCGTAGGATGCCCGTACCAACGCATCCTCGGTTATCTCATGTTCCTGCAGTTCGCCTGTGCATTTGCCGTTTGACAGAACATAGATTCTGTCCGCGATCGCCATGATTTCTTTCAGCTCAGACGAGATTACAATAATAGATAAGCCGCGCTCTGCATAATCATGGATAATCTCAAATACTTCCGTTTTCGCACCGATATCAATACCTCTGGATGGCTCATCCAGAAGAAGCACCGTGGGATCGGTCAGGATACCCTTTCCTATTACCACTTTCTGCTGGTTGCCGCCCGACAGGGAAAGGATCGGGAGTTTCTTATCTGCCACTTTAATATGTATATCCTGGATCTGTTCATCGACCGCCTTTTCCTCTTCCTTATTGTTCAGGAAGATTCCCTTCACATACTTCTTCATGGAGGCGATGGACGTATTTTTGCAGATATCCAGCGTCTGGATCAGCCCCTGTCTCTGCCGGTCCTCCGGCACGAGGGCAAACCCGTTTTGGATCTGATCAGAAATGCTCCTGATCTTGAGCGGTTTCCCCTGGTAGATCACCTCCCCTTTGTGTTCGGGGCGCATACCCATCAGACACTCAAACAGTTCGCTCCGCCCCGCGCCGAGCAGCCCGTAGATCCCTAAGATCTCTCCCTTTTTCAGGTGCATGTTCACATGCTCCAAAAGATATCCGCCGCCCTTTTTCTGCAGCGTCAGATCTCTGATCTCCAGTATCTTTTCCGCCTTATTCAGGTCGATGCTTCTTTCAAATCTGTGGTACTGGGTATTCTTTCCCACCATATTTTCAACGATCCAGCTCAGCTCGATATCCTTGACATCCGCGTCCGCCACATATTTTCCGTCCCGCAGGATCGTCACATGGTCGCCGATCTCCATGATCTCCTCCAGGCGATGTGAAATATACACGATGGAGATACCGTCCGCAAGGAGTTCACGCATGATCTTGAACAGTACGCTCACCTCCGCCGCCGACAGCGAAGATGTGGGCTCATCCATGATCAGCACTTTCAGGTCATCCTGAATAAGATTTCTCGCGATCTCCACCATCTGCTGCTGTCCCACTCTCAGATCCCCGACCAGAGTCTCCGGCGGTATCTCATGTTCCAGGCGTTCCAGTATCTTTTTTGCCCCGTCCATATGGGCCTTGTCATCCAGAAACAACCCTTTTTTGTGTTCGTGGTTCATGAAGATATTCTGATATACGGTCATATTCGGAAACAGGCTCAGTTCCTGATGGATGATACCGATCCCCTTTTCCCGCGCTGCAGTTGTGTCCTTGAAATATACTTCCTCCCCGCCCATATACATCTTGCCGCTTGAAGGCTGTTCGATGCCCGCGATCATTTTCATCAGCGTGGATTTGCCTGCGCCGTTTTCACCGATCAGCACATTGACCTTTCCTTTCAGCAGATCAAAGGAAACGCCGTCCAACGCCTTTGTTCCGGGATATATTTTATCTATCTTTTCACAGTGGAGAACAACATTTGGGTTATCAAACATAATGCTCCTCCTTTTTATTCAATCGTCATCGCGACAGGTGTGATCACAACCTTCCCTGCACTCTCAGCCGCCGCTCCGGTAAAGGTGACCGCCTTTCCCGCCACGCTCTCGTCAAGCCCCAGAGGAGCCACCACCTGTGCGTCGGCCTCCGCATTGAGTGCCTTCGCATAATGAGACCACTCCGTCTGATTGGTAAAATCCTGAAATACTTTTAATGTCTGCGTATCCCTGAGAGCTGTACCGGAATACACACCGCCCGCCTGTATCTGTACTTCCCCGTCGTACCCATCTATCTCCACGAGCAGATAATACTTGGGAGTATCCGTATTAAATTCCACGATCTTTGCTGTACCCGACACCGCCGTGCCACTCCCTGCGCCCGCGCCGAGTGCCTGCGAAGCGTCCGTGGCATTTGCTGTCAGTTCTTCCACCACCGCTGTCCAGTCATTGCTGGATTCCGCGCTGGAATCAAATTCCTGCTCTCCTGTAAAGGAACTTTCCTGTCCGATCGGCACCACCGTAACGATGCCGCAGGCCGTCACGCTCATCGCCATGACCACCGCTGTCATGATAAGAATCAGTTTTTTCTTCATATTCCTTCTCCTGTTATCCCGTTTTAGAAAAAGGGACGACCTGCTTCGTGCCGTCCCTTCTTCTGCTCTTAACCCGCTTCGTGAAACTTCTCTAACTCCGTTCGAGAAGCAGCGCTCGCTTCGCTCCGTGAAACTTCTCTAACTTCGTTCGAGAAGTAGCGCTCGCTTCGCTCCGTGAAACTTCTCTAACTTCGTTCGAGAAGTAGCGCTCGCTTCGCTCCGTGAAACTTCTCTAACTCCGTTCGAGAAGTAGCGCTCGCTTCGCTCGCTTTACTCTGTATATACGAATGCGGATAATTTGTCTACGTTGTCAGCTGTGATCGCTACGCAGGGGATCAGCTGTTTTTCTTCTGCCGGAGCTGTACCCTTTAAGTAAGCGTCAGCCTGCTCTACAGCCATCTCTGTGATCAGAGCGATCTGCTGAAGCGCCGTTCCGACCATGTTGCCCTCTTTGATGTAGTTTGCTGCGTCATCAGAGCCGTCAACACCGATGATCTTGATATCGTCACGGCCTGCATCGATACATGCCTGAACAGCGCCGCATGCCATTGTGTCGTTGCCGCAGATGATGCCTGTAATCTCAGGATTGGACTGCAGGATTGCCTCCGCCTTTTCATAGCCCTGTGTCTGATCCCAGTTAGCAGACTGCTGTGCCACCATCTCCATATCGGGATACTCATCGATTACAGAGTGGAAATTCTCGGAACGAACCTGGCAGTTTGTATCGGATTCCAGTCCGAGCAGTTCCGCGTACTTTCCTTCATAACCCATAGCCTCAACCCATGCTTCTGCGATCGCTGCCGCACCCTGCGCATTGTCTGCAACAAGCTGTGCAACCGCAAGGCCGGACTGGTTGATCTCACGGTCTACCAGGAATGCCGGGATCCCTGCGTCATATGCTTTCTGGATCGCCTCGATGGAAGCGTCCGCGCCTGCGTTGTCACAGATGATAGCTGCTGCACCGTCCGCAACCGCCGCCTCAAACATCTCAAGCTGTGTTGCCGCATCATCGTCATGTGAGAAGCACTTTACTTCATAACCGAGTTCCTCACCCTTCTTTGTCGCAATATCCTGTACCGTCTTGAAGTAAACGTTGGATGTGGAAGGTGTGATACAGTAAATTATGTTGCTGCCGCCGCCCGGAAGCAGTTCGCCGGATGCCTCCGCAGGTGCTTCCTCCTCCGCAGGTGCCGCTTCTTCCGCGGGAGCTTCCTCTTCTGCAGGCGCCTCCTCTGCCGGAGCCTCGGTCTCTGCCGGAGCTGCAGTCTCATCCGCCGCGCTGCCACAGCCCGCAAGAGTTGCAGCAACCATTGCCATGCCAAGTAACATTGCTAAAACTTTCTTCTTCATAATGCCTTATATCCTCCTTATGAGATTATTTTTGCAGCTTTGCAACTGCTTGTTTACAAAAAATATTATAAATATTTATATAAAATTTTCAATAGATTTTAATCAAAAAAATAAATTTTGTCGTTTTTAACATTTTCATCCATCATTTTTTATATATAATGTACAATAAAATAGACCTTTTTATTTTATATAATTCTTTCTCCCCTGTTTTGATATAAATATTTATGTCAATTTTTATATAAATATTTATATCCCTTTTTACATTCGATACATTGCCGGCCGGTTTCAAACCCTATATTCAGTTTCTGTCTGTCGGATTGAGAGTTTGCTAACAGTTTCCCTCAGATTCCACCTCGCGATGGACACCGTCACTGTCCAACCATACGCTTTCCAGGCCCGGGCGCGCTCACGGCCTTCATCTGTCAGAGTACCTCATGGCGCACAAACAAAGCCGCCCTCTCAGCAGACACTGATGTCTGCCAAAAAAGCGGCCGTTCCTGTTTCTCAATATTTTACTGCGGTCGGATAAAGATATCCCCGCCTGTCCTTTTGTTCTACACCCTATAATTTTTTCGAAAGCATGTCCGGGTTCGTCGCGTAGGCGAGCGCCGTCTCCCCGGTGATCTGCTTTTCCCTGTACAGCCTCAGAAGATTTGCATCCATGGAAATCATCTCCGGCCTGGTGGAGGAATACAGGATGCCATCGATCTGCGGCACCTTGTTATCCCTGATCATGTTCCGGATTGCAGGATTGACAGTCATGATCTCAAATACCGGATGGAGCCTGCCATCGACCCCCGGAACAAGCTGCTGTGAGACTACCGCCTGCAGTACCATGGAAAGCTGTACAGCGATCTGCCTCTGCTGATTTGCCGGAAACACATCGATGATCCTGTCGATAGTGTTTGCCGCTCCTATCGTGTGCAGCGTGGAGATCACCAGATGCCCCGTCTCCGCTGCGGTCATCGCCACCTCTATCGTCTCATAATCCCTCATCTCCCCGAGCAGTATCACATCCGGGCTCTGCCTCAGGGATGCCCTGAGCGCTGTCACATAGTTCTCCGTGTCCAGATTGATCTCCCTCTGGCTCACAATGCACATCTTATGTCTGTGCAGATATTCGATCGGGTCCTCCAGTGTGATGATATGCTTCTCCTGCGTGTTATTGATCTCGTCCACAACGCAGGCAAGCGTTGTGGATTTACCGCTTCCCGCCGGTCCCGTCACCAGCACAAGTCCCTTGGAGAGCTTTCCAAATTCTATGATCTTCCGAGGAATGCCGATATCCTCCGGATCCGGCAGTTCAAAGGTGATCACACGCACCACCGCCGACAGGGAGCCTCTCTGCTTATAAGCATTCACGCGAAAGCGCGAAAGACTTGGCACCGCAAAGGAAAAATCGTCATCCCCATGATTTTCCAGCCTCTCTGTACTGCGCTCCCCCGCCAGAGAATATATCTCCCGGATATACCCTTCCGTCTGTGACGGCATCAGCTTTCCACTGTCCATATGATGGATCTTTCCGTTCGCCCTCCATGTGATCGGAAGCCCTGCCACCACAAAAATATCGGAGGCGCCTTCTTTTACCGCCTTTTCCAGCAGTTCCCTGATATCCAAACCTGCATTTTCCATAGGAATGTCCGTTTCCTTCCTCAATCAATCATCAAACTGTAAGACCGGGAGTGTCCCCTCCTCTTCCCAGACAGTCTCCGATTCCTCTTGCCATTTTACGATTTTATAAGTTCCGTTCCCTTTTTCCGGATCAATAACCTCAACCTCCACAAAAAGAGACTGGCTGTCCCTGATCGGCACTTTATACGATAAGACGATACTCTCCCCGTCCCTCATACAGGCAACTCCCTCCAATCCCGAGGCAGCCTTCTCCGCGTCCTCCAGATATACCTCATAGCCATCGCCCTTTTTCTCTATCCCGGAAAGGGTTTTGTCAATTTCTCCGAGTTTATGCTGTGCCTTTGACACCGCCGCATAGTAAAGTTTCGTCTTCTCCGCCGCCTTATCACTGTAACCCTTGTCCCGCAGCGCGCCCGATAAAGACAGCACTCCCAGAAGGACAAGACAGATGATCACAAATATCACCAGCAAAAAGGAAGTTCCTATCTGAAAGCCGGGATAGCCCTTTTCTTTTCCTGCACTCATAAACCTGCCTCCACGCCCGTATACTTCTCTACATCCAGCCGGTAGTCGGCTTCTTTCTCATCCGTCCTGCCGAAACTGAAGGAGCATTTCTCAAAATTGCCGTCTTTTTTAAGAGCTGCCTCGAACCAGAAAACCGCCCCATCCCCTTCACAGGCATCAAAATCCGCGTCATACCAGAATCCGTAACACCGCGTTCCCTCCGCGTCTCCTCTCATACTGCCGCCCTCTCCCCGAAGAAAGGCGTCAAAATCCTTCGAGGCCAGAAATACCTCCGCGTAACCTGCCGCCAGATTCTGTGCCCTGTTCTGCACTTCTGTTTCGCTCACAACGGACCGCGCCGTCACAAACAGCCGGACGCACCACGCCGAGGCAACGCTGAACATCAGGATCGATATCATAAGTTCAAATAAAAACAGGCTTGAACGCCTTGCCGACTTTCCGTACATATCCTACGACCTTTCTACGGTTTACTCTTTACCGCCGCGTAAGTAACCGACTCTTTTCCATTCTCATCGGTGCAGGAGATCCTGAATATTCCCTTTTCCTGCTCCGCAATATCAAAACTGTTTACTTCCAGGATCGCCTGTCCGTCCGACGCCCTCACTGTAACGCCTTCCTGTATAAACAGTTCCCGCAGCTGCCCCTCATAGCTGTATATATATGTCACATAGGACTGGTCTCCGAACGTCTGTCTCAGGATCAGGCACGGGATCCCGTAAAAAGTGCCCGTTTCAATCCCGCCGTCCTCATCGTTCTGACGGATCTTTTCCGTCACATAGGAGAGGCAGGTCCTGCTGTCATAGTTGCTCTCCTCCCACGCCACGCTCTTCTTATAGACATTCGCTGCGAGGATCACCAGAAACAGGGAGGATGCCGCAAGTACCAGAAACAGGGCGATCGGAAACAGCAGGTCAATGACATGCCTTCTCCTCAGTTTTTCCGCCCTGTAAACTTTATCCTTTACCTCGCTCATGCTCTTTCCTCCCATCAGCCGCGGTCGAGCACCGTAACATCAGGCATCAGATTCGCGCCAAACACCTGATAGTCCACAAAAAACTCATCCGAATCATACTGCAGGCCGTACTCCTCCCTCAAAACCTCCAGGCTCTCCGGATACCGCCCCTCTATCGCATAATACTGGGTGACGCTCCGCCATACCGCATCCTCCAGAAATTCCTTCTGCTCTCTCTTTGCTTTCCCCGAAGCGCCGTCTATTCCCGCGCAAAACAGTAATACCGCTATAAAAAAAATAACAAGAGATGCAAAAGCCTTCCGCATGCCACTCTGCTGTCTGCCATAATAAAATCTCTTCATACTCACCCCCGCTTCCGCCTTCTCACCGCCGCGCTAAACATCACAGCCCTGCCAGAATTCCAAGCAGCGGCAGCATCACGGACAAAAGGATCGTGCCCACGATCACAGAGAGCAGAATGACCAGAGTGGGCTCCAGCATCGAAATAAAAGAACCGATCTTCTCGTCTATTTCATCCTCAATCTGGTCAGACAGTTTTCCCATCACTTCATCCATAACGCCGGTACGCCCTGCAATGTCCGCCATACGGGCATAAACACCTGTAAATATCCCGGTCCGCCTGAACGCCTCGGACATACTGCTCCCCTCCCCCATCATCTTTTTACAGGAGGAGAGCTTTTCCCCGAAAAACCTGTTTTCATTCAGTTCCTCGGCCAGTTCAAGCCCGCGCTCCGGGGTGAGCCCGCTTTTCAGCGTGAGGGACAGCCCGCCCGCAAACCGGCAGATCGCCATCTTGTCGGAAATCTCTCTGGAAAACCTGAAATACCTGCCAAGCCCTTCAAGCCTGTTTCTTCCGCTCTTCGTCTTCACCAGCCAGATAAAAAGCAGCGCCAGCACAAAAACAACAGCCACAAAGGCGCCTGCATATCTCGACAGTGTATTTCCCAAAAGCAGTGCCCCTCTTGAAAAGCCGCTCATCTCCATGCCTAGCTGGCGGAATACCTGTTGGAACACAGGCATCACCCTTGTCAACAGCACCACGATGACCAGCGCCATCATACCGATCATGATAAGCGGATATGTCAACGCGCTGCGGATACTCCGGGAAACAGCCTCCTGTCTCTCATAATACCGCTCTAAAGACGCGAGCACATCGTCCAACGTTCCCGTCTCCTCGCCTATCTGTGTCATTTTACACATATATTCCGGAAAAGCTCCCGACTCCTCAAGCGCCGGAGCAAGCGTTCCACTCTCCTGCACTTTCTCATATACCATATCCAAAAGTTCTTTCTCCGCCGGCGACTGTGCATCCTCCTTCAAAATGGATATTCCCTCCATCACCGAAATGCCGGCCTTCAGCACCATTGCCATCTGCTCACAGAAAGCGGCAAGTTCCAGATTCGACAAAGTATCCTGCCCGGTCTTTTTCCCCATTTTTTTCTCCTCCTGTCTGTATCTAATACGCAGCAGCGAAACCTGAGAGCTGAACTGTTGCTTTAATACAGGTATTTCACTGCATATGTGTTGCCTGTCATAAATTTCTGCAAGTCCGCCGCGCTCTGCCCCGCCGCCATCGTCGGATCCATGAGAGTCCAGTTCTTCCCGTCAAATTTTATGATTCCGTCCACCCAGCCTACATCGGTAATATAGCAGCTGATCCAGGCGTGATACAGATTTCCCACATAACCCACCTCGAGCCTGGTCGGAATCCCCTGGGAGCGCAGCATGGCAGACATCAGGGACGCATAGTCAAAACAGATCCCTGCTCCCGTCGCAAGAGTGGTATCCGGAGCGGGAACATAACCCGGCTGCACAGTCTTCGCTTTATTATTGTCGTATACAATATTGCCGGTGACAAAATGATACACCTCATCCACCACATCAAGATCGCCCGCACAGTTCTGCGCCAGGCTTGACGCCTTCTTCACGCAGGCGGAAGACGCGTTAAAATTCACATAATAATTCGGGTATAAAAACGGTGAAAAACTGTTTGCTATTGTCACCGGAGCACTCTGGGAGAGCGCCGTCGAGTACAGGTTGTCCTTGGCTGAAATCGCCTCAAAAACCGTAAATGTATAATTGCCGTTTCCTCCCGAGAGGGGATAGGCCATATAGCTGCCATATCCTGATACAGTATATGTATAATTCACTCCCGCAGGCGTGGTAATGCGGAACTTTACCTTCGGGTTGCTGCCACTGTATTTCATCATCACATATCCCTGAGAGGCATTGGAAATATCTAACGATGCCGCACCCGAGGAAAAAGCCTGCGTCCCGGGTGCACTCGGAATCAGCACTTTCGCCGTGGCGTCCCGCGCCTCCACTTTCGCCGCGCCGTATCCCCATGCTTCAGATGTTATCAGAAATGCGGCACATAAAGCTGCAAACCGCAAACCGTATTTTCTGTTTTTCCGCAACATTTCTTTTCTCCTCCAGCGTCTCCATAGCAGACTTACAATGACCATCTATCCAAATCTTTTTTCAGTATAATATTTTCCTTCAGCATTTGCAAGTTTATTGCGCTCCCGGATCCGCCGCGCGAACCCGGGGCATGCTATTTATGTCACAATTCCCCATTCGCGTACCTGAGTATCCCCAGATGGATCGCCCACGCCACCCTGTCCTGATACGCCTCCTGTGTCAGAAGTTTCGCCTCCGCACTGTTGGATAAAAAACCGCACTCGGTTATGATGATCGGGGTCTGCGTCTTCTTCAGCAGATAATAGCTGTCGTTCGCCTTCGCCTCCCGATGGTTCTCCCTGTCCACCGTCTCTGTCATCGCCCTCTGCATGACCTCCGCCATCTTTTTCCCCTGCAGGCTCGTCGCATAATAAAATACCTGAGCCCCCTTCACATACTCCTCAGAATAGGAATTCTGATGGATGCTCACCGCCAGATCCGCACCTGAGGAATCTATCAGCGCCACCCTGTTTTTCATATCCTGCACCTTTTTGTTGGAATCATCAGGGCGGTAGAGTCCGTCCTCCCCCTCCCTGGTCATGATAACTTCCACATCGGAGAGTTCCAGATAACGTTTTACCTTCTTTGCTATCACCAGATTAATGTCCTTTTCCAGCGCCTGGTTGATACCAACTTTTCCCGGATCGATCCCGCCGTGCCCTGCATCGATCACGACCACCAGCCTGTCTTTTTTTCCTTCACCTTCCTCCTTCGATGTCCCTGTCGTACTTCTGCGCATCACAACATCGCCGCTGCCTGTCGCCACATATTCCGCCGTGCTGCGGGAGAGAAGCAGCATCGCCGCGATAAACACTGCCCCCATTCCGATCCTTATTCTCCTCAACTGTTCCTCTGTCATGAAATCCCCGCCTGTTTCTCTTCTCTTCACCTATTTTATGAAGAAAAACCGGGGCTTATGTTTCTTCTTTTCCTTACACTCTACCCGGAGAGCACCCCTGTCGTACCATGCCTTAAGCAGTTTTTTCATATCCATACTGCGCCCTGCTTCCGGCTTGCCACCCCACAGACTCCCCTTCTCAGGTCCCGCAGTAGTCCGCGATCAGATCCCACACATCCGCCGTCTCCAGGCCCAATTTCCACTCTGCCACGCCCGCAAGGTCATAGGTCCTCATCACATCTAACTTCACCTTCACAGAATCATAGTCTTCCAGCCATACCTGATACAGGGTATCCTCTTTCTGGATTTCCCCGTAATGCTGGCACTCAGCCTCCAGCCACTGCGTCTGAATTCCATTGTCCGCCGCAAAATCGGCAGCAGCCTGCATCCCGACAGACTCTCCCGCTGTCTCCGTGCCTGTCGTCTTCCATATCCTTGTGTAGAACGGGATCCCGTTGATCAGCTTTTCCGCGGGCACATATTCCAGCGTATCTGCGATTCCCTTTTCCACATAGTCAATGCTTGAAACCGAACCGGCTTCACCGCCGCTCCCCCAGTGCTCATCATAGCCCATAATGATCACATAGTCTGCATAGACACCCTGCTCACGCCTGTTATACCAGATAGCGCCACCGGAGATCGGATAGTTGTCCACAGAGAGTACTATACCGCTTTTCCTGCACTCAATCGAAAGTTCCCTGATGAATTCCACAAAGTGCTTTCCTGTTCTCTGATCTATTTTTTCAAAGTCTATATTGAGTCCATCAATTCCGTAGTTCAGCACTTCCTGCATCAGGTTCCGGATCAGGTTCGCCCTCGCCGCGGAGGAGGAAAAGATTGCGAACCTGTCCACATCCTCCGTAAAATCATCCGCCAGCGCCCATACCTCCAATCCCATCGCATGGGCATTATTCACATAATCCTGAGACGCGTAACTGACGATATTTCCCTCATTTCCCGTCAGATGGAACCATGTCGGGGATATGGTGTTAAGCCCTTTCGTCTTTGCCGTCGCCTCCGCGAACGTGGCATTACCGCCGGGGCCTGACACCTGGTGCCAGCCCATATTAATCTTATAGTCCTTCGAAATGTTCGTAAATTCCAGTTCCCCATACATGGAGGAGTTATTGACAAAGGAGGGCGTATGCGTCTCCGTCTCCCCCAGCCTTTTATTCTCCACATATCCTATGAATCCGTCCATCGTCTTTACCTTTGACCATGTTTCCATCCGGTCCAGTACGATGACCCGGTCTCCCGCTGCGGCATCTGTCAGTATCTCGCTCTTCACGCCTCCCTGATACCTGATCTGCGTGTCCTTTTCTACCACTGCGGTCTCCTGTTCTCCGTAGGCGGTATAAATCTGGATGCGGTTCGGATCCCTGAACGTCTCATAGTCAAAAATCGTGAACAGTCGGATAAAATCCACTGCAATGTACAGCGTATCCCCCTCATAGAAGGCTATCTGATAATCGCAGAGGTTCTCACTCTCTCCATCCATATAACTGTTCTCTCCTATATTATAAGAAACGATCCTGTCCGGCAGCACATAACGTATCGTATTTTCCACTTCATTAACATAAAGCCTTGTGTAGATAAAATAATCACTCACCGTGTCGTAAGTGATATAAAAAGTGCCGTCAGCTCCCACGCGCGCCTTGTCCCCTATCACTTCATCCTGCATGATAATGGCCGCTTCATCGCCAGTAATGCCAAAATACTCATTCAGGTCCGCCCTTTCCCCGGAGTAAGAATACCGTTCCAGGGCTCCTCTGCCAAAGCTCACGCCCACAACAATGATAATAAGGACGATCGCAATTAATACCGGAATCAATTTTTTCATGCCTGTACTCCTTTCAACCGTCCCTATTATACCAGACTATTTCCGTATCGTCATTATGAATTTCCGTGAAAGAACCAATTTTCTTTTCTGACATATAATATCACTATAAGGGGCTTCTTTTCCGCAATATCGTTCTGTCAGTTGTGTTTCATTCAAATGGCTTCTTAAATGATCAGTTTTCCATGATCTTATCATACCTTACCTGTGTCAGGGCGCCGTCTTCGTTGATCACAAAGTCCGGCATATACACTGCATCCTCCCTGACAAATCGTTCCACGATACGCGCGGGCGACGCCGGTTTCCCGTCCAGGTAAAGTTCGATACCCTGGCTGAGTATATCCTCCAGCCTGCCTCTCATGGTGATCATTTCACTTTTGTCTTTCAGCATAGCTCCTCCTTTCTTCATCCTCTGCTCTTCCAAAAGGAGTCCGGATATATCGTGATATATATAGAACCAAAGAATTTTTAGAGATTTAAATTTTGAAATTGCAGATTATTATTTTTTTAGTTGACGATACTAAGTAAAGCACCTCTTACCGTAAAAACGGTTTTTACTGTAGAAATAGTTTTTGCAGAGCGCCTGAACGTGTAATTGTTTTGAAATACGTAAAAAAATCAAGTTAAATAGTTTTGGATTATTAATTGAGAAATCATTTGGAAAATTTTAAACTCTGAATCGGCACATAAGCCTATAAGACATCTCGGATACAGATTACCAAATCTCAATTTCTGATCGAGATGAAGTCATTGTTTAGAAAATTCTGAATTACACACGGCAGATCACTTAATATCTCCGCCGGATTTATGAAAAATGCCTTGCCTCCTTCCGTTACAGATTGTTCAAAGGCACTCTGGAGTTATATAATACCAGAAAAATTGGCAAATTTCAACTATTTTATTAATTTTTTTTAAACTGTTTTCTGAAACTCTTGACTTGTCCGCCTTCAAAGTATAAAATTCCCGTAAGGATGTGATTATTATGAAAATAGAAAAAGTAAATGACCATCAGATACGTTGTACGCTGACCAGGGAAGACCTGCTCAGCAGAGAACTTAAAATAAGCGAACTTGCCTATGGAACCGACAAGGCAAAAGATCTGTTCCGGGATATGATGCAGCAGGCCGCCTGCGAGTTCGGATTCGAGGCGGAGGATATTCCTCTTATGATAGAGGCGATCCCCCTGAACGCCGAATGCATTGTACTGATCGTTACCAAGGTGGAAGATCCTGAGGAACTCGATACCCGCTTCGCCCGTTTCGCCCCTTCCGTTGGAGAGGATGGGGATAATACCGAGGGCGACTATTCCGAGATCACTGATGAGGTGATGGATCTGTTCGAACGGATCCATAAAAATGTTTCCTCCCGTGAGAACAGCGGCAGCGAAAAAAATAAATCAGCCGAAGCGGGATCCGGGAAAGAGGAAGAAGAGGTATACCGTGTCTTCGCTTTCTCTTCCATCAGCGAAGCGACAGCTCTTGCCCATATTTTTGGTCCGGAACTTGTCTGTGAAAACAGACTCTATAAAAACGAACAGAAAGGGCAGTACCTTCTGGTGGTAAACCAGCGGGCGCTCTCCGCTGAAGCTTTCGGAAAGGTCTGCAATACCATTTCCGAATACGGTGCCACCACGAAAGCAATGCAGGCCGGCATCGCATATATGGATGAACATTTCGATTGTATCATATCGGAAAATGCACTGCAGAAACTCGCAGGGATCTGATCCTCTGCAGCCGGATGCACAACAAACCGGGCAAATACCTCCACTGCAGGCAGCAGGGTATCCATTCCCGCGGCAGCTGTTGGGATATCCCCGCAAATGCAGCTGTCTGGCACATTGTCCACAGAAATAGAACAACAATAAAAGCCGGGGGTTTTCGTCCCGGCTTTTTCTATATCGCATTTCCAATCACAGCTGATCCGGCTGTCCTGCATGGCGCCCGATCCGCGTTATGCCTGTCCGATCTTTGCCATCAGTTCATCAATGTTGATGCCATGTACCATGGCTGCCTCCTCCAGAGACTCCCCCTGAGCGGAAGGACAGCCCAGACAGTGCATTCCCGCCTCCATCAAAACCGGTGCCACATCCGGGTTTGTCCGAAGAATTTCTCCTATTGTCATTTCTTTGGTAATACCACTCATATCGTAATCCTCCTGATTTCAGTTCCGTATCTGCCGGACGGTACGCCTGTCATATAAAATCAAGCAGCCACTCTGTCCGGCAGATACTGTTCTATTTTATTCGAAAACATATACAGTATAATACTTTCCACTTTTGCCTGTAAATACCCATGCTTCTTTTAATTTGTAAAAATTCCATAAAAAGTCTGTAAATAAGCATAATTTGTATAGAAAAAAGTACATCACCATCCTTGACTTCTCCGCACCGTTTACACTATAATAGCGATATAGAATCTCTGATATCTATTCATTTATTCATTCAAATTTTATTTAAATAGGAGGCACACAAAATGAGACCAGAATGGACAGGTTTTGTAGGCAACAAATGGGATCACGAAGTAAATGTACGTGATTTTATCCAGAAGAACTATACCCCTTATGAGGGCGATGATTCTTTCCTGGCCGAGCCTACACAGAACACAAAAGACTTATGGGAAATGGTACTTGACCTTTCCAGAAAAGAGCGTGAGGCAGGCGGTGTACTGGATATGGACACCAAGGTTGTTTCCACTATCACATCTCACGGCCCAGGCTATCTTGACAAGAGCAAGGAGACTATCGTAGGTTTCCAGACAGACGCTCCCTTCAAGAGATCCCTGCAGCCTTACGGCGGTATCCGTATGGCAGAGAAGGCCTGCGCAGATAACGGTTATGAAGTAGATCCCGAGATCTCCGAGTTCTTCTCCACACACAGAAAAACACATAACGCGGGCTGTTTTGACGCTTACAATCAGGAAATGAGAGCCTGCCGTTCCTCCCATATCATCACAGGCCTTCCCGATGCTTATGGCCGCGGCCGTATCATCGGTGACTACAGACGTGTAGCTCTGTACGGTATCGACAGACTGATCGAAGACAAGCAGGATCAGAAAAACTCTACAGGACGCGTGATGACGGATGACGTGATCCGCCTCCGTGAAGAGATCTCCGAGCAGATCGTCGCTCTGAAGATGATGAAGGAAATGGCTGCTTCCTACGGCTGCGATATTTCCAAACCCGCTTCCAACGTACAGGAAGCTATCCAGGCTACTTACTTTGGTTATCTGTGTGCTGTCAAGGAGCAGAACGGTGCTGCTATGTCCCTTGGACGTACTTCCACATTCCTTGACTGCTACGCTGAGAGAGACTTAAAGAACGGCGTATTCACAGAAAGCCAGATTCAGGAATTCGTTGACCACTTTATTATGAAGCTGCGCTGCATCAAGTTCGCGCGTACTCCTGAGTACAACCAGATCTTCGCGGGCGATCCGGTATGGGTGACAGAGTCCCTCGGCGGTATGGGCGTTGATGGTCGTTCTCTTGTTACAAAGATGAGCTTCCGTTTCCTGCACACTCTGGAAAATCTGGGTGCTTCACCTGAACCCAACCTGACAGTTCTGTGGTCCACAAGACTTCCTGAGAACTGGAAGAGATACTGTGCTAAGATGTCCATCCAGACTTCTTCCATCCAGTATGAGAACGATGATCTGATGAGAGTGACTCACGGCGACGACTATGGTATTGCATGCTGCGTATCCTCCATGGTCATCGGTAAGGAAATGCAGTTCTTCGGTGCTCGTGCAAACCTCGCAAAATGTCTGCTGTATGCGTTGAACGGCGGTGTTGACGAAGTAACCAAGAAACAGGTTGGTCCTAAATATCGTCCTGTAACAGGCGATGTTCTGGATTACGATGATGTTGTGGACAAATTCATGGATATGATGGAATGGCAGGCAGATGTTTATGTAAACACCCTGAATATCATCCACTATATGCACGACAAATACTGCTATGAGAGAGCTGAGATGGCTCTGCACGACAGAGATGTGAAACGTTATTTTGCAACAGGTGTTGCCGGTCTGTCTATCGTGGCTGACTCTCTTTCCGCTATCAAATATGCGAAGGTTGAAGTAGTTCGTGACGACGACGGCGTGATCGTGGACTTCAAGACGACAGGCGACTTCCCGAAATACGGCAACGATGATGACCGTGTTGACAGCATCGCTCAGGAAGTGGTTCACAGATTCATGACAGCAATCAGAAGACACCACACCTACAGAAACGGTATTCCCACTACTTCCATCCTTACCATCACTTCCAACGTGACTTATGGTAAAGCTACAGGCAACACACCTGATGGACGTAAGAAAGGCCAGCCGTTCGCTCCTGGTGCTAACCCGATGCACGGCCGTGATACCCACGGTGCAGTTGCTTCCCTTTCTTCCGTATCCAAACTGCCGTTCAAAGATGCTCAGGATGGTATCTCCAATACCTTCACGATCATCCCCGGCGCGCTCGGCAAGGAAGACAAGGTATTCTCAGGCGACATTGAGCTTGAATTAAAGTAAATCAGGTCATATCCAGGCGCCTCTATGTCGCCTTGGATATATGAACTTGAACTGAAATAACCAACGCAATAAAATCAGCAGCGGCCTGCCGGTTTATCCGACAGAGCAGCTGCGGAACTGGAGTAAAACAAATGGATGATAAGGCTTTGATCGATGATCTTGTAAAAATGCTGGATTCCGGGATGGCAGATGGTGTCGGCCATGTAAACATCGATTACGATGAGAACAATGAACAGGATAAATCTGTTCAGACCATGGGATGCACCGACTGTTCCAGAACTCCGCTTGCATGCAGTGTTCCGACACTGGAGCAGGGACTGGACGATTACTCAGGTTCCGGTATATAATCTATAAAAACGTAAATACTATGGAGGTAAAAACAATGGCAGCATCAAACGCAGTCCAGGTTGATAACCTGGTATCCTTACTGGATGGCTATGCAACAAAAGGCGGTCATCATTTAAATGTTAATGTATTAAACAGAGATATGTTACTGGACGCTCAGAAGCATCCTGAGAACTATCCTCAGCTGACGATTCGTGTTTCCGGTTACGCTGTGAACTTCATCAAGCTGACACCTGAACAGCAGGCTGACGTTATCTCCCGTACATTCCATGAAGCTATCTGAGTAGACATTCTTCAGGAAATACATGAATACAATTCCCCTGAGGCATAAGCATCAGGGGAATTTTAAAAAGCGAAAAGGGCGGACAACACTCGCCGAAAAGGAGTTTTCTCTCTATGAAAGGACGTATACATTCACTTGAAAGTTTTGGCACTGTAGACGGCCCCGGCACCAGATTTGTAGTATTTGTGCAGGGCTGCCCGATGCGTTGTGCCTATTGCCACAACCCCGACACTTGGCCTATGGACGGCGGAACGATGATGGAGCCGGAAGAGATCATCGAACAGTTTGAAAAAAACCGGCCCTTCTATAAGGAAGGCGGCCTGACCGTCACGGGCGGCGAACCTTTGATGCAGGTTGATTTTCTGATCGATCTGTTTACGCTGGCAAAGGAGCACGGTATCCACACCTGTATCGACAGTTCCGGTATCGCGTATAAAGAAAACAATACTGCCTTTATTCAAAAGCTGGATAAACTCATGCCGTTGACCGATCTTGTTATGCTGGATATCAAGCACATTGATCCGGAAAAGCACAAGGAACTGACCAGCCAGCCCAATGATGGCATTCTCGCCTTCGCGAAATACCTGGATGAGAAGCAGGTTCCCGTATGGATACGCCATGTCATAGTACCGGGGCTTACAGATGACGAAAAATATCTGTATCAGCTTGGATATTTTATCGGCCATCTTTCCAATTTAAAGGCACTGGATGCTCTGCCCTATCATACAATGGGGGAGAAAAAATATGAGAGCCTTGGCATGGAATATAAGCTGCACGGTGTTCCCGCTATGGATCAGAAAACTCTTCTTGTCAAAAAACAGGCTATTCTGGACGGCGTGAAGGCAGCAAGAAAAGAAATGGCGGCTTCCGGAAACTGAAAATTTTTCCTGTTGTTTTCGTGCTTTTGGGCTTGTATATCTCATAAGATTATATTAAAATAAAAAAGGTTGATGGATGCGTCCTGTGCGCCGCATCCTCACATATATTTTATACATAAGGAGGAATTATCTCATGGCATTTGTAATTAATGATGGTTGTATAGGATGCGGTTCATGCGCAGGTAACTGCCCTGTTGGCGCTATCTCTGAGAATGGCGGTCAGTTCGTCATCGATGAGAGCGTTTGTATTTCCTGTGGCGCGTGCGCAGGCGGCTGCCCTGTAGGCGTTATTTCCGAAGCTTAAAACATGCTCTTTGGAAATCCGGCAGATGCTGCAGAGAAAGGTCAGAGCCCTTCGACAATGCAGCATCTGTTTTTTGTATGTACGGCTTATATAGTCATTCTTTTTTATGCTTTTTAAAAAGTTTTATCCGCTCCTTCTTTTCCTCTTTTTTTCGGCTGCTTCTGCCGCGCAGCAGTGCGTCCAGCTGCTTATAATGTTCCTCCTCCAGCATCAGCTGTCTGTTTTCCCTCTGTTCCTCCCGCTCCTCCTGCATCCTGAACTGATAATCCAATTCCTTTGTCAGTGTCTCCGAGAGCTCCTCATAAAACTTCTCATTGCTCTCCCGCACCGCCTCCGCTATCAGCCGCTTCATCAGGTATTCCAGGCGTTTTACCTTTTCATCCGCCTCACGCCCGGGCAGTGCTTCCGTCTGGGCTGCAGGCACTGCCTTTATCTGTGTACCCTCCGCCGGTCCAAAAAATGTTCCCTGCTCAATGCGCTGCATATCCTCTCTGGTAAGCCCCTCCGCATCTGGCAGCCTTGTCAGTTTTCCGTTTCTCAGGATCATTCTGATCGCTTTCAGCTGAAGGCCCTGTTCTTTCAGTTTTTTGATCTCTCTGAATTCCATAATATCTTCCTCTGTATAGTACCTGTGTCCCAGTTCGTTCCTCTTGACCGGAAGTTTTAACTCGTCCTCCCAGTAGCGCAGCACATGGCTCTCCACTTCCACTTTTTTAGAAGCGTCTGAAATGAGATAAATCTTTTCTTTCTCCATAGAAATCCTCCTGCTTGAATAAAAAAAGGGTTGGCTGATAAAGCCAATCCTCTTTTGTATGTTTTGTATTTGATATACGGCAGTCCTGCCCTCACACCAAACCGCCCTGCCGGCGTCACTGTCCGGCAATCATAACTCTTTACTTTTCTCTCTTACTTTTGTATATTGGCAAACTTCGTATAATCCGGCAGCCATGCCAACTCTACTGTACCGATGGGACCATTTCTCTGTTTCGCTATGATGATCTCCGCAATTCCCTTTTTTTCACTGTCCTTATTATAGTAGTCATCTCTGTAGATGAACATCACCACATCCGCGTCCTGCTCTATAGCACCGGATTCACGCAGATCCGACAACATAGGGCGGTGTTCCGGCCTCTGTTCCACCGCACGGCTCAACTGTGACAGAGCTATCACCGGCACATTCAACTCCCTTGCCAACGCCTTCAGAGCTCTTGATATCTCAGAAACCTCCTGCTGCCTGGAGTCCGACCTGCCGCTGCCTGACATAAGCTGCAGATAATCAATGATGACCATCTGAATATTCTGTTCCATTTTAAATTTTCGGCACTTGGAACGCAGCTCTGGTATACTGATACCCGGCGTATCGTCAATGATCAGTTTGGATCTCCCAACGACTCCCGCCCCGTCTATCAGATCCTCCCATTCCCTGTCGGACAGATTTCCGGTACGGATACGCTGTGAGTCCACCCTCGACTCCAACGAAAACAGCCTGTTTACAAGCTGCTCTCTGGACATTTCCAGACTGAATACCGCCAACGGCAGTTCGCTCTTGAATGCTACATACTGGGCAATATTCAGCACAAGAGCCGTCTTCCCCATAGAGGGCCTCGCTGCTATCAGGATAAGGTCAGCCGGCTGCATTCCCGCAGTTTTATAATCCAGATCCAGAAACCCTGTCGCAATGCCTGTGACATTCCCCTTTGTCTTAGAGGCTTTTTCAATCCTCTCCATAGCGCTTAAAACAATCTGTCGTATCGGAATATAGTCGCCGGTATCTCTGCGCTGTACAATATTAAAGATAGTCTTCTCCGCATCCTCCAGTATCGCGTCCAGGCCGTCCTTCCCTGTATAGCAGTTATTCGATATCTCGTCACACGCCCTGATCAGCCGTCGCATCGTAGCCCTCGATGAAACGATTTTCACGTAATCCCCGATATGTGTCGATGTCTGCACCATCAACATCAGATCCCTGACAAACTCCAGGCTGCTGACCTCCGGCGGAACATCCTTCTCCCTGAGCCTGTCCTGGATCGTTACCAGATCAACAGATTTCCCTGCATCATACAGGTCAACGATCGCCTGGAACACCGCTCCATACTGCCTGTTATAAAAATCCTCTTCCCTCAGGGTATCAGCCGCCACAATGATGGCTTCCCGTGAAAGGATCATACAGCCGATAACAGACTGCTCCGCCTCGATACTATGCGGCAATACTCTTTTTAAGAGTGCTTCCTCTGCTGCCATTTATGCTTCCTCAACTTTTACCCTTAGTGTTGCTGTCACCTGTGGATGCAGTCTGATCCCCACCTCATGGACGCCAAAACTCCTGATCGGCTCGGACAGTTGAATCTTCTTTTTATCGATATCCATTTTGTTCTGCACCTTCATCGCCGCCGCAATCTCTTTCGAGGAAACGGAACCAAATACCTTACCGCCCTCCCCCGCTTTCATACTGACAACGACAAGCTGTTTCCCGATCTCCTCCGCCAGCCCCTGCGCTTCCTCCAGAATACGCAGCGCCGTCTTCTCCTCATTGCTCCTTTGCAGTTTTAAGTCATTTAAGTTTCTGCTGTTTGCTTCCACTCCCAGTTTCTGCGGCAGGATATAATTCCTTGCATAGCCGTCGTTTACATCTATGACATCTCCCTTTTTTCCAAGTTTTTTTACATCCTGTGTCAAAATAATCTTCATGATATCGCTCCTTCCTGTATCATGGCATCCAGTGTATTTTTCACAATAGAGATCGCCTCCATCAGAGAAACATCCTCCATCTGGCAGCCCGCAATATTCATATGGCCGCCGCCTCCAAGCCTCTCCATAATGATCTGTACATTTATTTCATCTATTGACCTTGCACTGACATACACCTGGTTCTGATAATCGGTCAATACGAAACTTGCTTTCACACCTTTGATATTCAGCAGTTCATTCGCCGCCTGTGCGCCCACAACCGTAGGGCTCTGCAGATCCTCGCTGGTACAGATGGAGATCGCATAGGCGTTTCTGTAAATTTCTGCCTGACTGACGGTATCCGCTCTCGCCTTGTATTCATTGGCATCCTCTCTGAACAGCTTCCTGACTCTGGTCACATCCGCCCCGTTTCTGCGGAGGAACGCCGCCGCCTCAAAAGTCCGCACACCTGTCTTTGTCATAAAGTTATTTGTATCTATCATAATACCGGAATACATGCAATCCGCCTCATCCGGTTTGATCCGGATATTATCGCCGATATACTGCAAAATCTCCGATACCATCTCGCAGGCGGAGGATGCGTACGCCTCCACATATGAGAGCGTTGCATTCTCTATCGTCTCAGAACCTCTTCTGTGGTGGTCCAGCACCACAATGGATTTGCAGGCTTTCAGGAGTTCCGGACATTCCGTGATACTCGGTTTATCCACATCCACCACCACCAGCACAGAATTACTTCCCGCCAGTTCGAGCGCTGTCGTGCTGTTGACTATCATATCCGGCTCATATTCCGGGTTATCCCTGAAGAGCTGTACAAAAGGCTGTATGGATGTCGTCACATCATTGATCACAATATGCGCCTTTTTCTCCAGCGTAAGCGCGATCCTTGCAATACCGACAGCCGAGCCGAAACTGTCAATATCCGCTATCCGGTGCCCCATAATGATGACGCGGTCCTTACCTGTGATGATCTCACGCAGCGCCTGCGCTTTCACTCGCGCCTTCACCCTCGTATTTTTTTCCACCTGCTGGCTCTTGCCGCCATAGTAAGCGACATTATCCGGTGTCTTGACCACAGCCTGGTCGCCGCCCCGCCCCAGCGCCAGATCGATGGCATTTCTCGCAAACTCATAATTCTGGGCATAAGTCAGCCCATCAAGCCCCATGCCGATACTCAGCGTCACAGCCATCTCATTGCCGATATTGACCGTCTTTACATCCTCCAGTACATCGAACCGGTCATCCTTGAGCTGAGCCACCGCTTTCTTGCGCAGGATCACCAGATATTTATCCTTCTCAAGCTTCTTCGCTATTCCGTCCAGCGCAGAAATATATTTATTGACTTTTCTGTCGATCAGCGCGATCAGCAGAGAACGCCGCACTTCCTCCACGCTCTCTAACGCCTCCTCGTAATTGTCCAGATAAATAAGGCCTACCGCAAGGCTCTGATCATCGATCTCCCGCAGCGCGATCTTCAGTGCCGTCTCATCGAAGAGATAGATGGCGATCAGATAACCGTCATAATCCTCCGCCTCCACGATATCGCTGTTCATCACCATTTCCTTCAGGGAAATCTTCCGTGCCTTCACATGGAAATCACGTCCCTCAAACTCCACATCCAGTTCCGTGAAGATATCCCCGCTCCTCCCGGGCAGCTTGTCCTTTGTCATAGCTGGAAATAAGGTAGTGACGGACTTTTTATAGCCTTTCTCCTTATGTACCAGCTTTTCAAACTCCTTGTTAGTCCATATTATCTTTCCCTGATCGTCAAGCAGAGCATGGGGCAGATCCAGATCCCTCAAAAGCCTTCTCTGTATCTGTCCATACTGCGTGGCAAAGCTGACCAGTTCATTCATAATGACAGGCTTGATCTGAAAATACAACACCGTATAGGATATAAAATAGATCAGGATAAATGCCGTCAGAAGCAGCCCCGCCCTCACATTGAATGTAAATACTCCAATATCGATCAGCAACAGCAGAAATCCCATATACAGTATGAAATTAAACTGGAGTTTCAGCTTGCCCTTTAATTTCACCTTACTTTTCATAGCTTTCCTTCCATAACCCGTAAAAACTCATATAGGATTAGTATACCATTTTTCTCCAAAAGATGCTATCACATTTTATAGGCGCTTTTTGTCCGAAAACACAATATTTTGTTCGAAACGCCTGTTTTTTGTCTTATGATGCGGAAAAAATCGTCAAAAAAGCCAACTGCCTCCAAAGGCAGTTGGCTCGTCAATACACTCATAAACCGGTTAGTCCTGTACGTAGGGCATAAGCGCCAGATGTCTTGCTCTCTTGATAGCGGTTGTCAGTGCTCTCTGATGCCTTGCACAGTTTCCGGTAATCCTTCTCGGAAGGATCTTGCCCCTCTCAGACACATATCTTTTCAATTTCGCTGTATCCTTAAAATCGATCACATTGTCCTTACCACAAAAAACACAAACTTTTTTTCTTCTGCGAATGCCGCCTCTCCTCTTCATCGGAGAATCAGCCCTGTCTGTTTTATTATAAGCCATTTGAATGCCTCCTATCTGAATCATAATAAGCGATATACTAGTTAAACGGCAGTTCCTCGTCTATTCCGTCGGGAATATTCATAAATCCGTCTCCTGCCCCTGACGGCGCGGGCCTGCTGTTTCCGGTGTAGCCCCCGTCTGAACCGGAATTACTGTTTTTGCTCTCTGCAAACTCCTGATCCTCTACCACTACCTCCGTGGTATAGACAGTCTGTCCATCCCTGTTGGTATAACTGCCTGTCTGGATTCTTCCGGACACGGCTATCTTTGTCCCCTTCCGCAGATATTTCTCCGCAAACTCTCCGCTTCTTCCAAAAGCCACACAGCTGATAAAGTCTGCGGTCTGCTGGTTGTCGCCGCCATTATTGCGGCTGAATCTGCGATCCACCGCAAGAGTATATCTCGCGATCGCAAGGGGGCTTTCCCCCTGGGAATATCTCACTTCGGGATCTCTTGTCAGGCGTCCCATAAGTATTACTTTATTCATACGTTCTCCTATTCTATTTCTCGTCCTGTTTCACGCACAAATACCTGATCACTCCGTCCATAATGCGCATACGGCTCTCAATCTCCGCCGGCGCGGATGTCTCAGCGTCAAACTGAATGAAGTAATAGAAGCCCTCTTTCATCTTCTGGATCTCGTAGGCAAGCCTCTTCTTACCCCAGTCATCCACATTTGTGATCTGGCCGCCGAATCTCTCGATCAGGGCTTTCGCCTTTTCCACAACTGCTGCCCTGTCTTCTTCTTCGAGTTTTGCGCTAACAACAACGGCTAATTCATACTTTGTCATGTTAGTTACCTCCTTCTGGTCTCTGGCCCCCGTCCGAATCGGGAGCAAGGAATATATATATATCACGAACCTGTATTTTACCATATCTCCCTGCACAAATCAAGGGGTTTTGCGGATTTTTCACAACAAACGGGTATCAGTTCGGCGTCCGGTAAACAAATCCTTCTCTACTCATCCAACACCGTCGTCCTGTATTCTATCGAGGAAACCGCCTCATCCGTTATGATAAAGCACAGCTTCATGTCATCCTTCCGGTACACGATCATCCCGTTTTCCGTCAGGAAGTCCTCCCCGTAGGCCGCAAACACATCCCCCTGGGAATCTCCGATGCCTATCCCCTCCTCCGTCGTGACAAAATCGTCCCGGAACAGCACCGCCGATACATGGTCCGCATCCTCCCCGGGATAAGTATCCAGTTCAAAGCTCCCGTAGGTATACTTTTTATCAAGCCCGTCGAAAGCACAGCTCGCTGCCTCGAAGTAGGAATCCGCCTCCCCGAGCTGTTTCAGCACGGGCTGCGCCTCCATATCCATGGCGATCCTGATCCCCTGATAGGTAAAAGTATACCCTTTGTAGTCCACCGGCTTTCTGTCCGCATGCACCTCCTCCGGCTCCTCTGGCAATACCGCCTCCTGCGCCGTCTCACCGCCGCCGGTATCTTCCGGCTTCGCCCCCTTTTCAGCCATCGCCAGAAGCTGCTCCCTCCGGTCCTTCTCGTACCACGCCCGTTTTTCCTCCCAGCGCGCCGACAGGCGGCTCTCCCCCCGTCTGTCCGGGATCGCTGCCTCCTCCGACAGGAACTCGCCCAGATACCTGGTTATCTTCTCCGCCCCGGACAGGTTCATATGGAGCCCGCCGTCGTAGGTATCCGTCTGAAAATCCAGCCCTGTCTCCTGTGTCAGTTCCAGAAAGTTGATATAGGTAAGGCCATTTTCCGCCGCGTACGCCTCGATCTGTTCCTCCCACTCATCATACCAGTAAGGGTAGAGGGACGGCGCCTTCACCAGGATCAGCTCAATATTGTTGACCTTGCAGAGTTTCGTAAGTTTGTCCAGGTACAGATACGCGTTGTCTCCAAACCTGTAATCCGCCAGCGGCTTTCCCTCCGGTATATTCTCCGCCGCCTTCACATCCACGCGCATATAGTAACCGTTGTGGGAAACCTTCGGCGCATCAAACATGTAGTCGATATCCGCGCCGGAGAGTTCGCTCCACCTGGAGTGATAGCGCAGGATCGGGAACACATAGTCCACATAGTTTTCCTTCTCTGTCATGGACGCAAGGATCGCCTCATGTTTTGACTTTGACCACTCCATCCCCTCCAGCGTCATGCGGTTGTAAGCCTCCTTCTGGGGCGTATCGTACTCCATGGCGAGAACATTGAACACCACCGCCCGGGGCGTCTCATACTGCAGCGTATCCTCCAGAAGGTAATAGGACTGCCAGATCAACTGCTGGGCGCTTCCCCTGATATAACTGTTGATGCCATACTCATCCCAGAGAAGCTGCGGCGAAAAATTCTCATACACCTCACAGTCCCCGATAAAGATCACATCGTGGTCCTTTTCCTCCTGATAATACTCCGCGATCAGCGCCCCCTCCACCACATCGGCGGCATATTTCGGCACCAGAAGCTTTTGCAGAAAAAACAGCCCCGTTACCACAAGCGCCCCGCTCACTATACATTTTATCATGCTCTTTATACGCCGTCCCAATTCCTGTCTCCTCAAAACTGATTGTAGATAAACTGGCTGGCATCATAACCTGCGCCGTAAGCCCCAAACACCAGCACCGCGAGAAACAGCCCGTACCAGATAACAAACCGTACAGGATACGGTTTCTCCGCGATCATCTCCCTGACTTTCCCCCTCCTCTGGATACAGCTCACCGCGATCAGGAGGGCCGTCCCCGCCAGAAGCACCATATAATCCTGGAACCCCAGGCCGATGCCGTACAGAGAGCCGTCCCAAAATATCGAGAAATCCCACCCGGTGAACATACTCCCGAACATGCGAAATGTCAACGGCACATCCCGGTAACAGTCAAACATCCGAAGGCAGCTCATCAGAAGGATCGTCCGAAGGATCTGAAACACTTTCCACGGCGCCCTCCCCTCTACGGGAAACTTTGCGTGGAATCTCTCATAGAGAGGCTCCAGTTCCTGGGAGATCATGATAATGATCCAGTTTCCAAGCCCCCACGCCACAAAATTCCAGCCCGCCCCATGCCAGATGCCCGTCGCCAGCCATACCGCAAAGGAGGAAAGATACACCGGCACCCGCTTCCCGATCCGCTCTCCGAAATGCGCCCTTGTAAACTTTGACACTTTCAGCATCGGCTTACACACGGAAATCGGATAAAAAATATAGTCCGTAAACCAGGTTCCCATCGTGATATGCCATCTGCGCCAGTATTCCTTGATGGATTTTGAGAAAAAAGGGCGGTTGAAGTTCTCCGTGACATGGATTCCCATAGCCTCCGCCATGCCGATCGTGATATCGATCCCCCCTGTGAAATCCGCATAAAGTTCCAGCGCATAAAACAGCATGCCCACGAACACATAGGCGCCCCCGTAGGTATCCGTATCACCGATGATCGCATTGACGCCGACCAGCATCCTGTCCGCGATCACCAGCTTTTTAAAGTATCCCCAGAGTACCCTCTGCATACCGAAGCACACTGTCCTCGCCCGAAACGGATGACTCTCAAACAGCGTGGCGGACAGATCGCCGAACCTGCTGATAGGCCCCTGCACAAGCTGCGGAAAAAAGGAGACAAACAGCGCGAACTTAAACAGATTTTTCTCCGCCTTCACCGTCCCTCTGTAGACATCGATCAGGTATCCCAGCGCCTGAAACGTATAGAAGGAAATTCCCATGGGCAGCACAAGGTTCCAGAGGGAAAACTCCCGCCCCCCGCCTGCGGCGCCGATCACCCTGTTGATATTGACAATGACAAAATTGCTGTATTTCAAAACTGCCAGGATGCCGAGATTAAGCAGCAGCATCACAAGGAGCCAGCGCCACTGCTTCGCTTTCATTCTGCTCTTATAAAGTTTTTTCTCCTCTTTGCCGAGCCTTTCTTTATGCTCCTTCAGGTACTTCGTCTGCCCCTCCCTGACCTTTTCGATCCGGCACGCCGCAAACCAGACCGTGACGGTCGTTGTGAGGATATAGATCAGATAGGACTCCCCCGCCGCGAAATAGAAAAGATACCCCGCAAGCAACAGAAACTGCCACTGAAACCTTCCCGGCAGCACATAATACAGCACAAGCACCAGAAACAAAAATGCCACAAACTCATAAGAAGTAAACAGCATAGCGGCTATTCCTCATCTTCCAGTTTTCTGATCAGGCTATAGAGTGCCTCCGCAGAGTTGAAATTTTCCGGCTTGATGTACTCCGCGGAGATCGTCACATCAAATTCCTCGTAGATCTCAGACACGATCGATATAATGTCAAAAGAATCCAGCACCTTGTCATCGATCAGCGTCTTACAGTTCTCGAAGTCCACATCCGGGTGCAATCCCCTCAAAATTTCCAGTAATTCCTGCATGTTTCTCTCTCCTTTTATCTTATTTTCATTGACTGTAACGGTCACTGCTCCGGGACATCTCACATCAACTCCCATTTGCCCGCCTCGGCAGGCACTCAGATCAGGATCGTGAAATTTCTGAATTTATATTGCCCTTCACTTTCCCTGCACTTTCTCTTGCAGCGCCGCACGGTCAATCTTTCCGTTTGCCGTGAGCGGCATCTTATCGAGCCTTGCGATCCGGTTCGGCATCATATACCGCGGAAGCTTCTCCTTGAGCGATACCGCCATATCCCTCTCCTCCGCCTCCCCCACATAGTAGAGGACTATCTTGCTCTTTTTCTGATCATAGATACAGCAGGACATCTTTACGCCGTCCAGCATATTCACATTCACCTCGATCTCCCCCAGCTCGATCCGGTGCCCCATATGCTTGATCTGGTAGTCCTTCCTCGATACAAACATCAGCTCCCCGTTCTCATTATATCTCCCGATGTCCCCCGTCCTGTATATCTTTTCTGGGTACGCCTTATTCAAGGGATTCTGGACAAACACAGCCTCCGTCCGCACGGGATCGTTGTAATACCCCGGCGAGAGGGACGTCCCCCTGATACAGATCTCCCCCTCTTCGCCCTCCCCGGCGCGCTCATTTTTTTCATTCAGTAAAAGGATCTCCGTATTCTTGAAAGGCCTTCCCACAGGCATCGCCTGCCCCGGCGCAAGCTTTTCCTTTACCCTGTAATAGCAGCATACACCGGTCCCCTCCGTAGGGCCATATAAATTTACAAAATCCGCCTCCGGCAGCGCATCTTTCCACCTGTTAAACTGCTTTATGGGAAAAACCTCCCCCATAAACGCCACTGTCCTCAGATACGCCGGCAGAATGGTCTTAAAGGTATCAAAAGCCGATATCATCGCGAGCGCGGAGACCACCCAGCATATCGTGTTGATCCGGTGCTCATTCAAAAAAGCGATCAGTTTCACCGGAAACAGAAAAAGTGTCTTTGGGATCAGATAAGCCGTCACCCCAAATTTCAGCGCCGGATAGATCTCTTTCATACTCGCGTCAAAATACAGCGGCGTCTGGTTTCCGAACACCGAATCCTCCCCGAAGCCAAGGATCTCTGACAACTGCTCGATATAATTGATCACCGAGCGGTGGCATCCTGTGACTCCCTTGGGAACCCCCGTGGAGCCGGACGTAAATACGACATACACCGGATCTGTGTCAACCGCGGCATCATAGATCCCGCCCAGCGCCTGCTCATCGATCCCGGTGCGGCATATCTCATCATAGAGAACGATCTTTCCGCCAAACCGAAGCTTTCCCGCCATCTCAAAGGTACTTCCATCGCATATGATCACCCTGGCGCAGACATTCTCCAGGATCAGATCGATCCTTGCGGCGGGCATCTCCGCGTCCACCGGCACATAAAAACAACCGCCCGCCACCGCGCCCAGAAACGCCGCCACGGTCTTCGGATGCTTTTCCATAAAGATAACGACAGGCTCTCTGTAGATTCCCTCTTTGTGCAGCCAGGTCCCTATCGACCGGCTCTGATCTGAAAGTTCCTGAAAACTCAGGGCGTCCGTCCCGTCCGAAAACGCCGTTTTATCCGGCTTTCGCTTCACTGTCTCCGATAAATAGTCCAAAATATGATTCTGCATGTCCCGTCCTTCTCTGTCTCATTTGTGTGCGGATCGGTTCCGCTCAAACCCTGCCGGAAAAACATCATCCGTCAGATGCCACTCTCTCCTCTCAGGTGATCAGTTCCCGATACTCCGGGCGCAGCCTGCCGCATTCCTCCACCGCCATTGCCGCCAGAACCTCCATCACATCCAGATATCCCGCCCCGGCGAGGCACTCTCTCTTGATCAGGGACAACTCCGTACATGCCGGCAGGATCACCTGCGCGCCCCCGTCCCTCAAGTTTGCCGCCACATCCGCAAAGCCCCCGCCATCCGGCGTTTTCCCCGCTTTGATGTCCAAATATATGATATCCATCAGCTTCCGCTGATACCCTTCATCCGGTATAACGCTCTCTATCCCTCTCCGCGCCAGCGCCCTTTGGAACAGCCCGCTCTTTATCGTCCCGTCCGTCGCCATGATGCCCGCGCTCTGAATCCCTCTTTCTTGCAGATAACGCGCCGTCTCCTCCACTGCGTTTAAAATCCGTAACCCTGTTCTTTCCTCCAGTTCCCCGTGAAAATAGTGCGCCGTGATACAGGGGATCGCGAGAAGCTCCGCCCCCAGTCCTTTCAACTTTTTTCCCGCCTCCGCCATCTGCGGCAGCGGGGAGCAGGCGCTCTCACCCAGTATAAACTTTGTCCTGTCCGGCGTAGCCGGATTGCTTATCATACAGATCTCCATATGCTCCTGATCTGTCTCCGCATCGCTCATCTGCGTCAGAAGCCGCAGAAAATGCGCAGTAGCCATGGGGCCGAGCCCGCCGATAATTCCCAGTTTCTTCATAAAGCTTATCGCCCTTTATTTTTTTGCAGTATTTCAATTCACTTCCGGGTACAGGCTGTGGTCATAATTGTGGGGATAAAAATGCTGGGCGGTATATGCCATCAACTGTTCTTCTGTCCACATAAATATGTCGGGGTGGTCGCTTCTCGGCGTAGTGTCGAGATGATACCAGCCGTCCCCCAGATTGACCAGATTCCAGTAATGATGCGTTCTGGTGGGTATCTTCTCGATATCCATATTCTTGATACCCGCTCTTGTCAACAACACCTTGGTCGTACAGGCGTAGACATAGCAATCGCCCCTTTTTTCGATCAGCCCCTCATAAGCCGCCCTCACATAATCTCCCTTTTCCGAGTGTTCAATATAATAGACATGTGACCTGACATAATTATAGATCGCCCTCACCTTTTCTATCGGCTCCATCTCCGGCTTGAGGATCTCCGCAAGGATCTCATCCGCCGCAGCGTTCACCTGATCGATATCATACTTTCTCTCCTGAACCGTCAGGTTCACCGTAACGCTGGTGCTGTTCCCCGCATAGTCCTCAGCCGTATATACGACCGGATATACCCCCGCCTGATTCAGGTTTACCGCACTGCTGTCAACCGTAAAGTTCAACCCCTCCGGGCAGTTATCTGTGACAGTGACATATTTCCTGTAAGCCGCCGCCTGCCCTTCTATAATGCTCAGATCCTTCGCCCCGGTTATGACAGGCGCCTCCGTATCTTCCGCAAGGATAAGCTCCGCAGTCCTGACCGTCTCATTTCCGCCTTCATCCACAAACCTGATCTCCACGCTCTGGCTTCCCGGAACCGTCAGATCCGGCGGTGTGACAAAATACGCCTTAACTTCCGTCACATCCTCCACAGATTCTATAAAATCCTCCGGCTTCCTTGGAAGCAGGGTAAACCCTTCTATATTATGGACGCTCACTTCCGGCGGGATCGTATCGACAATATTCAGCCTGCTCTCATAGACGATCCCGTCCACCTCCAGCGCAACCGTTTGGACACCCGGTTTCATACAGTCAGCGGGATCAATTCCCGTCACAAACTCCGCCTTCTCCCCGTCCAGCAAAAAATCCTCCGGGGACGGCACTGTCCCTCCCGCCTCCATATCCAGTTGTTCCACCACCTGCGATACGATCAGCTCAGAGGCAACCTCCGCACTGTTTCCTCCCGCATCCACCAGCCGGACCTTCACCTCTTGCCTGCCAAACTTTGAAAAGTCCGGCACCTGCGCAAAAGATACCTGCACATCCGTCTCGTCCCTGATATCCGTCACAAGCTCCTCCGCCTCGCAGCTTCCGCCGTACGCCACGCAGACGGCATTCGGCGCCGCCGCAGGCGGAACCGTATCCGTTACGGTCAGCCTGCAATCTTGGGCGGACAATCCCGTCCACAGCTTCAGGTGGTATTCTCCCGGTTTCGACGCATCGATGATATCGCTGTCCGTCGTAAAATAGCCTCTGTCCTCAGGGTTTTTCAGAAAATCCTGGGCATGGACTATCACGCCCGCCTCCACGGAACGTTCCCGGTATACCCTGCCCCGCTCCCTTACGCCCATGCCGATAAGAGCCAGCATGATCACGCCCGCCAGAATTGCAGTCACGATTATGATACCTGTGTGATTCCCTTTTTTTGTCCCATCCGCCATGATCTTCCGCCCTCAGGTTTCTCTATCCCTGCTCTTCTCTCTTTGCCCCGGCTTTTTGCCGCTTATCTCTTCCCTCATTTGCCGCACCTTTTACAGTCCCGCAAATATCTCTCCTATACTGCCCTGCACGATGAGGTCTGCCATCTTATCTCTCGGCGTCGGCGTCTTATTCACCAACACCAGTTTATTCCCCCGATAATAGTCGATCAGCCCCGCCGCCGGATAGACCGCGAGGGAAGTCCCGCCGATGATCAGCACATCCGCCTCCTGAATAAAATGCATCGCCGCTGTCAGCGTCTTATTGTCAAGTCCCTCCTCGTAGAGCACCACATCGGGTTTTATGATGCCGCCGCATGTACACTTGGGAACACCCTCCGAATTTTTGACTGCCTCCACATTGTAAAAATCTCCGCAATTCTCACAGTAGTTCCGGAGGACACTGCCGTGCAGCTCCAACACATTCTTACTGCCCGCCTTCTGGTGCAGCCCGTCTATATTCTGGGTGATGACTGCTCTCAGCTTTCCCTGCGCCTCCCACTCTGCCAGCTTTTTATGCGCCTCATTCGGTTCCGCATCCAGGTACAGCATCTTATCCCTGTAAAATTTATAAAACTCTTCCGTTTTGGAACGAAAAAACGTATGGCTCAGTATCGTCTCCGGCGGATATGCATACTTCTGATGATACAAACCGTCCGTACTTCTGAAGTCCGGAATGCCGCTCTCCGTAGAGACACCGGCACCGCCAAAAAATACGATATTATCGCTCTCATCGATCCATTTTTTCAAAGTTTCCAGTTCTGTCATGATTCCGCCTCCTCCGACTGATATTGATATCTGTTTGCATGGAACTTTCGGAAAGCATCCCGCCCTCCTCATCTCAGGACATTATACCACTTTTATTTTTAAAGGTCTATTAAAGCAAAGCAAAAACCCCGAAAAATCAACATTTTTCGAGGTCTCCGAAGAGGCGCAGACCGGATTTGAACCGGTGAATCAGGGTGTTGCAGACGTATGCCACTACTTCTTCAACCCCTTATTTTATCACGGTTCCAGCCGTCTGCCGCCTCATGCGACCACTTTATCGCCACCTTATTGCGAAAAGGCCACGTTATCGCTTAACTACAAAAAAATTATAACATTTTCGCCCGCATAATTCAACGGATTTATGCGGGCGAATTGAGTTATGTTATGGCGGTTTCTGCGCCAAAATCTAACCCGTCCGTTCAGCACGTGCCCATTCGCAAAGGCGCTTTCAGCGCTTTCCCGCTGCTGGCGCAGCTGACTTTGCTCATAGACGGGCGCTCCCTCAGAACACAGAGCAACTGACAAATTCGTGCAAGCACGGTTTGTCAGCTGTCTGTGTTCTGGCCGAACTTTTTTACAATATTAACAGGAGGCCACTATGGACTATCAATTAGAAATCAAACAGACCGTGGATTATCCCCGGTGCCGCATCTACCGGGAATTCATCCGCACACTCATGGAGGATAGGAACATCCGTACAAACGGAAGCTCCTATCTTTTTTATTACATGACACTCTGCTCCTACGCAAACTTCCGTTCTTCCTATCAGAGACTGGATGGCATCTCCTATCTGGTCGGCCCCGGAGAATGGATCTGCAGGACTTCAGAGCTGTCCGGATGGTTCCGCACACGGTTCCAGCACCAGGCGCTGTCCATCCTCGATTTTCTTCAGGAGCAGAACTACATAACCTATACCCGGCTCAGCAGGGGGCATCTGATCAAATTCTGCATCACTGGATGGAAAAAGCATAATACTGCTCTCGATTACAACTACCCATGTCTGAAGGATGTGGGCTTTTTCTTTTTCCCGATTGCCGCTGTCCATGAGCTGATCAGCATGGGCAGGTGCTCAGAAATGGATATTGTACTGGATCTCTGGGTACACGCCATCTACAACGACAGCCAGGTTCAGGGCTCTGAACTCGGCCCCGTGGTCTATTTCCGCAACTGCACCGGCAATCCGCTGACCAGCTGCAGCGACCTTTCCCTGCGCTGGGGCATTTCGAAAGCGACTGCCAGCCGGATACTCAACAAGCTGCAGGAAAAGGAATATCTTTCCCTAGTTTCCTTTACCGGGCGGCATGGCAGCGTGATCTATCTGTGCAACTACCTGTCTACCATGTTTAATATCAGTGACGTCATGATCGACAAGGAGGAGGTTTCCATGACATTCCAGGTTCCTGTCCATATTACGGAGAATGCTTCCATTCCGGAAAATACTGCTGTCAGAGAAGAGCAGATTTACACAGCAGAGGAGCCGGATACCGTTTCATCCCTGTCCGGTAGCGTTTCAAAATCCCACATTTGCCAGGTCATCCGAAAAACGGCAGAAATCCTTGCAACACAAGGGGTTCCATGCTGTGAATGCCCCGAAACCCTGTATAAGTTATATCCCTTATCCGACTGCAGGGAAACTAATTTTAGGTATTCGCTGAAGATATGCTGTCCGGATGGAAGCATCCCTTACCAGTTTGAGCTGACGCTTTCCCCGGTCCGGCTCTTTGGCAGCACCGCTATCCCCATTGAAGAACAAAGTCCCGAAACAACAACCATCCATGCAGAGAGGAGATAGATACTATGGCAAACACAAGACCGAACAAAAACATTCCAACACAGGAGGAGAACCCCCTGTTCCATGATACCTGGAAGCTGCTGAAGAATTACAGGGATGCCGTCTGGAACCTGGAACTGGCTGTCCAGCAGGTACGGAACACCTTTGAGATTGAGTACGGGAGCAGCATTGAGGAATTTCTGGATTCCATGTATATCGCAGGTGCGGATGTAGGAGGAACCAAACTGGAGAACTATGCAAAGAGCATTGAGCGGAGCAATAAGATGCTCACACTCTTAAACTCTGCTGTGGATATCCTGCGGAGTAAGCATAAGCATGGAGAACAGTATTACTGGATCCTCTACTACAGCTATCTGTCTCCCCAACAGCTTCAGAATACGGATGAGATCATTGAAAACCTGCGCCCGCATATTGCGAATATATCCCCCAGAACCTATTACCGGAAACGCCCGGAGGCAGTGCAGGCACTCAGTTCCATTCTGTGGGGATATACCTCAAAAGGCTGTCTGGAGATGTTGGATAAGTTCTTTCCGGAAGGGAAATGATAGACATTTCATAGACTGGCACTCATAATGATCTAAAAAACAGGAGAGTGTCAGTCTATGAATACTTTAAATGATTATGTTGCGGAATATATTGAATATTGTGAATACAGAAAGCGTCTTGACTGGAAAACATTGAAAGCGTATCAGATTGATCTGAAACAGTATGCAGATTATCTTCAAAATATCTCTGAGTTTTATTTTAAGGATAACCTTGATAAATATATTACTCATTTACATAAGCGGTATAAGCCCAAAACCGTTAAGCGTAAGATTGCAAGTTTAAAGGCATTTTTTCATTACCTGGAATATAAAGAAATCATCTCAGAAAATCCATTCTCCAAATTGGATATTCGTTTTAGAGAAGCTAAACTATTACCCAAAACGATTCCTTTCCACTCCTTACAAACCTTTCTTTACGCTTTGTATCAGCAAAAGGAACAGGTAACATCCGAATATCAGCTCCGATGCTGTATTCGAGACATTGCCGTTATTGAACTTTTATTTGCTACTGGTATGCGCATATCTGAATTGTGCTCTCTGCGTCCAACAGATATAGATTTTATCAGTAATAATGTATTGATCTATGGCAAAGGAGCCAAAGAGAGGATCCTACAGATCGGTAATCCGGAGGTCCTCTCGGCTCTTTCTTTATATCATGAGACTTTTAAGTCTGATATTGAT
>CAJUDM010000036.1 GCA_910584915.1 uncultured Lachnospiraceae bacterium
TCAGGTGCTAAGGGATTATCTGCTGTCAGTGTAACAAATGTTTGACAAACCTACACAAATTTGAATTTTTAAAATTATACAACAATGTAAAATTAATTTTATCTTCTTACATAGCCGCCCATCCACCCGGCTTCCCTGTAAGAAAAGTACTATGCCTCTGCGGCGCCCCTTTCTTCACATACCGCGGATATAAAACGCAATCTGGTACGGCAGGCGCTCCGCTGGGGTTGCAAGCTCCGTGCCCAACAGTTTCTTTATATTGTTCATACGGTAGATGATCGTATTCCGGTGCGTGAACATGCTCTGTGCCATCGCCTGTATGCTCCCGTCACACTCCAGATAGCACCGCAGTGTCTCCACATAGTTTGAATTGTGCCGCTCATCATGTTCCTCCAGCGAAGCCAGCGTCTCCTTTCGCATCTGTTCGAGCAGTCCGGTATCCGTACAGCTGTACAACAGGCGGTACATCCCCATCTCCTCAAACTGCAGGAGCGCGGTTTTTGTCCGCATCGCCATCTGTGCAGCCGCCTCCGCCCTCCGGTAGCTGACCGAAAGGTTTTCGATATCCGTCACCTGACTTCCCACGCCCACATAGACCGGTCTGTCCGGCATCCGTTTATTCGCCCGCTTTAACATCCCCTCGCCCAATTCAATTACAAGTTCCGGCTCCAGCGCGTTCACGACGAGCACAAAATACGAATTGTAATAAAAGAAGCTCCCGTTGTGCGTGATCTGTTCCAGATACATCTGCAGCCTGTAGGAAAGCTTTCTCCTGTCCACCGTATCCATCGAGTCTAACCCCTCACTGGCGATGAGCATGACCTGAAAGGTTCCGTCCACATCAAAGTGAGGCAGAAGCTTTTTCCGGTACGCATCCTGATTGTCCGGCTGCTCTACCGCTGCTATCAGCGCGTTTACGACCTCCTCGTCCGTGCTCTCCTGCACAAAGATGCGGATGCTGAAATCTTTCATCATGTCGGAGAGATGTACCTCCCAGGGCACGGTCAGAAGCGGCAGGTCGTTCTCCTCACAGTACGCGAGAAGGCTCTCGGGCAGTTCCTCGATGTAATTCCCGGTATTGACGATCAGTCCCGCCGCATGGCGCTGTACCAGATGCCTCGCCAGCTCCATAACCGCCTCCTCGGTCGAAAATCCGAGCCCTGTCGTGACCGCCAGCTCCTTCCCCCAGAAATGCCTTATGATCTTTGTATCCTCAATCAGATGCACCCAGCTGATCGAATTGGACCAGCCGTTCTTCCCCGCCAGATATTTCATCTGGTAGCGTTCCTCTGAAGCGATCATCATATCCTGAATCGTAAAACCCATCCCTTTGCCTCCGTTTTTTATGTATATGATACCATTTTTTGTGCTGTCAGTACATATTTTGTTTCTATTTTTAGATTTCAGAGCCATTGGATTTTCTTTTTTTTATGTTATGATTATCTTAACAAATAAACACAAATAAAAAATAAAGGAGGCGCATCTCATGTTAACCATTTCAAACAACCTTGTAACCAACGACAATTATACACCATCATGGATCAGGTCCGAGCGTTATCTGTACTGCGACAATTTTGCGCGGGATCTTGCCGGAAGCAGACATGAGTCCTTCCTCTCGATGATCCGGAAGCTGCTTCACAGATAAGTGAAGCCCGCTTAAAAGCAAGCAAAGCATATACTTATTGTCACATTATCTGACACGCTCAATCATGAGGCAGGTAGATAATCATTTTATCTGCCCGCCTCACGCGCAATACCGGTTTCCATTCCGCATGTCTGCACATATCCATGTCTCTTCTTTTTCCACATTTACCCCAATTGACTTCAAATAGTCATCCGGACTCTCGTCTGTATTGCCGCTTTATCCAAAAATGCAACCTGATGTGATTTCTGTTCGTCAGGCCAGAGATTTGCTGCCACCTTCCTTCAGATTCCACCTCACGATGGATACCCTTTATATCCTTCCCGCTGCCATGGCGGATCTGGGACTTTCACCCTTTAGAAACGTGCGCCGCAAGGAGCACAATGAAAAAAGCAGGATATCTTCTCAGATACCCCGCCCTGCCGCGACAGTCGCCGGTTCTACAATATATACTTCTTCAGCAGCGCCACGACCTCGCCAAGATTGATCGGTTTCGCTGTATGTGCATTCATCCCGCTGTCCAGGCACCGTTTGATATCCTCTGAGAAAGCATCCGCCGTCATGGCAATGATCGGAATCGTCTTTGCATCCTCTCTCTCAAGCGCCCTGATCGCCTCAGTCGCCTCATAGCCTGTCATGACAGGCATCCGCACATCCATCAGGATCGCTTCGTAATACCCCTCCTCGGATTCCCTGAACTTATCCAGACAGATTTTTCCGTTTTCCGCCCACTCCAGGTCCATCCCGATATCCGAGAGCAATTCCTCCAATATCTCCCAGTTCAGGTCATTGTCCTCCGCCACAAGGATATGGCGTCCCGACAGATCCTTGTCCTCCTCTATCTGCTGCTCCTCCACGTTCATGTACTTTTTCAGTCCGTGGTACAATGTGGATTTAAACAGCGGTTTCGCAATAAAACCGTCAATCCCGGCCTCTCTCGCCTCCTCCTCACATTCGTTCCAGTCATAGGCTGAGATCAGGATGATCGGCACATCCGTATCCATGATCCGCCTGATCTGTCTCGCCACCATGATGCCATCCATCCCGGGGAGTTTCCAGTCGAGCAGGACAATCTGATAATCATCCCGCATGCTGTGATGTTTCGTTATCATCTCCAGAGCCTTCTCCCCGCTCAATGTCCAGTCCGCCTGTATGCCGATCGAATCCAGGGACTCCACCGCTGTCCGGCACAGCGTCTCATCATCATCCACCACCAGCATCTTCCATGCCGGCAGTATCATATTTGTCTCTTCCGCCTCAGCCTTTTCCAGATCCAGTATCACCTGGAACTCCGTCCCCTTATTGGGTTCACTCTTCACGGTGATACTTCCCTCCATCGCATCCACGATATGTTTCGTGATCGCCATGCCAAGCCCTGCGCCTTCGGTCTTGTGCACCCGCCTGCTGTCCGCCCTGGAGTAAGAGTCAAAAACATGCTGGACAAATTCCGCAGACATGCCGATCCCGTTGTCACGCACCGTTAGATGAGTCCTGATGTAATCCCCGCCCTTTTCAGAAGGAGCCTCCTCCTGAAACAGAGACAGCTGTATCGTCCCGCCCTCCTGCGTATACTTCACCGCATTGGACAGCAGATTGAGCATCACCTGATTGAGCCGGACAGAGTCACAATATACCTCCTCCGCCACGATATTGTCGATATGTACATTGAACTTCTGATCTTTCCCTCTGACCTGAGTCTGCACGATGCCGACTACTCCTTCCACAACCTCCCGCAGGGAGATCCGTTCCTCCGTCAGCGTCATCTTGCCGCTCTCGATCTTGGACATATCCAGCACATCATTGATCAGCCCCAGCAGATGCTTTCCTGACAATGTAATCTTCCGCAGACAGTTCTGCACCTGTTCCTTGTCATCTATGTGCGTGGTGGCGATTGCTGTCATACCCACGATCGCATTCATCGGCGTGCGGATATCATGGCTCATATTGGACAGGAATGCACTCTTCGCCTTGTTTGCCTCCAACGCCTCCTGTCTCGCCTCCTCCAGATCCCTGAACTGCTGTCTGGTCATCTTGAAATACTCATAGAAAATGACAAGCAGTACTATGAGGACGATCCCGCAGACAAGCAGCGTAGCGCCCGTGCGGTCCCGGTTCATCTCCTCCACTGTCTCGTTTAAAACGCCGAACGGCAGTATGGTCAGAAGATGCCATTCCGAATAGGGCAGCACTGTGCAGTAGATCTGCTGGATGCTCCCCTCAAAATTCATAATGACAGAATAATCTTCCTTTTTTGCCATGGCGTCAGAAAGTCCGTCAATATAGCTTTTTATCAGCTTTGGATCATCCTTGTCATACTCCCCGTACAGAGCGCTGAAGTAGTCAGGATACTGATCGCTCATTTCACTGACGATAAAACTTCCGTCCTCGCGAATGATATGGGAATAGATCAGCGCGTTCTCCTCCTCATCCGTTCCTAACATCGTACTGATATACTCTATCGGTACGGCAACCGCGAGCGCCATGGATCTCTCTCCGTTTTTCATCGGATACTCCGCCTGAATGCCGAATATGACCACTTCATTGCCGTTTGTGTCTATGCCGACCGCAACTTTCTTCTCACCTTTTCTCAGAGATTCAAAAAAGGAATCCGGATCGGCAAGCCTTATCTGCTCCCCTTCCAGCATTTCCATCGTGCCGTCCTCGGAACAAAGGACCAGGTAGTTAAAGTTTCTGACACTGGTCCTGTAGATCAGCTCTTCATATATCTCCTCCACACTGTCCATATCTGTCGAAACAACCTGCACCACAGCCTCCAGCTGCTCGAATTTCAGATCGATCAGCGTTCTGAAATGTGCCACGATATGTTCCTTTATGCCTGCCATATACACATTGCCCACTTTGTTAATGGACTCCTCGCTCACCTTGCTTATGTAATATCCCAGGCATATAAACGCTCCTATGCTGATGACCAGAAGCATGGCAAAACTTCCGAGCAGAAAATGTGTTGTACGGCCATGCTTTCCGTTTTTTGAATTCTTCATGTATGTCCTCTCTCTGTTGTTATTCATCTTTTTATCCGTAGTGCAGGACGCACTCCCGCTAACAATTTCATCCGCAGTGCAGGTTCGGAAAACCTGCGGTTTTCCGAACTCACGGGCTTCGCCCTATCAAAAAAGACGAAAATAAATTTTCTTACATGCAAGCATGACGAAAATTTATTTTCGTCTTTTTTGGCACTGCTCATTGCCTGCGTGAACATTATAACACGAATTCTTTCTGGTCACAATATTACAGATAGGACAATCTGTACAACAAAGGCGCAAAGCCATGCGATCACACACTGTCCGAGTACCATCGTCAGGGCCAAACGTCCGCCGAGTTCCCGTTTTACGGATGCAACCGCCGCCACACAGGGCGTATACAGCAGGCAGAACACAAGAAGCGATGCGGCAGATACGGGCGTGAGCATCTCCGAAATCGTCTGTCCCGGACCGAAGAGTACCGTCAACGTGGACACCACGCTCTCCTTTGCCATAAAACCGGTGATCAGCGCCGTGGAGATCCGCCAGTCTCCGAAGCCCAGCGGTGTAAACAAAGGCGCGATCAGGCTTGCCGCCATCGCCAGGATACTCTCCCTGGAATCCTCCACAATACTGAAATGCAGGTTAAATGTCTGCAAAAACCAGATCACGATCGTCGCCATAAAAATGACCGTAAAAGCGCGCTGTAAAAAGTCCTTAGCTTTCTCCCACAGAAGCTGCGCCACATTTTTCACACCTGGCAGACGATAATTGGGCAGTTCCATCACAAAGGGCACCGCCTCCCCTTTGAAGAGAGTATTCTTAAAGAGCAGAGCGGTCAGGATGCCCGCCAGGATCCCGAAAAAGTAAAGCCCCACCATGATAAGCCCGCCATGTCCCGGAAAGAATGCCGCCGTAAAGAAACCGTAGATCGGCAGCTTCGCAGAACAGCTCATAAAAGGTGTCAAAAGGATCGTCATCTTTCTGTCCCGCTCCGAGGGAAGCGTGCGGCTCGCCATCACCCCGGGCACCGTACAGCCGAAGCCGATCAGCATCGGCACGATGCTCCTGCCGGAAAGCCCGATCTTGCGCAGGAGCTTATCCATCACAAACGCCACCCTCGCCATATATCCCGTATCTTCCAACAGGGATAAAAAGAAAAACAATGTCACGATGATCGGCAGGAAACTTAAGACGCTGCCGACGCCGGTAAAGATCCCGTCGATCACAAGGGAGTGCAGGGCGCTGTTCACATGCCATGCCGTAAAAGTCCGATCCACCGACAGCATCAGGGCATTGATCCCTGTCTCAAGCATCTCCTGGAAAAAAGCGCCGATCACATTGAATGTCAAAAAGAAGACCAGTCCCATGATACCGATAAAGGCGGGGATCGCCGTGTATTTTCCCGTCAAAAACTGATCGATCCGCCGGCTTCTCGCATGTTCCCTGCTCTCCCCCGACTTCACCACCGTCTCATCCACCAGATTCCGTATAAAGGTAAACCGCATATCTGCTATGGCAGCGGCGCGGTCCAAGCCTCTCTCCTCCTCCATCTGCCGGATGATGTGCCGCAGCATCGCCTGCTCATTTTCGGAGAGTGAGAGGGCGCTCTCGATCCGCTCATCTCCCTCCACCAGCTTGGTCGCCGCAAACCGCACGGGAATCTGTGCCGCCTCCGCATGGTCCTGTATCAGATGCATGATCCCGTGAAGGCATCTGTGTACCGCACCGCCGTGGTCCTTCTCGTCACAGAAATCCATGCGCCCCGGCTTTTCCTGATATTTTGCCACATGCACCGCATGGCGCACCAGCTCGTCCACACCCTCATTTTTCGCAGCCGAGATCGGCACCACCGGGATTCCCAGATAGGCCTCCATCTCATTGATCCGTATGGAGCCTCCGTTGCCGCGCACCTCATCCATCATATTTAACGCCAGCACCATCGGAATCCCCAGCTCCATAAGCTGCATGGTCAGATAGAGATTGCGCTCGATATTGGTGGCGTCCACGATATTGATAATGCCTGTAGGTTTTTCATTTATGATAAACTGTCTTGTCACGATCTCCTCGGCGCTGTAGGGGGACATGGAATAAATGCCCGGCAGGTCGGTGATCTCCGTCTTCGGATAGCCTTTGATGGCGCCGCTCTTGCGATCTACGGTCACGCCCGGAAAATTGCCCACATGCTGGGCGGCGCCCGTAAGCTGGTTGAACAGCGTCGTCTTCCCGCAGTTCTGATTTCCCGCCAGGGCAAAAGTCAGAAGGCTTCCCTCCGGCAGGGGATCCCCGTCTCCCTTGGCGTGATATCTGCCGCCCTCCCCGAGTCCCGGATGCTCCGCTTTTGTTTTGCCCTTATCCTGAGCCGCATTTTTCTCCCGCACCGGCTCCTTCATCGGTTCTATCTCTATATTCGCCGCGTCATCCAGCCGCAGTGTCAGTTCGTACCCGTGAAGCCGCAATTCCATCGGGTCTCCCATAGGGGCAAACTTTACTAACGTCACCTCCGCGCCGGGTATCAGTCCCATATCCAGAAAATGCTGGCGCAGCGCTCCTTCTCCGCCTACCGTTTCAATTCTCGCCGATCTTCCGATCTCCAGTTTATTCAGTGTCATAACCTTTTTGTCATCTCCCAAACTGTCTTAGTCTCACTGCTTTGTGTCATATATATAATAGTCACTATTTGTCATTTTGCTTGCAAAAAAAATATTTCACAGACTGTAACCGTTCTGCCTGCAACAAAATCTATACTCTCAACGTCTCCCTCCTCCAAATTATCTATGAGACAAAAATATGATTGCTCTCCGTAAATCTGTCATATTCATTATGTACCCTGACGCAAATCTCCCCGGTGGAATCGTCAGGCAGCGCCAGTTCGATATAAGCCTCTCCGACAGGCATCCAGCCGTAAAGCCCTGACCATGTCAGTCCGCCGTCCGCGCTGTAGCTATAGTAGATGATCCTGCTCTGGGCATCCTTAGCTTTCACGCGGAGCAGTACCCTTCCCTCACTTTTGTCATGGGAGACCAATTCGATCTGGGAGACCTCCGGATCTGTCATATCCTGCATCTTAGGCGTCCCGGCATTCGGATACTGCACATACTGATAGCTGCTGTAATCCACCCCAAGGGCTGCTGAACTCAAGCCATAGTATTTTGCCACCGCCGTCGCGTCCGCCTTCCCAAGCCTCTCGAGCGCCCCTTCTCTTCTGTAAAAATCATTGTCATGCGCCTCGTCCATATGGCAGTGTTCTATGATCGCCGCCGTGACGCCGAGAAGCCTGGCGTTGTTGATGACGCCGTAATAGTCTCCGCTGCCGCCCGCTCTCAGTTTCGTCTTCACGCCTCTGGGATAAACGCCCACATCCGAGGCAAGCTGTTCCAAAGCGATATTGCCGAAACTCATCCCTTTCGCATAGTGGTTCCCATACCCGGAAACCCACACCTCGGAGCCGAAGAGATTGTGGGAGGGGGAGGCATTTAAATGAATACTGTAGAGGAAATCCGCCCCTGCCTCCGCCGCCAGCTGCGCCCGCTGCTCCAGCGACAGATCCACATCGGCGGTTCTCGTCATGACGACCGTCACCCCGTCATACAGAGACAGCTCCTGATACATGGCATTCGCGATCTGCAGTGTCAGGTCCTTTTCCATGAGCCCGTTGTACATTGCGCCCTCGTTACTGCCGCCGTGCCCTGGGTCAATGCAGATCACCAGCGACGTCTTTGCCTCAGTTTTCATAACGGGTGTTATGCAAAATCCGGAGACAAGAAGACAGGCTGTGATAAGCAGCGCCGCCGCCTTTTTTCCGATACTTTTTCCTTTGTTGTCAGCCTTCATTTTGTCATCCTCCATCTTACCATGGGCTGTATGTTCCCACAGCATTTTTCTGTCGGCTTCCGCAGCCGGATCATGCATTTCCCTACGGCGCCGTACTCAGATAACTGCTGATACAGTACAGCGTCTGTCCGTTGTACTCCACTCTCGACCAGCCGTTGTCCGATATGCCGGTCCTGGTGATCCACTCCCCGTATTTCAGCGTGGTGGACACCGCCGCCTCCGGGTTCGTGACGCTGGGCAATGTGCGCAGGTTCACTTCGATCTTTGCCGTCACACTCTCGTTCACCGGCGTAAACTGAGTTTTTATGCCGTCGTCCGGCTGCGCCTGCGCATCCTGTGCGGGCTGCTGCGGCGTCACATAGGAAGTGTCCGTCGTCAGAAAGCTGGATACCGCGTACACCTTCTGCCCGTCGATCAAAAGCCTGGACCAGCCGCTGTCGCTGACGCCCGTCCGCTGCGCCGTCGTCCCGTTTGCCAGGGTGCCGAGCACCACGCTGTCCGCCCCCTGTCCTGGACGGTCCCTCAGGTTCACCACATCCTTCGCTGTGACCGTCTCATTCACTTCCGCAAAATTCATCAGCGCTTCCACATCCGCCGCCACTTCCTCCGGCGCCTCACTGCTCTTAGCAGCCGCCGTCTCGTCATAGCCGAAGTACGCCACATTCATATCCACACTTTTCGGTATGCCGGGAATGATGCCCCGGTTGGTGTACTGCCACATGGCGTGGCTTCTGCTGTACGAAGATTCTTCCGTCTGCGGAAAGGGCGCCTGCGGATACTGGGATACCCAGATCTTATATTTTGCGGAGATGGCGCTGACATCCCAGTCCCTGTCGCCCTCCATCTCATTTTTTGCCGCGTAGAACATGGGGGTATAGCCCCGCTCCGAAATCCTCCCGAGAAACGCCAGCGCCGCATCGCTCCTCGCCGCCTTGTCCAGCCCGAACTGCCTGCTGCCTTCACTGCTGTACCCCTCACAATTGTAAGCCACCGGATAGGTGATCTGGTACTGGGAAATATAGTCAGCCGTCCAGTCCGCCTCCTCCTTCGCCTCCGCTTCGTTTACTGCGGTGGAAAAGAAGTACGCCCCTATCTTGATCCCGTTTTTTGTCGCCTCCTGCATATTGTACTTCGCCGTGGAGTCCTCACAGATCTCCCCGCCGCTCTGGGTTCTGTACCCTACCCGGATCATGGCAAACTGCACGCCGCTCGCCGCCACCTGCTGCCAGTCGATCACGCCTTGATATCTGGCGACGTCGATACCGACGCTGACATTCTCGTTTTCCCCTTCGCCGGCCTGCACCTGTGACATATCCGTCTCGGCGCCCTCCTCCTCCGCAAGCTGTTCCTGGGGATCTTCCGCCTGCGCCTGCTCCATTTCATCAGGCTGATCCTCCTGCGTTTCTGACGGCGCTTCCTCCTGTCCGTTTTCCTGCGCTCCCTCCTCCGAAGATTTCTGTGCAGGCTCCTCGATCGGCTCAGCCTCCACCTCCTCCGTAAAGGCCGGCGCCTCCTTCTCCTCTGCACCCCTGCCGGAAAACAGCTTTACGCCCAGGAATATCAGCGCCGCCGCCAGTATCACGGAAGGAATCACAAACAAAAGCCGCCTGTCCGGGAGATACCGCTCTTCGCCATCCTCATCCTCTATTTCATCATCTTCTATTTCTTCCTCTTCCATCTCTTCGTCCCAGTCCAGGTCCGTCAATTCATCATCAGAAAAATCGTCCGGAAAATCTTTTAGTTTCATATTGATACCTCGTGTCTGCTGATGCAGACAGATCATCCTGTGCCTTCTGTTACACCTTCCGATATTGTACCACAATTTCACGTTTTCGGGTAGCTTTTCCCACATAGTTTAAATTTGAAGTGTAACAGTGTTACCAGCCTTTTTGAATGGCAAAAGCAGGTCCGCGGACCTGCTGCTTCTCTGTTATTGCTTATTCCCAAACAAACGCCTGATGACGTTTTTGACCTTATCCTTTTATCATATTTTTATGGACTATTATAGCTGAGCCTGAAAAAGACTCACAAACTCATCCGGCTGAATAACTTTTACTCTTGATTCTATGAAATCACCCGGATTTCTTGTCACGATATAATCTGCTAATTCTTCTATCGCACATTCTTCCTGTAAACAATCCTCAAAATCTGAAAACTTAACATTATCTAACGCCGCCATTATCTTCTTCTCGTTTAAGTCTGAAATACGGAATATAGAACATAAATCTTTCAACAACGCACGCCTTATTTGTGTCAACCAAAATTACCATACTTCTCCTCTCTTGCCTCTGCCAGTTCCCGGTTCGCATCAAAGTCTTTCGGCAGCCGTCCTCTATACTTGAGTATGTCCTGATATGCCGCCATAGCCTGTTCTTTTTCCGTATCTTTTCTGGCTGTCATCTCTTCCAGATTCTGAAGGATATTGATTATATAAAACATATCATCGTCAGGCATACGTTGAATCATTTCAACTGCCCTCTCCTTAATTCGTGTCATTCAATCACTCCTCCCTCTTTACTTCTATCATACTTTAGGCGATAACCCTTTTCAATAAATTTTTCTGAAATATTTCTACCCATTCCCTCTACGGCTCCGACACGCCCTGCTCCTCCGAAGCCTCCTGCGTCCTGGCAACCCGGGTAACTTTCCCAAGCTTCGCCTTCACGATCCTCTCCGCGCCCTCGTCCGGCAGGTAATAGAGTTCCACCTGATCGCCTTCATTGAGCAGCACCGCCTCCAGATTCTCATCCGCCCGCAGCATAAAATACTTTTCGGAATCCAACTCGAGAAGTTGTATGAAATAACATGTGTTATTGTCTACGACCGCCGTCCGAATCTCTCCAGCCGTGCCTTCTATCTTCTCATACTCCTCTATGCCGGGCTCTTCCTCCGGGCTCTCCGCGGTATTCTCCGCCCCCGGTTTCCCGTTTTCCGCCGCCACGCCGTCCGGCGACGTATTTCCACCCGCGCCGTCCTGTATTCCGTTATCCTGTGTTCCGCCTCCCTGCGTTCCGTCATCCTCGATGACCTGATTGTCGATCAGCAGGCCATGATAATTCTGCTGGCACTGTCTGACGGAATTTCCTGTCGCCACGATCTGATACTGCTGTACATTGACCATCGCGTACATCTTCACCAGCCCCGCCGCATCCTTCAGCGCCATGAAATAGGTCGGCTGATCCGAGATATTTAAGAGCAGCGGGAATGTCGCATCGTAGCTGAACTGCTGTACCGCGCCCTCCGCCGAGGACATTGCCGAGTACTCCTCCGCCCCGGCGCAGGAATAATAGCGGGCGTCCTTGGTCCGCTGATTGACCAGAATAAAACCGATGTTGCCCCTGTCACCGCTGATGGAAGTGATGCCTGTATAGAGGTACACATCGTCATTCATCGCGATATAGTTGTAGCCCGTCGTCGCCATGGTACAGTCGCTCTGGGTAAAGAGCGAGTTGAAAAAGCCGTTGTGGTATCTGCCGTAATAATTGTACTGGTTCACGACCAGCCCCGCGCTGTACACCCTGTCCACCCAGGTCGGCACATCCTCCACATCATGGTAGACGCTCTCGCCCGTCACCGCGTTTAAGAGCACCACGCCCTGCACATCGTCACCGTTAAACAGCCCGATCCGCTTTTTCACCACGGAAGCCACCCAGTAGGGCACGCCCTCCTCATCGATCTCGAAATTGACATTCTCAAAGATCGCCGTGGGATAGTTGAAGCGCAGATAACGGTAGAGATCCCTGTTGAAATACTCCGACGGGGAATACTTGATGCCCTCCTCGAGCCGCACCACATTGACATCCTGCGTCACCATGTCCACTATCATATAGGCGGGAATCCCCTCCGAGCGGTTGCTCCACCATTTAAAAAAGCTCTCATAGTGCAGATAAGTCACCCGCACCGGCCTCGCCTTATAATTGATCTGCGCCGAAGAGTCGCTGACCACGAACTGGGACACCAGATCGGACAACTCTCCCAGCTTCCTGTTCGCCAGCGTATTGGCAGAAGCCTCATCCAACATCGGGATCTGGTCCATGGAGATCTCCGCCACATCCTCCGTAAAATCCCCTGTCGCGATCGGCATCAGCGAGGAATACGCCGAAGCCCGGAAGATCACCAGCCCGAACAGATAGCCCACCGCCGTCACAATAACGATCGCCACAAACACGATAAACGGCAGCTTCACCTGCTTCCAGCTGAACGTAATAAACTCCTTCACCGAGCGGGTTTTCGCCCCGCCCAGAAAGATCATACAGCCCGTGTACACCAGACACAGCAGCATGATAAAACCGTAAAAGTCCTCCGAATGGATGTTGATCGCCGGCAGGTTGATATAAAAATAGATAAATCCAACCAATGCCGTCAGGATCAGACTGTAAAAGTTCTGTTTCAGTTTTCCTGTTTTTTCCATGATATTCCTCTTTTCTGCACCTATTTTCTACCTTCGGCTTTGCAGAGCCGCCTGTATTTTACCTCTCTGCCTTCTCTTTATCAAAAACTCACTTTTCACCCGCCTGTTCCATTACAGCATTCTCCAGTTCTGAACCTATATAAAAACCATGTTGCTTCATTTTACAAAGCAGAGGATAAATTTCTTCTACAATCCCTTTCTTCTTTGCCTTTATAAGAATACCTAATGTACCGGTAACTGTAAGCCCCAGATATTTCGCTGTCTTTTTCGCCGCATTGTCATCAATGATAACCAGATCTGCTTTCTTTTCCTGTGCCAGTATCATAACCTCTACTTCACCATCATGGAGCTTTGCCTTATACATTTTCTTCTCTGTATCATCCCGGATCTTTTCCACATGTATCCATTCTCCGACAGTTTTGATCTGCATACATGCGGAATCTTCCACTGCCGTAACTTCCTGATATACAGCAGTCGGTATATAAATATTACCGTACAACTCCCACAGGATATCCAACTGTCCGATTCCGCAAAGTACAATGAGAGGCGTGGAATTCACAATCACTCTATGCATGATTCACTTCCTCCAGAAATTCTTCTCTGTCGTCAAAATGAAAAATAGAAACCTGATTTCTCCCAAGATATTTTATAAACTCCTCCTCTGTCATGCCGGCAATCTGGGCACAATACCCTATGGATACACCGCTCTGCGTATAATATCCAAGTGCCACAGCGCATCTGGCAAACCGGTTTGCCTCCTCCTGACTCATTTTAGTATCATATAAAACTTCATTTGGTATATCGATCGCTATCTGGCACATCCTGTCTCCTCCTACAAAATTATTTACTGTCTGCAATTTTCTTCCATCCTATCCTCTTTCATCCCACAAAGATTTTTCTCTAAGCATTTCAGATATTTTACCTCTCTGCCTCTCCGAATCTGTCATAATTCGCCGTTTGGCGCCGCCCGCCATAAAGGTCAGCGCCGGCGCACTGAGCACAACGCCGCAGCACCCCTTTGTCGTCACAGTCATCGTCTCCACTTTCACCTCGCTGATATCCGCCAGCGGAATATAGGTTCCGTCCGCATAATAGAGGGCTTTTTCGCTGATACGGTACTGACCGATCCGCTTTGCCGCTTTCCTGTCCTGTTTTGCATCCGGAATCTCTCTACAGCCCGTCACCGGACTATATTTCTCAAACATTTTGTTTTCATCCCTTCTCACGATAACCTGTACTGCCAGAAAATCTGACGGTATATGATATTATAACCACATTATAGTATAGATGCATACAAAACTCAATAAAACTTATTCTGTCACTACAGAAAACTCACCGACACCCCCGCAAAAGATCCATAACTGCCGGATGAAACCGGATCAGACTCCATTCTTAACCTCCCGTTTCAACCTGTCAGTATATCTCAGCACATCTTTCAGCAAACGCTAAAACAGCCATAACACGCATAATCCATATTGTGAACGAAGAAATTATTTTTGCATAAGGCAAAGACGGCAGAAGGAAACTCTGCCGCCTTTGTAGTCTAATACCAACTTGCGTTATTGACAAACAGCATAAGATTTGCTGCACTGACAATAGTCAATAAATTGACTGTACTGTAATTGACTTTTAAGGGGGTGGCTGATATAACAAAGGAAACCAGGAAAAACGCATATCTGTATTGTAATTTTCGGGATGAGCAGCTTGCATTGTATGATGAGTACGCGAAACGCCACGGAATGCTGATGAAAACACTGTTAGTAGTCAATGTTTTATTTTATGACGATTTCTATGGCAAAGGCGGCGTAACCCAGACAGAGATTTGTCAGCGCACCTTTCAGTCTAAACAAACGGTCAATCTGATCATACGAAATCTCTTAAGCGAAGCATATGTAACAGTTGAAGAACGAAAAGAAAATAAACGGGAGAAATTAGTGCGGATAACCGAAACGGGCAAGGCTTACTGTGAAAAAGTTGTCCGCCACATCACATGGGCAGAAGATACGGCAATGTCTATGTTTACAGAAGAAGAGCAAAAACAGTTGATTGCTCTTTCACGGACCTTTACAAAAAACTTGACAGAGCTGATCAATCAGGAGACGGAGGATTAAAGGTTGAAAAATCAGCTTGATAGCTGATTTTATCAACCAGGAATTTGTGCCGAAGCGTCACAAATTCCATTGATCGCAGAGCAGAATCTGAAATTCTGCTCGCGTCCTCAGCGTAAAACGCTTCGGAATGGAGGAAAACATGGAACTTTACGAAGCAATTAACAAGAGGAAAGCGACAAGAGAATTTTTAGACACAGAAGTTGATTTTGATGCCATTAAAAGAATTCTGGAAGCAGGAAACAAGGCTCCCACCTGGGATCATAACCGTAATTGGCAGTATATCGTTATGAGAACCGATGAAGAAAAGGAATATGCCTTTTCCGAAGCCAAAGCGATTGCAGATAAATTCGATGCCGACAGGTATCTGAATATGCCCAGGCCTTACCCAATTACATTGGGGCAGAAAATGTACGGTTATGCTATGCCTAAACAATATACCATGCTGAAAGACGCACCATATGTCATTATTCCTTTGTTTAAATCAAAAGAATTGAACGGCGAGTATGTATCCAAATTGAATCCTTTCGCTACTATTTGGTGTGTAATAGAAAATATCTTTTTGGCGGCAACGGCAGAAGGCCTATCCTGCTCCATGCGCATACCGCTGAATAAAGAACACGATATTGTCAAGAAAAAACTGAAAGTGCCGCCGACCTATATGATACCCGTATTTATCGGTATTGGCTATGCAAATCCCGAAGAATCGCAATTAGAGCAATATAACCCCGATATAGACAAACAAATCCGCTTTGGGAGATGGAAATGATTATAGTGAAATCAAAAAGTCAGCACGAAAAGGTGGTGGGAATAATGCCTGAATTACCTGAAATAGAAACAATCAAAAGTGTAGTTGAGCCGCAGATACGGGGGCTTACGATTGAAAATGTGCTTGTCAACCGCCCAGAGGTCATTGCATATCCGACAGCAGATGAATTTCGTGAAGATGTGACAGGACAGACAATCGGTTCTATGGCGCGCAGAGGGAAATTTCTGATTATCCATTTGGGCAATCAAAACAAGATAATTCTGCACTTGCGAATGACGGGGTGTTTACTTGTTACCCCGTCCGATCATCAACCGGAAAAACATACACATGTCATTATGCAATTGAGCAATGGAATGGAACTGCGTTTTTCTGATACCCGCCGTTTCGGGCGGTTTTGGCTGATACGAAATAATGAAAAAGATACATACAGCGGTATTGAAAAGTTGGGATTAGAGCCACTGTCTGCCGAGTGCAACGCCGAATATCTGCAATCCCGATTACAGAAACGAAAAAAAGCAATCAAAGAGTGTCTGCTCGATCAAAGTGTGATTGCCGGAATAGGCAATATCTATTCCGATGAAATCCTGTATCGTGCAAGGATCAATCCCTCTGCCCCCGCAAACGGCCTGAGCATCAGCGAATGGGAACGCCTTTCCTGTGAGATTGCCGACTCCCTGCGTTACTTCCTTGATAAAAACAGTATCTCCCAAGAGGATTATTTGAAAACAAAGGGTCAGGACTACCGCAATACTCCATTTTTGCAAGTGTACGGTCACGCCGGAGAGCCTTGCCCGCATTGCGGAAATACATTGTGCCGTACCGTTATCGGCGGCAGGAGCAGCGTGTATTGCCCGGCTTGTCAGAAATAAGGAGAATGGAACGGGAATTATTTCAGCAAGGTGTTCAAAAAGAATGTCGGCGTTTCTCCCAGCAGTTACAGATCAGAGGAATGAACCCTGACCAGCTCAATCCCTTCACCCTTACCAAGATTGCGGCTGTACATTTTTTCGATTGAGTTATTCCAGTGTTCATGAACACCGAGATTTTCCACTGCCTCCCCGTTTCCGTTGTAATACACATTTCCGGAAGGCGCATTGTGAACCAAACCTGCTTCGTGCAGGTAATTCTCTACATTCGGATTGTCCTTCAAAGCCCCGTTATGTTCCGTAACCGCGGGCTCATTGATCAGGAAATCTTCCCCCACAGAATCAATCGCCACCGGGTCCTGCGAGACAAACACGCTGGACGTATAATTTCCGTCAAAAGGCGTCTGCTGCCATCTCGCCGTCTCCTCTGTGACAGAAGAACCCTCCGATGTGGCACAGAGAAACGCATCCAGCATATATAACACTGTCTTCCCGCCGAGCTGCTCATTCGCCATCAGATCCGTAAGCGGGCTGTAACTGCCCATTTCATTCCTCGTCAAAAACTGATGCAGGTTTGCCCCCTCCGGCGGACGCATGGCATTCCCATTGATAAAAGAACCAAAATGATTTTTTCCGCACAGCGTGATCCCATAGCTGTGTCCCTTCAGGTTTGCCAGATTGATCAGGTATTCTGCCTCCGTCACACAGGTGGGCAGATAATTTACCGCCCCGTTTATCTCACAGGACCAGTTGATGGGAGCATTCTCATCCGCAGCTCCGTTTCTCCGATCTGTAAAATGAACGCCCTCCAATATCCCCTCTGTACACATTTCCACCATATAATCCGGGAACAGCCTCGATACATCATATACGGTAATATCCGATGGTCTGACGTCCGCTTCCTCCACCAACGATATAAGCAGTGTTTTCAGCAGAACCGGATTGGTATAACTCATCTGTGTCTCACCGGAAGTATCATTATCAAAGACGCCGGAACCGTTGATATTTGCCTTGATCGCAATCTTTTCACCGGCCGCATAGGAAATATTTCCTTTTCCCCTCGCCTCATTATGCGCCTGAAACAATGCGTTCCAACCCTCCGCCGCCGTCTCCTCTCCTCCCAGGGAGGCAATACTATCATTTACCATGCACTGTATGACGGATTCCTCAAAATTTTCAGGCTGCCACCAGAAGCCTTCTCCATCCCACCGCACGGAATCCGTATCATAATTCCACACCACGCGCCCCGGCATGGCCCCGATACCTTTTCCATACGGTTCATGTTGCGGGAAAACGGAATCATAGGGATACCTGCTGTCCTCCAGGGAAGATTCCTGTTCATCCTGCTGTCTTCCACATGCTGCAAGCAAACAAATCGTGATTATACTCAATAGCGCACACAACATTTTCTTCATAGACAAAACGCCTCTCTTCAATCTTTACTGCCAAATACTCAATGCAGGGTTAAAATTTCCGTCATGGAAAAACAAACAACGGTCAAACTATATTAATGGCGCCCTGCTATTTCACAGCCTCCTCAAAAAAATGCACCATCCTGTCAAACGGGATCGCATCTTTCCCGCCCCCGTCGTACAGATCCGTGTGGACGGCACCCGGAATGATCAGCAGTTCCTTGTTGTCCGCATACGGATTATCCTTCACCATAGCGGCATAGGCATCCCGGCCGAAGTAGCAGGAGTGCGCCTTTTCCCCGTGCATGATCAGCACGGCGCTGCGGATCTCGTTGCTGTAGCTGAGGATCGGCTGGTTCATAAAGGACATGCACCCGGTCACATTCCAGCCGTCGTTGGAATTTAAGGATCGCTTGTGATACCCCCGGTCCGTCTTATAATAATTATGGTAATCCTCCACAAAGAACGGCGCATCCTCCGGAAGCGGATCCACGACACCGCCACCCGGCGTATAGCTGCCGCTTTGATAGTCTGCGGTCCTCTGGGCGTTCATGGCTTCCTTCTTCGCGTACCTGGCGTCTGCGGAATCCTCCGCGTCAAAATAGCCTTTGGCATTGACGCGGCTCATATCGTACATGGTGGAGGCAACCGTCGCCCTGATACGGGTGTCCAGCGCCGCCGCGTTCAGCGCAAGCCCACCCCAGCCGCAGATACCGATGATGCCAATCTTCTCCGGGTCCACATTCTCCTGCACCGAGAGAAAGTCTACCGCCGCCTGAAAATCCTCGGTGTTGATATCCGGCGACGCCATATAGCGGGGCACTCCGCCGCTCTCCCCGGTAAAAGAGGGGTCAAAAGCGATTGCCAAGAAGCCGCGCTCCGCCATCGTCTGTGCATACAGCCCCGCGCACTGCTCCTTCACCGCGCCGAACGGGCCGCAGACCGCGATCGCCGGAAGTTTCCCCTCCGCTATCTTCGGCTCATAGATGTCTGCCGCCAGCGTGATCCCGTAACGGTTTCGGAATGTCACCTTGCAGTGGTTCACTTTGTCGCTCTTTGGGAATGTCTTATCCCATTCGTTTGTCAATTCCAATTTCATTGTTTCTGCCATGTTTCAATACCTTCCTTTCCATTGTCATTATACTTACTTGCTTTTTATTTCGCTAATGGTTATAATTTATATCATGATATAATATTTTGTAATATCAAGATGAGGATACGATATGGAACTGAGGACCATGCGCTATTTTCTCGCAGTTGCAAGGGAAGAAAATATGACCAGGGCGGCAGAAATGCTGCACATCACCCAGCCCGCCCTCTCCAAACAGCTGAAATCACTGGAGGACGAACTGGGCAAAAAACTGTTCACCAGGCACAGTTTCAGCATAGAACTGACAGAGGAAGGGATTTTACTGCGCAAACGCGCGGAGGATCTGGTGAAAATGGCGGACAAGATCACAGCCGAGTTTCTCGCGCTGGATGACGTCCTGGGCGGGGATATCTATTTCGGGCTCGCTGAATCCCGCCAGATCAGGCACCTCGCCGCCGCGATCCGAAAATTTAAGAGTATATACCCCGACATGCGCTACCATATCACCAGCGGCGACACGGAGCAGGTCACGGAAAAGCTGGACAAGGGCATCCTTGACTTTGCGGTGCTGGCGGAGGAGCCGAACACTGCGAAGTACCACTGCCTTCCGTTCCCTGAACCCGATTTGTGGGGCGCCGTCATGCCGAAAGACTGCGCCCTTGCCGATAAAGAAGCCGTCACCATCGAGGATCTCGCCGGGCTTCCCCTGTTCTGTTCCGAACAGGGCTGGAGGTGCGATATCCCCAGATGGTGCGGCGGTCAGATGGACAGACTCCGCCTGGAAGGCTCCTTCCGGCTCTCCTACAACGGCTCCCTCTTTGTGAGGGAAGGTCTCGGCTATCTTCTGACCTTCAGGCATCTGATCGACACAAGTCCGGAGAGCGGGCTCGTGTTTAAGCCGCTCTCCCCGAGGCTCGAGACAAACATCTATCTGATCTGGAAAAAATATCAGGCGTTCACACCGATCGCGGAACGCCTGCTGGAAATGCTTAAGAAAGATTTCAAAAGATATTCCTAAGAATTGCTTATTAAAAATTGTTTCTTCTACTCTTCCAGTTCAATATTCAGTTCACCCATAGATACTCTGATTTCATCCATATCGCCATACAGCGCATCGGTCTTTTTCAAAATGACAGGCATGGAGAAATCCGTCTGAGATCGCTGTTTTGAAAGAGAAAGAATTAAGTCCATCTGCCCGTCAGTAAGCCCATAATAATCATCACAAGCCCTGAGCGCTTCATGTGTCTCCATAAGCTGTACAGCAAGTATATGAGCACCGTTTTTCATAAGTTCATCATATTGGGACACGCTGTACAGTTCCTTCCAGGTTCCCCAAAATGCCGCTGTAATATAGGGTTTTGTCTCCCCGGCTATATTTTTCAGAACATATGGAAGAGTTTCTGCTTTCGCAAGTTTGACAATGGCTTCCGGCGCGCCTCCGAAATAGTTCATTGCATCCTGATATGGCATTTCTGCAGATAAATCTTGGAATACGGCAATGATATATTTTTTGTTAAAGGTGATCGCGCCTCTGCACCCCCGGCTGTTATTCATACAGTAATTTATACCATCCCAGGAGTGTTCATAATTTAACTCCGGATATTCCCCGACCGTTACCGCATGAGCCACCGCCATAAATATACAGCCATTATAAAGTTTTTGAGGATTGATTTTTATTTTCTCACACATCTATACGGATTCCCCGTCCAAGCTGCACTCACGCCTCCAGTCCAGATATTCCCGCTCCAACTCTTCCGCAAAGGGATCTCCCACAGCTTTCGCCGCAGCGATCCCCTTGGTATACAGGTTTCCATACCGGTTTATCCCGGGCTTATGTTCCAGTTCGCCCTTCATCCACTCCCACAGATCCCGTGTCCCGGACGGCTCCCGCTCAACAACTTCCATACACCCTTCCAGAATATCCCCAAACAGCCGCAGTGTCCTGACCGACTTATAATCCGTGTTTTTTATGACCACCCTGCAATAATAAGCCGCCCGCTCATCGTCTCCCATCCGCAGATAACAACGGATCAGATCCCTGTAAGCCGAGATGATCTCCTTTGTCCCGCTCTTACCTGCTGTGATGGTTTCCGCAAGCTGTTCCTGATAAAGCCCCTCATTTTCCGCCTCTCTTCCCAGGTAGGTGTTGAACCATATCAGCCTGCTTCTATTGGAAAGTTTCCAGTCCGCCCTGCCCTTGCCATCCTCTTTCCACTCATCCACCAGAATACCCATGACATCCCTGTATTGCAGCTCCCGACACAGGTAAATGCAGTCCAGGAGATCATTGTTTTCAAACTCATCATCCACCGCTTCTTCCGCGTCATAGCCGCAGGCACAGTCAAAATTTGCGTTTTTTGCCCGCTCAAACAGTTCATCATATTTATGATCCGCGTTATATCTCTGCAGAAGTGCTGTCAGAATCCGGATCGTGCTCCCGATCCCCTGGAAAGAATTGCGCTCCCTGTCTTTCAGCTCTTCCTGAAACAGCCAGGCGACCACATCCTCATCATCCGTTTTCCAATACAAAAGATAGTATGCCAGCCTGAGGCGGTTTGTATAATTGGCATCATCCGTGCCCCACTCCCCGTTCTGAAATTCTTTATAGCAGACGGAATCGGTATCTCCCGCTTTCACGGAGGCATATACTTCCTGCTGTTCTTTCAGTTTTTCTTTTAATCCTTCTTTTCCTGTACGCATTTCTCATTAACACAATTTAATCCTGCCCGAACTGCCTGCATTGTCATCCGGAAAATCTCCTGTCTTCTTTTCCCTGTATACCAGGTCGGAGGTTGCCACTCTGCCCTGCGCCGGCCTGTACACCAGATTCTCCGCCTTACGCTCACTGCTGTCCGATGTCTTTTTGCTTTTCCAGTTCTCTCTTCCGACGCCACCCCCTACCATGCCAAGCAGTTCATCGTCTATCATATTTTCCGTTTCTTCCCTCATTTTTTCATCACTCATAACCTGTCTCTCCTTTTCCCGATATACAGTCTGTAAAGAATTCCTCTTTATCTGCCTTGTCAGCTTTTCAGTGCCCGGGTCAGCACAATTTCCAGGATTCCGCAGAAGGTGTGCGCGGTCCGGTCTGCCCTCTGTCATCGTCAAATATATATCCTCCGGCAACCTGCTCTAACGCCTCTTCATCTATCTCTTTCCTTATCTCTTCCGCTTTTTCCCGCACATCTTTCTCTCCCATCTTTACCGCTCTCCCTTATTCCATCCTGCCGGTAACTGAAACGTATCTCCAAACCAGGGACCGTAATATGGTATTCCTCCTGCTGCCTCCTCCAGTTTATCGTCCGCAATATACTCTCCCGCAGCTTTCTCCTTCGCTTCAGGCGCCGCTTTTTCTCCGCCTGCTTTTTCCGTACTGTCTATCCTGTTCCGCAGAACATCCGTCCGTTCTTCTTTTCCGGCCATATTCTCTCCTCTCTGCTTTTCAACCGCACTCCGTCATGCTCCTTATCCGGCGGCATTCTTCGGCTGCCATACCGCTCCGCTCTCTTTTTCCGGTGCTGCTATCCGGCTGTCATATCACCACGCCACGTTTGCTCCAGCCCGGTGTTGTCAGAAGTCCGCCTGCCGCGTCCTTCATCTTGTCGTCAGCGATCGATTCTCCTTCTTTTTTGTCTGTCTCCCTTTTTTCCTCTTCCTCCTTTTCGCCGGCCTGCCTCTTTATTTCTTCCATTTCCTGTTCTCCCTTCTCCTTTAGCCTTTTCACTGTTTCCCTTCATTACAGTATATAAAACGGCACATCGAAAGTCAACTTGTACTGTCCCGAAATCCAGCACGAAAGCGGCTGAAAAAGGTATCTTCTCCTGAAAACACTATATATTTTTCCTGATCCGCAGTATATTCTGCCCGTCCCTGTATTCATAGTCAATACTGTCCATGCTCTTTTTGACCATATAGATGCCGAGTCCCCCGATCTCCCTCTCATCTGCCGGGGCCGCCACATCCGGATCAGTTTTCGCCAATGGATCGTACGGTATGCCCCGATCCGAAAATGTCACTATGACAGCCGACGGCTCCCCGGAGACTTCCACACGGATCACCGCGGTGCCCGTACCCGGGTGATAGGCGTAATGTGAGATATTGACAAAAATTTCCTCCACCGCTATATCGATCTGCATCTGCGCTTTCATCGGGCAGTCATACCCCTCCAGCTGCCCATCGACAAACGCGAGCACCTTCTCCAGATTCTCCGTACTGGCCTCAATTTCCAGTTCCCGCATAACTTCATTCCTTCCCGCATCCGACATATTTCAGACACAGCAATGTCATATCATCAAACTGCTCCGCTCCCGCCGTAAAGGCATCTATTCCGGCCGTCACATTTTCCAGAACCTTTCGAACTCCCGCATCCGGCATCCTGTTCAACGCCTCCAACATCCGCTCCGTCCCGAAGAGTTCATTTTCCTTATTATTTGCCTCCGGCACTCCATCGGTGTAGACAAAAAGGCTGTCCCCCGGATTCAGCCTGAATGCATGCTCCCTGAAGCTTATCCCATCCATCGCCGCTACCGCCGGGGAATGGCGGTATTTCACAAGCTCGTACTCTCCTCCGGCGCGCCGCAGGACCGGATGCTCATGCCCGGCATTGGCGGCTGTCCCCTCCCCCGTAGATATCTCCAGCACCGCCAGCCACACGGTCACAAAAAGCTCCGCCTCATTGCCCTCGCAGAGCTGACGGTTCACATCGGCAAGGATCTCCGCAGGCGTTCCGCCTGCCTGCGCCCTGTTCTTGAGCAACGTCTTTGCGATGACCATAAATAATGCCGCCGGAACACCCTTTCCCGACACATCCGCCATCACCATCGCGAGATGCCCCTCATCCACAAGGAAGAAATCATAAAAGTCACCGCCCACTTCCTTTGCCGGTTTCATGGACGCATAGATATCAAACTCCTTCCGCTCCGGAAACGCCGGAAATATCCGCGGCAGCATATCCGCCTGAATCTGTGTCGCCACATTCAGCTCCGCACTGATCCTCTCCTGCTCCGCCGTTATTTTTTTAATATACAATATATATTTATCTGTCTTTTCAACCATCTCTGTAAAAGACTCCGACAGCTGTTTGATCTCGTTATCTTCCCTGAGACGGACCGGCGGCTTTGCCGTCTTTCCCCGCTCATAAGAATCAATGTACTTTGTCAGGTTTAAGATAGGGCTTACCACGCCCCTGTCTATCACACGGATCAATACTGCGGTGATCGCGATGATTGCTGCCGCAAAGAAAAGAACGATCCGCAGCACATAGCTGTTGATCCTTTTCTCGACTTCGGTCAGCACATAGTCTGCCTCCACCATCGCCGCAACATTGCCATCTTTGTCAAACACGGGCGCCCAGACCGAGATCGTCCGTCCAAACCCCGCATCCGCGCCGTACACGATATGTGTCGAGGCCCGTTTCGCCTCCACATCCGGCAGCAGCTCGCGGTACTCCGTCTCACCATACCAGAAGACATCCCCGAGCTTCGAGATATTGTCCATGTCATCTTCCTCGGTGTACGCGTCGATCACATAGACAAAGTGATCCCCGTAAGGCACCATGAGATAGAGATAACTCAGGTCCGTTGTATGCGCCTTTATATTGTTAAACTGCCTCAACAGCGCATCGTACTGTTCATCGGTCTCCCCCGTCTCCACATATCCGGAAACGCTGCCGCCGTCTATCTGCCCCGCCAGCATTTCCACGATGCCGAGCGCCTTGTCATAGCAGAAACTGATATAGGTATCGCGAAAGACCCGGTAGCTTATTCCTATCAGAAGGATACACATCAAAGTGATCAGTATACAGACAGTGCCGATCAGTTTTCGTCTCAATCCTCTGCGTCCCTTTTTCATCACAACCCCCGATCTCCGTATCTTCGACTCCCTGCCTTTGATGCCCTATCCCCCTATCTCCAGCAATTCTATCAAAGCGCCGCATTTGCAGTCCGAACCACACAGCGGACACCTGATACGGTATTTTTTTAACTCGCTGTAGAACATGGGAACTCTTTTCTCATATATTGCCTTTCCGACGCCCCGCAGGGATTCTCTCGCCGGAATGGTCACATTGTCGGGATAGATCCACTGCTCGGCAAGCGCCAGCTCCACTCTTCTTTTCATCAGCATATCCCGAGAGCGCCGCGCCATCTCCTCCGAGATCCCGATGCTCCGATACTCCTCCAGCAGAAGGATCCCGTCCAGCGTATAGATCCGCCTCTCCCCAGCGATCCGGGCAATCTCCTCCTCCAGTTCAGGATGCGGATAAGTGAAACCGATCCCCTCCTGCCATGTGATAAACCCGACGATCTCCCCGGAATCGCAGGCTTTTACGCCCGGATAATCCTTTTTATAAAATTTCTCCCGTATCGAGTCGCGGATATACCGGCCGCTGTTCAGATAGCTTTCGTACAGGTCAATGATCTGCGGCAGATCTTTCTCTTCGATATCCGAATATGTCACCATCTCAAGCACTCCTCCGCCCCGATACCAAAAACAGGCAGACCAACAGAGACATCAGGGCAAACAGCACAAAGATCCCCCCGCGGTTCCCGAGCGTCAGCGCCGATCCGTAGACGACCGATCCGAGCGCCTGCCCCACGCTCTCAAACATCGCATAGATCCCCATCGCGTTTCCCATGCCCGCCGCCGCACATTCCTCCAGTCCCTCAAAATAGGTATACTGACAGGTATATGCAAAGGAGATCACTACAGACAAAATGACCATACCGGCAAGCACGCTGGGAAGGCCGGGCGCTAAAACAAACAGTGCCATCGTGGACGCCATACACAGACTTGCCAGAACAACGCTTTTTCTCGCGCCGAGCTTCCGCAACAGATACCTTGAGAGCATCGGACCGATATAGATGACAAGCATGCCACATCCAAGATAAACGCGGCCGATCACCACCTCGCCGATGCCGAACTGATCTGCGTACAGCGGGAAGAAATATTCCCTGTAGGACAGCGATATCATAAACGGCACCAGAATCAGCACGAAGAACGCCACAACCCGCCGTTTCAGCAGAAACTTCACTATCCCAAAACGGTTTTCGCCCGGTTCTCTCCCTTCTCCCAGCTTTACATTCTTTGCCTGCAGCGTCAGCATAAGGCCGCTGCCGAGAAGCACGGCGCCCACCAGGTATACCAGATGGTAATCTGCAAAGGATAGCAGGATCGAACCAAGGCCTGCACCGATCGTCACGCCGGACAACACACCCGCCGAGACATCCGCAAATCCGGTTTCCACCAGATCCGGACTGCCCGCCATGGATACCATCGTGTTTGCCGTCACATACACGATCCCCATTCCCATGCCGATAAACAGCTTTCCTGCCAGAATACCCGCGTACCCCGGTGAAAACATACAAGCCAGAAAACCAGCCATCTGTATGAGCAATCCAAGCCGCATGGCACTTCGTATACCGAATTTTTCCGCAATCCTTCCGCCGTACATGGAAAACACAGCCGCCATCAGAAGCTGCAGGGATATGGGCAGCGCAATGGCAACTCCCCGCGGGACAGGAAGCGTATCCGCGTAAAGCCTGGAACACAGGATCGCGATAAAAGCGTCCTGCATGGAATCCGTCACATACGTCAGAAACACCAGGATGCGGACCGGCATCTGCTGTGTGATATCCCACTGCTCTCTTGACGTCTTCTTCCGCTTTTCAAAGAAGGACATCGCAAACATGCACTCCAAAATCAGCATGATCATAACGCCGCAGCTGCAGATGACAGTAAGCGTATTCTCCAGGACCAGTTCCCTCTTTTCCCGCGCTACCCTGTCCAGGCTCAGTCCCACCTCCAGTTCCGCGATGACCTCCCCGTCATCATCCCGGACAGGCAGCAACGTAAACATCCACGATCCGTAGGAACTGAGTTCGCTGGTCGTATAAGTTTCCCCTGTGGTCAGCACCCGCGTGTACTCATTGTCACCGTATTCATACAACGGCTGCCCACAGCAGGTCGTATCCTCATAGTCCATCAGACAGTTGATATCTCTGCCGTCTGTATTGCACAGAATGTAGTAGTAATAAACCTCATTCTCATAGCCCGTCCGGATCATGCCGTCCAGACGGTCCTTGAGTTCCATATAGGCGTCCGAATGGTAATCCGAAAGTTTATCTAACCGCTTTATCTCTTCCGCGTCGATCTGCTGCAATAGATTTCCCGCAAATACATTCATATTGTCCGTGAGCTGTCTGTCATAGTTCTCCATCATGGATGAAATGGAAGAATAGGAAGCGATCACCGCCACAGCCACAGAGGAGAGCACCACCAGCGCCATTCTGCCGAAAGAGTTTTTGTCCGCCGTCTTTCTGACAAGCCTCACCAGAACAGTGATGAGCAGGGCAGCAGCCGCACATGCCCCGGCGGCGGACAGCACCCAGAACAGACATACCCTCAAACGGTTTCCGATAGCCGCCGTGCCGCACTCCTCCGCCGTACGGCCTGAGATATCCACATAAATAAAATCCTCATAGTCCGTCGCCGTAACCGTCCTGCCGTCCTCCGAAAGGCAGAGGGAGTACAGAACATTACCGCTCTGATATACGCAGTCCACTTTCTCCGTCCCGGAAAAGGAAAAGTGAAAGATGCCTCTGGCGGACAGGTCCGTATAATATACTTCGCCGTTTCCCGCGGTGATCTTCCACGGTATATGCCCCTCCGATGCCTCCATGACGCGCTCCCACTGCTCCTCTTCCCCCGAAAAGCACCAGATCTCACCCAGCCTGGTGGTGATAAACAGCCGCCCATACGCAGCATCATAAGCGGCATCGCTCACATAAAAGCTGCAGGGAACCTCCGAAACCTTCTCGATCCCGCCGTCCTCTTTCCCTGCAGAAATCCTGTATATATTGATACGGCACTCTTCCGCTTTCACAAAATAGACGCTGTCGCCGTGCGCCTGCAGATCCAGGATCTCCCCGTACTGCAGAGGAGGATCTTCCCGTCCTGCATAATCGAATTCATACAGGATCTCCCGCCGGTTTCCGGTGATCTTTATCACACGCTCCTTCCGGATCCGGTTTCCCTGTTCGCCCGACACCACATCGGCGATATAGATACCGCCGGCGTCATCGCCGCACACCCGGCTTGCATAAAAGAAATCCCTGTTTTCGCCGCCTCCGGTAAGCTTCCGCACCAGCCTTTTCTCCCGGTCCAGAACAGCGACCGTCTTTTTGCCCTGATCGATCACACAGGTATTGCCGTTGCCGCATGTTACAACTTCACTGACAGATGTGAACGCATAGCTTTTCGGAAACGGCGACTGAAACCGCAGCTCTCTGTTCAGATATAGAAATACCGTAAGAAAAAGCACGGCAGAAACCGATATGGCTGCCACAGCGCCCCTGGACACCGACAGTTTTATCCTTCGCCTGCCCATGGCTATATGATCGACAGGATTTCAGTGAAACCCGTCACTTCAAAGATTTCCATGATCGTTTCCTTCACATTCCGGACCGCCATCTCCCCCTGCCTGTTCATCACCTTCTGCGCCATCAGCAGAACGCGCAGGCCCGCCGATGAGATGTATTCCAGCTTTTCCAGGTCAAAGGTAAGCTCTGTGACGCCGTCAATGCTCCTCTTAAGCTCTGCCTCCAGCAGAGGGGCCGTCATCGTGTCAAGCCTGCCCTCCAGGGATATCAGAAGTTCTCCTTCGTTTCCGGTCTTCTCAATCGTCATACTGCTTCCTCCATTTTTCCGTTTTTGCCCGCCGCCTTTATATCTGTGTCCACCCCGCCATGACACCGCGCTGCTTTTCCTCATAACCGTTTTTCCAGAGTATGATGCCACATGCGCCCGCATGATCCCTAATCCACCAGCAGGCTGACCGGGGCGATGCTCTCCGTCCTCACCTGTCCGTCGGCATCCACGGTGCTGTCCTCGATCCTCCCCGTGAATCCCCAGATCACCGCCGCCAAAAGCAGCAGAATGATCACAGCGAGCACCAGCCACATGCTCACGCTCGTGACTTTCATGTAATCGTCGATCTTCTCCGGCGAAGAGATACGCTCAACGCTCTTTTTCCTGAATATGGATTCATTCATACCTGCCATCCTCCTCTCAAAACCGACAGCCGCACGCTTCAAAAGCCGCCCTATGTCTGTCAACCACCTGCCGCCGCGACGTCCGCTTCCCCGATATCCAGCCGCTGTCTCTTTACCAGTTCCGCAAATTCTCCGCCCAGAGCGATCAGTTCCTCATAGCTTCCGTCCTCGATGATCTTTCCTCCCTCGAGCACGATGATCCTGTCACAGTGCCTGATCGTGGAAAGCCTGTGGGCAATGACGATCCGTGTGCATTTCAGCCGCTCCAGAGATTCCGAGACCTTTTTCTGGGTGAGGTTATCCAACGCGCTGGTCGCCTCGTCGAACATCAGTATTTTCGGCTTCGGCGCGACGGCCCTCGCTATCATCAGGCGCTGTCTCTGACCGCCGGAGATCCCTCCCTGCCCCTCCGAGATCAGCGTGTTCATCCCCATCGGCATTCGGCGGATGTCATCCGCGAGCCCCGCCATCTCGGCAGCCTCCCATGCGTCGTCAAGGGTGAGAAGCGGAGCCGATATGACGATATTGGAATAGATATCCCCCTGAAACAGCCTGCTGCTTTGCATGACCACGCCGATATGCCTGCGCAGCGATCTTAAGTCCAGGCGGGAAATGTCCCTCCCGTCATAATAGACCGCACCCTTCCCGGGCTTTTCAAAGCCCAACAGGATGCGCATGAGCGTGCTTTTTCCGCACCCTGTCTTTCCCACGATCGCCACATACTGCCCCGGCCGGATCTTCAGGGAAATATCATCCAGCACATTTGGCATTCCCTCCGCGTACCGGAAAGAGACATTGTTCAGTTCTATCCCGCCCCGCAGCTTCGTCACCACCGGACGGCTGCCGTCCACCTCCGGCTCCGCATCGAGGATGGGCTGTATCATCTTAAGCGTCGACCGGATCTGCGCCACTGTGACGGCGACGGAGGAAAGCGCCGCAAAGGCCCCGCCCATCATGCCGTATGCACTGTCGAACGCCAGATAATCCGCCGCGCTGACGCCGCTTCTGATCGCGGAATAGTACAGTATGATCGTCCCTGCCAGCGTCACGGCAGTCGTGATCGTCCCTGACAGCCGGAGAAAAAGCGGGGGCTGGTATACATATTTCGCCGCCTTCACGTACTGGACCCCCCATCTTGCAAACGCCCGCTTCTCGGCTCCCGCATTTTTGATCTTTGCCACTGCACCGATCAGCGAGTAGACCATACCGCTCTCCCTGCTGCCCTCCCGCATCTGCTCCTCGGATATTTTCATCTGCCACACGGCGGTAACGACGGAGATGACGCAGGTGATGAGCGTCACTGCCATAACAGACGCCACAAGCCCCGGCGCGTAGGCGAATACCTGCCCTATATACACCAGCGAAAAGGCTGCCATCAGCCCGGTGGAAAAAACGGCGTCGAACACCCTCCTGCACAACAGGTTGATATTTCCGACGCGGTCCGCCAGCTCGCCGGAGCTGTATCCCTTAAAAAAACTCACCGGCAGGGAGAGCACCCGCATCATCATTGCGCTCTCCACCGACAGGCTCATCTTCGTGTTGATGTTCGCGTTCAGTATCCCCCTTATGACGTCGATCACGCACTCCGCAAGCTCCATGCACAAAAGTGTCAGCACGGCGCCGGCAAGCATTCCGGGGTTTCTGCTCTCCAGCACATCCCCATACAAAAACCGCGTGATCACCGGCGCTGCCATGCCAAGGAGCGTTGTCACCGCGGCTCCCCCCAGGATCAGCGCGTAATCATCCGCCGAGAACAGCCTGAACACATACCTGATCAGGTCAGCGAACGTAAGCTTCCGCAGTGGAAAAGGGCGGTAAAAGCAGATCGCGCCTTCGTCGATCTCTGTCTCATTTTTGCTGTTTACCTTTGTTATCTCCCCCGTCTCATAATCCTTTATGTAATATCCGCCCATTCTGCCCGGCAGGATCGCCACTACTTTTCCATCCTTCCTGCTCCCGAGCATCGCGCCGATCGCCTCCTTATGCCACCCCGCCGTCAGCTTCACGGGGCGGCGCATGATGCCCGAGGGACGCAGCAGATATTCCAGCACCTCGTCCAGCCCTCTGATCTCCCGTGGCAGCTCCTGCGCCCTCACATGGTAATAGCGCAGGATATCTCCCACGGCCTCCTCCGACAGCTTTCTGTCATCCGAAAGGCCGCCTGTGACTTTTTCTATGCTGACAAGGTTCACCATCTGCGCCACCACATCCGAAAACATCTCATCATCGCTCTGTATCCGCTGGCGTATCTGCTCATCGAACCAACCCATCGCCCGTACCGCCTTTCACTCTACTCGTTCGCAACCAGTTCCTCATAGGCTCCATGCCGCGCCATCAGCTCCTCATGGGTGCCGCGCTCCACGATCTTTCCGTGATCCATGACAATGATCTCATCGCAGTCTCTGATCGTGGAGAGCCTGTGCGCGATCACAACGCAGGTGATTCCCCTGTCCCTGATGGATCTCACCACATCGTACTCCGTCCTGGCATCTAACGCACTGGTCGCCTCATCCATGATGATGATCGTGGGATCCTGTGCCAGCACCCTCGCGATCTCCATGCGCTGCCTCTGCCCTCCCGACAGATCCCTGCCGCCCTCGAGCAGCCTGTACTGATATCCGCCGTCCCGTTTCATGATGTCCTCATGCAGGCTGGCGTCTCTGGAAGCCATGATCATTTCAAAATCCTCGATGGAACTGTCCCACATCTTGATATTGTCCGCGATCGTATCCTCAAAAAGCGTGATATCCTGATCCACAACGGCGAGGGATCCCGTAAACACATTCCTGTCGATCTCCGAGACTGGTTTTCCGTCGAACAGTATCTCCCCGCTCCACGGTTGATACAACCCTGAAATCAATTTGGACAGCGTCGATTTGCCGCAGCCCGACGCCCCTACAAACGCCACTCTCTGTCCCCGCTCCAGCGTCATGCTGAAATTCTCGATCAGGGGCGATGCAAGCCTGGAATAACCGAAGGTGACATTTTTCATCTCCACTCTGCCTTTCAGCTTGTCGTATGTCGCCTCGTCTGCATTCTCCCCGTACTCCACATCCGCCTGATACTCCATCACATCCTCAATGCGCTCCATGTTGACGCGCATTTCCCGTATCGTCGTGGCGGCGTCCGAGAGCGTCATGGCGGGAGCCAGAAAAGAGGCAAGCATCGTCTGGAACGCAAAGAACATACCTGTCGTAAAATCGCCCTGCATGATCAGGTACAGGCCGGCGGCGAGGATCAGCATATTGACAACGGTGTTGACAACCGAAGGGATCAGTCCATAATACTGACTCAGCTTGACCTCCCTGATGCGCTGGGTATTGACAGCCGCCTGATAACCGGACCACTTCTCGAAAAATCCGTTCTCCGCACCGCTGGCTTTCACGGTCTCCATCATCTCGATCCCGGAGACAGTCATGGCCGCCAGCTTACTCTCATCGCGCATCTGCACTCTCGATATATTGATCCGCCTGCCCGAGATATATTGTCCCACCGCGATGTTCACAGCCATTCCGGCGATACCGATGAGCGTAAGCCCCACGCTGTAGCGCAGGATCACCACAAGATAGACCGCCATCATGATCACGTTCAGTGCCAGCGGTGCCAGTGTATTGATAAGTGTTCCCGCTATCGCCTGGTTCATTTGTTTGCGGACAGCGATATCCTGCGCCTGGCGCTGGGTAAAAAATTCCACCGGCATGCGCAGTACATGCCACATATACTGCGCGTCAGCCCGTATCGCAAGCTTTCCCTGCATTCTCGGCCTTATGAGCGCCTGCATCCCCGAGAGCACGACCTGTATCAGCGCAAAAGCGGAAAAAAGCAGGAAAAACGGGAGTATCCACCCTGCGTCAGCCCCCGGGAGCAGCCTGTCGAGAAACACCTTTGAAAATACCGGCGTGATAACGCCGATGAGCGCTGTGATCAGAGATACGAGCACCGTGAACGTCATCACCGCCCCCGTGCCTTTCATCTGCTTTCTGGCAAAACCCGCAATGCTCTTCCTCTTTCCACCCGCTGCAAACCCCTCCGAGGGTTCCAACATAATACATACCCCTGTGAACGATCTGTCGAACTCCTCCATGGAAAGTTCCACGATGCCCCTTGCCGGATCATTGATCACAACCTTATTCTTCCTGAAGCCGTCCAACACCACAAAATGGTTGAATTCCCAGAATATAATACATGGAAACTTTCCCTTCCCGCGCAGAGCCTGTTGGATAGTTGGAATAGGTGACTTAGAAAATATCCATTATTCAAGGGTTTCCAATGCCCCTATGAATTTGTAATGGATAGTAAGTCGTTGAATTTTCTGCCCGTCAACTTCTACGGGTTCAGAAACAAGAATTTTTTCTATAAGTTGATTGATTATCTTAAAATTGAGTTCCGTTATTCCTGCATAACCGCTTATCTGCTCCGCAAACTGCTCAATGGAAGATAACTGCTCCCTGTCCGCTATGGCACTTTTTTCAAGTTCCTTTATCTTGGCGGTCAGTTCTTCCTGCTCGCTGTCATACCTTGCCGACAGCATTTGGAAACGCTTTTCGGTCAGCAGTTCCCTTGTCAAGTCCTCGTACAGTTTGGCATACAGGTTTTCTATCTCCGACACACGCTGTTTACATTGCCTTAGTTCTTTTTTCTGCTGTTCCCTGTCCGCTGACATTTGGAGATTAAGACGCTCGGCAATTTCCGTTACCATTGCTTTCCTGTCCGTCAGTGCCTGTCCTGCGTGTTTCTGAATGTCTGCAAGCACAACTTCGTGAACCGTCCTCGCCTCAATGGTGTGTGATGAACAACCCTCTTTCCCAAACTTGCGGTATTTGGTACAGCAGTAGAAAGTCTTGTCTAATACATTGTTACGCTTTCTTTTCTGCTCGACTTTGGCAAGCATGGCACTCCCACAATCGGCGCATTTGATAACCCCTCGGAAAATGTTGTCATATCCGCTTGAACTTTCCCCGATAACGGGCGGTCTGCTCTCCAAAATCTTCTGTATGGTGTTCCAACGGCTCTGCTCGATAATCGGTTCATGTGTGCCATAGATAACTTCACGCTCCGCATACGGGATATACTGTCTTTTCTTGGAACGCATGGTCTTGGTCGGTCTTTCCGCTACGGTAAGGTTTCCTGCATAAACGGGGTCATGCAATATCTTGCTGACATAGGCGGTGTCCCAGTCATACATCTTTTCCTCATCAGTGTACCGCTCAAACATTTCTTTTTTGTAGAAACTCGGCTTTATGACCTTTGCCTTGCGCAAGCGGTTACAGATAGTGTGAAGCCCCACGCCCTCCTCGGCGATTGAGAAAATCAGTTCCACAACGGGGGCGGTCACTTCATCAA
>CAJUDM010000037.1 GCA_910584915.1 uncultured Lachnospiraceae bacterium
TTGTGGTGACTCAATTTACCTATTGACAAAAGTCATTACATATCAGTTCAGCCATCCGGCTCAACTGTTACATGCGTTCTCCGAACGCATTATGCACACAAAATGCTCCGAAGTCGCATTTTGGCGCCTGCACAACTCGCAAAATCGCTTACAAAGCGATTTTACTCGCGGAATATTGGAAGGCTGAACTGTTACAACCATCCGACTTCCGGCAGGGTATTTTGGAGCATGATGCCGCTACACCGGGTGTAAGTATGGCATTGATACTGTGTCTTGCTGGTACGGTATCCGGAAGCCGCATTCTGCGGCGGGGAAAAGACATTCCGCCTCATTTATATTGTATTTTCCGGAGGAAGATATTAAAATATTAGCGGGCGATTAGTACAATGTGATTGTGGGATGTTCAGCTATATTGCCGGCTTATGAGACCGGAAGGTGCGTATCCGGTGTTAATATATTTTGCACGAGAGGAGAACTTATGATCCGCATAGCGGTCTGTGACGATGAAGTGCATATGTCAGATAAGATAAAGAGCATGGTTTCCGGTTTTTTCCGCAGGAAAAATATGGAGACGGAGATATTATGCTTTTCGGGCGGAAGAGATATGCTGAAATACGGAGAGGCGGCGGATATCGTGTTTCTGGATATTCAGATGCCGGGCATGGACGGAATGGAGACGGCGCACAGGCTGCGGAGGGGAGGATTCAAAGGATATCTGATCTTCATAACCGTCTTGCGGGAGATGGTATTCGAGTCTTTTGAGGCTGCGCCATACGATTACCTGGTAAAGCCGATCGAAGACAGCCGCTTTGAAAGGACAATGGAGCGCCTGTATCAGTCCATGCAGAGTACGGACGATGCGAACCTGCTGATCCGGCGGGGATATGAGAGCAGTATCATTTCTTTTGACGAGATCCTCTTTTGTGAGATCATTGACAGGAAAGTGTACCTGCACCTGAAATCCTCCGCGGTGATCGATTACTATGAAAAAATCGAGAATCTGGAGAGAAAACTGGATGAACGGTTTTTCAGATGCCACAGGAGTTATCTGATCAATCTGCACTATCTGAAGAGCTATAAAGACAGGACGGCATATATGGAGGGCGGAGAGGAGATACCTGTGTCGCGGCTGCGGGGGAAGGAGTTTTCGGAGGTGATCCTGCGGTATATGAGAGGGAACGGAACGTGGAGGCATTCATAGATTTTTTTAACAGATATATGATGGGCGGCATCCAGATAGTGACGGAATTTATTTTTTTCACGGCATTTCTGGGCAAAAAAGGCAAACCCTCCATTTATATATTGTTTTCGGTTTTCGGACTGCTGTTGCTGGAACTGTTTCAGACGGGCGGGGCGGCGGATGTCTTTATCTATACGCTGCTGCTTGCGGGATATGGGATATTTGTGTACAGGGCAGACTGGGCGTCAGCGTTTTTATATGCCGTTGTCACGGCTTGTATCATGCAGCTGTGCTATGGAATTGTAAATTTGACACTGTATATTTTATATCCGTATGTGTTCCCGATTTTGCGGGAGAAAACAGGAATCCTGTTTATGCTGTTGGGGTATACGGCGCTTGTGCCGGCGGTGTCCGGTTATCGTGTGATAGCCAGGCATTACCGTTATCAGGACGCAGTGAGAAACCGGTATGTGCTTCTTTTATTGCTGCCTGTCCTGGTGATCTTTTTTATGGGAAGCTATATCAATTTCAGTATTTATAAAGATGCGACCGTAGTATATAGGGACGGCAGTATTGTATCGGGGGACCACTGTTGGATGCTGGCGGTGCAGGCTCTGGGGCTGGCAAGCCTCTTTGGCATCTTATCCGCCTGCAAAAAGCTGCTGGAGAATTTCCGGCTGAGCACGGAGCTTGCGCTGCTTTCGCAGGAGGAGCGCTATCTGCACCAGTATGTGGAGGAGGCGAGGGAGCATGTCAGAAAAACGAAGGCATTGCGCCATGATATCAAAAACCATATCACGGTGGTGAAGGAACTTTTACAGAGCGGGAAGAGGGATCAGGCGCTCTGCTATATCGGCGATCTGGACGGCATGGTGCAGGAGTTGTCCTTTCCCTGCAATACCGGCAGCCCGGCGGTGGATATCCTGATCGGGAATAAGTTTGGCGTCGCGAAAAGCGCCGGGATAGATACGGACTGTTCCCTGCTCCTTCCATATCCTTGCGCGGTGCGGGATATCGATTTCTGCATTATTTTGTCGAATGCGCTGGACAATGCGATGAACGCCTGCCGGGAGATGGAGAAGGAGGCGGGGACAGGCGCAGGAAAAAGGGAGGGAGAGGGCACAAGCCGGAGCGGGGGAGAAAATGCTGGTCCAAATGCCGGGGAGAAGAGAGGGCAGGAGATAAATGGGAGGAAATACATCGATATATCCGGCAGGCGGCAGGGCGATTTTATCCTGCTGGAGGTGGAGAACAGCTTCGGCGGAGGCGGGAAGTTTGAGAGAGGGACAGGGTTATCCAATATAGAAGCGGTGGCAAAAAAGTATCACGGTGCGATGAGCATCAGGACGCAGGGGGAGAGTTTTGTGCTCAGCGTGCTGCTGAATATGACGGTCTGAGGAGGGCGTTATGCTGTTTACATTATTTCTGACATTTGCAAAAATCGGCTTATTTACTTTTGGAGGAGGGTACGCGATGATCTCCCTGATCGAGCATATCTGTGTGGACAAAAAAGGGTGGATCACGCACGACGATATGATGGATATCACGGTGATCGCGGAATCGACGCCCGGTCCCATTGCCATCAACTGTTCCACCTTTGTGGGGTATCGGCAGAGGGGCTTTATGGGAGCGGTGGCGGCAACCTTCGGGATGGTTCTGCCCTCCTTCGTGATCATTTATCTGATTTCGATGTTTTTGGACAATTTTCTGGAGATCACGCTGATCGCCAATGCCTTCCTGGGGATCAGGATAGCGGTGGGGATTCTCATCCTGGATGCGGCGCTCAGAATGATAAAAAAGATGAAGAGGAAACCTGTGCCGCTTGCCATCATGCTCTGTTCGGGGATTGTTATGTTGTTGATCGATATCTTTTTCTGGAATGTTTCTTCCGTGACGCTGATCCTGCTTGCCGGGGCAGTGGGGCTTATCTTATCCTTTGTCTCCGGGAAGCCGGCAGGGAAAGGAGAGGAAAAGAGATGATCTATCTGGATCTGTTTTTCGGTTTTCTGAAAGTCGGCATGTTTGCCTTCGGCGGCGCCTACGGCGCGATTCCGCTGATCCGGGATGTGGTTTTGTCCTACGGCTGGATGGATGACGAGATGGTCACTTATATGATCGCTGTGAGCGAGAGCACGCCGGGACCGATCATGGTCAATCTTGCCACCTATGTGGGCAGCAGTAAGGCGGGGCTTCCCGGCGCCCTGACCGCGACATTTGCGGTGGTCCTGCCCTCATTTGTGATCATTCTGCTTATTATGGCAATTATGAAAACCATATATCAGCATCGATATGTGCAGGCATTTTTGCAGGGAGTGAAGCCCTGTATTACAGGGATTATCCTGGGGACGGGATGCTATATGGCCATGGACAACTGTATGGCGGAGAGAACAGGGGGCTCTGTCTGCGAAGTTGACATGAGGGCGCTGCTGATTACGGTGGTGCTGGGAATCCTCTATTTCGGGTCGGGGAGGATGCTGAAAAAAAGGATGTCGCCGTTTGTTCTGATCCTGATCGCCGCCTGTATGGGGATGGCGGTGTACAGTACTGTTTTGGCTTAAGAACAGGAGCCGCTGGCCATCGGAGGATATGCAGCCTGCAAATTGACATTGTGGCGGAACCGTTATCATTTTACAGCAACCGGAAAGCATCCTGCATCGAATCGGTTATTCTCTCCCTCCGGGCGGACGAAAAGTAAGATGCAGGCGGCATTTATGGAACAAGATCCGGGCGGGATAGTGAAGCGGTTATATACCTCGATTTAAAATAGGACTGCCGACTTCAAAACTATACTGTTTGAGTTTAGATGAGTGGATGCCGCCTGACATAACATATGCAGGAGGATGAGCAATGACGACGGGAATTTATGGAGATCATGGTTATGGGAGAGCCGGCTCTTTAGAGCGCTGGATGGCGCAACAGGCTTTGAGGGAGGCGGAGAGAGCCGGAGAAGCCAAAAGCGCGGGGCGGCCGGAGAAAGTGACAGGAGCCGGAAAAACAGAGATGTCTGAGAGAGTCGGGGAAACAGCGGGAGCAGAGGGCGCGGAGCGGGTAAAAAATGTGGAAAATGTTCGGGCGGCATCTGACAAAATGCCGGTTCCGCAGGATGAGTACATCAGCAGGGAGAACTCCGACAGAGAGATCAAAGGAATCTACAGACGCGGGCAGGATGAGAACGGCAATCCGAAGATTCTCTATGATGACCCGAAAAAAAAGGAGGAGAAATGTACCGGAGATACGAACCGTGTGGACCGGGAGATCAGAGCGCTGAAGGAGAAGGTAAAACAGCTCAGGCAACAGATCAAAGCCGCCGCCGGGGATGAGGGGAAGGTAAAAGAACTGGAACAGAAACTGGCGCAGGCGGAAGGCGAGCTTGGCAGGAAGGACAACGATACTTACAGGAAGCAGAATATGGATGTGGTTAACGGGTGAGATGGCGGAAGGAGGCTGGTGATAGCAGTACAGTCCGTGTTTCAGATGCCTGGATTTCTGCTTTCCTGCTGCTGTGTGCAGGTTTGTCATTCTGCCGGTTCGGGCGGCTGAAACTGTTTTCTGTGTTTCGGAAATAATAAAGTGTGATGGAGGGTGCCTTAGAGCACCCTCTTTTTGTACCAGTGTTCCGCAAACTGCAAGACCAGATAGAGCAGTATGGCGATCACGCAGAGGATCACGATGGAGGTGATGACCATGGACATTTTAAAGGTCTGGCTTCCATAGATGATCAGGTAGCCGAGCCCACGCCTTGCGGCGAGGAACTCCCCAATGATGACGCCCACGAGGGATAAGCCGATATTGACTTTCATCGTGCTTAAGATCAGCAGAATGTTGGAGGGAAGTACTACCTTGCTGAATATCTGCCTGCGGCTGCCTCCCAGAGTGGTGATCAGCATGCATTTTTCCGGTTCTGTCAGCGCAAAGCCCGCATAGAGGCTGATGACGGCGCCGAAGATGGCGACGGAGATGCCCGCCACGATGATGGTTTTGATGCCGGTGCCCAGCCAGACGATGAAGAGCGGCGCCAGGGCGGATTTCGGCAGGGAGTTTAACACCACCAGATAGGGCTCCAGAATGGCGGAAGCCTTATCTGAATACCAGAGCAGGGTCGCACTCAGCATGCTGATACCGAATACCAGCAGAAAACTGAGGATGGTCTCAAGGAGGGTGATGCCGATATGTGAGAGCAGTCCGTTTTCCCGGTACAGTGTCACAAAGCTTTTGCATACTCTGGAGGGACTGGAAAAAAAGAAAGGATCGATCAGCCCTGTATTTGCGGAGAACTCCCAGACCAGGAGAAAGACCGTGATAATACAGAAGCGGGCGATAAAGATCATCCGGTGATAGCGTTTATGTTTTCTGATATATTGTTCCTGCGGTGTCATCATGCAATTCCTCCCATAGCAGATTGAAGTAGGTTTTAAATTCCGGTGCGTTTCTTGCCGCCAGCATACTGTCGTCCGGCAGGGTGAGCCGGATTGGGATCTGGACTTTCACGGTGGCGGGGCGGTTTGATAAGACGATCACCCTGTCGGAGATGGAGATCGCTTCCGACAGGTCGTGGGTAATTAACAGCGCCGTTTTCTTCTCCGCCCGGATAATACGGCAGATGTCGGCTGATACCTGCAGGCGGGTCTGATAGTCCAGGGCGCTGAAGGGTTCATCCAAAAGCAAAAGTTCCGGTTCAAGCGCCAGCGTCCTGATCAGGGCGGCGCGCTGTTTCATGCCGCCGGAGAGCTCGCTGGGGCGTTTATCTCTGAAATCCCAGAGCCCGTAGTCTTTTAGATAACTGTCCACTCTGGCAAGTTTTTCCGGTGTGCAGAGGTGGTTCAGTTCCAGGCCGAGGATCACATTGTTATAGATGGTCCGCCACTCAAAGAGATGGTCCCTCTGCAGCATGTAGCCGATCTTCGGGCTCTCATCTTTGGAGAGCATGGGGAAGAGGATCTTCCCGGACTCCGGCGTGAGGAGCCCTGCGACAAGGGACAACAGCGTGGATTTTCCGCAGCCGCTGGGTCCCACGATGGCGATAAACTCACCCTTTTTCACGGAAAAGGATATATCGGTAAGCGCACAGGTCTCCCCGTGCATACCGTGATAAGCATAGGATAGATGATCAAGGGAAAGGTACGAGGTTTCCACAAAAAGCGCTCCTTTGTCTTAAAATGTTATATATTATTCTATGTGATACGACAAAAAAGGTGTGAGTTGCGTCCAATGTCATTAGTTAACGTTACCGGACGCCGCGAGGAACATAAAATGCTCCGTCGCCACGCTCGCGCTCCGTAAAAAGCGTAGCGGACACTAAACTCGTGAGGAACCTCGTTAAGTGCCGACGCTTTTTAAGGGGCTCCTTGAGCATTTTATGTTCCTCACGGCTGGGCTTAGGAATAGCTAAATGATATTAGACACTGGGCTGATTGTGCGGATTAAGATAATATGCTGCTGTTTATTGTGGCAGATAGAAAGTTATGGTAGAATATCGGAAGACACTTCACCGAAGACGAGCGGTGGAAGAAAAAAGGAAGGGTAAGTGGTGGAAGGCGTGCACAGGAATAAAAAATGGCGGACCATAGTTACAGCAGGGGCGTGTATCGCGATATGCACATGTGTCTATCCGGCAGTTCGCTATCAGAATACCTCCGCAAGGCGCCCGGCTGACCAATATAGCGGCTCCATCAGGCAGATATACAGCACTGCGGATAAGGATGGGGACGGTCTGGATGATCAGGCGGATATCCTGCAGGGGGCGCTCGAATATATTGCCGGCAAGCCAAAATATAAGAGCAGATATTATCAGACAGGCTATCCGGACGATGAGTACGGCGTGTGCACGGATGTCGTGGCGAGCGCGCTTAAGAGCGCGGGATATGACCTGATGGAACTGGTGCAGGAAGATATTGCGGAAAATCCGGCGGATTATCATCCAGGTGAGCCGGACGCCAATATCGATTTTCGGCGTGTGAAAAATCTGAAAGTGTATTTTGCGCATACGGCTCTCTCTCTGACTACGGATGCGGCTAAGATTGAAGAGTGGCAGGGCGGCGACATCGTCATTTTTCAAAATCACATCGGCATTGTTTCGGACCGCAGAAATAAGAACGGAGTGCCCTATGTCATCCACCACAATGATCCAATGCAGGTTCGATATGAGGAGGATATTCTGGAAAAGAGGAATGATATAGTCGGGCATTACAGGGTGACGGAGTGATGCGGAGAGGGGGAAAAGAGTATGTTCTGGGATAAAGTGTCCGGTTTTTATGATCTTTTTGAGACAGTGTACAATGGCAGAGTGTATCATGGCATCGGCAAAAAGGTGGCGGAAGAGATAGATGAGAAAGACATCGTGCTGGAGTGCGCCTGTGGTACGGGAGCTCTCAGCAGATATATCGCGCCGGCATGCAGGAAGCTTATTGCAACAGATCTTTCGAGGGGCATGTTAAAGAGGACGGCAAAAAAGTGCCGGGGATACGGCAATGTGAAAGTAAGGCGCGCGGATATCGCCGGACTGAAATGCCGCGACAACAGGTTTGACAAGGTGGTCGCCGGAAATGTGATCCATCTGTTGGATGATCCCGCCGCTGCGGTGAGGGAGCTCGTCAGGGTGTGCAGACCGGGAGGTAAAGTTATTATACCGACATATATCAACGCTTCTGAGGGGATAAATAAGAGGGCGGTGCGTCTGCTGGAATTTGTAGGGGCAGATTTCAAGAGGCAGTTTGACCTCCGTTCGTATCAGAAATTTTTTGAGGATGCAGGGTATGAATATGTGGAATATTATGTGGTTGAAGGAAGAATGCCCTGCGCCGTAGCGGTTATTGAAGTGAAGATGTACTTTTGATCATCAGAAAGCAATCGCAGGAAAAATATTAAACTTTGTTTTAGCTTTTCTTGTCATATGGCCGGATTTGTGGTAATATTATGCGGAGTTGAAGGAGACTGCCGGAGGCCTGCAGAATTTTCAGAAGATACACGGAATTTGTGCAGGATTGGATATACAGTCCGGCGTTTACAGAAAAAAGGAAAAGGACAGTGTGAGAATATGGCGCAGTTGTGGGGCGGAAGATTTACGAAGGAGACGGATAAGCTGGTCTATGCGTTCAATGCCTCGATCGGCTTTGATAAGCGGCTTTTGACACAGGATATCGAGGGCAGCATCGTCCATGCCAGGATGCTGGGGAACCAGGGGATCCTGACGCAGAAGGAGACGGAGGAGATCACAGGCGGACTGGTTTCCATTTTGGAGGATGTGGAGCACGGGAAGCTTGTGATCGACGAAAGCTTCGAGGACATCCACAGTTTTGTGGAGGCGGTTCTGACGGAGCGGATCGGGGAAGCCGGGAAAAAGCTGCACACCGGGCGCAGCAGGAACGACCAGGTGGCTCTTGATATGCGGCTTTACACAAGATATCAGGTGCAGGAGACGGATCTTCTGTTAAAAAGGCTTCTGGAAGTGCTGATCAGGATCATGGAGGAGAACCTGGAAACTTATATGCCCGGGTTTACGCATCTGCAGAAGGCGCAGCCGCTGACGCTGGCGCATCATATGGGCGCCTATTTCGAGATGTTTTGGCGGGACAGACTGAGGATGCGGGATATCCTTGAGAGAATGAATTACTGCCCGCTGGGGGCGGGGGCGCTGGCGGGGACGACCTATCCGTTAGACAGAGAGTACACGGCGGGGGAGCTGGGATTTGCGGGCCCGACATTGAACAGCATGGATTCTGTCTCGGACAGGGACTATCTGTTGGAGTTTCTCTCGGCCTTAAGTATCGTGATGATGCATCTGTCGAGGTTTTCGGAGGAGATCATACTCTGGAACAGCGACGAGTACCGGTTCATCGAAATGGATGACGCTTATTCCACCGGTTCGTCCATCATGCCCCAGAAGAAAAACCCGGATATCGCGGAGCTTGTGCGGGGGAAGACGGGAAGGGTCTACGGGGATCTGATGGCTCTTTTGACGGTTATGAAGGGGCTGCCCCTCGCCTACAATAAGGATATGCAGGAGGATAAGGAGGCGGCATTTGACGCTTTCGATACTGTGAAGGACTGCATTTTACTGTTTACCGGGATGTTGGATACGATAAAATTCAGAAAAGACAGGATGGCACAGAGCGCCATGAAGGGTTTTACCAACGCCACGGACGCGGCGGATTATCTGGTCGGCAAGGGTGTGCCTTTCAGGGAGGCGCACGGCATCGTGGGCAGGCTGGTATTGTACTGTATTGAGAAGAACACTTCCATCGATGCGCTGCCTCTGTCTGAAATGCAGGCAATCAGCGATAAATTTGAGGAGGATATCTATGATGCGGTTTCCTTAAAGACCTGCGTGGATAAGAGGCTGACTATCGGCGCGCCGGGCAGGGAAGCGATGGAGAAGGTGATTGCGGTCTATAAAGAATATTTAAAATAAAACAGCATATATCCGTACAGTGCACTGCTTGATTTACGGACGTGGAAGCGGCCGTAAATTAAGCAGCAAAACAGTGTACTGGAAGGATATATGCGGGACTAAAATGAAGAGGAGAAAAATTATGAGTGAAAAATTGCGTGCAGGAATCTTAGGCGGAACCGGTATGGTAGGACAGAGATTTATCTCCCTGTTGGAGAACCATCCCTGGTTTGAGGTGACAACGATCGCGGCAAGCCCGCGCTCGGCGGGAAAGACTTACGAGGAAGCTGTTGGCGGCAGATGGAAGATGAAGACGCCGATGCCGGAGAAAGTAAAAGATATCGTAGTCATGAACGTGAACGAGGTGGAGAAGGTGGCTTCCGAGGTTGATTTCGTATTTTCAGCCGTGGATATGAGCAAGGACGAGATCAGGGCCATCGAGGAGGCTTACGCGAAGACGGAAACTCCCGTTGTATCCAACAACAGCGCCCACAGGTGGACACCGGATGTGCCGATGGTGGTGCCGGAGATCAATACGGAGCATTTTGAGGTGATCGAGTCGCAGAGAAAACGGCTCGGCACGACAAGAGGGTTTGTGGCGGTAAAACCCAACTGTTCGATCCAGAGTTATGCACCGGTGCTGACAGCGTGGATGGAGTATGAGCCCTATGAAGTGGTGGCAACTACCTATCAGGCAATCTCCGGTGCGGGCAAAACTTTTAAGGACTGGCCGGAGATGGTGGAGAATGTGATCCCCTATATCGGCGGGGAGGAGGAGAAGAGTGAGAAGGAACCTCTTCGCATCTGGGGGAAAGTGGAGAACGGTGTGATCGTGCCGGCAAAGAGCCCTGTGATCACCTGCCAGTGCGTGCGTGTGCCGGTGTTAGACGGACACACTGCGGCGGTGTTTGTGAAATTCAAAAAGAAACCGACGAAGGAAGAACTGATCGAAAAGTTAAGAAACTTTACCGGGGAACCCCAGAAGCTTGGGCTGCCCAGCGCGCCGAAGCAGTTTATCCAGTATCTGGAGGAGGACAACAGGCCTCAGGTGAAATTGGATGTGGATTTTGAGAACGGCATGGGCGTCAGTGTGGGACGTCTGCGCGAGGACAGTGTATATGACTGGAAGTTCATCGGTCTTTCCCACAACACGGTGAGAGGCGCTGCAGGCGGCGCGGTACTGTGCGCGGAAATGCTGAAGGCGAAAGGATATATCGCAAAAAAATAGGCAGCGAAGAGAGCATCCGTAAGAGGGATAACGATCGTAATACGCCATGAAAAAATCGGGGTTGGGGAGATGTTGACAGGGCGAGGCAGGGAAATACAGTATCTGCGGCAATTTTATGAAAAGAGCGGCAGTCAGTTTGTCGTCTTATACGGAGAGAGAGGCGTGGGTAAGACCAGGCTGGTGCGGGAATTTGCGGACGGCCTTTCCTGTTTCTACTATGCCTGCCGGGACGTATCGGAGCGGGAGCAGCTGTTTCAGTGGGGAAGGGAATTGTCTGAAGAAAGAATTGCGATAGCTGAATTTCCCGCATGGCAGGAGGTTTTTGCAGGCAGCCTGCGGCAGGATCGCGGGAAACAGGTCTTTGTACTGGATGAGTTTCAGTATCTGCTGAAAAACAGCAACAGTTTTATCGGAGAACTGACAGCTTTTGTGGATGCGCAGGCGGGACAGCAGAAGTTGCTGGTGATACTGGTCAGTTCTTCCATCTCCTGGGTGGAGGGCAGCATGATCAAAAAGATGGGAACGGCGGCGCACAGACTGTCGGGATTGTTGAAGGTCAGGCCGCTTGGTTTTTATGAACTGTGGGAGGCTTTTCCGGGCTATTCCTCGGAGCAGATGCTGGGGCTGTATGCGGTTCTCGGCGGAAATCCAGGGCTGTGGCAGTGTATGTCGCCGGCGAAGAGCCTGAAAGAAAATGTGTGTGAAACGATCCTTTCGCCCTCCGGGGCACTTTCAGGGGAGTGCGGACGGATCCTGTCGGAGGAACTGCGGGAGTTGAATGTGTATCAGACGATCCTGTCAGCTCTTGCCGTCGGACATCACAAACTGAATGATATTTATGCCTATACCGGTTTTTCCCGGGCGAAGATCAGCGTCTATCTGAAAAATCTGATGGAGAGGGAACTGATCGAGAAGGTTTTTTCCTATGATACGGAGGGGCGGGAGAATGTGCAGAAGGCTGTATACCGTATCCGGAATCATTTCGTGCATTTTGCGTTTACCTATCTGTATCCGGCAGCCAGCAGGCTCGCGTTTGCGGATGCGGAAACTTTCTATGAGATGGATATCGCTCCGACTTTTGACAGATTCAGATCCCTCTCTTTTAAAGAGGTGTGCAGGGATTATTTGATGCAGGAGGCGGCGAAGGGGCGGCTTCCCTTTGAGGTGTCTGATGCAGGAGAGTGGACTGGTAAAGCGGGAGATATTGATATTATACTGCAAAGCGAGAGCGGCGAGACGCTTCTCGCCTGTTGCCAGTGTGAGCGGACGGTATTTCCGTATGCAGATTACGAGTGGCTTCTGTTTCTGGCAGGACAGGCAAAACTGCGGACAGACCATATCTGGCTGTTTACGGATGGAAAATTTGACGAGGAACTGATGGCAGAGGCGAGAAAAAATGAGAGTCTGACGCTGATCTTACTTTAAACGGCATCTAACCGGACGGATGCGGAACTAAAAAAACAAAACAGCATCCGTTCGTACAGCGCACAAGACGATTTACTGATGCAAAGCAGCAGGAAATTGTCTTCGGTAAGGTGTGCTGGAAGAACGGATGCGGAACTAAAATATGAAGAGTTTATATATAGCAGAAAAACCCAGCGTTGCGCAGGAGTTTGCGAAGGCGCTGAAACAGAATATGGCGAGGAAGGACGGCTACCTGGAATCGGAGGACGCGGTGGTGACCTGGTGCGTCGGGCATCTTGTGACGATGAGTTATCCCGATGCCTACGATGAGAAATATAGGAGGTGGTCTCTCGATACGATCCCGTTTATCCCGGAGGATTTCTTGTATGAAGTGATCCCGGGGGTGGCAAAGCAGTTTCAGATCGTCAGCGGGCTTTTAAACCGGAAGGATATTGATACGATCTATGTCTGCACCGACTCCGGGCGGGAGGGTGAATATATTTACCGCCTGGTGGAACAGAAGGCGGGAGTAAAAGGAAAAACGAGAAAGCGGGTGTGGATCGATTCCCAGACGGAGGAGGAAATCCTGCGGGGTATCAGGGAGGCAAAGGATCTGTCGGAGTATGACAATCTCTGCGCTTCCGCCTATCTGCGCGCCAAAGAAGATTATCTGATGGGCATCAATTTTTCCAGGGCTCTGACGCTCAAGTACAGCTATCCGGTAAAAAACTATATGCATACAGATAAGTGTGTGGTCTCCGTGGGGCGTGTGATGACCTGCGTGCTCGGCATGGTGGTGAGCAGGGAGCGCGAGATCAGGGATTTTGTGAAGACGCCCTTTTACCGGGTGCTGGCGGATGTGGCGCTGGAGGGAGAGAAGTTTTCCGGGGAGTGGAGAGTCTGGGAGGAGTCGAAGTATGCGGGCTTTCCGCGCCTGTATAAGGAAAACGGTTTTTTAAAGAAAGAGGACGCGGAGGGGCTGATCGGGTACATAGGGGACGCGGAGGGACATGTCTGTTCCATAGAGCGCAAGCGGGAGGTAAAAAATCCGCCCCTTCTCTATAATCTGGCGGAACTCCAGAACGATTGCTCCAAGTATTTTAAGATCAGCCCGGATCAGACGCTGCAGGTGGTGCAGGAACTGTACGAAAAAAAGCTGGTGACTTATCCCAGGACGGATGCCAGAGTGTTGTCTGGCGCGGTGGCAAAAGAGATTGGAAAAAATATAGCCGGATTAAGAAACTATACGGTGTGCGGCAAACTGGCGGAGCAGGTACTGACAGGGGGGAGCTACAGGAAGATCGGCTCCACCAAATACACGAACGATAAGCAGATCACGGACCACTATGCGATCATTCCCACGGGGCAGGGGCTTTCCGTACTGCAAAACCTCGCGCCCACGGCGCAGAGGGTTTATGAGATCATTGTGAGGCGGTTTCTCGCCATATTTTACCCGCCGGCTGTGTACCAGAGGGTGACGCTGGTGACGGAGGCAAAGAAGGAACGCTTTACCAGCAGTTTTAAGGTGTTGAAAGAGGAAGGATATCTTCCTGTGACAAAGTTCTCCTTCTGGAAAGACGCGAAGGCGGCAGGGCAAAACGAGAGGGAGACCGGCGAAAAAGGGAAGGAAAACCCGGGCGGCAGAATGGACAGAGAGGACGAAGGGACGGAGGTAAGCTGTGATGAGGCGCTTCTTGCGGCGCTGTCCAAACTGAAAAAGGGAGATAAGATCCGTTATGACGGCTATTCCATAAAGGCGGGGGAGACGACGCCGCCGAAACGCTACAATTCCGGCAGTATGATCCTGGCGATGGAGAATGCGGGGCAGCTGATCGAGGATGAGGAACTGCGCGCTCAGATCAAGGGTTCCGGCATCGGGACTTCCGCCACCAGGGCAGAGATCCTGAAAAAGCTTGTCAATATCAAATATCTCACGTTAAACAAAAAGACACAGATCATCACTCCCACTTTTCTGGGGGAGATCATCTATGAGGTGGTGGCGAGCGCCATGAAGCCGCTTCTTGATCCCAGGCTTACGGCGAGCTGGGAAAAAGGACTGACACAGGTGTCAGAAGGGAAGATCACCTCGGAAGAGTATATGCGGAAGCTGGATGATTTTGTGACAAGGCGGACGAACCTGGTAAAACAGGTCAGAAACCAGACGGCGCTGTATCCCGCGTTTGACAAGTTTGCGGGGTATTATAAGCAAAAGGGCGGTAAAAGGGCGGTTGAAGCGTAACAGATGCCGGATGATGATAGAGCGTGCCTGTAGACAGGAACAGGCGTTGGGAAGATAAAAGAAAAGAGTATGTATACGGTTGATCGGCATAGAACGGGAAACTGTGTCATATTTATATGATACCGGGGGCATGCGTCAAAAACCCCGCCGTACCATAAATCTCAAAAGAAAGAAGGATGAAAGAGAATGGTAAAGATGGAACAGACAACGATAGCAGCGTTATATACGCTGGATGAGACGATCGCGAAGGAGCTTTTTGACGGTTTGACATACCCCTGGGAGGCATTGCCGCTGATCAGGGATTTTATCATCAGGCTGGGACAGAGCCTGCCGGAGGATAAGTATGAGCAGGTGAAGGAACATGTCTGGATCGCAAAGTCGGCGACGGTGTTTCCGAGCGCTTACATAAACGGTCCTGCCATCATCGACGAGGAGGCGGAGGTGCGCCAGTGCGCGTTTATCCGCGGCAGTGCGATTGTCGGAAAGAAGGCCGTGGTGGGCAATTCCACGGAACTGAAAAATGTGGTGCTGTTCAACAATGTGCAGGTTCCCCATTACAATTATGTTGGCGATAGTATTTTGGGCTATAAGGCGCATATGGGCGCCGGCTCTATCACTTCCAATGTGAAGAGCGACAAGACGTTAGTTGTCGTAAAAGACGGGAGAGAACAGATCGAGACGGGGCTTAAAAAGTTCGGCGCCATGGTCGGCGACAACGTGGAGGTGGGCTGCAACAGTGTCTTGAACCCCGGCACCGTGGTCGGGAAGGAGACCAATATTTATCCGACATCCTGTGTGCGCGGGTATATACCGGCGCGGAGCATCTTTAAAAATGCGGAGAATATTGTGGAGAAGGCATAACGCCGGAGTGACGCTGTGGGAGGAGTTTGATTCTCTGATGGGATTCTCTGGCGGAAGAGAGCCGAAAAAGAAATTTTGACAATATTTGCAAGTGATACTGGATTTTTTGTCGGATATGTGCGAAAATAAAGTGAGCAAGGCTTACTTATGAGATCTGCTCCGCATACGATTGTCGTGAATCCGGCAGTGCGGAACAGTTTTCGGTAGGTTATAACAGGGGACAAGCGTGCCTCCTGTTACAAATAATATATATTATGGAAGGAGTTTTCACATGATAATCTATTCTAAAGAAGTTGAAGAAATGTGTACCGTGGCACAGGGCGTTCACCATGGCTGCGCTCCCATCCCGGAAGAGGCAAAGTGGGTGCAGGCGAAAAAAGTGGAAGACATTTCAGGTCTGACACATGGTGTGGGCTGGTGCGCGCCGCAGCAGGGCGCATGTAAGCTGACGCTGAACGTTAAGGAAGGCATTATTCAGGAAGCTCTGGTTGAGACTCTCGGCTGCTCAGGTATGACTCACTCCGCAGCGATGGCATCTGAGATCCTGCCCGGCCTGACCGTGATGGAAGCATTGAATACCGACCTTGTGTGCGATGCGATCAATACGGCTATGAGAGAGTTGTTTTTGCAGATCGTTTACGGTCGTTCCCAGAGTGCATTCTCTGAAAACGGACTGCCTGTAGGAGCAGGCCTCGAAGACCTGGGCAAGGGCCTGAGAAGCCAGGTTGGTACAATGTACGGCACGTTGAAAAAAGGTCCCCGTTATCTGGAGATGGCAGAGGGCTATGTGACAGGTATCGCGCTGGATGCTGACGATGAGATCATCGGTTACAAGTTTGTCAATTTCGGTAAGATGACTGACTTTATCAAGAAGGGTGACGATCCGAATACGGCGTGGGAGAAGGCAAGCGGACAGTACGGCCGCGTGGATGACGCTGTAAAGATCATCGATCCCAGGAAAGAATAAAGCATAACTGTAAAGCGGTTATGCGCTGCTTCTCGACGAACAGACGGGAACCAGTGCAATTGGCAGAGCAAATCGCACTGCAGCGAGAAGTAAGACTTCTCTTCGTTGAGAAGTTTCCAGAATATAAGGAGGAATGTAAAAAATGGCATTATTTGAATCTTATGAAAGAAGAATTGACAAGATCAATTCCGTTTTAAATGAGTACGGCATTTCTTCTATTGAAGAAGCTGAGAAAATTACAAAAGACGCCGGACTTGACGTATATGACCAGGTTAAGAAAATTCAGCCGATCTGCTTTGAGAACGCATGCTGGGCTTACACGGTAGGCGCAGCTATCGCGATTAAGAAGGGCTGCCGCAAAGCGGCGGACGCAGCGGCGGCGATCGGTGAAGGGCTGCAGGCTTTCTGTATCCCCGGTTCCGTTGCAGATACCCGTAAGGTAGGCCTTGGCCACGGCAACCTTGGCAAGATGCTGCTGGAAGAAGAAACAGACTGTTTTGCGTTCCTTGCCGGCCATGAGTCTTTCGCGGCTGCTGAGGGCGCTATCGGTATCGCGGAGAAGGCAAACAAGGTTCGTCAGAAACCGCTTCGCGTTATCTTAAACGGCTTGGGCAAGGATGCTGCAAAGATCATCTCCAGGATCAACGGCTTCACATTCGTTGAGACGGAATATGATCCCTACACGAACGAAGTAAAAGAACTGTTCAGGACTCCTTACTCCGAGGGGCTCCGCGCAAAGGTTAACTGCTATGGTGCGAACTCCGTTCCGGAAGGCGTTGCGATCATGTGGAAAGAGAACGTAGATGTTTCCATCACAGGCAACTCCACAAACCCGACGAGGTTCCAGCATCCTGTGGCAGGTACATACAAGAAGGAGAGGACAGAAGCGGGAAAGAAATACTTCTCCGTAGCTTCCGGCGGCGGCACAGGCCGTACGCTGCATCCCGATAACATGGCGGCAGGCCCTGCTTCCTACGGTTTCACGGATACGCTTGGACGTATGCACTCCGACGCGCAGTTCGCAGGTTCTTCCTCTGTGCCGGCTCACGTGGAGATGATGGGGCTCATCGGCATGGGCAACAACCCGATGGTGGGCGCTACGGTTGCTGTTGCGGTTTCCATTGAGGAGGCGGCTAAGGCTGGCAAGTTTTGATTGAATTGCACTGAACACTGCAAAAGTGGCATATAAAAGCTGATAAAAGGGGCTGTCGCATGAAGTAATTCGTGCGGCAGCCCCTTTTCAGGCAGGCTATTGTAGAAACAGCCTTAAATCGATTTTACAATAGCCTTTTTCGCTGGGCAGAAAGCCATTATGATCTTTCGGGAGGCTTTGCCTTTTTATTTTTTCTTGCCCGCAGAAAAGCATACAGAAAATATTGTTCCTCGGCGGGAAGACGGCGGATTTCCGCCATCAGCTTGCGGACAAGTTCGGAATCAGGGGCTGAACCGTCATCAAAAAATTCTTTCGGCGTGATCTCAAAATAGTCACATATTTCGTAGAGGGATGTTATGGAGGGCAGCGATTTACCGGAACTGATAGATTGAATATAACCTTTGCTGTGGCCGAGATCCTGACTCAATTTGTATTCCGAAATATCTTTTGATAATCTTAATTCAGTGATCCTTTCCTGTACAAATTTTGTATTTGTTATATCTTCCTTCTTCATGTCTAAATTATACTATACAGAATTGGATGAAAAACCTTTAAAAATGGCGGAAATATGGTGTTTATAGGGATATTAGACTTATTGTATTAGCTGTTTTTGAAATAGGACTATTTTGGGTGGTGGGGGGAGGATGAATACAGGGAAATGGAGGATAAAAGAAGGCGGGAGCAGGGATATCCTGACAGTCGGCGGAGGATGCCGGAAATATCTTTTTGAATGACACAGATGGAACTGACGCTGCCCGTGCGCGGAATGAAGTTTGCCTGTGGATTTTTTGTTCAAATGGTGGTATAGTAAGGGAGATGTATTGCAGGAGGAGGCTGCGGGGAGCGGACAGCATCGCCGCAGATTCAAAGGGTTGAAAAATGCAATGCGGAAATGAGGGTAAAGATGGGTATCATGTCACGAAAAAATGCAGTGCGAGGTCTGCAGATCATTATTGTGGGCTGCGGCAAGGTGGGCAGGACGCTGGTGGAACAGCTGTCGAAGGAAGGACACGATATAACGATCATCGATAAGGACGCGGAGAAGGTGCAGACGATAGGCAGTTTATACGATGTGATGGGAGTGTCCGGAAACGGTGCCAGCTACAGTGTTCAGATGGATGCGGGAATCGAGAATACGGATCTGATTATTGCGGTGACGGATTCCGATGAACTGAACCTTTTATGCTGTACTGTGGCAAAGCGGGTGGGGCACTGCGCTGCCATAGCCCGTGTGCGGACGCCGGATTACAGTATGGAAGCCGGGTATCTCAGAGATAAGCTCGGGCTTGCCATGATCATCAATCCGGAGATGGAGGCTTCCCGGGAGGTGGTCAGGATCCTGTCGGTGCCTACCGCCCTGGAAGTCAATTCCTTTGCCCATGAGCAGGCGGAGATGATCAAGATCAAGGTGCCGGAGGGGAATATGCTGGCAGGCATGAAGATCGCCCGGGTGGGAAAAGAGATTGAGATCATGGATAAGATTCTGATCTGTGCGGTGGAGCGCGGAGAGGAGGTCTATATCCCTTCCGGTGATTTCAGGATAGAAGCGGGCGATATCATTTCTTTTGTGGCATCAAGGCTGCAGGCGAAAGCTTTTCTGGAGCGTATCAGTTTTAAGACAAACCAGGTGAAGAATTGTATGATCATCGGCGGCGGAAAGGCCGCTTACTATCTCGGCAGGCAGCTCCTGAACATGGGGATATCCGTAAAGATCATCGAAGATGACAGGAAGAGGTGTGAGGAACTGAGCGTACTGCTGCCGAAGGCGGTCATCATCAACGGCAACGGAACCGACGAGGAACTTTTGAAGGAGGAGGGTATTGCCCGGGTGGAATCTTTTATACCGCTTACAGGCATCGATGAAGAGAATATCATGCTGACAATGTATGCGAGGCAGGTGTCGGGTGCCAAGGTCATCACGAAGATCAACAGGATTGACTTCCGGGGCGTGATCAATTCACTGGATCTGGGCAGTGTGATCTACCCGAGATACATCACGGCGGAGAAAATCATCGCCTATGTCCGGGCGAAGAAGGATTCCATGGACAGCAATATCGAGACGTTGTACCATATGTTTGATTCGCGGGTGGAGGCGATCGAATTCAGGGTGTACAAGGAGTCCGCAGTGACGGGGGTGCCGCTTATGAAGATGTCTCTGAAGAAAAATCTGCTGATCGCGTTTATCAACCGGGACAACGATATCATCATTCCCAGCGGACATGATACGATCGAGGTGGGCGATACAGTGATGATCGTGACGACTCATACAGGTTTTAACGATCTGCAGGATATTCTGAAATAGAGAAAGCTGTGTGAAGAAGGCGTGGTATTACTATGAACAGTTCAATGATTCGATATATTCTGGGGAGCGTGCTGAAGATAGAGGCGGCCTTTTTGCTTTTGCCCTGTCTGGTCTCCCTGTGTTATCAGGAAAAGGTTGGCGTTATCTATCTTGCGGTGGCGGCGGCATCCGTTCTTTTCGGGGCTGCCATGACATTCCGGAAGCCGGAAGATACTGTATTTTATCTGAAGGAGGGCTGTGTGGCGACAGCCCTATGCTGGATTTTTATGAGTTTCTTCGGCGCCCTGCCGTTTTGGATATCCAGGGAGATCCCGTCTCTGACGGACGCGCTGTTTGAGACGGTTTCCGGCTTTACGACAACGGGGGCGAGCATTCTTGTAGATGTGGAGGCGCTCTCCTATACGGCGTTATTCTGGCGCAGTTTCACCCACTGGATCGGCGGTATGGGAGTGTTGGTGTTTCTTCTTGCGATCATCTCTTTAAGCGGCGGCTCCCAGGTGAATCTGCTGCGGGCGGAGAGTCCGGGACCTTCTGTGGGGAAGCTGGTGCCCAAGATGAAACATACAGCGCGTATTTTGTACCTGATCTATTTCGGGATGACTGTGATAGAGGTGATATTGCTGCTGGCGGGGCGGATGCCGTTGTTTGATGCGCTGACGACCAGCTTCGGCACAGCGGGAACAGGCGGATTCGGGATCAAGGCGGACAGTATAGGGGGATATTCCCCCTATCTGCAGTGGGTCGTGACGATCTTTATGATCGCTTTCGGTGTGAATTTTAACGCCTATTATTTCATGTTGTTCCACAATATGAGAAAGGCGCTCCATATGGAGGAGGTGCGCTGCTATCTGGGGATCATCGCCGCATCGGTTGTCGTTCTGCTGATCGACACAGTAAAGATTTACGGAAATTTTTCCGACGCGCTGCGGCATTCCGCGTTTCAGGTGGGTTCTATTATCACGACCACAGGTTTTTCCACGGTAGATTTTGACCTCTGGTCTCAGACCAGCAAGACAGTGCTCGTCCTGTTGATGTTTGTCGGAGCCTGCGCGGGCAGTACGGGCGGCGGCATCAAGGTCTCACGGTTTATCATCCTGATCAAGACGATATTCAAGGAACTGAATTCCTATATTCATCCCAGGAGCATCAAGAAGATCACCTACGATGGCAGGCCCATAGAACATGAGGTGATGCGCTCCACCAATGTGTATTTTATCACTTTTGTGATCCTGTTCACGGCGTCCGTCCTGGCAATCTCCTTTGAGGGCTGGGATCTGACAACGAATTTTACGGCGGTGGCGGCGACAATCAACAATATCGGGCCGGGGCTTGAGCTGGTAGGGCCGAGCAAAAATTTTGCTTTTTTTTCCCCTTTTTCGAAATATGTGCTGATTTTTGATATGCTGGCGGGGCGGCTGGAACTGTTTCCGCTGTTGATCCTGTTCCATCCGGCGATCTGGACGGAACTGTATGCGCATAAGAGCGCAGTGAAAAGACTGAAAGCGAGAAGGCTGAGCAGAGATGGAGAAACGAAAAATAAAACGCTACGGCGTAAATAAAACAAGGACGATCGCGTTAAATTTTATGGCGATCATCCTGATAGGGGCCTGTCTTCTGACGCTTCCGGTCTCCTCAAAGGATGGACAGTGGACGGATTTTATGACGGCTCTCTTCACGGCGACCAGCGCATCATGCGTGACCGGACTGGTGTTGGTGGATACCTATAACCACTGGTCAGTGTTCGGGCAGATCCTGATCCTTGTGATGATTCAGATCGGCGGACTGGGAACCATAGCAATGCGTATCCTGTTAGCAACTTTTCTGCGCCGCAATATCACGCTGAAGGCGAGAAATCTTTTGCAGGAGTCCATCAACAGCCTTCAGATCGGCGGTATCGTCAGGCTGATCCGCCAGGCGTTAAAGGGGACGATCCTGTTTGAGGCGGCGGGCGCTTTTGTGATGGCGTTTTATTTTGTGCCCAGGCTTGGATGGGGGCGGGGAATCTACTACAGTGTCTTTCACGCCATTTCAGCTTTCTGCAACGCGGGTTTTGATCTGATGGGCTATCAGGGAGAGTATGTGTCCTTCGTCTCGGCGGTGGACCATCCTCTGATCAATATACCGATCATGGCGCTGATCATTTTTGGAGGACTCGGGTTCATTGTCTGGGTGGATGTGTGGAAACAGAAGTTTCGGTTCCGGAAATTCCAGTTCCACACGAAGCTGGTGCTGACAACGACGGCGGTGCTGGTTTTGGGCGGCGGCCTGATCTTTTATCTGTTGGAAAAAGATGCTTCCATGGCGGGGCTTTCTGTTGACGGAAAGGTATATGCGTCCCTGTTTGCCTCGGTGACGGCGCGGACGGCGGGTTTTAATACGGTGGATACGGCGCTGATGTCGGAGGGCGGGAAGCTGTTCAACGTTATGCTGATGTTCATTGGCGGCAGTCCCGGTTCCACGGCGGGCGGTATCAAGACTACATCCATCGCCGTGATTTTTTTCTATATGGCAGCATATTTGAGAGGAAAGCAGGGAGCAGAGGTGTTCGGGCGCAGGATCAGCGATGAGACGGTGAGGAAGGCTGTGACAGTCTTTGTGCTGAATCTGTCTCTGGCGCTTGGGGCAGTCCTTATCATAAACGGGGTGGAAAAGCTGCCGATGATCGATCTGATGTTTGAGGCATTTTCCGCCATCGGGACGGTGGGCATGACCACCGGGCTCACAAGGGATCTGGGGACGCTCGGGCGTATCCTGATCATGGTACTGATGTTCCTCGGCAGGGTGGGCAGCATGTCTTTTGCGTTCTCCTTCTATGAGAGGAAGCCGGTGCCCAAGGTACAGCTGCCGGAGATCGAGGTGCCGGTGGGATGATGGCATACCAGGCAGGAGGGAGCGGGTAACACGCATTGTGCCGCGTTTGCCGGGAATGTGTAAAAACTGCGGCGTTGATACAGAGGGCAGGGAAACCGGCGTCCGGCGAAACGGATAAGCATCGCGCAGTGTGCGGTGTCTGAAAGATGCAGTATTATTTTGAGAGGTATAGAGAAAAGGAGCGGGACCATGAAATCAATTTTGATCATAGGTATGGGTAAATTCGGGCATCATCTCTGCCAGAATCTGGTGGATCTGGGGAATGAGGTGATGATCGTTGACACAAATCAGGCGGTGATGGACGATCTGATCCCCTTTGTGACAAGCGCGAAGATCGGGGACTGCACCAGCCCGGATGTATTAAAAAGCCTGGGCGTGGGCAATTTTGACATCTGTTTTGTCTGCATCGGTACGAACTTCCAGAGTTCGTTGGAGATTACAAGCCAGCTCAAGGATATGGGGGCAAAGTATGTGGTCAGCAAGGCGAACCGTGATATCCATGCGAAATTCCTCCTGCGCAACGGGGCTGACGAGGTGATCTATCCCGACAGGGATATCGCGGAGAAGGCGGCGATGAAGTTCAGCGCCAACCATGTGTTTGACTATATCGAGCTGACGCCGGAATACTCGATCTTTGAGGTTCCGACGATCCCCGCATGGCATGGAAAGACCATCAAGGAAGTGAACTGCCGGGCGAAGTACCATATCAATATCATCGGGGTGAAGACGGAAGGGAAGACTAGCCTTCTGCCGGGACCGGACTATGTGTTTGATAAGGATGTGCATCTGCTGGTGCTTGGGCACAATCAGGATGTGGACAGACTGCTGAAGAAGATCAGAGACTGAGTTATCGTTTTTCAGATGGAGATACGAACAAAAAGCGAAGCGTTTGCGAGTCGAGCCATCGGTTTTTGCCGGACGCCGTGAGGAACATAAAATGCTCCGTCACCACGCTCTCGCTCGGGCTCTGTTTTTCAAGAGCCTGCGAAACAGCGTAGCGGACACTAAGCTCGAAAATACCTCGCTAAGTGCCGACGCTTTTTAACGGGCTCCTTGAGCATTTTATGTTCCTCACGGCTGGTAGTGGTGATAATCTGTTGGATTGTGTAGATATGGTGTGGTTTGTGATACGATGAAGGAATTGTTGTTTCCGCTGGTGCAGGGAGGTGTATCGTTTGCTTTTGATACAGGATATTTGCCTTTTCTGGGGGAAGGGAGAGAGAGGTTCTGACTGTGCCAGGGAGCGTGTGGCATTTCCTGCGGCGTACTTGTTGGATCAGTTTCCCGCACCTGAAACAGGATATCTTTTTGACGGGCAGGACAGATTTTGAGTATAGGCAAATGGCAGTGCTGTATTAACTTCTTCTTTAGAGATAGGGAAAGAATGAACGCTCAGAAATGAGAAATTTAACAGGGAATGAGCAGATGACAAAGTATCTGAAAAGATTGGGAATCGTGATGTTATTGTTGCCGCTTGCGCTGGCGGCAGTCTGGCTGATCTATGAGATCTTCGGCATGTGTGTAAATCATATGGCAACATGGAAGCAAACCGCTTCCCTGCAGGCAGATCTGGAAAGGGAAATTTCAGATATTGAGGTGGTAAGCGTCTATTCGGAGACGGGTAATACGTCGGGAACCGGAAATCATGTGGATTGTCTGTCATCCATCGTATTTTCTACGGAAATGGAGAAGATGGAAATAGAGGATCGTATGTCGAAAGAATATGCGTTTGACGGATGGAGCAGCTATGTGGATCAGGCGGACGACGGGTATTACACGGTCTATATCAATACGTCGGCTCCGTTTGCGGACAATATAGAGGGTCATTGATTTTTCGGCTTTTTTGACAACACAATTTTAGGGGGAAAAGAGATTATGAAAAAACGGTTCAAAAATAAACTAAACAAATCACCGAAAAAAAATGGCTTATTACTTTGTATATGTGCTGTTTGTATTACCTTAATTTCAGGAATGTTGATCGGGTGTTCTGCAATAGAAAATGATCTACCGGAAGAAACGGTACAGATAGAACCTATAAGTCAAAGTTTAGAAGATAATACCAATACCCAAAATGGAAATATTGAGGACCTGCCGGAGCAGTCAGTAGAATTAGAGGAAAATACTTACAAATCTATACTTTTGGGGAAAAGTAATTTTATATGTACGGATTTGGCAAACGAAAGTTTAAATATCAGTGAGATAGGCCGGGCTGTTACAGATGATGACAGTGTCACAGTAAGTGCTGCAAAATTTACAATTATGGATATTGATGGTGACGGAGAAGATGAAGCTGTTCTTTGGCTTCAAATAAATAATATCTCTGATTGCGGTTTTGAGATATTGCATTATCAAAATGGAGAAATCTATGGATATACATTGCAATACAGGGCATTTATGAATTTAAAAACAGACGGTACATTTTTGTTTTCAGGTGGTGCGGCTGATTCCGGAATAGGGAAAATGACTTTTTCTGAAACCGGATATAGTGTAAATACTCAGGCTTACAGTCAATCTGGATATGATACAAATAATGAATTGAATGTACAATATTTTGTAAAGGATGAATCTTGTTCAGAAGATGAATTTAATGATGTTTTAAACGGGCAAGAACAAAAGGCAGATGCGGAGTGGTTTGATTTGTCAGAAAACAATATAAATGCTATATTGCAATAGTCTGCCTTTGGCATGATACAAACTATGGTATAGTTATGTACAGATCGGGATTTGCAAAGGAGGATTTTCAATGAAAAAAATTGGATTAGGTATTGCGATATTACTCTTTGCTATCGTGATTTCTCTTTGTTCATCAGGAATGGAACTGCTCTCTATTGGAATTGGAATTGTGGGATTGATTTTTTCAATCATAGGATTTGTGGAACGTAAGTAAAATAATTTCCTGTTTGATGAATCAAAAAATCAGGATTTAATCGGAGGTTAAAAAACGGATGGATCATATGAAGCCGACAAAAAGCGGATCATATTTTCATCAGATCGTCAATGCCGTTTTATTGGCGGGAGTGATCATTTTTTTCATCGGCGCATATTATTGTGTGATCAAGGCGGGGATACCCTATCAGGATGCGCCGCCGGAGTTACAGCTACAATATGCTGTCAATATGGGAATCGGAGAGGCGCTCGTAAAGAATGGTTTTCTGATCTTTGTCGGTGCGGGGATTGTCCGTCTGCTTATTAGGCTGGTGTTGAAAAAGAGGCAGAGGAAATAGAAATTTGTGTACATATTGAATTTTCCTTGAAGGGGGATGTCTGATGAACGATCTGTTTATACGGGCAGTATTGTTCGATTGGGATAAGGTAGACGAAGACAGTTACCTGAGGAACATAGAGGCGTTGAAAGGTATTGAGAGGCTTGAGTTCCATAAGCCGATCACTTTTTTTGTCGGGGAGAACGGCAGTGGAAAATCGACGTTGCTGGAGGCGGTTGCGATAGCTTGTGGATTTAATCCGGAGGGCGGGACAAAAAATTATGCTTTTTCCACCCATGACACGCACTCGGAGTTATGTGATGCGATCAGGATTACGAGGGGATACAGGAAGGAAAAATGGGGCTATTTCCTCCGGGCTGAAAGTTTTTACAATGTGGCGACGCAGGAAGAGGAATACGCGGATGCCAGGCATCCCTCCGCTAAATACCATGAAAGGTCACATGGGGAGAGTTTTCTGGCACTCGCCCAGAATTATCTGAGGGCGAATGGCATGTATTTTTTTGATGAACCGGAGGCGGCATTGTCGCCCCAGAGGCAGCTTACATTGCTCATGGAAATCTACAGGTGCGCAAAAGAAGGGGCGCAGTTTTTGATAGCGACGCATTCACCCGTTCTGTTGGGAATCCCGGATGCGGATATCTATTGTTTCGATCATGGGAGCATTCATTTATGTGCCTATGAGGAGACGGAAAGCTATCAGGTTACGGAGATGTTTATAAACAACAGGGAGGCATTGCTGGGCAGGCTTTTGGAAGATTTAAAGGAAACAGGCAGATAAACAGATGAAATATGAAAGAGAGATCGGCGGGAAACGGCAGGAGGGAAAAAGATGCGGCTGAATAAGTTTCTCGCCTCCTGCGGCGTATGTTCGAGGCGGGAGGCGGACAGACTGATAGAGCGGGGGGATGTGACGGTGAACGGTCTGCCCGGGGAGACGGGGCAGAGTGTTTCGGATGAGGATATTGTGCTGGTGAGGGGAGAGCGGGTTTCGGGAGAGAAAGAGCCTGTGGTGCTCGCCTACCATAAGCCGGCGGGGGTGACCTGTTCGGAGCGGGATGCCCATGCGGAGCGGCTGATCACAGATATGATCGACTATCCGGTGCGGCTGACCTATGCGGGGCGGCTGGATAAGGATTCTACGGGATTGATCCTGATGACCAACGACGGGGATCTGATCGAGGCGATGATGAAGGGGTCACACCGGCATGAGAAGGAGTATGTCGTCACGGTAAAACATGAGATCACGCCGGAATTTCTGGAGAGCATGAGGCAGGGTGTCTACCTGAAGGATCTGCATATCAAAACGAGAAAATGTTCGGTCAGGCAGGTGGATCATTATACTTTTGTCATTGTTTTGACTCAGGGAGTCAATAAACAGATCAAAAGAATGTGCAAGGCGTGCGGAAACACGGTGTCCGCGATCAGGCGGGTGCGGATCATGAATATCCTGCTGGGGGATCTTGCGGAGAACGAATGGCGGGAAATTAAAGGGGAGGAGAAGCGACGGCTGTATGAATTATCAGGACAAAAAAGAGAGAATGCGGAAGCTTGCCGCAAAGCTGAATGAGGCGTCTAAAGCCTACTATGCGGAGGACCGGGAGATCATCAGCAATTTTGAGTATGATTCGCTGTACGATGAACTGCGCGGGTTGGAAGAGGAGACGGGGATCGTTCTGGCGGGAAGCCCCACCGTGCGGGTGGGATTCGAGGCGGTGGAGGAACTGCCCAAGGAGCGCCATGAGCGTCCGATGTTGTCTTTAGATAAGACAAAGGACAGGGAGGCGCTGGCTGAGTGGCTCGACGGGAAGGAAGGGCTTCTGAGCTGGAAGCTTGACGGGCTGACGATCGTTCTGACCTATCGTGACGGGAAGCTTTTGAAGGCGGTGACCAGGGGCAACGGCGAGATCGGGGAAGTGATCACGGGGAACGCCAGGGTGTTTCAGAATATTCCATTGCAGATATCCTATACCGGGGAACTGATCCTGCGGGGGGAGGCGGTCATCACTTATTCCGATTTTGCGCGCATGAATGAGGAGATCGAGGATGTTTCGGCGCGGTACAAAAATCCCAGAAATCTCTGCAGCGGTTCAGTCAGGCAGCTTGACAACCGGATCGCGGCAGGCAGGAATATCCGGTTTTACGCCTTCGGGCTCGTGAAGGCGGAGGGCGTAGACTTTGAGAACAGCAGGGAGCGGGAGTTTGTGTTCCTCTCGGAGCAGGGCTTCGATGTGGTGGAGTATCACAAAGTGACGCCGGAGACGGTCGCCGGGATGGTGGATGAGTTTGAGAAAAAGATCGAACATTACGACATTCCCTCGGATGGCCTGGTGCTGACCTATGAGGATATCGCCTACGGGGAGTCGCTTGGGCAGACGTCCAAGTTCCCGCGCAGTTCCATCGCTTTCAAGTGGCAGGATGAGATACGGGAGACAGAGCTTTTAGAGATCGAGTGGAGTCCCAGCAGGACAGGGCTGATCAATCCGGTGGCGATCTTTAAGCCGGTGGAACTGGAGGGAACCACGGTGAGCCGGGCTTCCGTCCACAACATCAGCATTCTGCGGGCGTTAAAGCTGGGAATTGGGGATAAGATCACCGTGTATAAGGCGAATATGATCATTCCCCAGATCGCGAAGAATCTGACCGGAAGCGATACGCTGGAGATTCCCGCGCATTGTCCCGCCTGCGGCGGTGAGACGGAAGTGAGGCAGGTGGCGGACGCCGCGTCTCTGTACTGCACAAATGCGGATTGCGCGGCGAAGAAGATCAAGTCCTTCGCCCATCTCGTGAGCCGGGATGCGCTGAATATCGACGGGCTCTCGGAGGCGACGCTTGAAAAGTTACTCGGCAGGGGCTTTATCCATGAGCCGGCGGACATTTTTCATCTGGACCGGTACCGGGAGGAGATCGTGGAGATGGAGGGCTTCGGGGAAAAATCCTACCGGAACCTGATCGCGAAGGAGCCCGCCGCCGACGGGAAGGTGAGCAGCATCGAGGCGGCAAGGCGTACGACGCTGCCCAGGTTTTTGTATGCGCTGGGCATCTCCGGGATCGGACTGGCGAACGCGAAGATGATCTGCGGGGAGTTCGGAGATGATCTTGAGAAGATGTTGGCTGCGGACGCGGAGAGGCTCGCGGAGATAGACGGCGTCGGCGAGGTGCTGGCGGGGGCTTTCGTCTCCTGGTTTCAGGATGAGGAGAATCTGCGCAGGGCGAGGGCGCTTTTTGAGGAACTGACGATCGAGAAGCGCGAGCTGACGGAGGGCGGAGGCCTGAGCGGTAAGAGTTTTGTGATCACCGGAAGCCTCACCCACTATGAGAACAGGGACGCCATGAAGGAGGCAATCGAGGCAAAGGGCGGCAAAGTGACAGGCAGCGTGACGAAGAAGACGGTGTGCCTGATCAACAATGACATCGCCTCGAATTCGTCGAAGAATAAGAAGGCGAAGGAGCTGGGGATTCCGATCGTGACGGAAGCAGATTTCATCGCGCAGTATCTGGAGCAGTGAAGGGCGGATTGATGTTGTTTGGTTGATGGTACCGGACGCCGTGAGGAAAATAAAATACTCCGTCGCCACGCTCTCGCTCCGTAAAAAGCGTAACGGACACTAAACTCGTGAGGGACCTCGTTAAGTGCCGACGCTTTTTAAGGGGCTCCTTGAGTATTTTATTTTCCTCACGGCTGAGTTATGGTGCTAACTAAGTGACATTGATGGCTGAACTGTCATCATCTGTGAGATAGAAATGTAGTAAAGAATTTATAGCAGAAAAGAGGAACATTATGCCAATCAGAGTACAGAACAATCTGCCTGCGAGGGAGATACTGGAAAACGAGAACATATTTGTGATGGCGGAGCAGCGCGCCCTGGCGCAGGACATCAGGGCGTTGCAGGTGTGCATTTTAAACCTGATGCCGGTGAAGCAGGACACGGAATTACAGATTTTGCGGGCTTTTTCCAACACGCCGTTGCAGGTGGATGTGACGTTTGTGACAGTGAAGAGCCATACGTCTCTAAATACGTCCGCCAACCATTTAAATACGTTTTATGTGACGATGGATGAGATCAGGGAGAGAAACTTTGACGGCATGATCATCACCGGGGCGCCGCTGGAGGAGATTCCCTTCGAGGAGGTGGATTACTGGGAGGAGCTCTGTGAGATCATGGACTGGACGAAGTCCCATGTGACCAGCACGCTGCATATCTGCTGGGGTTCCCAGGCGGCTCTGTACCATCATTACGGACTGCCCAAACGGGATCTGCCGGAGAAACTGTTCGGCGTCTACGCCCACCGGGTATCCAACCGGAAGGTGCCGCTGGTGCGTGGGTTCGATGATATTTTTTACGCGCCACACAGCCGCCACACGGAGACGCCGGCGGAGCAGATCAAAGCCTGCAAAAAGCTGAAGGTGCTGGCGGAATCCGAGGATGCCGGGGTTTTTCTGGCAATCTCGAGGAACGGCAGGCAGATCTTTGTGCAGGGGCATCCCGAGTACGACAGGGTGACGCTGCACAACGAGTATATGCGGGATCTGAACAAGGGATTGAAGATCCATGTGCCGTTCAATTATTATCCGGACAATGACTGCACGAAAAAGCCGATGCTGGAGTGGCGGTCGCACTGCAATACGTTATATAGCAACTGGTTGAATTATTATGTTTATCAGAATACTCCGTACCTGCTGAATGAGATAGGGTTTAAGACGATGGAAGAGTGTACGATCGAGGAGTATGAGTAGTGGAAAGCCAGATACAGGGAGGCAGAAAGCCGGATACGGAAAGAATGACAGATGCGGAGAGACGGTTTTTCTGTGCGGAACTGCAGGTGAGAGGCGTGTGCGGCGTCCCTGTTCGGAACAGCGGGTGATAGGACAAATCCCGCTTAGGATAAGCGGGGGAGAGACAGTATGGAAAAAAAGATAAAAATGCCGGTGTCCGGTAAGGTGGCGCGAGTCCCGGTCATTTTACAGATGGAAGCCCTCGAGTGCGGGGCGGCGGCGCTTGCGATGGTCATGGCATATTACGGGAGATGGATACCGCTCGAGCAGGTGCGGCTGGACTGCGGCGTATCGCGGGACGGCTCCAACGCGAAGAATATTCTGCTGGCGGCGAGAAGCTACGGCATGAAGGCGCAGGGATACCGGTATGAGCCGGAGATGTTGGATAGTGCGGAGGGGCGACAAACAAATACAAATAAAAAAGGGACTTCCTCAATCCTTAAAAGGCTATGACAGTAACGGTTATAGTCTTTTTTCATGCGGTAATTACCGTATGAAATGAACTCCTATTCCCCAAGCGGAGAAATACCCAACAACAGTATTCCGCAATCAAATCTCCCAACAAGTAACGAGAAAAAATCATATATCAACACCGAAACCAATCAATCATATCAATCCATATCACAGGAGGGCAAAGACCATGAATAAAAAGCAGGAACAACAGATTTTGGACTATTACAGTACCGCCGACAAATATATCCGTAGCAAGACACACTCCAATGCGCATCAGACTGTATTTACGAAAGAAAACGATAAATACCAGTGGCTTGTGTTGGAACAGAAAAGCCAGTGTGAAGTCGAGGTAAGGCAGACCGACAGGCATGGAACAATCACAGCGAGGGATAATTACGAACTGACAAAAAATCTCCCTAAGTGCGTGGGCGTGGAGCGTTTATGTGAGGGCGCAAATATACAGATACCTTTTAACGCTGATGAAATCAATCTGATTTACCAGTTTGGAGAACAGGGAAAAGCGGAAACGTGCGCCAGTCTGTCTGCTATTCTTCCGCAGATAAAAGACGATAACACAAAGCAGATAGTAAGTAGCACCTTAAAGAAATTAAATTCCCTGTCAGAAGAAACGTGTGCGGAACTGACCGCCACCACCAAAAGACGGAAACTGACCGAGCGTGACCACTCCATAAGGACAAGGTTAGCCAGAGCAAAGGAACAGGCAAAACAGCCGACAGTTTCCGAGGGAAAAAAGCACAGAACCCACAGCAAAGGAAAGGGGGATATGGCACTATGAAACTTTCCCGATACGAACAGGAAAGTATTCTCAATTATAACGCAGGAGAACAGACCGCCACCCTCTATACAAGGGATAAAGCGGTTATGCGGAAACTTGACACGCTTGTTGCCGACTTCCCCGACACATACAAGCTGACAAAGCAGGACGAGGTATCTAAGACATATTCCTTTCCAAAGTCATACGTCTGCTACCGCAAGCCGAGGGCGGTCAGTACCGAGCAGAGGGAACGGGCAAGGCAGATGATGATTGCAAAGAATAAGGCAAAAGGAGATTAAGCAAAATTTAATGGAATTGTGTATGCGTTTGTGGTAAGATAATGACATTGAACAATTTAACAAATCGCAAATTGTAGAGGTGAATGTAATGTGGTTTTGGTGGTTTATGCTTTGCTGTGATTTAATGATTCCGTTGCTGATGATAGTTATTGGACGGCTTATGTGGAAGCGTCCGCCGCAAAAGATAAATTCTCTGATTGGATATAGAACCTCTCGTTCTATGAAGAATATGGATACATGGCATTTTGCTCATCATTACTGTGGAAAACTTTGGTGGCGAATTGGCTGGATTATTTTAGTTCCGTCACTTATTATTCATCTTCCATTTTATGGAGCTTCAGATGATGCTATTGGAATTGTCGGCTTGATTTTGACATTTATTCAAATTGCTGTTTTGATAGGCTCTATATTCCCGACAGAGAAGGCATTAAAAAGAACTTTTACAGAAGAAGGGCTTCGTAGATAAATTCCAGTTTGTCGGGAAAAATCAAGACAGAAAAATGATATGAAAACTAAATATTGTTTACCTTTAGGTAGCGATTATCTTAACAGACAATCAGCTACCTTTTTTATTTCCAAAACTAATCAACACAGTACAGAAAGAATGAGGTATCAAGATGATTGAGAGCAAAAATGACGCAAGCAGAAATTTAGAAAAAGCATTGCAGGCATTGGAACAGGCGAAACAGCGTGTAGCCAATGAGAAGAAAAAGCAGAACGAGAAAAAACGCAAAGCCGAGAACCACCACAAGTACATCATGGGCGGTATCATTGTGAAGTATTTCCCCGACTGCTACCGCTATGACGAGGGCGAGTTAAACCGTATCTTGTCGGTTGCATTGCAGACAAGGGAGTGTCAGCAGATTATCTCTAAAATCAAAGCGGAAAGCCGAGAAACCACTCCCCCACAATCCACTCTCCCCAATGCCGAAAATGAAAGCGAGGGCGGTACGGAATGACAAAGGCGAGGACACTGGAAAGCCGAGGTAACGTATTCACCCCGTTTACGGGGTGCGCACAGATATACCACCAGAGGTGGTATGTGCGCTCTCCGAGGGGCAAGTTTCACTTGCATGGACTCCGGCGGAGAGCGTTGTCTGCCTTGCGGCAGCCAAAAGGGGAAACGACAATTCCCCTTCGCAAGCTGCGCTTGCTACCCTTTAGTGAACTTTGCGTTCAGATAAAGGCTAAAGAACAGCCTTTATCTGCCCACAAAGTCTATGAGTGCGCCCCTATACCCTGTCGGCAGAATGTAGGTGTTGCGCATGGCTAATGTTACGAAACAGGCAAGCACACGTTTTTCCATTGTCAGGCGGAGCAAGGGGCAGTCGGCAGTCGAGAAAGCATCATACATCAGCAGGAGCATTCTTGTCAGCGAGTTTGACGGGCAGACCTACCGCCCGAAATACCATGAAGATTTAGTCCACAGTGAAATCACTCTCCCGCCCAATGCGCCCAAAGAATATGCAGACCGAGCCACCTTATGGAACGCTGTTGAACT
>CAJUDM010000038.1 GCA_910584915.1 uncultured Lachnospiraceae bacterium
CATGACGAGGTCCGAGATGAATGCGGTCAAGCAGTTCTTAAGCAAGGAAGACGACATCTACAGGTCATCCTACGGCCGCAGGACGGAAAAGCACCTGCGCCGGTGTATCATCGTGGGGACCACCAACGAGGCGGAATTCCTGAAGGACTATACAGGGGGCAGGCGTTTCTGGCCCGTGGACCTGTCCGGGGAGGGACGAAAGAAGAATATCTGGCGGGACCTGCCGGGGGAAGTGCCTCAGATCTGGGCGGAGGCGGTAACGCTGTACCGGCTGGGGGAGCCCCTCATTCTGTCCGGTGAAGCGGAGCGGATCGCGGAAGGCGTCCAGGAGCAGCACAGGGAATCGTCCTACTCGGAAGGGGCGATCATAGAGTTCCTGGAGGAGAAAGTGCCGCGGGACTGGTATAAGCGGAGCATGTACCAGCGGCGGAGCTGGTTGGATTCGGAGTTTGACAGGGGGCAGGCGGACGAGGGGAGCCTGATGCACCGTGACCGGATATGCGCCTGGGAGATATGGAATGAGTGCTTTAAGATGCCGGCGAGCTGCCGGATGAAGAAGGCTGACAGCAAGGAGATCAACAGCATCCTGGAGAGGCTTCCGGGGTGGGAGAAGCAGAAGGGCAATATACGTTTTGGAGGGGAGTATGGATCACAGAGGGGTTTTTTACGGTCAACATCAGGTGTGTGAACATTCTGTTCGGGCAGAGAATGTTCACAAGGAGGATGTAAACATGTAAACAGACGTCAACATTCGTTTGTTTACGCAAAAAGCTTGATAAATACAGGAAAAAACAGCATTTGTAAACATGTAAACATTTTTCTATATGAAATAAAAATACAAGGGAAATAAGGAGTATATATACCCTTGTACCCCTTATACAGGGTATATATAGGGGATTTTTCAGAATGTTGACAGGAAGGAGGAAGCATATGAGGGAGAGTGAGCTGGAGGAAAAGTTTCGCGCCCTTGTCAGAAAGGCAGGCGGGAAGGCTTATAAGTTTGTGTCGCCGGGGAATGCAGGCGTGCCTGACAGGATCGCGGTGCTCCCCGGAGGGAGGATAGGCTTCGCAGAACTGAAGCGCCCGGGGGAGAAGGCGAGGAAACTGCAGGGGCTGCGCCTGGAGGAACTGAGGAGGCTGGGGTGTTGCGTGGCAGTGGTGGACAGCATGGAGGGGGCAGAGGCATTCGTGGAGCAGGTCCGGAGGCTGGAGCCGGCGAACCGGGAAGGCAGGCTGTTCGAGGAACTGGTGAACAGGAACCCTTCTGGAAGGAGGCGCCTGTGAGATTCATACCGCACGATTATCAGCGCTACTGCATCACCCGCATCATCCAGGAGGAGGCTGTCGCCCTGTTCCTCGACATGGGGCTTGGCAAGACCGTCATCACGCTGACTGCTGTGTGCGACCTGGTCTTCAACCGGTTCCTTGTGGGGAAATGCCTGGTGGTCGCCCCCAAGAAGGTGGCGGAGGATACCTGGACGAGGGAGCAGGGCAAGTGGGACCATCTCAGGATGCTGAAGGTCCAGCCGGTCCTGGGGGCAAAGGCGAAGCGGATCCGGGCGCTGAACAGCCCGGGGAATGTCTTCGTGATCAACCGGGAGAACGTGCCCTGGCTGGTAGATTACTACCGGAATGACTGGCCGTTCGACATGGTGGTGATCGACGAGTCCAGCAGCTTCAAGAGCCATCAGGCGAAACGGTTCAAGAGCCTTAAGAACATCCGGGGGCATATCCGGCGCTTGGTGGAACTGACTGGGACGCCGTCCCCCAACGGGCTGACGGACCTGTGGGCGCAGGTATACCTGTTGGACGGGGGGAAGCGCCTGGGCAGGACGATAACGGAGTACCGGAACAATTATTTCTTCCCTGCCTCCCGGGACGCCCATACGATCTTTTCGTATGAGCCGAGGCCCGGGGCGCAGGAGGCGATACAGGAGCGGATCCGGGACATCTGCATCAGCCTTTCGGCAAAGGATTACCTGAGCCTGCCGGGGCGGATCGATAACATCAGGTACGTACAGCTGGATGCGAAGGCGCAGAGGGCCTACCGCGAGATGGAACGTGAGAAGGTGCTGGAGCTGCCGGAGGGCGTCCTTGACGCCGGCAGCGCGGCCGTCCTGTCCGGGAAGCTTTTGCAGCTCGCAAACGGTGCCATATACCATACACGGGAGATTGTGGCGGGGGACGAGGTTTCCACGGCAAGGGAAGTGGCGGAGATACATGACAACAAGCTGGAGGGGTTTATGGAGCTGCTGGAAGAGATCGACGGGAAACCGGTGTTGGTCTTCTACAATTTTCAGCATGACCTGGTGCGGATAAAGAGGGCACTGATCAAGTCAAAACGGACGGTCAGGGAGCTGAAGACGCCGGCGGACATCGCGGACTGGAATGCCGGCAGGATCGATGTGCTGTTGGCACACCCGGCGAGCGTGGCATACGGGCTCAACCTGCAGGAGGGCGGGAGCGACATCGTGTGGTTCGGGCTGAACTGGAACCTGGAGCTGTACCAGCAGGCGAACGCGAGGCTGCACAGGCAGGGGCAGGAGCATACGGTGTACATCCACCACCTGCTGGCGGCGGGGACGGTGGACGAGGATGTGATGGGCGCCCTGCAGAGGAAGGGCGACAGCCAGGCGGCACTTTTAGAGGCACTCAAGGCGAGAGTGGACAGATATTTTCAGGAGGAAAAGGATTGAGGAGGAAAGCATAGATGGGAGAATTTTGGGATACAGGCAATGCTGTGCAGAAGATGGAATACGATACGCTGAATGGGGAAATAAAGCGGACGATGAAAAGATCCGCGCGTGACATGGTGCAGACAGGATACCTGTTAAAGACCATGATGGATAAGATGATGTGGCAGGCGTATTACAGCTGCTTTGATGAATACCTTAAGTCAGAACTGCAGATGGATTACACGATGGCGACCCGCTTCATCAAGGCATGTGAGAAATACTCCGCCAAGGGGAACGGCATGGAGATCGAGGAGAAATATGAGGGGTATTCCCAGGCGGTCCTGATCGAGATGTTGAACATGCCGCCGGAGCTGGAGGAGAAGGTAGTTCCGGGCATGACCGTGAAGCAGGTGAGGGAGATAAAGCGGGAAGCAAAACAAAAAGATAAGCATTTGAAAGAGTCAGAGGATTCAGCCGGTGGAGATACCGTCATAGACGGGGAATACAGGGAAATCGATATGCCGGAACCGGATGCTGTGGAGCCGGGGAAAGTCGTGCCGGGGGAAGTTGCGACGTCGCAACCCGACAATCCAGGTGAAACTCACGATGAAAGGTGGTTCGTAGGAAAGTATGTGGAATATGCACCGAAAGAATCGGAAGAACTGATGGAGATCTGTCTCCGGGAGAAAGATAATTCTGACAGGGCGAAAGCTATTCAGAAGCACATATCCCCATACGGGTACCATTGCGCCGGAAGTTCGGAATTCGGCTATGCTTTCCGTGGTTTCGCTGTCGGGGTGCGGATTTATACGAAAAAAGAGAAGGTCCATATGACGTATAGGCGGTTCGCAAGGGAATTGCTTCGGATAGCGGAAGAAAGGACAGCTGTGCTTCAATCGGCGAAATCTGCATATGGACTCGAGAAGACAGAGTATCCGGAAGGGAGTTCTTTGTCGGGAGAAGGATGCGGGCATAAGTATAATTGTTTTTTGTGTGCGCAGCCTTGTGGCATCAGAGGGGAAAACAGGCACTGCAGGTTTGCGCCGCTTGGAACCCCTTTTGGCTGTGAGACGATGGAGGTCCTTGAAAAGGGCGATTTGAAAAAGAAAGCAGGAGATAGGTGCCAGTTTGTAAATAATGATCTGGCATACCATACGCCAGGGAGCGGAGAAGCAGATCCGTGCTGTAGGGAGTGTGAAGAGGCTTGTGAGTATCGATGCCGGAGATCGGTGCAGGAGAATGAAACAAAGGAGCAGATTGAGGCAGAAACCTTTCAGGAAAAAGAAAAACTTGAGTCGGATATCGAAACAGAGAAAGATGAGGATTCTGAGCTGCTGGACGAGATGTACGAGATACGTAAAATTCTAGGGCAGGAGAAAAAACTTCTTGGCGATTATCTTGAAGTAGGCGGCATACCGGAAAAAACGGTGTTCCGCCAGAAAATTATCGTGGCGGCACTTGCGGCAATGATTTGTGATCTGGGGGATGCTGATCGGAAAGAAGAGCAGGCAGAACAGCCGGAGCTCCCGGCCATGACTAACGACGAAAGCCGTAAAGCTTTTATAGATGCTTATGAGCGATGGCCGGTGTGGATCGAGACAAAGGAGACGGGCGAGAGATATTACAGATATCGTATCTCTGATGGCACAAGCTTTGTTGTAAAAGCTTATCTGTGCAGATGCGTCGATTATGAGGATAGCACGGAGGAACTAAAGGACAGGTATCACGATTCGTGGAGGCCGGAAGAGTATTACATCTTTTTGGAGGGAGAACATTTCAGGGACTGCCTGACAAGCAGGAGAGCGATGATAGATTTTTTGAAAGTGCTTCGGAAGCAGGAGGAAGGAGAACGATGAAGAATACGCTGACAGACTTAAACAATTATCTTTTTGAGCAGTTAGAGAGGCTCAATGATGATGACCTGACGGAGGAACAACTTGACCGGGAACTGCAAAAGACTGACAGCATCGTCAAGATATCCGAGAGGATCATCGAGAACGGAGAGCTGGCTTTTAAGACCATGAAACATTTAGATGAATTCGGATACAATTCGGACAAGAGCATCAGATCGGTACCTCCGATGCTTACCGCGGAAGGGAAGTGGTGAAAATGCCTGTACATAGATATCCGCAGGAGGTTCATGATTTTGTAAAGAAATGGAGCCCGAAGCTTCGGGACGAAGATCTGGCTGAAGCCTGCAACAGGGAACTGGGGACGCATTTCACAGCACAGTCCATGAAAGCTTTTCGGGGAAACCACGGATACCGGAACGGCAAAAAACAATGGACAAAAGAGGAATACTGGAAATATCAGAAGAAATATCCCCAGGGGATGTACGAATTCGTCAGGGATAATTCCTGGGGCGTGAGCTCCAGGGAGATGGCGGAGATGGTGAATGAGAAGTTCGGCACCAGTTTTACGCAGACGATGATGAAACAGTTCCGGCAGAGGCACGGTATTAAGTCCGGCTGTACGGGCTGGTACCAGAAGGGGCATCCGCCGGGCACGAAGGGCAGAAAGCAGGAGGACTATATCAAAGACCCGGAGGCGCTTGCGAGGGCCAAGGCTACGCGCTTCAAAAAAGGAGACAGGCCGGCAAATGAACTGCCTATCGGTGCGGTCGTAGTCAATTCTGTCGGCCATAAGCTTCGGAAAAAGCAGATGGAGGGGAGCCTCTGGGAACGTTGGGAGTTCCTCCACAGGGCGGTCTGGGAAGAGCATAACGGGCCGATCCCGGAAGGCATGGTCATTATTTTTAAGGACAATGATAAGCTGAATTGTGATATTGAAAATCTGATGCTGGTCACAAAAGGTGAAAGCTGCACATTGACGATGCTGGGCTACCGTTTTGAGGATTCGGATCTGACGCAGGCGGGATTGGGCGTTGTGCGGCTGAAACAGGCAGCGGCAAAGAAAAAGAAGAAAGGGAAGAAGGTATGAGCAGAATAGAAGAGGCAGTAGATAAAATGGCGGCATATGTGTGTGATAGGGTTTGCAGATATAGGGCGGATGACAGCCTGGATCAGGAGCGTTTGGAGGATATCTGCGCGGAATGTGAAATGGGAGACCATGTATGTCATATATTGAACGAGCATATCCGGGCTACGGCTGGCAAGGGAAGGAAGAGCCCTCCTTTGTGGAAGGACAGGATGATGGACAGGTTTCTGCAGATGCGTTAAGTGGAGGGAGGATAAGATCGTGGCGATATTGAATTATACAACGACAGTGGACAGTTTCAAAACCGTATCGGAAATAGAATATATCTTGATGAAGCATAAAGCGAAATCCATTATGAAAAACTACGATGGAGAATCCATAGTGGGGCTTTCATTCCTGATCGATACAGGCTTTCAGCAGATACCGGTCCGGCTCCCGGTAAAGGTGGATGAGTGCTTGAAGGTACTGAAAAAGGAAAAACGGGAGAACCCGCGGAAGCAGATCAAAGATACCAGAGAGCAGGCGGAGCGTGTGGCATGGCGGATCCTGAAGGACTGGGTAGAGGCACAGATGGCTCTTCTGGATATAGAGATGGTACGGTTTGAGGAGATCTTCCTGCCATACATAGAGACGGATAATGGCAGGACCATCTATGAGAGGCTGGAAGAAAAACAGTTTTTGTTGGAAGGATGAGGAAAAGAAAATGAGGAAGGTATTAAAGGAAGCCAGGATGGTAGCAGGCATGCACAATTTTTAAAGGAGGGGTTGCTTTGGACAAAAATTTACTGTCGGACTACATAGACATCTGTGAGCTGATCGGCGAGACGGAGGCAGAGATACGATGCCTGAAAAAGCAGGAGATGGTGCACGATAAGGTGTCTGGGAGCAATCCGGAGTTCCCCTACCAGCCGATGAGTTTCCACGTATCAGGAGTGATTGAGGCAGACCTGGATGAACAGAAACTGAAAAAGGAGCTGGAGCTGTTGAAGGAAAGAAAACTTCAGGCGGTAAAGATGAAAGCGAAGATCGACAGATGGATGAAGACCATACCGGCGCGGATGCAGCGGATCGTCAGGATGAAATATTTTGAGCGTAAGACATGGGACGAAGTGGCAATCAGGCTGGGGAAAACAGCTACGGCAGATAATACAAGGAAAGAATTTGAAAGATTTTTGCAAAAAAAATGAAATTTTGTCCGTTTTGTCCACATTGTCCGTTTTTCCTGTGGTAATATATAAAATGAAGATGGTATGTAGAGCATGCGTATTATCACTCCCAATATGTTTTTCAAGAATACCCGGTCATTTATCGTGGCTGGGTATTTTGTTTTACCAAATTTTGATGTATGATGGAGAAAAATGTATGGGAGGAAAACGGTAGATGGTATCGGGTAATGATATAAATACTTTTTTTACAATGTACAATCCTGTTATAAGCGGGATCGCTGAAATATGTGGTATTTTAGGTTTTATTGGTAGTATTGTATTAAGTATAGTCAGTTACATTCTCAAGAAAAGAGCGGATAAGGCAGATAAAAAATTAAATGAATACCAAATATTAATAAATGATTTGAAAGCTGATAACGCGCAGATTGCGAAAACTATAAATAATTATGGGCTTTCTTTATCAGACACCAAGGTCGCAGCTGCGGATGTATTTGATGAAAAAGCCAAAAATTTGCATAATATCCATATGCAGGACAAAGAACCAGATGGCTTGAAAAGCGGGGATATATGGATCAGCGGGGATGTAGATATTGATTTTGGAAATATAGACGAAGAATAAAGGATAATAAAGTTAATTTGTAAGAGTCGGCACAGCGCCGGCTCTTTTTAAAACAAACGAACAGGAGGCGGTGAACATGGCAAGGCCAAGGAGCCCCGGCAGAGACAAGGCAAGGCAGCTCTGGCTGGAAAGCGGGAAGAGCCGCCTGCTGAAGAGTATTGCAGAAGAACTACAGGTATCAGAGGAACAGGTAAGGAAATGGAAAAATCAGGATAAATGGGATTTAGTAACGTTACCAAATGGGAATGGTAACGTTACTAAACAAAAGGGAGCCCAGCCGGGAAATAAAAATGCTTCCGGTCACGGCGCCCCGAAGAAAAATAACAACGCAGAAAAACATGGTCTCTTTCGGAAATACCTTCCGAAGGAGACTTTTTCTATTATCGCGGAGATGCCGGCGGATCCGTTGGAGATCGTCTGGCATGAGATCCAGATCCAGTACGCGGCTATCATCCGCTCCCAACAGATCATGTACGTGAAGGATCGGGATGATAAGACGATTGAGAAGGTGGAGGAGAAATCGGGTAACGTTTATGGAGAATCGTGGGAAGTCCAGCAGGCATGGGATAAGCAGGCAAGCTTTTTGAAAGCCCAGAGCACAGCTATCACAGCCCTCAAAAATATGATAAAGGATTATCTGGAGTTGGAGGGCGCCCCAAAGGCAGATGCGAAGGAACAAGCGAAGGATTGGAAGACTGCGATCATCGAGATATCGAAGCGGAGGAAGGAAAAAGCAGATGGAAGACCTGATGAATGCCCTTGAGGTTTATTATGACGATCCGGCTGCTTTCCTGGAAGATCTTCTCGGCATGAAATGCGACAGCTGGCAGGAGGAAGTTGCGGCGGATATCGCGGCTTATCCTAAGGTTACGGTAAAGTCCGGCCAAGGCGTTGGAAAGACAGCGCTGGAAGCCGGGCTTATCATATGGTTCATTGTGTGCAGGCCTTACTCTAAAGTGATCGCTACTGCGCCCACCGTGCAGCAGCTTTATAACGTCCTCTGGGCGGAAATAGCAAAGTGGCTGAATTCTTCGCTGATAAAGAACCTGCTGACATGGACGAAGACAAAAGTTTATATGACGGGGGATTCAGAGCGCTGGTTTGCAATAGCAAAGACAGCGACAAAACCAGAGAATATGCAGGGATTCCATGAGGACCATATGCTGATAGTAGTGGATGAGGCCTCCGGCGTCGCGGATCCGATCATGGAAGCCATCCTGGGAACACTGACAGGCTGGGATAACAAATTGCTTCTGATGAGCAACCCTACCAGGACCAGTGGCACATTTTATGACAGCCATACGGCGGACCGGGCGCTGTACCGATGCCATACGGTAAATTCTGAGAACAGCCGGCGCACCAATAAGGATAATATCGCGGCCCTGAAACGGAAATACGGGGAGAACAGCAACGTTGTCAAAGTTCGTGTATATGGGGAGTTCCCGGAGCAGGAAGACGATGTATTCCTCTCTATTTCGGCTTTGGATCAGAGCACCAAAACCGAAATGTCAGAGCCAACAGCCAGAGCATTCGGAGAATACCGGAACGGTGCCGGGGATATCCAGCCGATAGATGTGAGCGGAGTGGAGCTGATTGAGGTAGGATGTGATGTAGCACGGTTTGGAGACGATAAAACTTGTATTGGGTATCGTGTGAACGAGGTGATCAGGTTTTACAAGAAATACAAAGGAAAGGATACCACTTGGACAGCCAGCATGATAGCGCAGCTCTACAAAGAATTGAAACAGCGATTCCGCTTTCAGGGGCAGATCGGTGTCAAGGTGGATGATGGCGGTGTCGGAGGCGGTGTCGTTGATCAGCTGAGAAACTGGAAACGTTCTGATCCGGAAGTGTTTGGGAATATGGTGATCCTGCCCGTGAATTTCGGGCTTCCTATAAAGCACCGGTATTATGCGGATTCGACAACCTATATGATGGGTGTTGTGAGGGATCTGATCGCGCCGTATGATGATTTCGGGCGTCCCCATGTGCCGGAAGTTATACTGCCGGATGACAATGACCTTATCGGCCAGCTGTCCTGCCGGAAAGTTGAATTTTGCAGTAACGGCAAACAGAAAGTAGAGAGTAAACAGGATATGAAGGACAGGGGGCTTTCCTCTCCTGATGAAGGGGACTGTATCCTGCTCGTGTGTTTGCCAATGAAATATAAAAAGAGGGGAGGCAAGGGCTGATGGGTGAAAGGAAAGCTCCCGCGCCGGGAGTGGATGTGAAAATAATAAAATCGACTGACATGGATGCGCCGACAGTATTCTATGCACAGAGGAAAGTAGAAAAATCAGATAAAAGTGAGCAGCTGGATCCCTCCACACAGATATCTGCTTCGGATTGGATACCGCACCCGATTGACATGCGCGGCTTGAAAGTGCTGGTTGATGATTCCACGATCCTGCCGCAGTGTATCAGGGCTTATAAGAGTAATATTGCCGGATTTGGCATTTCTGTAAAATATGCGGATGACTATGATTCAGAAACAGCTGAGATGAAGGCAGAATGGGATGCGCTGAAACAGACCATAGCGCTCCTCAACATGGATACGCAGGCAAAAGAGGTATTTGAAAATGTCATCCGTGACCGGGAAACGTATGGGATCTCATATTGTGAGGTTATCAGAAACCTGGACCAGGAGGTTGTGGAACTGCAGTTCATTATTGATACGCCGTCTATCGATATGACGTATCCGCTGGAGCCTTATGTGGATATTGAGTATTTTTACAGGGGGGAGGCAACCAGCAGAAAAAAGAAGTTTCGAAAGTTCCGGCAGAATGTAGGAGGCAGGACAGTATATTTCAAGGAGTTCGGAGATCCCCGCATCATGGATAAAAGGAATGGCGAGTACATAAATGAAGGGGATGATCCGATCGACATAGACGATCAGGCCAATGAGATCATCGAATTTCGTATTGGAAGTATGCCATATGGAGAAGTAAGGTGGATCGGACAAGTGCTTACTGTGGATGGTAATCGAAGGGCGGAGGTTTTGAATAACAATTATTTCCGCCGCGGCCGGCATACGCCTCTTATGATCCTGGTCAAGGGAGGAACCCTGACAGATTCAGCATTTACAAAGCTACAAGAATATATGGAAGGGATCGAGGGCGAGAATGGGCAGCACGCTTTTCTGGTATTGGAGACAGATACAATGGAGACTACTGCTGCGTTTGCGGAACAGAAGCAGCCGGAGGTTGAGATCAAGGATCTCGCATCCATCTTGCAAAAGGATGAACTGTTTCAGGAGTATCAGGAGAATGGAAGAAAGAAAACGCAGTCTGCATTCCTGCTCCCGGATCTGTATGTGGGATATACCACAGACTTTAACAGGGCAACGGCTCAGACAGCAATGGAGGTTACTGAAAAACAGGTATTCCAGCCGGAAAGGACGTCCCTGGCTTGGGCAGTCAATCAAAAACTGCTGAATGGCTATCGTTTTAAGTATGTGGAGATTCAGTTTGATGCGCCGGATATCACCAATCCGGACGACATCCAGAAGATGCTGAATGTCACGGAGAGGGCCGGCGGTCTGACGCCCAATACAGCCAAAGCCCTGACTTATGAGGTGTTGGGTAAAGACGGATGCGAGGATTATGAGGGAGATTGGGGGGACATCCCGCTCGCTTATACGAAAACGTTCTCGCAAAACCAGCAGACAGATTTGGCAGCAGGACTACCGAGAAACCTGTCCACACAGGATCATGGGTTCGCAGACCAAATGAGGGATACTCAGGGGACGGCAAGAGCGGTCACAGACAGGGAGATGGAGCAGTTTGACGAGCAGATCCGAAAAGCAGCTGCCGATGATACAGATATCATTCCCGTTATGTTGGAGATCCGAAAAGCGCTGAGTGGGTATCGGGGAAAGGCGGGTGGGTGATATGCTGGCACAGCCATTGTATTATCAGATGGTCGCGGAAGCTGTCATATCCAATGCAGATGGCATCCTGGACGCGATAGACAGGTATCTTGCCAAGGCGGATGAGGACATGGCGGATACATTGGCGGATGAGGGTTTTGCTGAGGCAGAGCAGACTGTGAAGTCGATTGAAGCTATGCAGGAGGATGTAGCGGAAGCGCTCCAGAGCCAGACGGAAGAGTTTGTGGCGGCGCTCGAGGATGCGCCGGAGGGTGACTGGGAAAAGGCGCAGAAGAATGTTGCCGAGATGCTGGAGGATGACGATATTGCCGAACGGGTGCAGGAGGCAGCAGCCCTGATGTTCGAAAACGAAGTCCCTATGCTGGCTACTGCTTATATGCAGGAGACAGATGGGGAGTTAGTGGTCGATACCATCCGGGAGAGGACAAAAGGATGGATGAAATCGTGGCATCGGAAGCTGGGGAGGCTGATGAAGATCAGTACCCACAAGGAGATTACCGATGCCATCAAAAGGACCATCGATGAGGGGGGAAGCATACAGGAGCTGACGCGAAAGATCATGGACGGCGGATGGCGGAATGAGTATTATCAGGCAAGGCGGGTGGCGGTCACTGAGGTGTTGAGGGCGCATTCGGTTGCCAGGGAAGAGGCGATCCAGCAGAGCCCGTCTACGGACCGGAAGGAATGGCGGCATACCGGGGCACATAAGAATAAGCCACGACCAAACCATGTAGAGATGGACGGTCAGATTGTTCTAAAAGATGAGAAATTTGTATTGAAAGGGAAGGACGGCAAGACACATTATCCCATGTATCCAAGGGATCCTATACTTCCCGCCAGCGAGACTGTAAATTGCCATTGCATCCATAGGGGAGTCGCGGCGGATGATGCTCTCGGAATGAGCCTGGAGGAACGGAGGGAGCTCCAGCAAAAATATATTGAGGAGGATGATGGTGCATGGAAAAAGGAACTGGATGAACAGAATAAGGCAAAGGCGGGGATCACGCCCTATTCCACTCTCGAGAACTTCAGGGGAAAAACTCGCGAGGAACAGATCAAATATTTGGGGAAAACCAAAATGGCTCTTTATGATGCCGGTCTGATCGACAGCGATGAAATGTTGGCGAAGGTCAAGAAGACTTCCTTGAAGAAATTGCGGGAAGATGGTATATTTATTGTAAGCACTTCGGCGGAAAAGCATTCCGCAGTGGGGGATTTTTCTAACCTTAAGAATCCGAAGAAGCCTGCGGGGGGAAACAACGGTGGCAGGATGAAGGGTGGCGGCCATTCACAGGCAAATCTCGATGAACTTGAGAATCGTGGGACTGCGTACAGTATTGAAAAGACCTACAATAATGGTGTCCGCATAGGCGGGGTGGAATGGCATACCGAGCGTAACAAGGCCTTGGGCAAAACAGGGCAGTCGTGGTTTCCGGAGAGTTGGGATGCCGAAAAGATAAGAGCCGCCGGGACCTATGCTGCAAACCGACCCGCGAAAACCAGGAAGTCCTATAATGAATCAGGAGAAGCCGTAAGCTATAATTTCTACCAGGAATATGATGGCGTGACAGTTGGAGTATTTGCTGACGGGGAGCGCAATATCGGAACAATATTCCCAGATGGAATGCAGCGGGAAATAGAAGGAGACGGGTGGGATGGATACGAATAAGGTTGATACGGATAGGATTGCAGAGCTTATCAAGTGGGTTCAGACGGAGGATGGCATGCTTCTGTGCGATGTGGACATAGACAAATATTTTATAAATCCCCTGATGGAAGCACTTGGCGATGACGTGAACCAGATTCTGGGATACCTGGACGGGATGGATGTGGATGACCTGGACGAGATTGAAGGCTGTTTCCCGGAAATCTACGGAAAGTTCATGACAGAGGAAGTATGGGAAGCCCTTGAAAAGCTGGAGGAGAAAATCGATAGGGAGTCCACAAGGATGAAAGAGTTCAGGGAAAAAGAGAAGCAGAGAAAGGACGAAGCACTGGGCACTGTATGAGATGATTGTCTGGGCGATTTAAATTGTATGAGGAGCGGAGAACAGCAGGCATCCGAAAGGGTGCCTTTTTGCTGCTCTTTTTTTTTTTTTGAAAGGAGGTAAGGGATATGCCGCGGATTGCGAAAGCATACGCAATTACAGACGCAAAGATCAGCTTTGTGTCTCTGGTAAATAAAGCTGCGAATAAAAAGCAGTTCCTGATTACCAAATCTGAGAATGGAGCTGCAAATTTCGCTACATTCGGGCGGATACTGAAGGCTGATGCAGACAGCCATTTTGTGACCGGCATTGTGTATGAGCCCATGGTGGAAGATACCCAGGGGAATTACATGACCGAGGAGGAGATTACAAAGGCAGCTTATTGGTTTGCCAAGAATGGAAATCAGGTGGACCTGCAGCACTGTTTTGAAAAATGCGATGGCGCCGCTGTGGTGGAATCCTATGTTGCGAAGTGTGACATGGAGATTGAAGGTGAGGCTGTCAAAAAGGGCACGTGGATCATGACCATGGAGATCAGCGATGCCACAGTGTGGGAATCCATACAGAAAGGCGACATCACAGGATTTTCTATGGGAGGAATGGGGATGTATTCCGAAGAAGATGTGGAGCTTCCCGTTGAAAAGCAGGAGGAGCCTAAAGGGCTGTTCCGGCGCCTGGCTAAAGCAATGGGATTTGATGTGGTGGAGAAGGGAGCTGTAAAAGTAGACTTCCAGCGCAGGATAAAAGAGGATAATTTTTATTCTGCGTGGTATGCGCTCAGGAGCACGTTGGAAGGGAATTTCTATAACCCCGACACGGGGATGTGGGAATGGGGCTATAACGCTGATGAGAACACTATCCGGGAGGCGCTTGAGGATTTCAATGATATCGTTACGCAGATCCTTACATCAAATGGAAGTATTGTGAAGTCACTGGAGAAAGCGGCAAAAGCGGCTCCATCTCCTGTCCATAAGGAGGGGAAGAGCCTCAGCGCAAAGAATCTGAGTGCCATCAAAGGCATTTATGATACGCTCGGTTCATTTCTGGCAGATTTTCAGGAAGAACCGGCGGAAACAAATAATGTTCAGAAGGAGGATGTTGACATGACAAGTGATGAAGTAAAAACAGTGGTGGCCGAGGAAGTGAGGAAGGCGATGGATCCCGTTGTGGAGCAGCTGAAGGCGATCGCTCCGGTAACCAAAGGGGATGGGGAGGGCGGAAGCGAATCTCCGGCACCTGGAAGCGCGACACCTGCCGGAGAAATATCGGCTGATGCAGTAGCAAAGATGGTAGGGGAAGAAATCAAAAAGGCCATGGAGCCTGTGATGAAAGCGTTGGAACCTGTGATGAAGAGCAGGGCGCTCCCCGGGAACCTCAATGACGCATCAGGCTCTGTCCAGAAAGAGGCGGAGTCCCATTATATGACAGGCATTTTTTAAGAAAAGGAGGAAAAATTATGGCCACTAATGCAATGATTATCAACAAAGCCGGTACAATCCAGACCGGCAGCCTGAGCCATGGGTTACTGAACCCGGAGCAGGCGAGAAGATTTATCCAGCAGACTTTTGATGCAACAAACTTAGGACCGCTGGTAAGGCATGTTATGAGAAAATCGAAGACAGGTGAGATAGACAAGATCGGGATCGGATCCAGAATTCTCAGAGGAAAAACTGAGAACAAGGATGACGGATACAGGGCGGGGGTAAACACCAGTGTGATCGAGTATTCCTGTAAGGCAGTCCGTTTGCCCTGGGAGGTCACGGAGGAGACTCTCAGGGAGAATATCGAGGGGCAGCAGCTGGAAGCCATTATCACTGACCTTATGACAAGGCAGCTGGGAGTTGACCTGGAGGACATTTATCTGAATGGGGATGAGGCAACGCCGTCCACTGATAAGGATTACGACTTCCTGAAGCTGAATGATGGATGGATCAAGCAGATTAGCAATGATGGACATGTGTATGACGCATCCGGTGACAGCACCATGAGCCTGGACATCTTCTATAAGACGCTCCAGAAGCTGCCCAATAAGTACAATAATGGAAGGCTCAGATGGTTGATGTCTCCCAAACGCGCGCAGGAGTGGGAACTGTATCTGCTGAATAAGATCGTTGATAAAGGCGGTGCCGTTCCGGATAGTGTATATACTTCTCCCGCAAAGATCAAGGCGGTCGAGTGCCCCTCCATGAGCGATGACAAGATTTTGCTCACGGATCCCCAGAACCTTATCGTTGTCAATACCTACGACATGAAGATCCGTAAGACAACAGAGGGCAAAGAAGCGATCATGCAGGACAAGAGGTTCTATGTATGCCATCTGGACTTTGATGCCATCATCGAGGAGAAAGATGCGACGGCGATCATCACCAATCTGCCCTCCCTGAATTAGGAGGTGGCTGATGAAGAAATTAAAGTTGGTTAAGGGGCTCTCTTATACCACGAAAGGTTTTTCGTGTGTAAAGGCAGTCCCTTTTGATGCAGAGGACAGCCTGTCTGAAAAGCTGTTGAAAACGGGACGGTTTGAGGAGATATCCGAACCGGCGCTGAATGTGGAAGCGACAGAGAAGACGCTTTCCGCTGACGATATTGCCAGGATGAAAAAGGATGAACTGATCGCTGTGGCGGCGGAACATGGTGTCGATATCGAAGGCTGCAAAAACAATGACGAACGGGCGGAGAGGATCCAGGGTGCTCTCGGCCTGGTGAGTTTTGTGAAGATGGGCATGGAAGACTGAAAGGAGGAATGAGCAATGAAATTGAATCCGTATAACCTTGGTGCCTGCGGCATGGTTCAGATGTTCCACGCCGGCACCGTAAATTTTGATACTGAAGGGATCGGAGAGGGCGCTGTCATCTGTAAGATCCCCAGGGGGACGTTTGTAACGAAGGCTGTTGCCGTAGTGAGGACCGCTTTTAATGCCGCGGCCACTAACGTTCTGACTGTCGGATTTAAAGCCGGCAAAAATGAATTTCTGGATGCCGAAGATGTGACCGCCGGTACGGTGGGAGTATACAAAAAGGAGCTGTTTGTGGAAGGCGGGGGCAACACGGAAGTATATGCGCAGTTTACGCAGACAGGTGCTGCTGCGACTGCCGGATCCGCAGATATCTATCTCGAGGTGGTTCCCGGACCGGAAACACAGGAGGTGCGGCATGGAAAGGCCTTGGATTAAGCCGGAGCAGATTCGGGATTACAGCTCATCTGCTAAGGTTAAAAACAGAACCAATGACCAGCTTGCCTATGATATAGCAAGGGCTGAGAAATATGTGATCTTCCATACGCACAATAAGTTTGATTCAAAGGAATATGAGAGCGGGCTGCCATCGGATGTGACGATGGCAGTCATCCTTCTTGCAGAGGCGTATGCGAAGCAGGCTATAGTGCAGAAAGATGGTGTGATGAGCTCTGAGACTTTTGATGAGTATTCCTACACGGTCGACATGGGCTCTGACGTCGCAGACAGCCTGGGGCTTGGCGCAATGCTGGAGGAATATGTTCTGCCGGAAGATCATGGAAAAGCGGTTATGAAGCTGCGGAAGCTGTAGGAGGTGCCGGATGTCATTTGAAAGTTTGCTGAATCAAAAGTGTGTTATATATCATATGAAGAAGGAAAGCAAAAGCCTGGGCTATGGAATAACTTCGGATAGTTTTTTCTATTCTGAGGAGCCGGATGAGGCTGATATCCCATGCCACTTTAATGTGTCGGACACGGGAACCCTGGGGCAGACGGAGGATGCCAATGAATATACTGTGGCCGGAAAGCTGAATCTGCCGTATGGGACGGATGTCCGTGTGAATGACAAGATCATCGATCTTGGGAGCGGGATCACTTACTATGCAGAGATACCGAGAAACATCCGTGACCATCACATTATCGTGCAGGTTCAGCGGAAAGGGAAAGTAAATGGGGCGATGTAATGGCAGGAAAATATGTGAACATAGACACAGAGGAGTTGAGGCGATTTGCAGAAAGGATGGCGAGGGCTGGGCGCGGTGGGGAGTTTAAGAAAGAACTGACGCAGTTCCTGGATGCTATGGCTGTGGATTTTCTTGCCAATGTGCAGGATGCTATCATACGAGCCGGATCGGTGGATACTCGACTGCTTGCGAATAGCTTTCAGAAGAGCGGCGAGGGAAACGTTTTTATTGTCCAAGAGGGCGGCCTGCAGCTAGAAGTAGGTTCCAATGTGAAATATGCGTCTTTCGTGAATGACGGGCACTGGCTGAATCCGAAAGGAGTAAATACGCGGTGGGTGCCTGGCCATTGGACAGGACCGCCTGGAGATAAGAATGCGAGATTTATTTACGAACCGGGTGCCAAAACAGGAATGCTGTTAAAACAGGATTGGATAGAGGGCAGCCATTATTTTGATGACGCCATAAGGCTCATGGAGAGGATAGCCCCAATGTATATGGAAGAAAAAATACAGGAGTGGCTGGACAAGTTTTTTTCAGAGTTTTTATAGTCTGTGAGGTGAGGATATGTTGGAATATGAGGTCGCTGCTATTTACTATTTTATTGCAGACATCATCTCGGCACAGCCGTATTTTGAGGAAGTGCCTTTGGACATGTTAATGCCATGTGTGTTTTATCCTGCCCCAACACCGGCGGCATCAGGATTTTCCACAAATGCGTATGCGACTGAGTTTGCAATGTATATCAAATTTATGGACCGTTCCACGATGGCGGCCTATGAAATGGGTGAAAAGGTACTGCAGGCGATCATGGGAAACCGGAGGAAAGTGCCGTTGGTGGATGGGGCAGGGAAAGAGACCGGCAGGAACTTCCGGGTAAATATGCCAAAACTGAAAAAGATTGAAGAGGGCGTCTTTCAGATGGAATTATCGTGGGACCGGCATACGCGGTATGATGCAAAGGAAGTTACCCTTGCCAGGGATATCTTTATGAATGGACTGCCGGTGGGGAAGGAGGACTAGCGTGGCTAAAAAAGTGAGCACGAGGAAAAACATGACAGATCAGGCGGCAGAAGAGCCTGCAAAAACTTCTGATGAAAGAAAATTTACGTATGAGGTGCTGAAGGCAAATTGCATGAATCTGTTTCATGTAACATCCAGCACCTTTATCGGAGCAACTATCGGTAAGGAAGGCGGATCATATTCCATCGCAGAGATGCAGCGCCTTATCGATGAATGGTTAAAGAAGGAGGTAAAAAAATAATGGCTGGTGGAAATTTTGACATCAACGTGGGAAAAACCAGGCCCGGAACCTATGTCAATGTAAAGTCCAAGAGGCAGCAGAAAGCAAAGGGTTCCACCCGCGGCACCGCAGTGATCCCCTTTGTTGGATATGATTGGGGGCCGAATGGGGAGTTTATCAAGCTGTCGGTGGACTCCCCGGATGCGTACCTGCATAAACTCGGCAGGAGCGTTTATGATACGGATGACTTCATGCTGATGGTGCGCGAGGTCTTTAAAAATGCGATCACCTGTTATGTCTATATCATCAATACCGGTATCGCGGCTAAAGCAACCACAGAGGATGGCTTGACGGTAACGGCGGCATATCCTGGTGCCAGAGGCAATGATCTTTCTGTCGTATCCACCGAGAATGTGCTGGGCGGGTTTGATGTAACTGTCTATATGGGTACGGAGAAGGTGGAGATCTACGAGGGAGTAAAAACCTATGGAGATCTGGCCGCCGCAGGCAAGTATGTTACCTTTAAGGCATCTACAGAAGATGCCGAATTGAAGGCAATCGCATCTCTGCGTCTGGAGGGCGGGAGCGATGGTACAACAGAGAACTCCGCAATTACAGAGTTTCTGGATAAAGCAGAGAAAATCCGATGGAATACTATGTGCTTCCCGGTCACGGAAACTACCCTGCAGACGGTATGTATCGCCAAGATCAAGATGATGCGTAACAGTGTCGGAAAATATGTGCAGGCGGTTCTTCCGAACTGTAAGGCCGATTTTGAGGGCATCATCAATGTGACAAACTCTGTGATCCTGGACGATGGCACAGAGGACGGGCAGCAGCTTACGGTTGCTCAGGCGTGCGCATGGGTGGCAGGAGCAACGGCGGGAGCCTCCAAGACGCAGTCCAACACTTATGTGGAGTACACAGGGGCGATTGACATTGTCGGCGTGAAGTCCAATGAGGAGGCAATCGAGGCAATCAAGAATGGGGAGTTCTTTTTTTCCCGTTCTGACGAAGATAAAATTGTTGTCGAATATGACATCAATTCCTTTCATAACTTTACTCCGGAGAAATCTTCCGATTATGCAAAAAATCGAGTCATTCGTGTGTATGATTCCTTTGCAGAGGATCTGCGCCTGAACTTCCCTCCTAATAAGTTTAACAATGATCCGGATGGGTGGCTTATCATGGAGGGGCTGGGACGAAAGCTGCTTAATTCCTATGGTCCGGTATCCGATGGAGGGGACGGCTCGATCAAGAATATCAACCTGGAGGAAGATTTTTATGTGGACCAGAGCCGCAGCCAGGGAGACGAGACGTTTTTCAACGTCGGGCTGCAGGCGGTGGATTCTGCTGAGAAACTGTATTTTTCTGTTTCGACACGATAGAAGGAGGTGGAATAAAACATGTCAGAAAATATCAAGCCGGTTAACGCCATTGAAGGTAAGGCGTATATCGATGGCATAGAGGTCATGGATGCTGTAAAAATGACGATTCGCTTTGTCCCCAAGGTGGCGAATTATCGTATCGTTGGAAAAAAGGGGACACACCGGCGCTGGGTAGGCTACGACATTACCGGGACGCTGGATGAATACAAGACCACGAACCGATACGAAACGATGGTAAAAAACTATATCGCAAACGGGAAGACACCGGAGCTTACCATTCAGGCAATTCGGACGGATCCGGATTCGGATTACCATGAGACGGTAGGAAACGAATCAGTAACTGCGACCGGTGTTGTGATCACGGGTGAGATTCCCTTGATGGATATCGATACCGGGGGTGAACTGGTGAAGGAATCCATTGCTTTCGGAGCAAGGAATGTGGTGTAAATAAAAAAGAGCAGGACGGGCTTTGTATGTGCCGCATCCTGCTCTCTTTTTGGTAAAGCAGCATTTTTACCCGTTAATTTAAGTATGCTGCAGGTCAAGATAAAGGCATGCGGCGATAAATCAGGAGGATATATTATGGCTAATAAAAATTTGAAATATTTCATGAGGGAGGATTCTAAGCAGGAGCAGATCTTCCAGTTCCCGGCGCCGAAACGGTTTGTGGATGAAAAAGGCGAGGTCGTGCAGATGGAAGTCAAAAAGCTGCATAATGAGACCATCAACAATATCAACAACATGTATAAGTCCCGTACCCCGATGAAGGATAAAAAGGGGAATTATATTGTGCAGAACGGCGAGGTGGTGTTTAAGGCTGAGAAGGACAACGTGAAGGCAACCAGACATATGATCGTGGAGGCGTTAGTCTATCCGGATCTGAAGGATCCGGAACTCATGAAGTATTATGGCTGTCTTGATATTACCGATATGCCGCTGAAAGTTTTTCCGGATAATGACGAATTAGGGTATGTGACCAGAAAGGTTCTGGAGATCCTGGGAATGATGGATGCGGATGAAAGCAATGAGCGGGAGGTAGAAGACGCAAAAAACTGATAAAGAGCAGGGGGACGGAGGGTTTCTGGGCACATCGGCTGTGGCAGAGACATAATCTCCGGCCGGAAGAATTTGATGCCATGCCGAAGAGGACGAAACTTTTCTATATTGCATCGGAAATAATTGAGGATGAGTCCCCCTGCCGTAGGGATACATTTTATCGCAAAATGGAAGGGAGGCTGTAGGCATGGCTGGGATATCTGTTAGGCTTAAAGCCATCGATGGCATCAGCACAAAATTTGACAAGATGGTCAGTACAGTTGAAAGGGCGTTAGGTGCTTTTGATAAACTCGAAACTGCCGCCGATCTTTCCTGTGACGTGATGTCAGAAGGAGTAGCGGAAGCAGCGGAGGCAATGAATCAGGCAGCCGTATCCGCTGACCATTTAGCGGATGCTGTGTCAGAGATTTCCGCGAAGGATGCGTGGGATATTTTAGCGGAAGAAGCGCAGGGGATGCGAGAATTGGGGGAGGAGAGTGACAAGACTGGAGAGGCCTTGGAAGGATTAACTCCTAAAATCAAAGATACAGAAGAAGAGATTGAAAAGGCCAAAAAAGAGCAGGAGGAATATCGGAAAAAGCAGGAAGAAACAACAGAGGCAGTGGAGGCATTTGGCAAAGTCCTTGCCGCCGTGGGAATCGCCGCGGTGTTGACATCGATCGCAGGCGCTTTCACAGACTGCTCTCAAGCGGCAGCAGGATTTGAGACGAATGTGGCTATGGTATCCACGGTTGCGGATGCAACGGCACTGTCTGCCGGAGAATTATCCGCCCAAATCTCAGAACTTTCTGCCGATACTGCGAGGAATGTAAATGAGCTTGCGGATGCGTCTTACAATGCCATATCCGCGGGCGTGGCGACGGAGGCAGCAGTATCAACAGTAGGGGAGGCGTCGAAGCTGGCGACAGCGGGTTTCACGTCGTCGTCCTCGGCATTGTCTGTATTGACAACTACACTGAATGCCTATGGGCTGGAAGCTTCCGAAGTTACCAATATTTCCGACAGCCTGGTAACGTCCCAGAATCTGGGCGTCCTCACGATAGACCAGATGGCGAGCAGCATGGGTAAGGCGATCAGTACCGCGTCAGCGTATTCGGTGGATCTTTACAATCTGGAATCAGGGTATATCAGCCTGACGAAGGCCGGTATCAGCGTGGAAGAATCCACGACGTATATCTCCAGCATGTTTAACGAGCTTGGCAAAGCCAGCTCGAATGTTGCAGGCATCATCGTGGAGGAAACGGGGATGTCCTTCGGGCAGCTGATGGATTCCGGGTACACCCTTGCGGATGTACTGGACATTGTGTATGAAAGCGCCGGTCGGGACGGCGAGGCAATGATGAACCTGTGGGGCAGCGCTGAGGCAGGGAAAGCGGCAAACGCCATTATCAATCAGGGGCTGGATACCTTTAATTCCAATCTGGAAAAACTGGAAAATTCTGCCGGGACCACACAGGCGGCATATGAGGCGATGACGAATACCACCGCTTACAGCACGGAAAGGATGGAGAATAGTTTTAACAATCTGTCCATCGCTATCGGTGATGATCTGAACCCTGTGGTGAGCCAGTTTCAGAACGGGATCGCTGATGTTACGGATGGATTTACAAGGCTGATAAATGAGCATCCAGCCATTACTGCGGCGCTGACGGGAATCGTTGTCGGAATAGGGGCTGTCACTCTGGCCGTAACGGCGTACACAGCGGTCACGGAAATTGCGGCTGTGGCGAGTGCGGCTCTCGGGGCAACTATGGCGGCTACCCTCGGCCCGGTTATGCTCGTTGCGGCCGCAGTAGGGGCTCTGACTGCCGGGGTCATATATTTTGCAAATGCTACAGAGGACGAAACTGCCGGCATGACGGCAGCCACGAAGGCACAATATAATGAGCTGCAGAGCCTTAATGCCGAATATGAGACCGCCTGCGAAAAATATGGAGAGACATCAGAAGAAGCATTGCGGCTGAAATATAAAATAGATGACCTTTCTGAAAGTTTTGAATCCAACAGGCAGACAGTGGAGGAGTTTACCGCAGAGGTAGACGCTCTTTGCAACAGCACAGCCCAGATATCAGAGAGTTTTAACGATTCTTTGGCGGAGATATCATCACAGGAGGCTGGAGCGCTCGCGCTGATCCAGAAATATGAAGACTTGGCATCCCAGATAGACCTTACCAAAGGGCAGGAAAAAGAACTGGAGGCCGTGACCAAAAAGCTTTCTGAGCATTATCCGGATCTGGCGGAACAGTTGGATGGGGCAGCAGTAAGTGCTGAAAATTATGCGGAGGCTTTGCGAGCGGCGTGCGAACAGGAGGCAGAACAGAGAAAAGAAGATGCCGCGGTGGAAACGTATACAGAGGCATTAAAAAAACGTGCTGAGCTGACAGAGGAGATCGCGAAGGCAGAAGAGAATGTGCGCCTGGAGCAGGAGCGTATCAATAATATGAGCGCCGCGGAGAAGCTTTTTGTAGGTGCAGTTGCTGGCTCCGGGGCAATAGATGGGGATTTGGAATTATATCAGGATGCCCTGGAGGAATTGAATAATGCCCAAAGTGAAAATGAAGATATTATTTCCCGCATAGAAGAAAACTGGGAAGCTGCTGCATCAGCTGCGGAAGAGGCAGGAGAAGTACAGATGACGGCAGAGGAAGCAGTATCTGAAGCAATCAGCGGTGTGTCAGAGCATCTGGAAGAGCTGTGCGGTGAATATGACAAGGCATATGAGAGCGCATTAAACAGCATACAGGGGCAGTATTCGCTGTGGGATTCTATCGGCGAGATAGCAGCTATGAGTTCCAATGATATTACTGAAGCATTACAGAGCCAGATCGATTACTGGGAAAGCTATTCTTCTAATCTGGACGGGCTGATGGATAAGGCGGCATCTATAGAAGGGCTTGAAAGCGTACTGAATTCTGTTGCTGATGGAAGTGAAGATTCAGCGGCCATGTTGGCAGGAATGGCATCGATGAGTGATGAACAGCTGTCTGCGATGGTCGAACAGTATAATAAACTGCAATTGTCTCAGGAAGAGACCGCGGAGAGCATGGCGGAACTGGCAACGGACTTTGAAAGTGAACTGGATGAAATACAGACCGCGATGGAAGAGGCCGTATCCAACATGAATATGGAGGAGGAGGCAAAAAAGGCTGCCACAGCAACAATGGATGCATATATCTCAGCCATTAAGGGCAAAACGGCAGAAGTCCATTCGGCGATGGGCGCCTTAACTTTTGCCAATAATGATTTAAATGGCTATGCAACAGGAACTTTGGATGCAGCTCCCGGGTTAGCGCTCGTCGGGGAAGAAGGACCTGAACTTGTCAATTTCAAGGGTGGGGAGGTGGTCTACACGGCGTCTGAGACGTCAAATATCCTGTCGCAGAAAAATGAGGATAGAGATTTTTACATTCCGCCTGTTGAGGAATCGGAAGGCGTGGGCGATCCTGGAGATAAGACCATCACTCTTAAGATCGAAGGCTCTGGAGAAATGAAAGTAGGAGGGCGCGGTGCCAGCAAAGAGGACATCATAGATGCCCTCTTTGAAAATATGAGAGGTATTCTGATGGATATCATCCGACAGGAAATAATGGAGGAAGGAGACATGTCATATGAGTTCTAGCTGCCAAATATATCTTGCGCAACAGTATACAAGATTCAGGTTTCCGGTCCTTCCGGAAACAGTTAAGGTCGGCTATGGGAGCGATAATGACAAGATGAAGGTATGCGGGGTTGGCGAGGTGACAGTCATACAGGATAGCGCAGCAGCAAACATTAGTTTTTCCAGTTTTTTCCCAAAACATTATTTCAGCGGCTGCGACTATAGTGATATCCCTGATCCTCTTTCAGCGGCAGAGGCAATCTCCACTTTCAAGAACAGTGGGAAACCAGTCAGGTTTACCATTACTGGCGGCATGAATGTATCCATGTATGTCACAATAGAAAAGTTTGACATAGAGGAAAGGGGAGGAGACCCTGAGACCATATACTTTTCAATTGCCCTGAAAGAATACAGGGAAGTAGTTGTGCGGCAGATCAAAGTACAGGTATCTGCGAAAAAAGCAATGATCTCGGCGCCGATATCCAGGACGGATACTTCTCCGGCAGGAGGACAGACATACACAGTAAAGAAGGGTGACTGCCTGTGGAATCTCGCCAAAAAATTTTACGGGGGCGGCGCAAAGTATACGGCCATATATAATGTGAACAAATCTGTCATTGGCGGGAACCCGAACCTTATCTATCCTGGGCAGGTGCTCACCATTCCGGCAGCATAAGGGGGGGAGATGGGGCTATGATACAGTTTATTATTATCAAGGGCACTGTGGGCTATGATGTCTCGGAGTGCTTTGAAACGATTACATGGGGCGGCAGAAAAGGAGCCGCCCCGAGAAATATCAAGATAACGCTACTGGATGATGATGGGGACAGGCATAAAAGGGTATCCGTAGACTGCGAGAACGGTGACCAGTGTGTGATATATGAGGACGGCGTTGAGTTATTCCGCGGCATCATCGTGTCACACACGCAGAGCAATAAGAAAAAGCTTGTGGTTACGGCGTATGATAACATGTATTATTTGGCGAACAACAAGGATTCTTTCTGCTACACGAATAAGACTGCAACGGAAATCTTTAATGATTGCATGGCACGGATCGGGATGACAGGCGGTACCGCGGTGGATACCGGATACGTTATCCCTGAACTGCCGAAAGCAAAAACTACATATTATGATGTCTTGCTGGATGCTCTGAGCAGTACATATAAAGCGACTGGCATACGCTATTATATCTCTTCGGAGAAGGGAAACATCCATTTGAAGCGAAGAGCCGAATCCGTCCTGCAGTGGGTGATGGAGGTCGGGGCAAATATTACAGATTATGAGTATACAAAAAGCATTGTTGGGATAAAGACGAGAGTAAGGCTTTTGTCAAAAGAGGATGCAGTTGTCTTTGAAAAAACAGATGCCGCCTTAGAAGGAGAGATAGGGGTATTCATGGAGGTCAAATCCGTGGATGACAGCTATAATGACGCGCAGATGAGAGAACTGGTCCAATCGGTATTTTCTGAAAAAGGAATGCCCACAAGGTCCCTGAGGGTATCTGGTATTGGAATATCGGAAGCGGTGTCGGGGGGCTGTGTCTATGTGATCATTCCTCATTTGGGGATAAAAAGGACATTTTATATTGACGAGGATACGCACACCTTTACAAGAAGATCCCACAAAATGACTTTGAAATTAAATTTTGCAGATGATATCGATTCTGCAGGATAGGAGAAGATGTGGAGAATGAGACGAGTTTGAAACAGCTGTTCCAGGGGATGATGCCGGAGGGGGCGGGAGTGGTCGAGGGAGCAGTAAGTAAAGAATCTCCTTTGGAGATAACCCTTGCCAATGACGCGACGATGATACTCTCTAAAAACTCTTTGATTATCCCGGAACACCTGACGGACCATGAGGTTGAAGTGGACATCATAGGCGGCGAAGGGGTATTATACGCGCCGACAGGGGCGGAGGAGGATGGAGGAAGCCACGAGCATCCCGAGATTGAAAAAGGCGGGCAGCACATCCATGAACTTGAGAGCCTGCACCTCACAAGCGGGAAAATGGTTCTCCATACAGGGCTGAAGGAGGGGGAGATTGTGTATCTTCTCCGCTATAACAACGGAAAAAAATATTATGTTCTGGATAGAAGGGGGTGATCTTTGTGGCATTGGATATTCCTATCCCATTTGAAACAATCGAAAATGAGCAGGAAAAGACTTCCAGAACTTATAGGATCGATTGGGATGAGGGGAGGATAATAGGTTTCGTCGATGGACAGGAAGCCATGAACCAATATATCAAAAAGGCTATCCTTACGCCCCGTTTCCGTTGCCTGATATATTCCCATCAATATGGAAGCGAAATTATAGACACCCTGATGGATAAAGATGTGACAAGGGAATATATCGAAGCGGAAATATCATTCTTGGTGACAGACACACTCATTCACGATCCCAGGGTGCTCAGGGTCTATAACATTGAGGTTGAGTTTTTTGACACTTATCACATGCAGGATAGTTGTGCCATTACTTTTGATGTAGATACTATATATGGGCAGACAAAGATAAGGGAGGTGGTCTGATTGTTTGATGAATATACTGAAGATTATTTCATGGAGCAGGCACGGGAAATGGGGGATAAACTTGGTGTCGATACCAGAGAGGGCAGCATTTATATGGATGCAGCAGCAGGCCATTGTATACGGGCGGCAAAATTTTATGAGGATTTAAGATATGTCTTTAATCTGTTGTTTAAAGATACCTGCACCGGCGACGTATTGGACGAATGGGCATCCATGAATCAGATATACCGTAAGTCAGCCACACCATCTTATTATATTCCTGTATTTGACGGTGTTGCACCAGCAGATATGCTTGGCGACAGATATATGGTTAACGGATACTATTTCACGTTGGTAAGGGAAAATGACGAATTTTATTTAAAGTCAGAAATTCCCGGAACGGAAACAAACTATCTGCTCAAAGGAGAAAAGATCATACCGGTACGCAACACTATTGGATTAAGATCCGCAGTGCTCGGTGAGATGTATGCGGCGGGGACAGATAAAGAAGATGATGAAAGTTTGAGGAGCCGATGGAAAGATGCACTCTCAAAGCCGGAAGAAAATTGGAATGCGCAGCAGTTCAAGGCCTGTTGTGAAGAGTATGACGGGGTAGGCAGGGCTCTCATCCGGTCTCTCGCGAATGGCGCATGCACCGTTAAGGCTCTTATTATAAGCTCGGAGGGGACATCTCCGCCTCAGTCGTTGATCGACCGCATACAGGAAGAAATGGATCCCGGTTCTGAAGGATTGGGAAATGGAAGAGTTGTGATCGGGTGTAAGTTTTATGCGGTTGCAGTGGGGCAGGAGGAGGTTAATATTTCTTTCAATGTAGTTATTGCATCAGGCTATTCATTGGATGGTACAAAAGAGATGGTCCGCCAAGAGCTGATTGGCTATATGAAGGATATTGCTTTGAATACTCCGGATAAAGAGGATATGGTAGTGAAATACATGAAAGTGATCGGTATTCTGGCGAACATTGCAGGGATTAAGGACTTAGAGAACCTTACACTGAATGGAGCTTCAGAAAATCTAAATATTGAGGCAGATAATGTTCCTGTGCTTGGCGACCTGATAATGAATGAAACAGTAACTTTAAATGAATAGGAGGATCACATGCTTGTATTTAATAACCAGCAGAGGAGCGGATACGAAGAAATTGTATCCTATAGTCCTCGCTATTACGGAAGGATCAAAGAGATGGATGCGGTGTTCCGCCTTGCTGGTATGTTTGTAGATTTGATGGCGAGGGATCTGGAAAGTGTAGTGGAGCTACAGTTTGTCAATTATATGGACGGTGAACCGCTTAAAAGGCTGGAAAATTTTTTGGAAATTAAGGCAGATAAAAAGCAATCTGTTGAGGAGCGGAGAAAAACAGTTCTGTCTTATTTTATTAAGTCTGGCGGTGCTTCTGGGCTGAATATAAAAAAACTGATCAGTGTTTTTACACACATTCCGGTGGAGGTATCTTTTGACGGAGGGCGTATAGATATTAAGTTTAATATCAGTGGCACAGCGGAGGCGGAAGAAGCAGAATCGTGCATAACAGAAATTATGGCTCTATTGCGGAAAAAAATACCGGCACACATTTCATTAAGTTATGAATTTGCCTATGTTGTAAGAAGGGAAATAAGTATATATCTCGCTCCTGTCATATCTGAATACGTTAATGTGGCTTATAGGCCATATAAACAGAATCAATATGTTAGTATAGAGAGTTCTCTACAGGTAGGAGCATCTGCGGGAGTATATGTAAAACTAAATATCGGAGGAGAAAAAGATGAACGGGACTATAGTTACTAAAAAAGGGCTTCATTTGATAACTAAACTTATGGCAGCAAAAAAAACTTTTATTTTTACAAGGGCAGCGGTCGGAACAGGTAAATTGTTACCGAATTACGATCCATCAATGATGCTTGATTTAATCGAATACAAAATGGATGGCGATATAACTTCATGTATCGCTTATGCGGAGGAAGCTTCAGCCACATTTCAGGTGAGTTCTGTCGGAATTGAGACAGGATTTTTTATTTCGGAAGCGGGGCTTTATGCAGAGGATCCGGATGAGGGTGAAATATTATACGCTTATGCGGATATGTCATCAGATCCACAGTACATATATGCGCAAAACGATATAGTCTCAAAATTTTTAGAAATAACATTAACAGTTATTGTAGGTCCAGTAGAAAAACTAATGGCAAATATGAATCCGACCAGTATCATTACGAAGAGGGTTTTTGATGAAAAAATAAGTCAGTTGGAGACACCGGATTTTGACGATTCCGGGGAAGTGGAGGGAATTACTTCCTTTACGGATTTTCTGGAAAAATTCGTTAAAGGAAGCAGCATATATCAGCAACTTGCAAATTTTAAAGCAGGACTGAAATTCGTGCTCCATGCTGGGCAGTTGGTGAACAATGGGTACTGCGAGACGCCGGGGAAGTTCCCAATGGATGCGGCTTTTGGGAAGACGCTGCAGGATCAAATAACTGGGTTATATAGTGAGATTGTGGAAAGACATATAAAAGACATAGTCATAACAAAAACCC
>CAJUDM010000039.1 GCA_910584915.1 uncultured Lachnospiraceae bacterium
TCAGGGCTGCATTACTGTTTGGTTGTCAAGGTTCTTTCTGTGCTCTGCCGCAGATTTTCTCCATTCTGCGCCGACAGCTTCGTTATCTTATCACAAGTATACTGCCCTGTCAAGCACTTTTTTCCAGTTTTTTACTGCTTTTTCTGCCATAAATTAATTTTCAAGGCATCGCAGTACGAAATGTATCAAATTTATACATCCCGCGCGGAGAAGGAGGGATTTGAACCCTCGCGCCGCTATTAACGACCTGCACCCTTTCCAGGGGTGTCCCTTCGGCCAGCTTGGGTACTTCTCCAAGTGTAGCAGAATCAATCCACTATATTTACTTTATTTGAATAAGGTTTGGAGTTATCTCCAGCGGAGAGGATGGGATTCGAACCCATGCGCCCTTTCGGACAAACGGTTTTCAAGACCGCCTCGTTATGACCACTTCGATACCTCTCCAAAGTATTCCACTTCAAATCAGTGCAAGAGATATTCTAGCAAAAATGGAATACTCTGTCAACATGTTTTTTCAAAAAAATTTGCAACATACCAATTTCCTTCAACTTTTTATTTTAACCAACATTTCCCGCCGAAAAACAACGGCCTAAGCAGCAGTACACGGCAAAATCCGCCATCCGCAGATCAGCGGTCTGAGGCAGTGCTCAATATCTTCTCCGCAATTGCCAGATCCTCCGGTGTGGTCAGCTTGATATTTTCATAGGATCCCTCCACCAGTTTTACCCTGTGGTCCGTAAAATATTCCACCACCATGGCATCATCCGTGATGTGGATCCCTTTTTTCTTCAATTCCTGCAAATTTTTCTCAAGGGCGGCGTAGGCTCCTGTGATCAGTTTTGTATCAAAAACCTGCGGCGTATGCATATTCCAGATGAGGCTTCTGTCGGGTGTCTTTGCCACAAAACCGTCTTCATCCGCTATCTTGACCGTGTCTTTGCTCCGCACTGCGCTGACGCAGGCGCCGTATTTCTGCACTGCCTCATAGGTATCCCGCAGGATCCGTTCCGTCAGAAAGGGCCTCGCCCCGTCATGTATAAAGACATATCCATCCCGGTTGGGCACAGCCATATCCTCTGATAAAATAAGACGCATGGCACCCGCTACGGAGGCATATCGTTCCTCTCCTCCGGCTATCACCGTATCCACTTTATGATAACGATATTTTTTTACGATCTCCTCCGTCACCAGGACAAGATCCTCAGCCCTTGTCACCAGGATGCAGTCATCTATGACCTCCGACTTTTCCACTGCCTCTAACGCATAACAGATCAGCGGTTTATTGCAAAGCGGCATAAACTGCTTCGCCCTGTCACTTTTCATTCTGCTGCCGCTCCCCGCCGCCAGGATGACCGCGGTACATCGTTTCTTTTTATCCATATTGATATACTACTCTCCATTCCGAAGCGTTTCACGCGACGGGCGGTGCAAATCTCAAATATCGCACAACACGAACAGGCCTGTGCACCATCGGGGCTTATCTGTGACGTTCCTGCATAAACAGCCGCGCGATAAAATCCACTATCGAGCTGCTTCTTCACGCTCTCACTCTCCGAGCCTCAGATTCGGCACCGCATTCAGATCATACCCGTGCCGCACGCCCCTTTTGAATTCGTAATACCCCGCAGTCCCGATCATTGCCGCGTTATCCGTACAAAAAACCGGGGATGGATAGTAAAACTCTATCCCTTCCTCCCGGCATGCCTCCACAAAAGCTTCCCGCAGGGAGGAGTTGGATGCCACGCCGCCCGCGATCGCAAACTTTCGGAATCCGTATTCCCTGACTGCCATCATGGAATGCTCCACCAGCACCTCCACCACCGCCTTTTGGAAGGACGCCGCCACATCCGCCTGAACGATCTCTTCCCCTCTCATCCTGCAGTCGTTCAAATAATTCAACACAGCGGATTTCAAACCGCTGAAACTGAAATCGTAGGCGGATTCAACCACTTTTGCCCTGGGAAAACGGATCGCATCAGGATTTCCCTCCCTGGAAACTTTATCGATCTTCGGTCCGCCGGGATACCCTAATCCTATCGCCCTTGCCACCTTGTCGAAGGCCTCTCCCGCCGCGTCATCCCTTGTTCTGCCGATCACTTCGTATTCTCCGTAATCTTTCACCACCACCAGATGGGAATGTCCTCCCGAGGCGACCAGACAGGCAAAGGGCGGCTCAAGTTCCTTATGTTCAATATAATTCGCGCTGATATGCCCCTCGATATGGTGTACGCCGACAAGAGGGATCCCACTCGCAAAACTTAACGCCTTTGCAAAGGAAACGCCGATCAGAAGCGGTCCCACCAGTCCGGGGCCATAGGTGACTGCTATCGCCGTGATCTCCGTAAGCTTCTTTCCCGCCTGGTCAAGCGCCGCCTGGACCACCTGATTGATCTTTTCAATATGCTTGCGGGATGCGATCTCCGGCACCACGCCGCCATAGATCGTGTGCAGCTCTATCTGCGAATAAATAATATTGGACAGTACCTCCCTGCCGTTTTTCACGACTGCCGCCGCTGTCTCATCACAGGAACTTTCTATTGCCAATATCAGTGTTTCTCTGTCTTCTTCCAGTCTCTCCCGCATACTCATCCCGCCGCTTCCGTCTCGTCATCTGCCGCCTGCCAGCCCAGGATCTTCCATCTCCCAGCATCGTCCTTGCGCAGAACATACAGCTGTTTTATCGTGACCAGATTTGTTTTCTGCCGCATGGTATAGATGCACCGGATCTGCGCACATTCTCTTCCGTTGTAAGTATAGTAGTCCACGGCCGTGCTGGAGGAGAGTGCAACATGGGACAGAACGGTATTATTTGCCTCGAAGCCCGCTATCTCCGTCTTCAGGTTCATCATATACATTTCCTCTGTCTGATAGTCCACAAGTTCTGCGTCTAACAGTTCCAGGGACTTATCCGCCAGGTCTTTCACTTCCGCATCCGTAATCTCTCCGCTGTAATAGCACTTCATGATCTCATTATAATATTTGATCACCTCCCGGACCGTGGCAGGATAGTCTGTCTCCAGGTTTCTGAGCAATACATCCTGCACCGCCGTTGTCTCAACTTCCGGCGATGAACGCTCCACTTTATTGACCAGATAATAGTACAGTGCAAATACTGTGATCACCATAACAGCAAGCACTGCCATAGATTTCGGACCTTTTCTCATGATCTGCCTCCATTCAGCCACGATCCGCCGATCTGCTTTATCCTCCGCGGACGGCAAATTTACTTCTCATCATCCTCAAACTGAAGTTCCATACTTTTTCCGTCTTTCCCGGCGTAAGCCCCCGGAAATATTTTTCTGACTTCATCCATAAAAGGCTCCGGTCTGGTCAGGGATGGACTGTAATGAGTCAGCCAAAGCCTGCCGACTTCCGCTCTCCTTGCCAGTTTCGCCGCTTCCTGAAAAGTCATATGTTTATGCTCTTTTGCCTTCTCCTGTTTATCCGCCTCGCCATACATTCCTTCACAGATAAACAGATCGGAACCCGCCGCATGCTCTGCGATGCTCTCTGTCGGCCTCGTATCCGTACAGTAAGTCAGCTTAAGCCCCTTCCTCGCTGGCCCCAGTACCATCTCGGGCGTCAGAACACCGTTTTCCGTCTCGATCTTCTCACCCTTTTGCAGCCTGCTCCAGTATTTCATCTCGATCCCCAGTTCTCTCGCCTTCTCCACCTGAAAGCGCCCCGCCCTGCCAAGCGAAATACTGTATCCATAGCATACCACATTATGGTTGACACGAAAAGCCTGCACCTGCAGTTCCTCAAATGAAAAACTCTCCTCCGGCTTTTCCAACTCCAGATAACGGATCTCAAAAGGCAGCTCCGGCGCGATCGTCCGCAGGGCACCCACCACTCTTGTCAACCCCTTTGGCCCCACGAGCGTAAGCGGCTCCTTCCGCTCCGCATTTCCCATTGTCAAAAGCATCCCCGGAAGCCCGCTGATATGATCCGCATGATAATGGGTAAAGCAGATCATATCGATGGGGTTTGGGCTCCAGCCCTTTTCTTTCAGCGCGATCTGAGTCCCCTCGCCGCAGTCTATCAAAATGCTGTGGCCGTTATACCGCACCATCAGGGATGTAAGCCACCTGTATGGCAGGGGCATCATGCCTCCTGTTCCGAGCAAACAAACATCTATCATCTTTTTTCCTTCCTTATTATCTTTTCCACAGGATAAGCGCGTCTTCCACGGGCTTTTTATAAAAATTTCTCCGCCGCCCCTCCTGTACAAATCCAAACTTTTCATAGAGACGGACTGCCGCCTCATTGGAGGCGCGCACCTCCAGCGTAAATGCTGTAATACCATTCTCCCGCCCCTGTCTCAACAGTTCTTCCAGCATCCGCTCCGCAATCTTCCTCCTGCGGAATGGCTGTGCCACCGCCACATTACTGATATCTCCCTCTCCCAGAATATTGAGCACTCCGCATATTCCGGCAAGCGTTCCGTCCTCTCTCTCCGCCGCCAGATACAGAGCGTTCTCATCCGCCAGTGTTCCAAGATAGGCGTTCTCCGACCAGGGCTCCGAAAAACACTCCCGCTCCAGCGCCGCTGCCGCTGCCGCATCCTCCGGCGTCATTCTGCGTATCCTGCATTCAGATCCACGGACCGCTTCTGCCGTCTGGCAGTTCTGCACGTTTTTCGGCATCTGTCCTCCCCGGGGCATCTGTCCGCTTTGCAACATCCATTCCCCCTGAAGCATCTGTTCACTTTGCGGCATCCGTTCTCCTCCCGACATCCATCTGCTCTGCGGCATCTCTTCTTCCCCCTGTCCGTTTCCATGGTTCAGCCGGATGCGCCTTCATGCTCTCTCCGCTCGCGCTCGGCCTGTGAAAGCCGCAGATACTCCGGCTTATACTCCGCCGCTGTCTGCGCTTTCCCCTGCTCATAATACCTTGCCGCCAACGCTGCCACCGCCGCCGCCCGCTGCCTGTTCATATGGGCGGGTGCATAGCTGCAGGGTACCGTTATCATCTCTTCGATCTCCTTTTGAAATACTGGTACCCCGTCCCCGAGAAATATGACACCTCTGTCAAGTTTATTGCATGCCGCCAAAATATCCTCGATCGGCACCGCGCATTGCCCCTTTATGATATTCATATCAAATTCGCATGTGCCGTCTTTTTTTATAAATTCGTAAATCCCCGTGTATGTCTGGTTCCTTCTGGCGTCCATCAGAGGACATACCGCCAGATCCGTTCCGTAAAGATTATATGCCAATCCCTCCAGCGTAGGAACGGGGATAATCGGCTTACTGAGCGCAAATCCAAATCCTTTCGCCGCGGCGGAACCGATGCGCAGTCCGGTAAAGGAGCCCGGACCAGAAGTCACCGCGACCGCATCCACGGTTTCCATATCCAGTTCCGTCATCTCCCGGACCGCCTCCATCATCGGCAGCAATGTCTGGGAGTGAGTCTTTTTCGCGTGAATGGAAAATTCCGCCAGCGTCACACCATCCTCCCAGATCGCCACGGAGGCAGTCTGACCCGAACTGTCAATCGCAAGTATTCTCATATAATATTCCTTTCACCCGCTATGCCGGGTTTAAAAACGATCACCCAAAAGTCGTCTGACCGTTATGCTGCTATTCTCTCTGCTTTACAGTGATCCTTCTGTAGTCAAATCCCTTCTCCAGATCTTTCTCTATCACGATCTGCGTACGCTCCGCCGGCAGCAGTTCCCTGATCAGATCCGCCCATTCGATGATACACAGTCCGTCTCCGTAAAAATAGTCCTCATAGCCGATCTCTTCCATCTCCTCCGGATCCCCGATACGGTACACATCAAGATGGTACAGGGGCATCCTTCCACTCTCATAGGCCTGAGCGATCGTAAACGTGGGACTATTTACCGGTTCCTCTATGCCAAGCCCTTTTGCGATACCCTGCGTCAGAACAGTCTTTCCCACACCCAGATCGCCGTTCAGCGTATACAGCTGTCCGGGCAGTGCCTCCTTCCCCAGCAGTTCCCCGACCGCAAAGGTATCTTCCGGTTTAAAACTTTCATAAATCATCTCTGTTTTCATACTGTTATCTCTGTTTCCCTGCCAAAGCGTTTTTCCGGTCTCCAAACATATCTCCTGAACACCACGCTCACCGCCGCGCCGGTCACGCTGTTCTGATCTTTACCTTTTCGGGCGCCACATATCTGGAGATTACCTGCACCAGTTCCCCGCTTCTATCGCCCAACACCCGTTTCGGAAACAGAAAAGCATTTACTTTGGACGTGTACAGCAGGATCGTCCTTCCCGTGGCTGAAGCCTTTGAAATACTCTCCCAGGGTACAAGCTGCTTTTCTTCACCGGACGAGACCTCCAGTCCTTCCTCCGAGAACCTGTAATGCAAAGGTTCCTTAAAGACGGGCGATGCCGCCTGGCTCGCCGCCCTGATATGCAGCATCCACGGGAAATACAGGATCACAAAAGCGCCGATGATCAGGTATAGCGGCGCCCCCGTATTAAAAAATCCCACGATAAAAAGGCAGCCCACGATCGTCCCGAACAATCCGGACGGGGATGTATAGGCATGATGCAGCTGGTAATCATACAAGTCTTTTTTTGTTATTTTTACGTCAAATTCCATTTCCATTCCAGGCTCTCCGTTCTCTTCATGACTAAAAAGCGCCCACATCGCAGGCGCTTTTCACGACATTTCTTATTGTATTATATATCAAAACATACCACAGTTTCAACTATTCTTTGATCCGATCCAACTTATCATCCAGTCCTGAACCCTCGAAAACTCTTCTACGGAAATTTTAAGCATTTCCTTCTCAGCCATATATGGCCACATCTTTCATCAAAACCTGATTTCTCATCACGATTTCATTATAATGTATACACCAGACTGTGTAAAGGCGAATTTTTTCATGAGACAACCATCTTGTTTTCTTCCCGCTCCATCGTTTTTACCGGCATATCCGCCTTCAGGACCGGACTCAGCTTTTTATATACAAGCAGTGTCACAGTGGAAACCGACACGCCTTTTAGCAGATTTAACGGAGCAACCGCCATGACAACAAAGCTGGTGATATTATGTATCGCCGGATTGATCGCGGTTCCCATGCCGATGATCGCATCAAGAGGCATACCGTAGAGCTGGGCGAATTTCGGAAGCAGATACACCGCATTGAAAGCCGTTCCCACCACAGTCATTACGAACGTCCCCAAAACACAGCCTGCCACCGCATTCTTTTTTGTTTTTTTCAGCAGATAGACTATGGATGCCGGCAGCAGAAAACTGCATCCGATCGCAAAATTGGCGAGGTCACCGACAAAAGCGGTGGTGGTTCCCTTCATCAAAAGCTTTAACACGATCTTACAGAACTCTATCAGGATCCCTGCCACAGGTCCGTAGGCAAATGTTCCGATCAGAGCCGGCAGTTCCGAAAAATCGATCTTATAAAAGGGCGGCGCAAAAGGCACCGGAATCTCAAGCAGCATTAACACTGCCGAAATTGCCGAGAGCACGCCTATCACTGCTATCTTTCTCGTAGTCAGTATCCGGTTCGTATCGCCCGCCACTTTTTTTGCCCACTTTTCCGCACCGTATGCTGCCGCAAACAGCGCGCAGACCACTGCCAGAAACTCCAGTAAAAACACTACATTTTCCTGTACACTTTGTAACAATTCGCTCATTTTTTCCTCCTATTCCAGTTCCGCATATATCCTCCCAATGCATCTTTCCCGAGCTTACAACTGCGGCTGCTTAATACTTCATCCGCAGTTGAAGCTATGCACTGTTCGCTTATATGCTGTTTCCAGTTCCGCATATATCCTCCCAATGCATCTTTCCCGAGCTTACAACTGCGGCTGCTTAATACTTCATCCGCAGTTGAAGCTATGCACTGTTCGCTTATATGCTGTTTCCAGTTCTAGACAGGCATTAAGAAAGCCCCGCATAAAATCCATGCGGGGCATCGCTGCAAAGCCATAATCCGGCGCGCCGTTTCATTCAGACGCCCGATCCTTACTCTTTTACAGTTTCTTCTTTCATCCAGACTTTACTGTCGGTTTTGGATTCTCACCAAATCAGCCATTTGCATGGGTCGTAGACTCGCCGTCCTTCCGTTTCTTTTCTCCGCGGAAAACGTATCACTACCGGTAGGGAATTACACCCAACCCCGAAGAACTTTTATTATTGTTTACAAAGAACAGAATACCACCTGATCGGCGAATTTGCAAGAGTTTTTTTGCGGGCAGTCCATTTCAGTAACAATGACGCCAGAAAATCGAACTGTCACCCATTTCGCAGTAATTCCGCCGGTCCCCTCGGGATCATCACCAGCAGTTACCGCACTGTCTCTTGTCAAGTCCGGGCGCGATGGAGAGGGAATATGCCACAGCCTCCTCATATGTACCGAAATATACCGGCTCTGCCATCGCATTGCCGGATGTCCCGGTTGCAGGACATTCTCCCACTATATGGATCTTCCCGTTCCTGCCGTTGACTGCATAAGCGCCTCCTGCCGCCGGGGCAGCCGGCTGCTGCACCTGTTCCGGCTGTGACTGATCCTGCCCTGCCTGTCTCTGTTGTTCCTGTGCGGCAGAATCAGAAGCTTCACTGTTCTTCCCTTCCGAAGCAGCAGTATCCGCGCCTCCTTCTCCGTCTGTCACAGCCGCCTTTGCACTGCTCCTCTCTTTTTTCCCGCCTGTATCTGCAGTGTTTTTCCCACCTGTTTCAGCCGCAGCCGTCTCGTCCACACTGCTCTCTCCTGTGGTGTAATCTATCACGATTCCCGGCTGGACATTATAACAGAACACATTAAATAAAACACCTTCTCCGTCATCCTCGACGGATTTTGCCTCCATCAGGACACCGTCCGCCACCAGGTTATCGCCGTCAAACAGCGGCGTCACCCTGTACATCACATGGTTTCCTGTCTCCTTTACATAATCGGCAACCATATTCTCAAAGGGAAGCATCCCCTCGACATTCATATATCTCGTTCCGGTGATCAGATTCCTGACATTTGCGTTTTCTCCGGTCAGCTGAAATCCCAGCAGATGGCATCGGTTATACAGATAGTTTCCGTCAACCACCCCTTCGTATTTGACCGTATGCCATCCTGTCGGCTTTACATCTCCGATGCTCTCGCGCTCCTTTGCCGGCATAATATCCTGCCCGACACTCGCCACGCATACGCCGCATCTCCCCAGTCCGTCCAGTTCTGAATATTCTTCATAGGAGACTGACGAAAGTTCTTCCTCCGAAAAATACGGCTCATTCCCGTTTACCGCGATATAGGCATCCCCCGCATAAGCCGGAACATCCACATAAATGACATCCTCTTTTTCTTCCACAATATCGTCGTCAAAAGTCCTTTTTTCCTTCCCCGCTCCTGACCGTCCCTCCGGCTCCGCGTCCTCCTCCAGGACCTCCGGCTCTCCAGCCTCATCCTTTATGGCAGGCTGTTCCGATCCGGCCTCCTCAGCCGCCTCCGCCGTCTGCTGCGCTCCGCCTTCCTGCGCCTCCCCGGAACCGCACCCTGCAAGCGCCAGGCACAACGCATATACCACCAGCAATTTCCAGACTTTTTTCATACCGTCCTCCTTTTTGTTACAGCCTTCTCCAGACTTCCATTGTTATCTTATCGTGGGATCTTCCCTCAAATTCCCCACTCCCTATGCATGCAAACCCATTCTCTCCGGGAATGACATCAAACTTAAGGTCTCCGGGATACCTTCTGTTCCAGCGGAATATGATAAACTCCTCCACCCTCTCCAAAACCCCCGAAATTCCTGTATCTTCAATAAAACAATATTCCCCTTCCGCAGCTTTATCAAGAAAATCATCAGCCGCCTCTATATTTATCTCCATGTCCTGAAACTGCTTCCGGGAATACTCATTCATCCACAGCCTGCTCCCGTATGTAATCTCCGCTATTTTTTCCCTGACTACGGCATCCCTGCTCTGCCGCCTGCCGTTAAACATCATGCCATTGTCATCATCCAGCGCAACTATTACCTTCATATATATCCTCCTTTCCATCGCTGTACTACCTGAAAATTCTCTGTCATCTCAACGTTTTACCCGTGTCCGCAATACGCCCGCACCCATTATATATGATTCTTCCCGTCACATTGCATCATATTTATAATCATGCATTTTGTCAAGCTTCCCGCATTTTGCCGCAAAATCCTGCTTCCTGTATCCTGCCGCAAAAATCTGTCGTCCCTTCCGGATCCTTTTCTGTCGTTTCATTTCAAAACTGCCACCATGTGCTCTGTGAGCGGCTCTGTGCCAACGGAAAAAGAGCTGCCGCACCTATTTATGCAGCAGCTCTTTCTCATCACTTTTCAGCTACGAAGCAACGCTTATTTCAGGTTCTGTTCGTAGTTCTTTACCATTCTCTTAACCATTTCGCCACCGATAGAACCAGCCTCGCGAGAAGTTAAGTCGCCGTTATATCCCTCTTTCAGGTTAATACCCATTTCAGATGCAACCTCAGTTTTGAAACGGTCCATAGCAGCCTTTGCTTCAGGTACTGCCATAGTAGAAGAATTTTTGCTATTAGCCATTTTTTCATACCTCCATAATTTTCGTACTGTTTTCGTTTCTCTGATAAGCCTTTGTGACTTATCTGTAGTTATTATTGACAGCCTTTTTCAAAATATGTTGGTAATGAATGGAATTGTTTCAAGGCGGCCTGCCCTTATTACAGAGCACACGCCGCGCCGCTACTTCTTCTCTGTCTTATCACACAAATATTCAATGACATTTTTTCTTGTGATGATGCCGATAAAACATTTCTGCCCGTCTATCACCGGGACAAAATTCTGCTGGACCACCTTGGATATCAGATCCTCCATCTTTGCCCCCACACTCACCGGCTGGTTGTCGCGATGGCGCTTTATCTCCCTGATACGGATATCTCCCGCTTTATGTATGTTTAAATCGCAGCGGTTTTTGATATCCCAGAGCAGATCCCCTTCCGTGATCGTTCCCTTATAGGCGCCGGTCGCCCTGGAAATCATCGGAATAGACGCATATCTGTGGGTTTCCATCACCTCCAGCACCTGTCTGAGTGAATCGTCGTCGTACACATAAACACATTCGCCTTTGGGCTTTAAAAAAAACAAAATATTCATATTATATTTTTATCCTGTTCTATTCTTTTATACTGCTTTTACATTATTTCTGTCTGACCTGTCTCAAAATTTATCCCTGATAGACAATTTTATCCGCCATTGCCGCAGCCGCTTCTTTCCCCTGGTATCGCTCCAGAACAGCAAGCGCAAAAGAAATCGCAGCACCCATGCCGCGCCCCGTTGTAATATTCCCCGATACAACGCTTGGCACTTTCAATACCTCAGCACCTTCCAGATGTCCTTCCATTCCCGGGAAACAGCACGCCTGCCTGCCCTGCAAATGCCCTCTGTGCCCCAAAATGCTCGGCGCCGCACAGATCGCGCTGACAGGACGATCCGCCTTCACGAAAGCGTCCACCTGATCCATCAGAGCCTCACACGCCTCCAGATTTTTTGTCCCCGGCATACCGCCCGGCAGTACGATCATCTCCACTCTGTCAAAATCCACTTCCGACAACAGACAGTCCATCTTCACCGTGATCTGGTGGGAACCCGTCACTTCCATCGCTTCTGTTATCGACACCATCTTTACCGGAATCGCCGCCCGCCGCAGGATATCCACCACGGTAAGCGCTTCTATCTCCTCATAACCCTCCCCGAAAAATACACAAATATCATTCATCACAGTTACCCTCCGTTTCAGCACCGCATCTTGCCCCGGCTTTTGCCCTTCTCCGGCTCTGCCTTTGTCCCTGCCGTACTTTTTCTGATATATTCAGTGTACCATTTTATAAACTTTAATCCAATGGATTTGATGTAAAAATTTTGTAAATAATTTCCCTGTCAAAAAAATGGAGTATATTCTAAAAACATTTATGTCCAGTTACAGTATTCCCAAAAAATCAACCACAATAAACAATGCTGCTCCAATAGCCGCCCCATTTTCACTCAGCTTACTCAAGCTACACATTTCGCTTGTTCTTTTAAACGGATCGATCTCCGCTATTTTTTCCCGCACCGTCTCAAAATTATCAGCGAGATATGGCGTAATCTCCCCGCCTATGATCACAGGTATATCAAGGGACAGCGCTATATTACTGATACCAATAGCCAGATAATTCAGGTATTCATTCCATACTTTCTGCAGTTCTTCATCCGTCTCCTTCTTTTCAAAAAAAGTGCTGATATTTCCTCCCCCAAACTGATGTAGTATATTGGTAGAACAATATGTATCCAGGCATCCCCTTCGGCCGCACAGACATTTTCTTCCGTTGGGAACGATCATCAAATGCCCAAACTCTCCACAACAGTTGTTTTGTCCGCGGCGCACCGTCCTGTCATTGATCAGCGCTCCCCCAACTCCTTTCGAGACAGAAAGATATGCCGCATCGTGCAGTTCTTCCCTCAGCCATATCTCCGCAAATCCCGCTGAGTTTGCATCATTCTCAATGACCACCGGATAGCCGAAAATATTTTCAAAATGAGCATACGAATAATCTTCAAGTCCGAGCAGCCAGGAAGACACCTTCTTCTCTTCCTTCTGTACCGGTCCGGGAAATGCTATGCCCACACCAAGCATTCTCTTCTTTGTTATCTTGTTCTTTTTTAAAAGTTCCTGCATTCGTTCACTCAAATTTTCCCAGTATTCTGTCTTATTTTCAAAACAGCAAAAACTGCTGAACTGATCCAGAATTGCACACTTCATATCCATAATGATAATTCTGTTATGCATCTGAGATATCTCAATTCCCACCGATACATACGCATCATACTTAAAACATACCAGATTGGGTATCCTCCCGCCGGATGATTGTTCTGAACTCTGATAAAAAATCAGATTTTCATCCTCCAACTGTTGTACCAGAAGATTTATTGTAGGCAGGCTCAGATGGAGTCTTGCTGCCAAATCCTGTTTTGTCAGTCCTCTTTCTTTATATAAAAGCATCGTTAATTTTTTACGATTTTCTATACGCACAGCTGCATTGCTCATCCCTGTATTCACAGTCATGTTTTCTCCCCCCGCGCCCTTCCATGTAATGACTCGATTTATCTCCATATTCTTTTATAAATACCAATATTTTCCATATTCTATAATAACTGTGTGGCAAAAAGTTTTCAATAAAAAACAGCTTATTCATGAAAATTTGTGCCCAAATATGACCGGCATATTTGGGCACAATCTCATCTACCGCACTCTTTCATTTCTGCTTTTTCAGTCCGGGAAAAGTTCATTTATGTTATCTTCGATCACCAGCGCCGGCGGCATCAGAACTTCTTTTTCCACTTCCACCCCATTTGCCGCATCATACAATGTGTCTATTGCCGCCTTCCCTTCTTCCGTCACATCAAAATATACTGTCCCAGTCATCTCCTTATTTTTAACTGCTGCCACTGCCTGTTCTACCGCATCGCTGCCATATATTTTAATATTTCCTGTTTCCCCTGCAGAATTCACCGCCTGCATCGCTCCAATAGCCATACTGTCATTCATACATACGATCGTATCGATATGCTTTCCCGTTGAAAGCCAGTTTTCCACCTTTGCCAGTGCCTCATCCGTCTCCCAGTTTGCTGTATCCCTGAAAACAACATTGATATCGGGATACTCCGCAAGTATCTTATCATAAGATTCTGCGATGGAAACTTGCACAGAATTACCCATAACACCGACAAGGATCGCAATATCTCCTTTCCCGTTTAATTCCTCACATACATGTTCCATCACGATCAGCCCTATCGTCGGAAGATCCGGCCCCACATATGATGTCACTTCCTCCTGTGCTGTAATTGCTTCATGAAGCGTGATCGTGGGAACTCCCGCCTCCTTTAACGCCTGTACACCAGCCGTCACACCGTCCGCAGAAGTTGCTTGCAGTAATGCCCCGTCTATGTTTCCTGCCGCAACCGCATTTTCAATCTGACTGACCTGTTTCGCCGGATCTTTGTCCGCCGATATCACCGTTAAGTTGATTCCCTTTTCTTCCGCGCTCTCAGTTACCGCCGCAACCAGCTGAGACTGAAATTCATTTTCCATATGCGATATAAAATAAACAAAATTCAACGTTTCTTCTGTATCTGTCTCTTTTTCTGATGCTTCTCCTTCCTCAGGTGCTGCCTCTTCAGCCACTGTTGTCTCTTCGACCGCTTCAGTTGTCGGCGCCTCAGCAGTTTTTGTATCTCCTGAGCAGGCTGAAAGTCCAAGACATCCCGCAAGCATAACCGTGATCACTAATAAACTTCTAACTCTTTTTTTCATTTTAATTCCTCCTTTAAATCCCCATCAACTGTTTTTACTGTTTCTTATATCAATAAATACAGCAACCATAATGATCAGTCCCTGAATCACTTTCTGATAATATGCAGAGATTCCCAATATATCGAGCCCATTTTGAACAACACCTATCAGCAATGCCCCGATAATGGTTCCTATCAAGCCTCCTTTCCCCCCTGACATACTTACCCCACCAATAACAGCTGCCGCTATCGCATTCATTTCATACCCTTCACCTGTTGTCGGATTTCCCGATGTAATTCTTGATGCTGCCAAAAGTCCCGCAAGGCCCGCACAGAATCCGCTTATCGAATACGCTGCAAGCTTTACAAAATTCACATGGATCCCTGATGAATTGGCAGATATCTCATTTCCTCCCACCGCATACAAATGTCTGCCAAAAACTGTAAAATTCAAAAGAAAGGAACCTGCCGCAAACACGGCTATAAGATAATATATTAAGTTTGGAATTCCCAGGCTTGTCCCGTTAGCAAGATTGATCAGGCCATCTGAGAGCCCAAAAATAGGAATGCCATTTGTGACAAGCAAAGAAATGCCGCGCACAATCGTCATCGAAGACAATGTGATGATAAAGGGTGGAAATTTTGCATAGGCGACGCCAGCTCCATTAAACAAACCCACCAACACTCCCGTAGACAATGCCAGAATAACAGGAACAAACAATGGATATCCGCTGTTAGCAACCGCAAACATAGCTGCCACGATGCTGGAGAGGGAAACAATGGAGCCTACTGACAGATCGATTCCTCCTGTAATGATCACGACAGTCATTCCCACAGCCAGTATGCCGTTGATCGATATCTGCTTGACTACATTTGCCAGATTCCTTCCAGTTAGGAAGGAAGGCGATAAAATTGACATAATGATCACAAGCAATAATAACGCCCAAAATATAGATGTTTTTTTCAAACCTGCCATCACTTTATACTTCATAACCTGCTTTCCTCCCGTTTTATCTGGAAACCTCAGTACCTGATGCCAATGCCATGATCTTTTCCTGTGTTATCTCTTCTTTTTCCAGAGTCCCCGCCATCCTTCCCTCGCACAATACTATGACTCTGTCGCACATTCCGATCAACTCCGGCATTTCCGATGAAATAAAAATAATAGATTTCCCCTGTTGTGCCATATCATTGATCAGTTTATAAATCTCTGCTTTTGAGCCGACATCGATTCCGCGGGTCGGTTCATCCAGAATCAGTATATCCGGTTCATTTAAGAGCCATTTTGCCAGAACAACTTTCTGCTGGTTTCCTCCGCTCAATTTACCGGTTAACTGGTTGAGTGAGCCGGTTTTTATAGAAAGTTTATCTATCATCTCCGAAGCCATTATCTTTCGCTTTTTGTAATTAATACAACCAAACCGGCTATATTTCTTCTCTGTCACAGCCATTATGTTGTCTGTTACATTCCCTTGCAGATTCAATCCGACATTTTTCCGATCCTCCGGAATCAGCGCCAGTTTATGCGCTATTGCACTCCTTGACGTCTTTAAATGGACAGAGTTTCCGAATAGTTCTACTTCCCCGCCATCTAATCTCGTCAGGCCAAATAATGCCATTACCATTTCTGTCCTTCCGGCTCCTACCAACCCGCCAAAACCGAGAATTTCTCCTTGCCTCAGTTCAAAATGGATATCCTGAAATTCACGTTTTCTACTGAGTCCTTTCGCCGAAAGAACTACTCTTTTCTCCGATCTGTTTTCTCTCACTGGATAATAGTCTTTCAATTCCCTTCCAACCATCAGCTTGATCAAAGAATCTTTATCAAAGAATTCTGTATCTCCCTCACCGACCATTGTCCCGTCTCGCAAGATTGTTATCCTGTCCGCTATGTAGAAGATCTCTTCCAGGCGATGAGAAATATAGATAAATGAAATACCTTTTGCCTTCAGTCTTTTGATCACCGCAAAAAGTTTCTCCGATTCTCCCTGACTGATAGAAGACGTAGGTTCATCCATAATGATCAGCCGGGCACCAAACGATACTGCCTTCGCAATTTCAACCATTTGCATCTGTGCCGTCTTCAGCCACCGCACCTTATGTTTAGGCTCCAATTCCAGCCCTATCCTTTTAAGGGCTTCGCCCGCTGCTCTGTTTTGTTGTTGTTTTCTGACAATACACCCCTTTTTCATCTCCCGTCCGGCAAACATATTTTCAGCGATAGTCATATCAGGGATAAGATTTAGCTCCTGATGGATCATTGACAGCCCTGTCCTTTGCGCCTCTCCCGGATTACTTATCTTTATAGCGCGTCCCTCCCAGAAAACTTCTCCCTCATCCAGCTTCTCTTCTCCCATCAATACCTTTACCAAAGTTGATTTTCCGGCACCATTTTCCCCCAGCAGAGCATGGACCTCTCCCTCCTTTACAGTGAGGGACACACCATGAAGCACTTCGATATTCGAGTATGATTTTTTTATATTCTCCATACGTACAATCTCTTTATTCCCCATACTTATCATCTCTCCCGATTCATGTTGTCGTCCTCTTTATCTTTAGCCCACTATATCATAGCCGCTTCTATTTTGTCAAATACTTTTTTAATTATATTTTGCAAAATAATTTTAATAAAGTATTGACACGAAAAAATGCTTTATTTATAATGTAATAAACTTATTAATACTTTTGTAAAATGCTTTTATAATATTGATAAGTTTCAGCAACTATACACTATATCAAAAGAAAGGAAGGTTTTACCATGAAAGAAAACACAACTCCCTGGGTACAGGCGGCCATAGATGTACCCGACATGAAATCAGCTGTCGAAATAGCCAAAATGGCTGTTGCAGCAGGCTGTGACTGGATCGAGGCCGGTACCCCTCTGCTGTATGGCGAGGGATATAAAGCCATCACCGCGTTGAAAGAGGTCGCCGGCAGCAGACCGGTAATCGCCGATTTCAAAGCGCAGGACGGATGTTATTCCTATTTTATGGAAGCCAAAAAAGCAGGAGCCGATTATGCTACCGTAACGGTCGTCAATAATGACTGCGGCACACTGGAAGCACTGCGTGCCCGCAGAGACTGCGGCATCAAAGTCCTCGCCGACCTTTTTGGCGTCAGCGTAGAAGATGCTCCCAGACGCGCTCAGGAAGTGGAGGCCATGGGTGTCGATGCAATCTGTATCCACTTCGGTTTTGATGAGTCACAGTATAACAAAAAACGCCGACAGTCCGACGGACTGCGTGAAGTAAAAGCCGCCGTCAAAATACCTGTCAGCTGCGCCGCAGACACGTTGGAAGAAGCGATAGAAGCCATGAAACAGGGAGCCGACTGGGTATTTTTCGGCGCTGACTATTTAAATGAAGCCAAACCGGAAAAACTGGAACCTCTAAAGCACTATGTTGATACCGTACATAATTGCCGAAGGAGTTGCTGCCTATGAAAAAAATTATGAACCTTCCAGAAAATTTTGTTGCAGAATCATTGGATGGCATTATAAAAGCGCACAGCGCCAGGCTGATGAGCCCTGATAAGGAGCACCGTATTATTCTTTCGAAAAATCCTTCTCCCCATCGGAAAGTGGCTGTCGTCACTGCCGGCGGCAGCGGACATCTCCCGACGTTTTTAGGTTATGTCGGTGATGGTATGCTGGATGGATGTGCTGTCGGAAACATATTTGCTTCACCATCTGCCGGTAAAATGTATGAAATGATAAAAGCTGTCGACCGGGGCGGCGGAGTTTTTTGTCTTTTCGGCAACTACAGCGGCGACTCACTGAATTTTCAAATGGCATGCGACTATGCGGCGCTTGACAATATCAACACCATACAGATGACCGTAAAAGATGATGTTGCCTCTGCTCCTGCATATCTGTCCGATAAAAGGCGTGGGATAGCCGGTCTTGTTTACGCTTATAAGATTGCTGGCGCAGCGGCGGATGATATGCTGTCTCTGGACGAAGTTGCCTCCATCACTGATGAAGCTTTACACAATATCAAAAGCATCGGTGCCGCTCTCACACCCTGCATTGTGCCTGAGGCCGGGAAAGCTACTTTTACGATCTGTGACGACGAAATCGAAATTGGGATGGGCATTCACGGAGAACCCGGAATAGAGACAAAGAATCTGATGCCGGCCGATACTCTTGCTGACACTCTGCTTGACAATATTTTAAAAGAAATGCCTCTTGCAGATGGCGATGAAGTATCTGTAATGGTCAACGGTCTTGGCGCAACTCCGCCAGAAGAGCTGTATATCTTATATCGCAGAATTTTTGATCGCCTTCATCATATGAATGTTTCCATATACATGCCACACATCGGAGAATTCGCCACATCCATGGAGATGGCAGGCTGTTCTCTCACTGTATTCAAACTCAGTGAAAAACTGAAAAAATATTTATTATATCCTGCAAATACACCTTTTTATACATCTTTGAACAAGTAGGAGGCACTCTATATGAACCGGGAAAATCTCATATATCTTCTCAAAAATATATCAGATACTATGACGCAGAACGAAGATCTCCTTACGCAGGCCGATGCAAAATTCGGAGACGGAGACCTTGGCATTTCCATGAAAAAAGGATTTGACGCCATTTATCATATTGTCTCTGTTTCAGAAGAGATCGATCTTGGCAAAATATTTCTTCAATGTTCTGCCGGCTTCAATGAAGCGGCGCCTTCCACTTTAGGTACCATTTTATCGATCTGTATGATGGGCATGGCAAAAAAATTAAACGGCCTCACGGATGCTTCGCTTGAAAATATGGCGGATGCACTGGATGCAGGTCTGGAAATGGTCAGTCTGCGAACAAAGTCCTCTGTCGGTGACAGAACCATAATGGACAGCCTGGTTCCCGCTGTAAAAGCTTTGAAAAATCATGTTTCTGAAGAAAAGGATGCCGCTCTTACAGCTGCTTTCAAAGCAGCGGAAAAAGGTATGGAAAATACAAAATTTCTGCCTGCTAAATTTGGCAGAATGGTCTATTACGGTGAACAGGTTTTAGGACATGCGGATGGAGGCGCTATTGCCGGAATGCTTATCTTTAAAGCGCTTTCACATCACTCCGACTGATCTTTTGGGTAAAAAATGTGAAGCAGCAGAAAAATCGCCCTGAAATATGTTTTTCAAGGCGATTTTCCTGTTGCAGAAATATTTCTTTTTCTATATAGTAAAAGATACCATATTAAAAAGGAGCCTCCCATGGAAATAGAACGCAAATTCTTATTGAAACATACACCCGAAAATTTAGATACCTGTCCTTATCATCTGATCGAACAGGCATATTTATGCACAGAACCTGTCGTGCGCATCCGCAGACAGGATGAAGAATACTATATGACTTATAAAGGAAGCGGCATGATGAGCAGGGAGGAATACAACCTTCCGCTGAATAGAGAAGCCTATGAACACCTGCTGCCAAAAGCTGACGGCAATGTCATATCTAAGAAAAGATACCTGATACCTCTGTCGGATCAGGAGATCAATCCGGAGTGCCTGTCACTTTTAAACGGCGCTTCCCTCACCGTGGAACTGGATGAGTTCGCGCCGCCCTTTGCGCCGCTCCTCCTCGCGGAAGTCGAATTTCCGGACGAGGAGACGGCAAACGCTTTTCAGATGCCGGACTGGTTTTCAGAGGATGTGACACAGGATGTCAGATATCATAACTCCCATATGTCGAGACAATGTCATTAAGTTAATCACGGCGTCCGGCAACCAGTAACCAAATGACATCGGATCAGACTCCCTCTATCCCAAGATCCTCAAATTTCGCCTCCAGGCAGTTATAATATCTGCTCTGAAACGTGATGATCCCCAGCCCGTCCTCCGTCAGGTAAAAATAGGAGTCATACTCGCTGGGGGGTTCATCTTCCTCCAGATCCAGCCTGTCGATCCAGTCCTGCGTCTGCTCGCCCTCCCAGGAGATCAGACTCTCGAAAGCTCCGCTCTCCAGCAATGATTTTACCGAACGCCCTTTCCCTATCACATCCTCCAGATGAAGCACCTCGCCGGTCTTCATATCGATGGTCACACCGCTCTCCCACTCATTCGGATGAACAGTACCGCGCGTATAATTGCCCTCATAAATGCAGACGGAAAAATACCTCTCATCTTCTCTCGTGACCAGATAGGATCTGCCGATGTAAGTATATACACTCTCCTCCGGATATAACCGGTCCTCCGAATAATAGCCATAGAAAAAGGCTTCCCTCAGCGCCTCATTGACTTTCTCCTCAAGGGCTTCATCCGACAGCGAGATTTCCGGATACTCTATGGTGATATTGATATCCAGCCTCTCATCCTGATAGAGGTAGATCACCGGATGCACAGAGTAACTGTAACCGGTATTGACAGTTCTGTATGGGACTTCCTTCCATATCCTTTTTTCGATCGGTCCGCTCTCCGAATCGTAATGGACAGCCGCCGGCAGATCCGTCCCGACTGCGATCCCGACTTTATATCGGTAGTTTTCCCTTAAATCCGCTACAAAGGAATCGTCCTCATCCAACATCCAGAAGGAATCCCCGGAAAAGATCCGTTCGTCCTGTCCCTGAAATGTATACCAGGCATTTTCCTCGTCCACCGTGTAAGAGATGCACTCTCTCCACAGTTCGTCCTCCCCCTCCAGCAATATATCGCAGAAAAATTTCTCTTCTTCCCTTTCAACCGCACCAAAATATGCCTGGTAAGCATCTTCTATCCCGTAAATACGAAATCCCTCCTGAATATAAAGAGACATCTGCTCATAGGCGTCTGTCTCCTCAGCGGATAACCCGGGAGCGGCGATCGCCTCTTTTTCCGACTCCTCCGCCGGTTCTTTTGTCTGCCCACTGGTCCGACTTCCTGTCGATCCTGCTATCTGCCCACCAGCTGACACTTCTGTCGATCCCGCTATCCGCTCACTGTCTGATCCTTCTGTCGGTTCCTCCGCCGCCTGTTTCCCGGTATTTTCCACCGCGGTTTCTTCCTGCCTGTTTTCCTCATCACCACATCCCGCTATGGAAAAACAGCAAACTAAACATAGGATGAATAAAATTATCCTCCTCTTTATACGAAAGGTCTTACGTTCGCCATCATCACATTGCATCTCAATACCTCACCGCCTGCTAAGACATACAGCAGAATTTCACAAAATCTCCGCTTCCCACAGTTCCTCCCCGCACTGCACCATCACTCTTTCGTACACCGGCTCATACCCATGATGCTCCATTGTCACGGAAACTTTCCCGTCCTTCCACGCCACATGGTATAGATTGTACTCCCCGTCACGGTAGGCAAAGTCCTCCCCGTTGTCCTGATAGTGGAGATATTCCCCCTCCCCCGGGTACACTCTGAGGATCAGCTCCTTATCTTTCTCCTTCGACACATGGTCCATCTCCGGATAGTGCGGTATGATGCTGCCCGCCCTCACAAACAGCGGGCACTCCTCCAGCGCCGCCTTTCTGATCACATACTGTCCGCCCTCCAGTTTCTCGCCGCTCCAGTAATCATACCACTCGCCCTCCGGCAGATAGACCATCTTTCTTGTGGCTCCCTGCTCCACCACCGGCGCCGCGAGAAGGCTCTCCCCGAGCATAAATTGTCCGTTCATGTTACGGGTCTCCTCATCCTTCTCATACTCCAGAACCATCGGGCGCATCAGCGGCATGCCGCTCTCCTCCTCCTGCCTGAACAGATCGTACAGATAGGGCAGGAGCGCATACCGCAGCTTCAAGTATTTTCTGTAAATCTCCAACGTCTCCTCGTCGAACGTCCAGGGCTCCTGCACCCTGTTTCCGAAAGAACAGTGGTTTCTGCAAAACGGCGACAGGCTTCCCAGCTCGATCCAGCGGCACAGAAGCTCCTTTGTGGTATCCGCGCCAAAGCCGCCGATGTCCGATCCCACATAGGGCATACCGCTCAGCCCCAGATTACAGATCTGGGGGATCGCCATCTGCAAATGTGCCCAGAGGCTCTGGTTGTCCCCTGTCCACGCCATAGTATACTTCTGGGAACCGCTGTAACATGCCCTTGTGATCACAAAGGGACGTTTTCCGGTCAGCTCTTTCAGCCCCGCATAAGTCGCCCTCGCCATATTGTGACCGTAAACGTTATGCACCTCACTGTGGCATGTCTTTCTCTCCTCCTCGTGAAACACCACATCCTCCGGCAGCTCCCCGTTGAAGCTGGCGGGTTCGTTCATATCATTCCAGATACCCGCAATACCGTTTTCCATCAGAACCCTGTGATTTTCTCCCCACCATTTTCTGACTTCCCTCCTGCCGAAATCAGGGTATACCGCCGCCCCGGGCCAGACCACATTCTCATAGATATCGCCCCCCGGCGTTGTCGCGAAATACCCTTTTTCCACACCCTCGTCATAGACTGCGTATCCCGCGTCCTTCTTGACGCCCGGATCGATGATCGTCACAAGGCGCATCCCCATCCCGCTCAAATCCTCCGTCAGCCCTTTCATATCCGGGAATTTCTCCTCATCCACCGTGAACACCCGGTATCCCCGCATATAGTCGATGTCCAGGTGAACTGCATCGCATGGGATCTGATGCTTTCTCATATTCTCCGCGATTCCCCTGACATCCGCCTCACAGCAGTACCCCCAGCGGGACTGGTGATACCCCAGCGTCCAGAGCTGCGGCAGGGGTGCCGTGCCTGTCAGGTAAGTGTATCCCCTGACCACATCCCGCATGGACTCTCCGCCGATAAAATAATAATTCAGATCCCCCTCGTCCGCCGCAAAGAAATAGTAGTCGTCCGATTCCTTGCCGAAATCAAAAAATGTCCTGTATGTATTGTCAAAAAACAGCCCGAACACCCCGTCCTGTTTCAGTGTGATAAAAAACGGTATGCTCTTGTACAGAGATTTGTAGGAATCCACATGAGGGTTCGGATCATCGGTATTCCAGGACACATACTCATAGCCCCGCTTGTTGATAAAGCCGGTCTTGTCCCCCAGGCCGTAAAAGCAGTCCCCCCGGTCCATCTTTTTCACAACCTGAACCCGGTGCTCCACCCCGCTATCCTCCACGGTGTGCCCCTCCTGCTCCATAAGCTGCCGCATCTGGTCGGAAAGCATCTTCGGCGGTTTTCTCTCCCCGCGGTAATCCATGCAGAGCGCCTTCCCGTCCCTGTCATAAAAATCGCACCTCGCCTCATCCCCGACCTGAACAGTCAGTTCTTCCGTGGAGATCCTCACGCTGCCTTCTGTCTCTTCCATTCTGACAGATATGTCAGTTCTTTTATCCCCCTCTACCGCATGGGACCCGGGGCGGACGCCCGAGAGATCGGAGAATACCCTGATGATAAGATCGGTGTATGCCGTCACTTCCAGCTCCCCGTTTTCAAACGTGATAAAAACCGATGTGTCCTCCTGTCTTGCCTTCACGATTTTTCCGTAAGATATCTTTTCCATTTATAAAACTCCTCTTCATAATTTCACGATAATATATATACATTAATAACTATATATTTTTCTCATTTGGCAACCCTGCAAAATGAATCGATGAAGCAATGCTGCAGTGAAACGGGAAAGCTGAACTGCTGCGAGTAACCAATCCCCTCAGACACACAACTCCGTCTATACATTTTTACAGGGTTTTCTCACACAGGATAGTCATCCCGCGAATTTATTTCCGCCTGTCATATAATTCCGCCAGCCCTGCCATCTGATCCGCCAGCTCCTCAGTCAGTTCCCCGGGCAGCAGCCTCCACTTCCAGTTTGTGCCCAGTGTGGAGGGCAGATTCATCCTCGCCTCATTGCCAAGCCCCAGATAATCCTGTATCGGGATCACCGCCGTGTCCGCGACAGAGGAGAGCGCCGCTCTGATCATCCCCTCCCGGATATCTTTTCTCCGCTTCACTCCCAGATACTTCATAGCAAAAGAAACTCTCTTCCTCTTCGCACTCTCAAGCCACCCTTCGATCGTATCGTTATCGTGGGTTCCCGTGTAGACCACCGCGTTCTTCCCATAATTGTGGGGCAGATATTCGCTGTCCGAGCCTCCGTCAAAAGCAAACAGAATCACTTTCATCCCCGGATAACCGCTCTTTTTTACCAGCCGCAGCACAGAGGGCGTCAGAAATCCCAGATCCTCCGCGATCACATCCCGCTTTCCCAGCTTCTTCTTCATCACCTGGAAGATATCGTAACCTGGCCCCTTCTCCCAGTGCCCGAACTCCGCCGTGGGATCTCCGTAGGGAATGGAATAATACTCGTCAAATCCCCGGAAATGATCGATCCGCAGAATATCATACAACTCATAGCATCTCGAGATCCGCCTCATCCACCAGTCGTACCCCGTCTCCTTGTGGTATTCCCAGCGGTACAAAGGATTCCCCCAAAGCTGCCCCGTAGCCGAAAAAGCATCCGGGGGACAGCCCGCCACGGCAGTCGGCAAAAAGCCCTCATCCAGCTGGAACAACTCCGGAGAAGCCCAGACATCCGCTGAATCGTACGCCACATAGATCGGAATATCCCCGATGATCCGGATGCCCTTCCCGTTGGCATACTCTTTTAGCGAAAGCCACTGCTCCTCAAACAAAAACTGCTGGAACCGGATAAACCCGATCTCCTCCGCATACTTCTCCCGGTACCGCTCCATCGCCTCCGGTTCCCTGAAACGGATCTCCTCATCCCACTGATTGAAACTCTTCCCGCCAAAGGCATGTTTTACCGCCATGTACAGCGCATAATCTTCAAGCCAGTAAGCATTTTTTTCGCAGAATGCCACATATTCTTCGCGGGATTCGATATTGCTGTTCCTGTATGCTTTTCTCAGGATGTGAAATCTGGTCTCGTAGATCCTTCCGTAGTCCACATACCTCTGTGACGCATTTTTCCGCAGGCCGCTCTCTCCGAAATCGACATCCGAAACATTCCCGACTGCGGCGGCTCCGACAACTCCCTTCTCCGCGCTTCCGTCTTCACGCCCTTTCTTTCCGGAGCTGCCTTCGCAGGGAGCCTCCTCCCCGCAGTCCCCCCTTGTGATCCATCCCGCCTCGACCAGCTTTTCCAGATCGATAAAATAAGGATTCCCCGCATAAGTGGAAAAAGACTGATAAGGCGAATCGCCGTAGCCGGTAGGCCCCAGAGGCAGTATCTGCCACAGAGACTGCCCCGCCCTCTCGAGAAAATCCACAAACTCATAACATTCCTTTGAAAATGCCCCGATCCCGTACTTCGACGGAATACTCGTAACCGGTAACAATACGCCGCTTCGCCTCATAATCGCCCTCACATCATTTTAGTTAAATGCCAAACATCCCTGTTGTACTCCTCGATCGTCCTGTCGGAGGAGAAAAATCCCGCCTTCGCGATATTGTGCAGCATCATCTTCTTCCACTTCGTCCGATCCTCATAGTCCTCAAACGCCTGATCCTTCACCCGGATATAATCCTCCAAGTCGAGCAGCGTCATAAACCAGTCTTTGTTCAGCAGTTCGTCGTGGAGCCTTTTCAGATTCTCTTTATTGCCCGCCGCCATAGCCTGTTTCCCGACGATAAAGTCCACCGCCTCTTTGATCACCTTGCTCTTCTCGTAATACTTTTTGGACACATAGCCCGGTTTCCCTTTTTTCTTCTCCTCATAATACCGGATGACCGTATCGGAATCCTCCCCGAAGATATAGATATTGTCATCTCCCACCAGCTCGTGGATCTCCACGTTTGCGCCGTCCGCCGTCCCCAGCGTCACCGCGCCGTTCAGCATGAACTTCATATTGCCGGTGCCGGAAGCCTCCTTGGACGCCAGCGAGATCTGCTCGGAGATATCGCACGCCGGAATGATCTTCTCCGCGTAGCTGACATTATAATTTTCCACCATCAGCACTGTCATATAAGGACTGACATCCTTGTCATTATTTACGATCTCCTCCAGCACCAGGAGCAGATGGATGATATCCTTCGCGATCACATAGGCGGGCGCCGCCTTCGCGCCAAAGATAAAGGTCAGCGGCCGCTTCGGGATCTTGCCGCCCTTGATCTCCAGATACTTGTGGATGATATACAGCGCGTTCATCTGCTGCCTCTTGTACTCATGGAGCCTCTTGATCTGGATGTCAAAAATGGAATTCGGATCAAGCTCCACACCCTCCATCTCCTTCACATAAGCCACCAGCTCCTGCTTCTTTGTCCGCTTGATCTCGGCAAGCTTATCGAGCACCACCGCATCATCCTCGAAAGCAAGGAGCTTCTCCAGCTCATCCGCATCCTTCTTAAAGCCCTTCCCGATCAGGCTCGTGATATAAGCCGAAAGCTCCCTGTTGCAGGACAACAGCCACCTTCTGAACGTGATGCCGTTTGTCTTGTTGTTGAATTTTTCCGGATAGAGCTTGTAAAAATCATGGAGCTCCGTGTTCTTCAAAATCTCCGTGTGGATCGCCGCCACGCCGTTCACCGAGAAACCGTAGTGGATATCGATATGTGCCATATGCACCCTCTCATCCTTGTCGATGATCCATACATTCCTGTTCTTCGGGTATTTCTCCCGCACCTTCTTATCCAGATATTTGATGATCGGCACAAGCTGGGGCACCACTTTCTCCAGGTATTTCAGCGGCCATTTCTCCAATGCCTCCGCCAGGATCGTATGATTCGTGTAGGCGCAGGTTCTGCTCACCACCTCGATCGCCTCATCCATCGTGAACGCCTTATCCTCCACCAGTATCCGGATCAGCTCCGGGATGACCATGGTCGGATGGGTATCGTTAATCTGAATCACACAGTAATCATAAAGCTTTCTCAGATCCTGCTTTTTTTCTTTCAGCTCCTGCAAGATAAGCTGCGCCCCGTTGCTGACCATAAAGTACTGTTGATAGATCCTCAGGAGATTACCCGCCTCGTCGGAATCATCGGGGTACAGGAACAATGTCAGGTTCTTCTCGATCTCCTCCTTGTCAAAGCTGATGCCGTCCTTCACGATACTCTCGTCCACAGACTCGATATCAAACAGATGCAGTTTGTTGACACCACTGTCATATCCAACCACATCGATATCATAGAGCCGCGACTTCACTGTCACATCCCCGAATGACACATCAAACGTCGTCTCCGTCTTGTTGAGCCAGCTGTCCTTCTCGATCCACTCGTTGGGCTCCGCCTCCTGCAATTTATCCTTGAACACCTGCTTGAACAGACCGAAATGATAGTTTAACCCGATCCCGTCGCCAGGCAGCCCGAGCGTCGCGATGGAATCCAGAAAACATGCCGCCAGGCGTCCCAATCCGCCGTTTCCAAGGGACGGTTCCGGCTCCACCTCCTCGATCTTCGCAAGCTCCTTCCCGTACTTCTTCAGGATCTTCTCCAGTTCCTCGTAGATCCCCAGGTTGATCAGATTGTTGGACAAAAGCTTACCGATCAGAAACTCCGCCGAAATATAGTAGAGCTTTTTCTCTCCCGTGATCTCCTCCGTGACCTCAGTCATCTCCTTCGTCAGTTCCAGGACAGCATAGTAGAGCTCCGCGTCCGTACAGTCCGCCAGCCCTTTCCCGTACTTCCTCTCCGCCAGCATCGCAAGCTGCGTCTCCATGTTGAGCTGTAACACTTTCCTTGGCATCTGTAATTCTGTCATAATACAATCCTCCTGATATATTTATTATATTGTACTCTTTTATATCATAATAAAAAGCGGGAATCTTCTCCATTTGCTAACGCAAATAGAGAAGTATCAAATAACTTCACCTGGCGGTTCAGTTATTTTCTATTCCAGTTCCGCAGATGCCCTTCCAGTACACTTTACCAGAAAACAAAGTTTCAGCCGCTCTGCGCCTGCAACTTGTCTTGTGCACTGTACAGGCATCTGCTGTTCTTATGCTATAATATCCAGATACTTCATCCTTACAATAGTATGCGGCAATATGACTTCTCTCCCCTCGCCGCCCCGCAGAAGATACTCAAGCTCTTCCACCGCGGCGGCGGAGATCCCCGCAAAGTTCTGCTGCACCGTGTTCATCTGTTTTCCGGCGTAGCCCATCAGCACCAGGCCGTCAAACCCGCAGACCGGGCGGAAGATATCCATCTCGATCAGCGCCCGCATGGCGCCGATCGCCATCAGGTCCGATCCGCAGACGATGACATCTCTGCTCTTCGCATACTGGAACGTCAGATTCCTCGCCTTCAGTTCGCTGAAATCCCCGTAGCGGACAAAGAGTTTGCAGGAGAGTTCCTCCGCCAGCTCCTCGATTCCCCGAAGCCGCTCCGCGCCCGGATAGGAATTCTTTTTCCCGGCGATATACAGGATCTTTTTCGACCGGTTTTCCAGTATCGTCTTTCTCGCCACATCGATCTGCGCCTGCCTGTGGTTGATACCGATACAGGAAACATTTTCCGCGTGGTAGGACACATCCACCAGCACCATCTTAAATACGCCCCGCTCCACCAGCTCCCAGAGCACCCTGTCATTGCCGCTCATCCCGTAGACAATAATGCCCTCGATGCTCTGCGCCTGAAAGTAACGGATGATCTCCGCCACCGATTTCCCCTTCAGCATGGAAAAAAATACGGTGATCAGATCCAGCTTCATCTCCTGCGCCTTTTGGATCGCGCCTGCCATATACTGCATGTCGATCTCATCGATCGCCTTGGTCTGGGTATTTAAATTCATCAGAAGGGCGATCCGCCCCGCCTGCTTGGAAGAGAGCGCCGCGGCGATGGAGTTCGGCACAAAATGGAGCTCCTCTATCGCCTCCTTCACTTTCTTCTTCGTCTTTTCGCTGACGCCCGGATAGCCGTTCAACACCTTGGACACCGTGGATATCGCCACGCCGGACCGCCTTGCCACATCCTTGATCGAAACCATTTCTGCTCCTGTTTTTACTTTCCTTTTTCTCTGCGTTTTATGTATGCTTGATAATACTGACACATCAAACGGCAGAATATCAGGCTTAGAAAACGTTTTCCATCGCTACTATAGTACAAATGCCATGTAGTGTCAAGAGGTTTTTTACAAATTGACTGACAGCAGGTAACAGACAATATGTAATGACCCCGCATTTGTAATCTCGTGGATTTACCTGTAT
>CAJUDM010000040.1 GCA_910584915.1 uncultured Lachnospiraceae bacterium
GTCAGGATGAAAAACACTGGATTGCTGACAAAGTTGTAATTGAAAGGTGGCAGTAAGCTGAAATAATGTAGTATGCTTTTTGCCGGATTGAGGGGAAATGAATATTTAAAAAAATAGTACAGGTACTATTGACAAATTGCAATGGTACCTGTATTATATTGGATAAACAAAGATACAAGTACCAGTACAAAATGAAAGGGGCATGATATGGATGATATGTATACGGCTGTCTATGAAAAGCTCTCTACGCTGCAATGGCTGATGAAACGCCGTCAGATGTTCAGTCAGGCGCAGTCCGGGCCGTTCGCCGATCCGACCAGAGGGCAGGGGAGAATCCTTGCCATGCTGAAAATCCAGCCGGAAATTAAGACAAGGGAGCTGGCGTATCTGCTGGGCATTCGGCAGCAATCGCTGAACGAGCTGTTGAATAAGCTGGAAAAAAGCGGCCATGTGGAGCGCATGCCTTCTGAAGAGGACAGACGGGTTATGGTTGTCAGGCTGACAGAGAAAGGCAGAGAAGTGCAGCAGCCGGAAACGGACTATCAGGAAATTTTCGACTGTCTGTCACCGGAGGAATTGCGGCAGTTCGAGGAATATTTAGACAGGATCATCGCAGCGTTTGGAAGGCAGGAGGCTGACGGCAGGGAGGAGGATCGTATAACAGACTGGATGGACCAGGCGAGGGAGCGCATGGGCGGGGAATCGTTTGAACAGCTGATGTCCATGCGGGAGCGGGCGTTCGGCTCTTTCGGGAGAGGGAGAAGCCCCGCGGGCATACCGGGAGCGGAACGCTTTTCACCGGATTATGACGGTTTCGTTCCGGACAGAGGTGGATTTGGCGGCAGGCCGGAAAAATGAATAATCTGGAGGCACTATAGAATCTATAGCGATAAGTCCTATGGGAATAAAACCCCATAGGGCTTCTTTTTTTGAAAAGGAGGAAAAACAATGAATCCAAGCATTGAAGTAGAACATTTTTCAAAGACGTACGGAGATTTCAGGGCAGTGGACGATATTTCGTTTACAGTGGATGAGGGAAGCATCTTTGCGTTTCTCGGACCAAACGGCGCAGGCAAGAGTACCACGATCAATACCTTATGTACGATCCTGGATAAAACGGAGGGAAGCATCCGTATCAACGGGCATGATGTTTCTAAGGAAAAGGGGGCGGTCAGAAAGGATATCGGCATTGTATTTCAGGATTCCACGCTGGATGCAAAAATGACAGTGGAGGAGAATCTGAAATATCATTGCAGCTTTTACAGGGTTCCGAGACATGAGGTTACAGAGCGGATCGATTTTGCCCTTGACCTGGTGGAGCTTACCGACTGGAAAAAGGCGGTCGTCGGCAGCCTTTCCGGCGGGATGAAGCGCCGCGTGGAGATTGCGAGAGGACTTGTCCACTTTCCGAAGGTTTTGTTTTTGGATGAACCGACGACCGGGCTTGATCCGCAGACAAGGGCGAATGTATGGGAATATATCCGGAAAATGCAAAAACAGAAAAACATGACCATTTTTTTGACAACCCATTATATGGACGAAGCGGAGGTATGCTCTAAAATTGTGATCATGGATCACGGGAAAATTGTCGCCCATGACACGCCGGAGAACTTAAAACACCGGTATACCGGAACCGAGGTAGATGCAAGCTGTACGCATACGGAACCGCTGGAAAATATATTGAAGGAGCAGAAGATTCCCTATGAGAAAGCAGAAAACAGGGTTGTCTTCCACACAAAGGAAGCGTCCGCCGCGCTTTCCGTATTGTCAGAGTGCAGAGAGACGATTCTTGATTTTGAGGCAAAAAATGGAACATTGAACGAGGTATTCCTCGCAATCACAGGAAAGGAGATCAGGCAGTCATGAATCCGGTTACAGCAATTATACAGAGGAATTTGTTAAATTATACCAGAAACAGGGGGAGGATGATCGGGAGCATTGTGATGTCCATGTTCATGCTGGTGATGTTTTCGTTTATGATGAAATCTTCCATGAGCGGCTTTGGGGAACCCATGAATTATCTGATTGCAGGCGTCATTATTATGACTGTCTTTCAGACGGGCATCAATCACTCGGCAGATATCCTGACGGATATTTCGGACGGATATATGAAGGAGGTTATGGTCGCGCCGATCGCACGTTCCCAGATTTCCATCGGAAATATCCTGTCGGGCGCAGTCGTTTCCACGTTGCAGGGGACGCTTACCATGATCATCAGCCTGCTCATTGGATTCAGGATCAATGTGCTTCAGATGTTACTGCTGATCGTGGTAATGTTTGTTTCGGCGATGGCATTCAGCGCTGTCGGTCTGTTTTTGGCGACCGTGTCGCGCAACTCCCCTTCATTCCAGACGATCAGCTCCATGATCATGATGCCGTTGACGTTTGTTTCCGGCGCATATATACCGACTACGGTGATGCCGGGATTTCTTTTGCCCGTCGTGTATCTGAATCCGCTCACCTATGTGACGTCCATTTTCCGATATATTGCGCTCGGGGCATACAAAATGAGTTCCGCCGAGCTCGTGCGGGAGGGGATGGCATTTGATATTCATGGCTTTATCATAACACCGATTATGGGGCTTATGATCACGGTCCTGATCGGAACGGTTTTCTTTGCATTGAGCGTTAGAAAGTTCAATCAGGCGGATTTCTCCACGGTAAAAGTGGCAAGGGCAATGCGCGGAGGCGGAGCGCCGGGATAAGAGCGGAAAGGAAAGAGTTATGGAACTGCAATTTGAAAAAATAGAAAAAAGCTATCAGGACAAGAAGGTTCTGAAAGACATTTCTGTCACAATGGGAACGGGGGTTTACGGGCTTGTCGGGCCAAACGGCGCTGGAAAGACGACGATGATCCGGATCATGGCGGATGTGCTGCGCCCGGACAAAGGACGGATTTTATACAATGGCAGGGACAGTCATGATGTGGGCGACGAATACAGGGCGAAAATAGGGTATCTGCCGCAGGATTTGGGCTTTTACAGTGATTTTACAGGAAGGGATTATCTGGAATATTCTGCCGCGTTAAAGGGCATGGAAAAAGCATACGCAAAAAAACGGATCGAGGAACTGGCGTACAGTGTGGGTTTGCAGGAGGAGTTGAGGCGGCATTGTTCCGCTTACTCGGGAGGGATGCAGCGCAGGCTTGGCATTGCGCAGGCGCTTATTGATAATCCCGAAATTTTGATTCTGGACGAACCCACTTCCGGGCTTGATCCGTTTGAGCGCATCAAATTCCGGAATATCATATCCGCCTACTCAAAAGACCGTCTGGTACTGCTTTCCACGCATATCGTATCTGATGTGGAGCAGATCGCCTCACAGATCATGATGATGGAGTATGGCGTGATCCACCATATGCACAGCAGCGGGGAATATGTCAAGATGATGGCGGGTAAGGTCTGGCTTGTGGAAATGTCCGCGGAAGAACTCGTGGAGTACCAGAAGCAGGCGGTGATCAGTAACGTGGCGGCAAAGGATGGGCTTATGGAAGTGCGGGTGATTGCGGAATCAATGCCTGCGGACAGTGCGGTGCAGGCTGTGCCGAATCTGGAAGACGCGTATCTGTATATTTTTCATTTTTTGCCGGAAAGGGCAGGGAGGTAGCGTGATGTCATTGTTTCATTTTGAATTTCGAAAGCTGTTGTTCAATAAAAAAACGGTAAGCCTGCTCGTATGCCTGTTTATCCTTTACAGCCTGATAGGTTTCGTGACTTCCATGTTTTTGATCGGGAGCGGCAAAAGTTACAGCGTTTATGAGGAGCTGGCAGCCGGCTATGAGGGACCGCTTAAGGAAGAAAAGGCTGTCTGGGCGAAAGAAATATATGAGGAAGTGAGCGCCCGTTATGGCACAGACACCCGGATGATTGCCAGAAGCGTCAAAGACCAGCCGGAAACGATGCTGGCGCTGAAATACAATGAATTTACGGAGAGGGTGGATGAATACTGGAACGGGACGCCGCCGGAAAGCGATGAGGAGCCGTATGGAATCGCACTTTTAGAGGCGAAGCTATCGGAACTTGAAATGGAGGGGAAACAGAATACATTTGCGTACACAAAGCTTTCCGATTCTTTAAAAAGGCTGACTGCGCTCGGCGAACCGGAGTTTGCAAATATCCTGCTGTGGGAGAATCTGTTTGTCAACTGGGGCGAACATATGATGCAGTTTCTGCTGTTTATCCCGCTTACGTTTATCATTGCCCCGGTATTTGCCGTGGAACGCTCAACCGGTATGGATCACCTGATCTTAAGTTCCGGGAGCGGCAGACGGAAAATTGTTACGGCGAAGTTGCTCAGTATCCTGGCGGCATCTGTTACTGTGACGCTGATCTATGTGGCGGCTACCTTTATTTTTGGTTTTCTTCCACATGCCAGCCTGCATGGCTGGGACGCTGCAATCCAGTCCGTTCCGACGTACGCGAGATCCATGTTTGGGTTTCGGACATGGCAGCTTGCTGTAGTCGGGGCAGTATGGCTTATTTTCACAGGGGCAGTTTACAGCCTTATTGTCGGCTTTGTTTCATCACGAATGAAAAGCCAGATGGGCGCGGCGGGGGTAAGCCTTGCCATTCTGTTTATCAACGTAGGCCTGGCGGCGATGGGTGATGCTGTCACACAGAGGTTTAAACCTCTGATTGACTTTGGACTGGCGAATGTCACACTGATCAAAGAGGTGTTTGGGGGATATAAAATGTTTCATGTGTTCGGTATGTGTGTCAGCTATCCGGTTATGGCGGTTTTCGTTTTGGGACTGATTGCTGTCCTTGCAGGTTTTGGAATTTACCATGGACAAAAAAGCAGGACTGTGGTGTAGGAGGCAGTCAGTATGTTCTGTGGATAATCCAAAAAGAAACGGAAGCAGCACATAATCTACTTGACTTTCAAGTCTTACTGATGTAATATTTAAATAAATCTTACCGATGTAAGAATTAGAGGCGGAAGGAACAGAGGAAAAACCGATGAGATAATTTTACCGGAAGGAGACAGTAATGTTTGGCGGCATTCCAATCGGTTGACGGAAGAAGAGAGGGTAAATCTTTACCCGAAAGAGGGTTATGGAGGGATTTAAATAGTGGAAGATGAAAAATGGCTTTTAAAAAGGTATGGCTCTCTTATTGTGCTTAGTATGCTGTTATGTACCGCTCTGCTTGGCGCCTGCGGAAAGGAAGAGAAAAATCAATATATTGTGCCAGAATGGGAGGATGCCTATAAAGAGATTGTCCGCAACATGGAAAGCTGTTTGGCAGATCCGTATGTCCTGCGGCAGGAGCCTGACTGGGCAGACAGCGACTTTTGCATCGGTTATATCGGGACGCACGATTTTGATGGTGACGGTGTGCCTGAATTGATGATAGGGGATGATGTGTCAATGGGGATATTTACCTGTGAGGACGGCATGGCAAAAAAGATTGCAGATTTGTATGAGCCGGAGGATTGGAGCTATATTGGCGGAGTGTATTACAGGGAAAATACGATTATCCTTGTGAACAGCGGTTCAGATGGGAGCTGTTATGTCTGTTTTTCCTGCTGTGACGGAGAATATGTGACAGGGGTTTACGATGAATATAAGCCGCAGACGGCGGTTCTCAACGGAAAAGAGGTCGCGGAAGAAGAATTTAAAGAGCGGTTCGATTTAGCGGGATTGTCAAGGGATAGTTTCATTCCCCGCGGCAGGATAAAAAAGGAGGATGGAATCGTCACAGCCCTTGTGATAGATGCGTTCCGGAAAGAAGATGAATATATCCTGGTTGAGGATCTGGATTTTGGCGCAATAGGGTGGTGATGTGCCGGGCATACGGAGGGGTGAGAGATTTGAGGCGCGGTTATGGAGCAATGAAAAAAATAATGAAATATGTATCAGGCTTTGTGGCTGCTGTTTTTATTCTGATCGCTGTGCTTTGGGGGAGTTTTGTCTATGTGTCAGATTTCAAAATAACAAAGGCGGACACCTCTGTCTCACCGGATGGAACGTATGAACTGGTTTTGCAGGCTGTCGGAGAGGCTGATTTCCCCTTTGGCGCGGCTTCCGGCAGGCTGCTTCTCTATGAGGGCAAGAGCAGAATATCCAAAGCGGACTTTGAGTTGCGGGATGACGGCGGAAGCATACGCGGCAGTATATGGGAGGTTACATGGCATGAGGATCATGCGGAAGTTATTTTGTCCGGGGAGGAACAGTTCGATGAGCAGATTATTTTGTATTTCGATGGCAGGAAAGAGAGAAAGCAATTGACAGATAAAGAGAAGCTCGCAGAAAATGGGAATGTAAATGAAAATGAGGTGATAAATTCACAGGCGGCATATGTAAGTGAACCGGAAAATCAAGAAAATATTGAAATGGGTGAGATGGATACGTATTTGGATAATAATTCGACAGATGGCGATGTTCTGATAGATGAAATATATAAGTACATGATACCAGAGCAATCGTTTGATGTTATGTTAGATGACTGGGGAGAAGTTACCTTTGTTTCTTGTAAGCCGACTTATGATGTCGAACATGAGTATGCTTCCTTTTTCCTGCTTAGGGATGAACAGATATTATATAGATTTCCTTATCGTTATGAAGATAATACAATGGGGCATGTAGGCTCTTTTGATAGTGTTGGTGCAGTTGCTTTTCGGGATATCAATGATGATGGGAAAGATGACATAATTGTCATAGTATATTATGTTTCCGGAGCAGGACCGACAGGTATGGTTCCCCGTCCGGATATCAGAGTATTTATAGCTGAGGAAAATGAATTTTATCTTGCAGAAGATATGGTAACAAATATTGAACAGCATATATTGGCAAAAGATATAACGATTGAATCTGTTTGTAATTACTTAAAAAACAATAATTAACTTGATGAGGTATAGAGTATGTTAAAATATAAAATGTACATAATCAGTGTTGTTGTAATGTGCCTATTCGTTGGATGTGGTAATAGCAGTACCAGGCAAAATGACAACGAGATTCAAGATGATATTGATTTTGCAGAATACAGCGGTTATTGGTCTTGTGAGGGAAAGACGCATGAACAGATTCTAGCCGAAGGAGGAATTGAACTATCCTGCAAAATTACAGAAGATAATCATTTTTCGGGAACACTTTTTTCACAACAGGAAATAACAGAACGGTTTGCCATGATTGAGGATATTAGTGGAAAAATAGAACAGGCAGAATTATATTTTGATTATACCGATGATGAATGGGGAAACAGTGGAACATTGCATATTCAGTTTCTAAGCGACAGCATATATGTGGAGGTATTGAATGATAAAAACGCAGATCATGGCAGTGATTATGGTATCAGCGGCGTTTTTGAGCTGATAAGAGAGAAAGAGGATATGGCAGAGAATGGCATTGCCGCTGATTCAGAGTATCATTCGTCATGGACAGAGGAAGAGATAATAAGCGCAGTAGGTGAGAGAAGCCAATATTATAGAGCCAGCGCCTATTACTCCGAGATCATTGAGTATTGGGAAAATGTCAGGGAAGTGCGGGATATTTCAAATGTGATGGAACCGTTGTTTGAAACGGATCGAAAATACTATACAAAAGAGGAATTTGAAAATGAGCCAATGCTGGTAATCCATTTAGCCAAAAACGAAATATATGCAAGGCATGGATATATATTTGCGGATAAAGATCTATACAACTATTTTATGGGGTGCATCTGGTACAGTCCAACCTGCGACAGCGCAGATTTTGATGATGGCATATTCAATGAATATGAGAGGGCGAATCTTGAAATATTGGCTGATTTAGATACTTATTAAAATTGTATTTGAGAAAATGCGCTCTTTTAAGTAACTGCATTTTGCATGGATTACTTAAAAAGGGAGCATTTTTTGTATGCTTGAGAGCACTGGATCAGATCGTTATTGTTTCCCTCTCGACTGACGTCTCGATGGGTTTTCTCGTCAAATGTCTGTCCGTGCAGGCACGGCATCCATTTTCCTCGTTATTTACCATATACCCATATCGGACAGGATGGAGAGGGAGATTTCTGACGCTTTACTGCCTGTGGCATTTTCAGCGGCCTGGATGTTGGCGGCAAAAAAGTATGTGTTGTCAGCGGTTTCTATATAGCCCACAAACCAGCCATTTACATCTTGACCGTCAACACATCCGGTTCCGGTTTTTCCGTAAAAGTTTTTGCTTTCCGATGAAAAATTTTCCGACGAAAATAAGCAGATAGAATTTTTTACGGCATTTATATTTTCCGGGGCAAAGTCAAATCGGTTGTTGTGCAGGGCGGTTAAAAGTTCCACCTGTTCTACCGGGGAGATTTTCAGTGCCCCCTGCATCCAGTAGGAGGAAAGGTTTGCACTTACAGTTTCATTCCCATATCCGATTTTTCGGATATAATTCTGAATGGCAGTTCTGCCGATCTGCTGATCTATTTCCACGAAATACCAGTTGACGGAGGACTGCATGGCAGAGAATAAGTCCTGATTTCCGTTCCACGCTTCAAAGGGGTGATTTGTTCCGTCCCATGCCATGAAAGAATTATCCGGCGCAATCACGCCTTTTTCCAGTCCAAACAGCGCATCATAGATTTTGTAAGTAGAATCTGGGGCGGTCCTTAAGGTGGCGTGCTCCATGTCATAGACCATCCATGTATCGCCGTTTAAATCATATAGTACAAAGCTGCCCTCGTATCCGCTGAACCAGGCGGACAGGTCAACCGTGGAAACCTTGTCGGAGGGAATGTTCCACTGATACCGGTCCTGCTCCGCGGCATAGGTGGAGAGCATTGGGGCAAGAGCGAAAAGAATGACGCCAATCGTGACAAAAGCAGTAAAGCCCTTTAATTTTCTGAAAGCAGAAGGCTTTTTGTAGGAGGAGATATTGGCAATCCTTTGCTGCATCTGCTTCATGCTTCCGCTGATTCCGGCAGCAAAGGGGAAAGGCGTAAGTGAAACTTTCTCTGCAAAATGGATGAGGGTATTTCCGTAATTTTCATAGTCGCTTTCATCAAGCAGCTTCAGGACGGATGTATCACAGGCAACCTCCCGTTCATTGCGCATTTCCCTCAGCGCATACCAGACACATGGGTTGCACCAGTAGAGTACGCCGAAAAGGTTCATAAGGTAACTTGCCAGTGCGTCTTTGTGCCTGTAATGTTGTAATTCGTGCAGCAGCATATACCGCATATCCGCGGCGTTAAAATCCGAAATGAGGTGGATGGGAAGATAAATGCGGGGTTTGAATAATCCCACGATAACAGGGGATTTCAGGAAGGCGGTGCTGTAAACGGGAATTTTTCTTTTTATGTTCAGCTCCCTCAGACAGTTATGGTATAAAATACGGACAGCCTTGTTCTGCAGGGGAAGCGCAGACTTTTTTATGGCGTTTAACCGGGATATCGATTTAATCACTACTAAAATCATAGCCAGAATGCCAGTTAGCCATACACCACACAAAATCAGCCCAATTATGGGAGGTGTTTCCCTGCTGACGGACAGTGCAAAGTCATTCATCTGATTTACAGCGCCGGACGTATCCGGATGCAGGATACCCTCCGCGATCGTCCCCCTGTTTGATGATGCCGCATTTTTCCATGTGCCAAGCAGTGCGAGAACCTGCGCAAAAGAAGCCGGACGAAAGGGGAGAAACGGGACTGCAAGAATCCCGAGCAGCAGAAACCATAAATGGAACTGCATCCGGCTGGTTAGATGATTTTTAAATGCCCGTTTTGCGGTGATAAGAAAGCCTGTGATGATACAAATCAAAATATTACTCAGGAAAAAGCGTATTCCAAAATCTGCCATAGTAATCCTCCATTCTTGCTCAACGCGCGAATTTGTCCTTTGAACCCTCCTCGAGAAGGGAGCGGAGGGTGTCAATTTCTGATGCGGAGAGTCTGTCATCCTTGATATAGGCAGAAAGCATTGCTGTGATATCCCCGTCGTAATAGCGTTCAAGAAAAGAGCGGCTTTCCTGTCCGATGTATTCTTTTTCTTCGATCAAAGGCGTGTAAACGAATACCCTGCTCTGCTTTTCATAGGAAAGCGCCCCTTTGGTTACAAGCCGCTTGATCAATGTCTGTATTGTCTTAGGGCTCCATTTTGTGGTTTGCGTCAATTTTTCGGTGATTTCATTGGTACTGATCGGTGCGCATTTCCATATGACTTTCATCACTTCAAATTCGGCTTCTGAAATTTGTGGCAATGTCTTCATCTGTAATCCCATCCCTAAATATTACGATTGTAATATAAATTATAAGGTGACGATGAGAAAATGTCAATTTTTTGTTACTGGCGTTTGGTAACCATTAACATTAATGACATAGCGAGCGAACAGTAACAATTTTTCGGTAAAGTGTTTTATTTATTCTAAAAAACAGATTGAGAAATAGAAAAAGAGTAGTATAATGGAATTATAAGCATAATGACCGGAAAGGGGGAGTAAAAATGTATAATATTGTAACAATTGAACGAAAATATGCCAGCGGGGGAAATGAGATAGGGAAGAGACTGGCAGAAGCGCTGGGCTATAAACTGTACGACAGAAATATTCTGATGGAAGCTGCCAAAAATCTGAAGATTCCGCACTTTCAGATTTCGGGGCTCGACGAGAGCAGCCCGGGGGGCTGGCTGTTTAATCTCTCTAAAACCTCTTTGGGAGGAAATTCCGGCGGGAGAGATCTTTCTATGGCGGATAAACTGTTTCTGGAGGAAAGGCGCATTATCGAGGAGGCGGCTGATAAGGGAAACTGCGTGATCGTCGGCAGGGCGGCAGGTTATATTCTCAGGGAAAGAGAAAACCATCTGGGAGTGTTCATCCATTCCGATGATGATAAACGGTGGAAGAGGGCGATGGAGAAGGAAGGCTTTAACGAAACGGAGGCGAGAAATGCCCTGAAGAAAAATGATAAACGCCGCAGCGGTTTTTACCGTTCGGTGACAGACTGGGAATGGGGAAATCCGAAATACTATGAACTCTATATGGACAGCGGAAAGCTGGGGATGGAACTCTGCATCAGGCTGCTGAAGGAGGCGGTGAAGGCGTAGGAGGCGAAATATTCCGTTTGCCCTGAAGGCGGTGTTATCCTGCAGGAGCAGTGGCACCGCCTCATGCTTCTTCGATCATATCTTTGATCTCCTGCATCTGCATATCAAGGTGGGCGCTCAGCTTTGCACAGCGGCTGAGGCGCTCCGTTGTCTTTTCGATGATGTCGGAGGATAGATTTTTCTTATAGCGCAGCTGGTGCTCCAGGTTTGCCCAGAATTCCATGGCGATCGTCCGAAACTGTACTTCTACTTTCATCAGTTTTTTCTGATCCTGCAGAAAGATCGGGACTTCCACAATGAGGTGCAGGCTCCGATAGCCATTTACTTTTGGCTTTTCTATATAGTCTTTTCTCTTGATCAGGGTGATGTCATCCTGTTGCAGCAGACAGTCGGCGAGCATATAGATATCATCCACAAAAGAGCAGACGATGCGCAGGCCTGCGATGTCAAATATATTTTCTTCAATTGCCTCCAGAGTGAAGGGCAGATTTTTGCGCAGCAGCTTGTCCCGGATGCTTTCCGGGGATTTTAACCTGCTCTGGATATCATCGATCGGATTACGGTCGTGGGCGAGAGAAAAACGTTCGTCCAGAACGCGGAATTTTGTCTCGATCTCCATGATGGCACAGCGGTAGCAGGACATTAAATCTTTGGAAGATATCATGAACTTCTGAAATGTTTCGAGAGATGCATCGTCAAAGATATCTGTTAATTTACTGCGGAGGGTGTCTGAAGATTCTGTTTGTGCCATAATATCTGTATCCTTTCAAATGGGTGATGTAGTTCGCCCTGTCACATAGTATATCACAATTTGTTCCCGGATGATACCGAATTTTACTGTACGATTTTGGTGAAAGAGTAGCATTGAGGCGTGGTTTGCACTGGGAAGGAGCTGAAGATGTCTCTTCGAATGTTGCTATGATGCAGGCTGAATATGGCGCTTGCATTTTCAGAGCAGGTGTGCTACGATACTCTACGGACGGTATCTAAAAGAACTGTACCACGACATACAGAATGAGTAAAATAGAAATAAGCGGATCAATTGATCGGGATTCTTACGACAGATGGCTGCACCGTGAAAGGGCGGCACGTTTCAGATAAGAATTTTTTTGTTGTGTGTCTGGACAGTGGGATGTTCAGGCTTTTTTTGTGCAGAAAAGTCTGCAAGGATATTGTACAGAATAACGATCGTGCACAGATATGAACATGCGTAATGCATAAAGAACATGCAAAATGCATAAAGAACATGCAAAATGCATAAAGAACATGCATAGCGCATGGAAAGCATGCGTGGGAGCCTGCGGGCTATGGAAAGGGCGGCTATTATGATGAAAGTAACAGGATCGATCAAAGAAGTCAGGACACAGGTAAAAGAATGGAGAAGACAGGGGCTCACGGTGGGGCTGGTGCCGACGATGGGTTATCTCCATGAGGGGCATAAAAGCCTGATCGACAGGGCAGTGATGGAAAATGACAGGGTGGTGGTCAGCGATTTTGTCAATCCCATCCAGTTTGGAGTAAATGAGGATCTGTCCACTTATCCGAGGGATATCGAGGCGGATAAGAGGCTCTGCGAGGCGGCGGGGGCGGATCTTATTTTTCACCCGACGCCGGAGGAGATGTATGCGCCCGATTTTTCGACCTTTGTGGAGGCGCAGAAGGTCAGCGAGGGCTTGTGCGGGAAGAGCCGCCCTACGCATTTTAAGGGTGTGTGTACGGTTGTGAATAAGCTGTTCCATATCGTTATGCCGGACAGGGCGTACTTCGGGGAGAAAGATGCCCAGCAGCTCGCGGTGGTGCGCAGGATGGTGCGGGATCTGAACATGGATATCGAGATCGTCGGCTGTCCGATCGTCAGGGAGTCGGACGGGCTGGCAAAGAGCTCCAGAAATACCTATTTAAATGACGAGGAGCGGAAGGCTGCGCTGGTGCTCTCCAGGGCAATTTTCCACGGAAAAGAGATGGTGGAGAAGGGCGAGCGTGACGCGGCGGCTGTGCTCTCGGCAATGCGCGGTATTATAGAGAGCGAGCCCCTGGCGAGGATCGACTATGTGGAGATGGTGGATGCGGACAGCATCACACCGGTGACAAAAGCGCAGGGAAGGGTGCTGACAGCGATGGCGGTGTTTATCGGGAAGACACGCCTGATCGATAATTTTATTGTGGAACTGTAACACAGGAAAGGTGACGGAGATGACTCTTGAAATGTTAAAAAGCAAGATCCACCGGGCGACGGTGACGCAGGCGGAACTCAATTATGTGGGCAGTATTACGATCGACGAGGCGCTGATGGAGGCGGCAGGGATCTTTGAGTATGAGAAGGTACAGATCGCTGATGTGGACAATGGCGCCCGATTTGAAACCTATGTGATCGCCGGGGAGGCGGGGAGCGGGATTATCTGTCTAAACGGAGCGGCGGCGCGCATGGTGTCCACGGGCGACAAGGTGATCATCATGTGCTATGCGCAGATGACTCTGGAGGAGGCGAAGGAAAATCCGCCGAAGGTGGTGTTTGTGGATGGAGAGAATCGGATCACCTCTCTGTCGCGCTATGAAAAGCACGGGGCACTGGTCGAGATGGCGGGAAGCGAAGCGTGAGACGGACCTGCGTCTTCTGGCGACGGAGTATTTTATGAAACATAAGGATTGTCCGCAAAACGGGCTATCCGTTGTTTCCTCGCGGCGTCCGGTACTATTAACTAAACGACATTGATGGCTGAATCATTACAGAAAAGGGGAGAAGAATGCTGAGAGGAAAGAAAGTGGTGCTGGGGGTGACCGGCAGCATCGCCGCCTACAAAATGGCGAATGTGGCGAGTATGCTGGTAAAACAGCACTGTGATGTGCATGTGGTACTGACAAAAAACGGGGCGGAATTTATCACGCCGGTGACATTTGAGACGTTGACGAAAAATCCCTGTCTGATGGATACCTTCGACAGGAGAGATCCCGCTGAGATCCATCATCTGACGCTGGGACAGAGCGCGGACCTTATGCTGGTTGCGCCGGCATCGGCGGATATTCTGGGGAAGGTTGCCCATGGCATTGCGGATGATCTCCTCTCATCCACTGTTGTGGCGGCGACATGCCCGGTGATGTTCGCACCGGCGATGAATACTTATATGTATAAAAATACTATTGTACAGGACAATATACGGCGGCTGAAAAGTTTTGGATACGAGTTTATCGAGCCGGCGGTGGGACATCTCGCCTGCGATGCGGTGGGTGTCGGAAAGCTCCCGGAGGAGAAGGTCCTGGTGGAGGCTGTGATAAGGAAGCTTGCGGGGGAACAGGATCTCTCCGGCAGGCGGATTCTTGTCACCGCGGGACCGACAAGGGAGAGCATAGATCCGGTCCGTTTTATCACGAACCATTCCACCGGAAAGATGGGGTATGCCGTGGCAAGGCGGGCGGCGGAGCGGGGGGCGGAGGTCACCCTCGTGACGGGACCTGTGGATCTTGCACCCCCTAAGGGCGTGGCATGCATCCGGGTTACGACGGCGCAGGAAATGTACCGGGCTGTCATGGACAGGGCGGATGAACAGGATCTGATCATCAAGGCGGCGGCGGTGGCGGATTACCGCCCGAGGCGGGTGAATGCGGAAAAGACGAAAAAACAGGAGGGTCCCCTGGTGCTCGAGCTGGAGCGCACAAAGGATATCCTGGCGGAGCTGGGACAGAGGAAGCGGCAGGATCAGTGTATCTGCGGTTTTTCCATGGAGACCGAGGATGTGCTGGAGCATTCCCGGGCGAAGCTGAAAAAGAAACATGTGGATATGATCGCGGCGAACAGCCTGCGGGAGAGCGGCGCCGGTTTCGGCACGGACACGAACCATCTGGTTCTGATCACCGAGGAGGGGGAGGAAGACCTTGGGATGTTGTCGAAGGAGCACTGTGCCGACGGGCTGTTGGATGCCCTCGGCAGGATCTGGGAGCGGAAGCAGAAAAAACAGGAGGGGCTGTCATGAAAAATATAAAAAAGTGGAGTAATATACTGTCGTCAAATATCGCGGTGCTGATCATCATTTTTTCCGTGATCGCGTTTTTCGTGCCGAAGGGATTTTCCTGGGCGACAAATTATACGTCTCTGTTTCTGGGGACAGCGATGTTCGGGATGGGGCTCACGATCAGGGCGGAGGATTTTAAAGTCGTCTTTACGAGGCCGAAGGATCTGTGCATCGGTTTTGTGCTCCAGTATACGGTGATGCCGCTTGCGGCGTTTGCGCTGGCAAAGGCGTTCCAGCTTCCGGCGGATCTGGCGCTGGGCGTGATCCTGGTGGGGTGCTGCCCTGGCGGGACGGCGAGCAATGTGATCACCTATGTGGCAAAAGGGGATGTGCCCTTATCTGTGGGGATGACCATCGTATCCACGATTCTGGCGCCCCTTTGCACCCCGTTTCTGGTCTATTTTCTGGCGGGCTCCTGGGTGGAGGTATCCCTTCTCACGATGATGATATCGGTGGTGAAGGTGGTGCTTATTCCTGTGCTGGCGGGGCTTTTGATCTACCGTGTCTTTCCAAAGCAGGTGGATGCGGTCAGGGAACTCTTGCCGCTGGTGTCTGTTGCGGCGATCGTGCTGATCATTTCCGGGATCGTGGGCAGCAATGTGGAGAAGATCATGACCTGCGGCGCGCTGGTGATGATCGTTGTGGCGATCCACAATGTCATTGGGCTTTTATTGGGAACCGCGGTGGCAAAGATTCTGAAGCTGGAGGAGAAGAAGGTGACGGCGATCGGGATCGAAGTGGGCATGCAGAACAGCGGGCTTGCCATCTCCCTTGCCACGGCGAATTTCGCGGCGAACCCCCTTGCCACACTGCCCGGGGCGGTCTTTTCGGTGTGGCATAATATCTCCGGGACAATCTATGCGGGAATCAGGAACCGGAAGAGGGGCACAGGACAGGAGAAAGCGGATGCCCGTGCCGCGGCAGAGAGCATCTGACGGGGAATTTGTGGGTTGAAATTTTTACTGATGTATTTGAGTTAGCACCTTAGTTCAGCCGCGAGGGAGCATTTTATTGGAACATAAGGACTGTTCGCGCAGCGTACTGTCCGTTGTTTTCTCGCGGCGTCCGAAAATCTATACAGAAAAACAGGCGTTTACCCCCTTTTGTAAACATACAGAGCGGGAATGTAAGCGCCTGTTGCTTTATTTTGTGCGGGAATCAGGATAAGATAGAGATGCGGAACTGGAATGGACCGAGCTGAAAGCGAGGGATACGAACAAAAAGCGGAGCGTTTGTGAGTTAGAATGTATGCGGAACTGGAATGGGAGAATGTGATATGGAACTTGGAAAGAAAATTTATCAGTTGAGGAAGCTTTCCGGCATGACACAGGAGCAGCTATCGGAAAAGCTGAATGTTTCCAGACAGACTTTGTCGAAGTGGGAGAATGGAACCGGGATGCCGGATGTGGAGAGCGTTGTCAGAATTTCGGTCCTGTTTCATACTTCTCTGGATGAATTGTTGTTGGAGGAGGGAGGCTGTGTGAAAGAAAATAGTGATGAAGAAGGAAAGAGCGCTCAGATCACGCTGGAGGACCTGATGCGGATCAACGCCCACAACAGGAAAATGAACCTTTTGTTGTTCGGCGGGCTGTTGTTTCTGGCGATCGGTATCATTCTGGCAGGTTTTGAGAGGATGCTGGAGAGAACCAACGAAACGCTGTACTATATGCTGTACCGCTATATGGTGACCGGAAATTATGAGGCGATAACGGTGGATTATGTAAGGCTGTTAATTCCGGCGCTGCTGGCGGGGGTGGTGGGGATCGCGCTATGCCTGTGCTATATTGTGAAGACAAGGAGGAGATGACATTGGATAACATTGGTTCCGCTTTCCGTTATTTTGCGGGTAATGCAGGCGATCTGTGTCGGTGTGACAGGGGAGCCGAAAGGTTGAACGGATACGATGGAATACCGACAGGAGGCGGGCGGCGCGAAATGATCCGGCAAAAAGCAGAAAACAGAAAGGGAAAGGAGCGGCAGAGGGGTCTGCCCGGGAATAGAAAAAATGAGAAAGAACAAATGCAGATATACGATAGTATTGTCCGTGATGGCGGCAGTTTTGCTGTTGGCTGGCTGTGGAGAGAGCAGTTCGCAGGATAATGAGGATTTATATGGAAGTATTGTCGCCGGGTTGGGGGATGAGGAGCAGTTTTCTCTGCGGGATATCGGTGAGGACAACGATGTCCTTTTTGTCACGGACATGACGTATGATGACGGCAACGGGAATAATGCGGCGCTGTACTGTAAGGTGTATTATAGTTTCAAAGATACTTTGTATACGATTGAGAGAATAGAAAGCCAGGGAACGGCATATCCGGTCAGCTGCGGCGAGAAGCGTATTTATACGGCGGCGGAGCATGGCGTCACGGTATATGAATTTGATAAGAAAAAGCTGGGGTGGAGCGCTGTGGAGTATGAAGAGGTTTTCGATGCGGACGGCAGTGCTTCTTATATATGCACAGGGGAGGATGGTGTAAAACAGGCTGTAGCAGAGAAGGATTATCTGGCGGTCCGGGAGGCGTATGGCAGGGGTACAGTTGTCCGTTTTGGCTACGGAGCCAGCGACAATCCGTTTTGACGCTGGTGGAGGGATGTGGTATACTAAAAAATAATAGTATAAGAATAACTATTCAAAACGGAGCGCGAAGAGAGAATGAGTATTGACTTAAATTTCTGGAAGTATCAAAACGGCGCCTGCCCGGATCATGCCGCCGTATATCAAAATGCCTGTTGTGAGAATGAGAGGGTTGAGGGGCTGGAAGATCTGCCGGTGGAGGATATCCTGAAAGCGACAGCGGACGTTTTTTGTGACTGGAATGCAATGGATTCCCTCCATTATGAGAAAAAAGAAGGGAAGGGTTCTTTTCAGATCCAGGCGACGCGGCAGATGGTACGTTTTGACTGTTATTCGATGGAGCGGGCGGATATGAAGCGCTTTTCGTCGGTCATGTCAGAGTTCGGATGTCCGCTGTACGATCCGCAGCAGGGAGTCCGCTTTGACAAGATGGCAATATTGCTGGTGGATGATGCCGGTGAGTACAAAATGCAGGCGGAACGTGAATTATCCCGTCTGCTTCCGCGCCTGGAAGTTACAACCCGGGTGGTATCCTGGGAGGAGTATGTACAACTTTCAAAAGAAATCGACCATATAATATATAACGCTGTGATCCACCGCGCGAAGACGGTGACGAAGGTCACTTCCTTTATGAAGTTCGGCAACGCCTGGGCGAACCGCCCATGTCAATGCAAAACCGCGCAGCTTGTGGATAAAGAACAGGCGGACAGGATTTTGGAGGAGTTACTGCTAAAATCCATTGGACGGGTCGTGAATGATTTTCTGGAGCGGACGTATTATGGATGATCACAAATTTTGACCTGTTTCAAAAGTCTCTCTCTCAGGCTCCCCAGAAAACCGTCGCTTCCGAGCACGGTGATCATGGGACCGAAGGACATGACTTCGATCAGCAGTTCGGTCTCCATGCCCTGGTTATAGTAGATGAGGCATTCATAGGTGTCCTCATCTATTTTTGTGGTGTTTTTTTCATAGTTGGCAAAGTGGAGCATGGCGCGCTCTAAAGCGTTCCGTTTGTCCACAATGCGGAGTTTTAAGGGCTCTCTATAGTAGGTGCGCCGGATCATGGCGTTCAGATCCACAGGGGCGGAGTATGTTTTTTCCAGCAGGCAGGCGCTTTGGATGCGGGATACGTTGAGGATTTCCAGTTTATAGTCCGGATTTTTTTTCACATAAGCCGTTCTTTTGCGCCGTGAGCGGGGGGCAAAAGAGGAGGCGGGCTTCAGGGCGAGAAGCCTGAATTTGTCATTTTTCACCGAGTATTCCAGACGGGCGGGAATATAGTGATGGTGCAGGCGCGTGCCCTTCGGGGAGGTGTAATCGATGTCCACGTACCGATTCTGTCTCTGCGCCTTTAGCAGGGTGCGGAAAATATGGCGATAATCTTCGTCCTCGTAGGGATCTCCGCCCGAAAAGCGGTCGAAACAGTAAAACTGTTCCGGCTTCCAGAGGGGGGATACATCCGTCAGCATATCGCGCAGTTCGTCGAGCTGTGCCGGTTCCAAAAACAGTCCGATCCGGGCATCGGACAACAGCGCTTTTAAATAGGATTTCTCGAGAGCCGAGACAGGGGTGGTGAAGGAGGAGGAAATTCTGGAGCGGTAGAGCGTGCCGTCCTTTTTGAACAGGTTCCAGGAGCCGCCCTCCAGCCTGGGGATAATGGACAGAAGGCTCTCCTCAAAGCCCTCTGTGCAGATTAGGCTGCGGATATCCTGCTGCGTCAGCGCGCCCGGAGCGAGCAACAGGTGTCTCAATACCTGATAGTAACAACTGTATATTTCTGAGAATAGTTCCATGATGTTTCCCTTCTGTGTACAGGCTAATCATTTGATTCCGTTTTATCCGTGCGCTCAGGATTATCAATCTGGTACATCCGGTACATCGCCTGTAAATCCCGATAGAAGCGCCGCTCCACCGACTTGTCGGTACATTGAAGCGACAGGATTCTCCCGATAAAAGTGCGAATCCAGGGCAGCATTTCGTTGCAGTCAAAGACTTCCTTTTCGTACTGCCAGATGCCATCCTCCAGCTTTGTGACCGCGCCACCTCTGCCTTCCTGCCTCAGGCGGTCGACAATGTATTGTTCGCAGGGCTCCCGGACCTGAATTTTCATGGTCAGTTTATCCAGATGGTTGCGGCTTGTACCCTGAAAGGAGACGCCCCAGAGATATTTTTTGTTTCTCTCAAGGGTGGATAACAGTACATTGTATACATCCTGCGATGCGGGATCAGTCCCGGCGCTCAGGGGAGAGACATCCTTGACGGTATCGAGCCGATAACAGGAAAAGCGCTTCTTTTCGGACAGATAGCCGCACAGAAAGCGCCTGCCGCTCCTGGTGCTGGTGAAGATCTGGAGCGGCGTACACTCCGCGGTATGTGTAATTCCGTTTCGGGAGCCCTTTATGGAAAGCCGCACATCGATTTTCCGGTTCATGGCGTCGAGAAGCGAAAGGAGGATTTCGTCCTCCAATGTATGTACGCAGAAGCTGTGCTTTACGCGGAAGCTTTGGTTCTGAAAGTCGGACTGCTGCGTCAGATGGTTTCCCACAACGCCAAAGCATTCTGCCATCTGATAAAATGCCAGCGCATCCAGCATGTTATCGTTTGATCGGAGCCACTTGGCGAGGGAGAGGTCAAGGGAAAAGACGACTGTCTTTCCGATTTTCTTTTTTTGCAGAAGTCCTTCTCTCACATAGGCGTTGCATTTCCTGCGGACGGTCTGGACATCGAACAAAGCTTCATATTTGGTGAGCAGGTGTTCCGTGATCTCCTCGGCGCTCGGCGCATCGCCGCTTTGCAGAAGGTCCAGTATCAGAAAGTGCAGCACGATATCGTTGTCGGTGAAGCTCTTCGTTTTCCATACCTGAAACAGCGGGTTTGTGTCGAGGAGATTGCTGTCGATGGCGAGAGAGATGTTGGAACCTTTCGGGACATGGTCCTTCCGCACATACGCCCCAAGCCAGCTCTCGAGGCGCCTTCGCTCGTTGTCGTAGGTCCTTGGGCTTTTCTCCTTAAACTCATCTCTGGTCTTGAAGCCGTAGACAAAAAAGTCGCGGACGTATTCTCTTGTTTTGGGAAAGCTTTTTATCAGTTCCTGGAAGTCGGACATAGGTCTCCTCGTTTCTGGTCTGTATCTGAGGTTTGGCTTTTGATTGCCGCATTTTTATTTTACTACACTTCGCAACTTTTTTGAAATGATTTTGAGGGAAATATTTCCTATAATGGGATCAGTTCATTGGTGACGAGTCCGTCCGAATGGAAACAAAATTCTCCGTCGCCACGCTCGCGCCGGCTCTGTTTTTCAAGAGCCTGTGAAACAGCGTAGCGGTACTAAGCTCATACGAAATTTTTATAAAAAATTTCGCATTCACTAAGTGCCGACGCTTTTTAAAGGGCTCCTTGAGAATTTTGTTTCCATTCGGACTGGGGTGTCACTTGCAGAATGACGGAGAATATAATTGACTGTCTGATTTGGAAAAATACAATAAATATCAGTCTGTAAAAAGAACAGTAAATGTCAGTTTATCAGAGATTACAGGAAAGGAAGGTGCGGATATGTTTGTGATTTGTAATGATAAGACGAGGGTTCCGATTAAAATATGGTTGGAAGATGAGAGCCGGCTGGAGGAGAGTTGTCTGGAGCAGGCGTATCATCTGGCGCAGCTTCCGTTTTTACATAAGTGGGTATGTCTGATGCCGGATACCCATGCGGGGAAGGGGATGCCGATCGGCGGCGTGATCGCGGCGAAGGATGTGGTCATTCCGAACGCGGTTGGTGTGGATATCGGATGTGGGATGGACTTTATTCCGACGAATATCAGGGTGGAGGATATCCGCGGGATTCAGACGGGGAACGGTACGCTGATCCAGGCGATCATCGGGAATATCATGCGGTCCATCCCGCTCAACACGGAGCGCTATAAGACTTTGCAGGAGTCGGAGGTGCTTGATAAGGCAAAGGGGGAGATGGAGAAGTATGAGGAGGATGCAGAGCTTTTGCCTCTGATCGAGGACGGGTATTTTCAGGTGGGAAGCCTGGGGGGCGGCAATCATTTCATTGAGCTTCAGGAGGATCAGGAGGGATTTTTGTGCCTGATGATCCATTCCGGGAGCCGCCATCTCGGGAAGGCAATCTGCGATCACTTCCACAAGAAGGCGAGAGAACTGAACCGCACATGGTACAGCGAGGTGAAGGATGAGTATCACCTGGCGTTTCTGCCGGTCCATACGAGAGAAGGGCAGCAGTATATCAACTGGATGAATCTCGCCATGGACTATGCCTTTGAGAACCGCGCCCGCATGCTGGATAAAACCTGCAGGACGGTGAAGGAGCTGATTGAAAAGCATACCGGGCATACGGTGGAGTTCGGGCAGGAGATCAACTGTCACCACAACTATGCGGCGCTGGAAAATCATTACGGGGAGAATGTCTGGGTACACAGAAAAGGCGCCACCAGAGTGCGCGAGGGAGAGATGGCAGTGATACCGGGAGCCATGGGATCTTACAGCTATGTGGTGGAGGGAAAAGGCAACAGGGAATCCTTCTGCACATCCTCCCACGGCGCGGGGAGATGTTATTCCAGATCGGGAGCCATGAAGGCGTTCAGCATCGAGCAGGTGATGGTGGATTTAAAGGAGCAGGATGTTGTGCTGGGAAAGCGAAAGAAAAACGATGTGGCGGAGGAATGCAGGTTCGCCTACAAGGATATCGATCAGGTTATGGCACAGCAGACAGATATGGTGATGCCCGTCCGGAAACTGAAGACGGTGGGCGTAGTGAAAGGATAGGGAAATGTTTTATTGAGCGCGGGCATCGGAAGTCACTTTCTGCCCGGCGGTGCCGGCGGCGTGCCGTTCGGTATTCCATAAATATTTCAACAAACTTAACCTGTGGTTAAGAGGGATTGTGTTGTCGAGGGTTCAAATCCCTCCCGTGAAAACGGTAACTCAGTTGGCAGAGTACACAGTGTAATGGTAAGACCTGTCAAGTCTGCGGTTCGAATCCGCAAAAACGTAATACGATTATCCCGAATTCGGACATGGACGGCAGTTTTGTCTTTGTCGATCCGCCTTTTGCCTGAAAGAGCGGGATACCGCAGGATGGAAAAGGAAACAGCGGCATGTTGAGAGATATTTTACGGCAATTTGGAAGTTTGTGTTGTCCGAACAGTGTCTGCACGGCAGTTCGTCCTTTCCTTTGAAAGACTGCTGAACGCTCCTTCCGCAGAAGGCGGATGAAGGAGGGATAAAAGTATTATGAAAATTAATTGTATCATATGTTGAAAGTATTATTTATTATATTGGGAGGTATTGACATGAAATATATTATCAGGGATGATCAGGCAGGATTTGTATTGAAAAACGGAGTGTTTCAGAAAATGGTCACGGCGGGAATCTATCACTTTTCTCAGATGGCGGGCTATACGGTGGTGGTCAAAAAGATGCTCGGAGAGGTGAATTTTCCGGATGTGCCCTACCAGATACTTTCTAAAGATCCGGCGTTTTTGAATGCCACCGTACATATGGAAATACCGGACGGCTCCGTCGGGTTTCTCTACAGGAACGGAAATCTGGTTTCCTTTGCGACCAGAGAAGAATATGTTTTCTGGAATGTGTTCGATCGGTATGAGATGAAAGTGGTATCGATGGAAGAGACTTTGATCGGCGCGGAGCTCACAAAACAGATGCTTTCCGTGCTTCCGAAGAGCCTCTACACGGAACTTAGGGTGGGGGAGGGCGAGGTCGGGCTTGTCTATTACGACAATGTGATGCAGGAGCCGCTTGCCAAAGGATTGTATCGTTTCTGGAATTACCGCCATGTCGTCACCTGCACTGTGGTGGATATGAAACAGCAGACGCTGGATATCGCAGGGCAGGAGATCCTGACAAAGGATAAGATCGGTATCCGGATGAATGTGGCGTGCATGTACAGGGTGCGGGACGCGGTGGAACTTGTGTCTACGATCTCGGATCTGAAAACCCAGCTCTATCCGGCTGTGCAGCTTGCCATCCGCGAGATAGCGGGCAACTACAAACTGGATGAGATCTTGGAGGCGAAAGAGCGGATTTCCAGAGAGATCTACGGGGCGCTGAAGGAGAGGGAGGAGATGTTCTGCGTGGAATTTTTGACTGCCGGCATCAAGGATATCATCCTGCCCGGTGAGATCAGGGAGATCATGAACCGTGTCCTGATGGCGGAGAAAACCGCGCAGGCAAACGTGATTTCCAGGAGGGAAGAGGTGGCATCCACCAGGTCGCTCTTAAATACGGCGAAGCTGATGGAGGAGAATCAGACACTCTACAAGCTGAAAGAGCTGGAGTATCTGGAGAAGATCTGCGAAAAAGTGGGCGAGATCTCCGTGAACGGCAGCGCCGGGATCGTGGAACAGCTCGGGAAGATGATTGGGATGGGAGAGCGGCATTTTTAGAGCTGATATAGTTCTACCTTTCTTCCACATGGGGGGAGGTACATGGTTTTCAGTTACGTTTTTATAAATCAAGGGGCGACAGCACATGGACTGTCGCCCCTTGACTACCACTGGTAAAACAGAAATGTACAAACTGTTATTTGCTCTAATTAGATTTGCGTGGACGTACCCGTTCCTGCACTAAATCACTCTCAAAAGCAACTTCAATTTTTGCATAATTTATTTCGGCCCCGACAAATCTTATCACATACTCATTTTCTTTCAAAATATCATTTAACGAAATTGTAAAAGTGTCATTTTCAATATTCTCATTCCATGTATTTGCCCAGATAAGTTCATCTGTTTCAT
>CAJUDM010000041.1 GCA_910584915.1 uncultured Lachnospiraceae bacterium
TCATTTATATAGCCCTTTTTCAGATAGATAAAATATCCCTCGTCTTTGGTATAGGACAAATCCTCTATCATTTCATAATATTTTCTTGGTACTTGCCATTTCTCAAGCCTCCTCTCCTGTTCCGCATTAAAACCCTGCTTCTTTTCTGCCATTCTGCTTGTACCGTCCGCAAGGTCATTACAGACAAGCATGTAGAGATATTCATTGACGCTTGCCCCCATTTTAGAGCATACGCCCTTTATCCTGTCTTTTTCGCCTTTGGGTATAACGAGGTTTATCCTGTCGTAATGCTCTTTGATATGCCGGTTCTTATACGCTGTTCTGTCCATGAAAACACCGCCTTTTCTTTGATAACCGCATTATACAAAAGTCTTACGCAAGGCACAAGATTTTTATGCCCTCATTTGTGTGCTACTTGTGTGCTACGCTTCAAAATCCAACACTTTTTACCACAATTTCAGATAACGCAGACATAAAGAAAACCCTTGAAAATACTGGACTTTCAAGGGTTTCCCTAAATCTCTTATTCTGTTTGTAACTATCTCTTGCTGAACTGCGGTGCACGTCTCGCCGCCTTCAAGCCGTATTTCTTTCTCTCTTTCATACGAGGATCCCTTGTCAGGAAACCGGCTTTCTTTAAAGCGGGCCTGTAGTCATTATCCACTGTGAGAAGAGCCCTTGCGATACCGTGTCTGATCGCGCCTGCCTGACCGGTCGTACCGCCGCCCTTCACTGTCACGATCACATCAAATTTATCCACTGTCTCTGTCAGCGCCAGAGGCTGGCGAACGATAACCTTTAACGTTTCAAGTCCGAAATAGTCATCGATATCGCGTCTGTTAACTGTAATATTTCCTTTGCCGGGTTTTAAATAAACTCTGGCAATCGATTTTTTTCTTCTACCTGTACCGTAAAAATTATTTGCTGCTTTAGCCATTTTACTTTTCTCCTTTCAGTCCTTCTGGTTAAAATGTTAATACTTCCGGTTTCTGTGCAGCGTGTTTGTGATCCGGGCCTGCATAAACATAGAGTTTCTTATACATCTCTCTCCCTAAAGGTCCTTTCGGAAGCATGCCTTTAACAGCAAGTTCTATTACTTCTTCCGGCTTCTTCGCCAGCTTTTCTTTTAATGTAGTCTCTTTCATACCGCCGACATAATCGGAATGGCGGTAGTAGATTTTCTGATCCATTTTCCTGCCGGTCACTTTGATCTTTTCGGCATTTGTCACGATCACATAATCGCCCGTATCAATATGAGGGGTAAAGATAGGCTTATTTTTTCCTCTCAGCACTTTTGCAACCTCAGATGCCAGACGTCCGAGTGTCATATCTGTAGCGTCCACTACGTACCACTTTTTTTCGATCGTAGCGGGACTTGCCATAAATGTTTTCATCATGTTTCCTCCATACAAAATCAAGTTACTTCAAACGCTTCTCTTATGCCGGATACCTCCTGCCTTTCATGCGGATGTCCGGGCCGCATTTCTACACATAGGAACTGATCCGTCTCCATGATCCGCCAGCCTGCCGGGGCTTTGGCACACTGCCGGAAAGTGTTGTCACAGTTAAATATTATATAATTCCGGTTTTACTATGTCAAGCCGGATTTCCAAAATTTCCTGCGGTTTCAGGGACTTTTTTTAATTTATGCTGTTTTTTGCCGCAGTCCATTCGTGTGCGCCGCCGCTGGCTCCTTCGCTCCGCAAAAAATCCGCCTCCGGCAAAAATCCCGCCTCTCCGTTCAATCTATACGTCCTTCTCCTCAAACACATACTCTGCCAGGATCAGACCGCACGCCGGTGCCGTAGGACCTGCCGCGCTCCTGTCTCTTGCCGCCAGAATCTCCGGCATTATTTCCGGTTCCATCCGTCCGCGCCCTGCCTCTATCAGTGTCCCGGCAATGATCCGCACCATATTGTACAAAAAACCGTTCCCTGTCACGCGGATCACGATCTCCTCCCCCGTCCTCTCCACATCCAGGGCATAGATCGTTCTGACTGTATTCTCCGCCTGACTCCCCGCGCTGCAAAAACTGGCGAAATCATGCTCCCCCACCAGATACTCTGCCGCACGCCGCATTTTTTCCTCATCCAACGGCACATAGGTAAAATGGGAGTACAGCCGTTTGACGGGATCTGGAAATTCCGAGTTCAAAATATGGTACTCGTATGTCTTCCTGCTTTTCATACGCCGCGGATGAAAGTCTGCGTCCGTCTCACCGGAGGCGCGCACCCTGATATCCTCCGGCAGGCGTTCATTCAGCGCATAGGCGAATTTCTCCCCGGGTATCCGCGACAGCGTATCGAACACGGCAATATTACACAATCCATGCACTCCCGCATCGGTCCTGCTGGCGCCTGTCACCCTGATATCCTCCCCTGTCAGTTCCGACAGAGCCCTGTTTAACTCTCCCTCTATCGTTCTCCCGTTCTTCTGAACCTGCCAGCCGCAGTATGATGTCCCGTCATAGGCCACTGTCAGGCAGATTCTCTTCTTGTTCAGCATATGCCGTTTCCATCCCGATCTTTCATTTTCCCTGCGCCCCTAAAAAATCCTCCCCCAGCGCACGATCCTTCCCACTGTGATACACAGCACAAAGTAAGCTGCCAGCACCAGGTAAGCTATATAATCCCTCTTCTCATAGTGTAACGGCTTCATCTTCGTCCGCCCTTCGCCGCCCCTGTAACAGCGGTTTTCCATCGCCATGGACAGATCATCCGCTATCTGAAAGGAGGAGACGAAAAGCGGCACCAGAAGCGGCACCATGCTCTTTGCCTTTTTCAGTATATTTCCCTCGTCAAAGGATGCCCCCCTCGCCATCTGCGCTTTCATGATCCTGTCGGTCTTTTCGAGCAGCATCGGAATAAAGCGCAGGGAGATCGACATCATCATGGCAATCTCATGCACCGGAACCCTCACCTTCTGCAAAGGCTTCAATGCCTTTTCCATACCGTCCATCAGATTATTCGGCGTTGTGGTGAGCGTCATCACGGAGGAGCCGATGATCAGCAGGCTCAGCCTGACAGCCATTTTTACCGCCATATCGACGCCCTCCCTTGAGATTGTAAGTTTCCAGAAGGCAAAGATCACCTCCCCCTTTATCATGAACAGATTCATCACAAAGGTGAGCACCAGCAAAAATAGAATGGACCGCATGCCCCGCACCATGAAACGGAACGGCACATGGGAAAGCCTGATCACAGCCGCCAGAAAGAGAACGGCCGCCACATATCCCCCCGCCTGGTCCACCGCGACCAGAGAACAGATATATAACATCGTCGCCGCCAGTTTCACCCGGGGATCCAGCCTGTGGATCACGGAATCCGTCTGATAATATTGTCCAAGTGTGATATCTTTTAACATTTCCTGTTTTTACTCCCGCTCATATGGTGACAGCCCGGCTTCCCGAAAACCATCACGCTCCATCCCGGCTGAGATCCGTTCCCGCCGGGGTTTCGCAGCGCTCCTCTCCGCCCTTCGGATTCCCGCCAGCCTCTACAGGCAGTCCAGTATCGCCCGCTTTGCCTCCTCTATCGTGATCGCTCCGGTGTCCACCGCCCAGCCGGATCTCTTCAGCGCATACATCACATCCGTCACCTGCGGAACGGACAGCCCCATCGACTCCAGCTCCTCCTTATGGGCAAACACCTGCCGCGGCTCATCGTCATAGCAGATACTGCCACGGTTCATCACTATGATCCTGTCCACATACTCCGCCACATCATCCATGCTGTGGGACACCAGGATCACCGTGATCCCCCTCTCCTTCCTGATGGAAGCCACCAACCCCAGGATCTCGTCCCTGCCCTTCGGATCCAGCCCCGCCGTGGGCTCATCCAGGATCAGCACTTCCGGCTTCATGGCGAGCACCCCCGCGATCGCCGCCCGGCGTTTCTGCCCGCCGGAAAGGTCAAAAGGGGACTGATAAAAATATTCGTCCGGCAGCCCGACCTGTTTTAACGCCTCAAAAGCCCGCAGTTCCACCTCTTTTCTGTCAAGCCCCAGATTCTTCGGTCCAAAACAGACATCCGCAAACACATCCGTCTCAAACAGCTGATGTTCCGGATACTGGAATACCAGCCCGACTTTGCTGCGGAGTTTCTTTTTACTGAAATCCTTATCGTGGATATCTTCCCCGTTATAGTAAATATTTCCGGATGTGGGTTTCAGCAGAGCGTTCAGATGCTGCACCAGTGTGGATTTCCCGGAGCCGGTATGGCCGATCAGTCCGATAAACTGTCCGTCCGGTATCACCAGGGATACATCATTGACCGCACGCACCAGAAGTTCCGTGCCGCTTCCGTATTCATATGTTACATGGTCTAAAATCAGTGCCATCTGTCATCTCCCCGCCTTTTGACTGCTCAGGGCGTCCGTCAGTTCCTTCACTGTCAGGATACCGGAGGGCAGAGCGAGTCCGCTCTTTTTCAGTTCATGCGCCAGAAGCGTTACTTTCGGCACATCCAACCGCAGTTCCTTCAGCTTTTCCACCTCTGAAAAGACCTCCCTGGGTGTCCCCTGCATGGCGATCTTTCCGCTGTCCATCACAAACACCTTATCCGCGTAAATGATCTCTTCCATATAATGGGTGATCAGAATAACCGTCACTCTTTCCACATCGTTCAGCGCGCGTACCGCCCGGATCACCTCCCTGCGTCCGCCGGGATCCAGCATGGCGGTAGGCTCATCCAGCACAATGCACTTCGGATGCATGGCAAGGACCCCCGCTATGGATACCCGCTGTTTCTGTCCGCCGGAGAGCTTGTTCGGCGCAAATTTGCGGTATTCATACATCCCCACCGCCTTAAGGCTCTCCTCCACACGCTCCCAGATCTCCTTTGTCGGCACGCCCATATTCTCCGGTCCGAACCCCACATCCTCCTCCACCACCTGTCCGATGATCTGATTGTCGGGGTTCTGAAAGACCATGCCGGCTCTCTGTCTGATCTCCCAGAGTTTTTCTTTGTCCTCCGTATCCATGCCATCCACCCACACTGTTCCCTCGGTGGGCATCAAAATAGCGTTTAAATGCTTCGCCAGTGTGGATTTTCCGGAACCATTATGTCCCAAAATAGCAATGAAATCCCCGGGTTCCACCTCCAGATCGACATGATCCACTGCCGTCGTGATACCCTCGACATTTCCTTCTTCATCACGCCTGATATAATCAAAAACAAGATCTTTCGTCTTTACAATCTTCATAGATACTCCCGCCCGCCGCAAGTCCTCCCGCATCACTGCCCTGACTTTTGCCGGCGCCCGTTCCCTGTAACAACGGTTTACACACAAATTATAGTATACAGGATATTATTCCTGATTACAAGCCGCGAAAAATGTGTTACAATTTTTGTATGGGTAAAAATATATTGAGCAACAGACAGAAAAAAATTCTTTATAAGAATGCTGGGATCCTGATCATCCTGATGATCATATGTGCAGTCATGGTGCGTTCCGGCATTCTGACCGGCGGTGAGACGCTCGAAGATCTCGCGGCAAAGCAGCAGCAGGCATCCGGGTCATCCGAAAATACCTCCTCCCCTGACGAGTCTTCTCCTCTACAGGTGGAAAGCTTACCGCAGGACACGCCGGATTCCCTCCCCCCTCTCCCGGAAAACGGATCTGGACAGCCCGCTGACGGGACGCTCCCCTCCGCCGGACCGGAAAATGATGCTGAGCGATCCACAGTGAACCATCCAGAAAATAATAATGATCTGCCGCAGGAGGAAACAGCTATGGAGGACAGGGTGACCTATCAGGAAGGCTTCTACTATGAATCTTTAAGTGATGACATAAAATCAAGGATCACCGGCATCTCCTACCCCGCGGATGACACAAGCGCCGCCATCTCCTATGATACACTCCGCTATGTGAGTGTTTTATACTGTGATTTCGACGGGGAAACCCGGAGAGGGGAACTGATCTGCCACAAGGCGATCGCACAGGATCTGACCGAGATCTTCTGCGCACTCTATGAGGCGCGGTATCCGGTGGAAAAGATATGTCTGGTGGACGAATATCAGGGGGACGACAACCTGTCCATGGAAGACAATAACACTTCCTGTTTCAATTACAGGGCTCTTCCCTCCGGCAGACTCTCCAACCATGCCTACGGCCTTGCTGTCGACTTAAACCCTCTTTACAATCCTTACATCACCACCCGCAAGGACGGCACAGTCAATATTGCTCCCGCCAAAGGCGAGGCCTACGCCGACAGAGACCAGACATTTCCCTACAAGATCGACAAGGAAGATCTCGCCTACCAGCTTTTCATCGAACACGGCTTTACCTGGGGCGGCAGCTGGCGTTCCAGCAAAGATTATCAGCATTTTGAGAAGGAGATATGATCCGCTTTCGTACAGCAGTTCAGCCTTTCCTCCCCACTGTTGTGCTTTCCTTCCGTTTTTTGCAAAAAACTTCCATACGCACCGATGGTTGTGATAGAATGGAAAGAACATGACAAACACACTCTCACCAGGACAAAGGAGACACACAGATGGATAAAAAGCGCCCCTTAGATACAAAATTTATTCCGGAAAGGATCACAAAGCTGCGGATGGAGCACAATGTTTCCGAATATCAGCTCAGTCTGGACCTCGGTTTCAGCAAAGGCTATATTCAGGCAATCTCCTCGGGAAATATACTGCCCTCCCTCGGCGCCCTCTATAAGATCTGCGAATATTTCGAGATCACTCCCGAACAGTTTTTTGCCGGTGAGAACAGCGACACCAAACTGTTGGGAGATCTGCTCGGCGCACTCCGCGAGATGTCCGAGGAAGAACAGTATACCCTGTACCATTTCCTGAAAGGCGGAAAACTGCCGGAGTTGAGAGCCCTGAAAAATCTTAATCCGGAATCACCGGAACTGCCCCCGCAGGAACGGGGCTGATAAAACCGTTCTGCGTCCGTTTTTCGAATTCCTCTCTGGCGCTTTTTAACAGCCCCGGATCTTCAAACAGGTCGACAGCCCCTGCAGCCAGCACTCTGCCTGCCTGCAGGGCGGCTTTATGTCCGATCTCCGTTCTGTTGCAGGAGACTGCCTGCCAGCTGTGGCCGGGGCATCCGTTAGGCCACGCCGCCACATGGATCTGTGCCGTGGGCGCCAGCCAGCTTACATCCCCCACATCCGTTGAGCCCGGCTCAAAGGCATCACCCGTATAAAGGGGAGCCAGAAAAGCATTCATCGCATGGCCGGAATCTTTCTGCCATTCCCTGATCTTCTCCGCCGCCTCTCTGTCATATTTCGCCGCTATGCCGGGATTGTAATTCTGCGCATCATACCCCTCTGCGAGAATATCCGCATACTCATTTTCTTCATCGGTATATTCAGGAACTCCCAGCATCTCAAAATTATCATAGAGCACTTTTTCCAGTACATGGTTGCAGACTGTATCAGCACAGCCGTCGATAAACTTTCTCTCAAACGTTGTCTCCGTCATCAGCGCTGCGCCCTCGGCTATCCTGTCCACCCTCTTCTGCAGTTCCACCGCCTCCGCCACATGGTTGGAACGCACCATATACAGAACGCTTGCCTTTGGCTGTACCACATTGGGACTGCAGCCGCCGGCGTCTGTGACCGCGTAGTGGATTCTCGCCCTGTCGCTCATATGCTCCCTCAGAAACTGCACGCCAATATTCATCAGTTCCACCGCATCCAGCGCGCTCCTTCCTTTCTCCGGTGCGCCCGCCGCGTGGGACGGCGTCCCGGTAAACTTATACTGCACCTGAATACAGGAATTGGAGGAGCCTGTCGCCACCTCGTTCACATCCTCCGGGTGCCAGGTGAGTGCTGCATCCAGTTCTTTCCAGACACCATCTCTCGCCATAAAGGCTTTCGCTGCGCCGCCCTCTTCCCCTGGACAGCCATACAGCACGACCGTTCCCGCACGGCCTGCCCTTTCCAGATATGCCTTTACTCCGAACGCCGCGGCGAGAGCACCTGCCCCCAGGAGATTATGGCCGCAGCCGTGTCCGTTTCCACCGCTTACTCTCTCTTTTTTTTTCGTGAGTCCCGCCTCCTGGGAAAGCCCGGAGAGCGCATCATACTCCGCAAGAATACCGATCACCGGCCTGCCGCTGCCAAAGCTTGCTGAAAATGCCGTCTCGATCCCGCAAATGCCCTTCTTTACCTGAAACCCTTCTTTTTCCAGCACTTCACAGTACAGCGTGCTGGACTTATACTCCTGCAGAGACAACTCCGCATACTCCCAGATACTGTCCGCCACATGGAAGACCGTATCTTTCTTTTCCTCTATCGCGGCAAGTGCCGCCTGCTTTTCCAATGTCATTTCTTTTTCCACGTTTTGTTTGTCTTATCTGAGCCCATCCATCCTGAACTCTGAGATCAGTTTACAGTACTTTCGACAGAAATTCCTGCAGCCTGGGGCTCTGAGGATGCTCAAAAATATCCACCGGGCTTCCCTGCTCCACCAAAAGGCCATCCGCCATAAACAGCACCCTGTTTCCCACTTCTCTGGCAAATCCCATCTCGTGGGTGACCACCACCATTGTCATGCCTTCCTTTGCCAGCCCCTTCATAACATCGAGCACCTCCCCGACCATCTCCGGATCCAACGCTGAGGTCGGCTCGTCAAACAACATCACATCCGGCTCCATCGCCAGCGCGCGCACGATCGCCACACGCTGTTTCTGTCCGCCGGAAAGCTGGATCGGATAATCGCCCGCCCGATCCCTTAAGCCCACCCGCTCCAGAAGCGCAAGCGCCTTCTCCTCCGCTTCCGCCTGATCCATCTTCTTCACTCTGATTGGCGCAAGCGTCATGTTTTCCAGGATCGTCATATGCGGAAACAGGTTGAAATGCTGGAATACCATGCCCATTTTCTGGCGCAGATCATCGATATCCAGCTTCACCATTTTACCATTCTCATCCATGTATTTCTTTTTTGTAATGTCTATCCCTTCGAAAAGGATAGAACCGCCCGTGGGCTCCTCCAACAGGTTCAGGCTCCGCAGAAAAGTGGATTTCCCGGAGCCGGAGGGTCCGATCACCACCATCACATCCCCGAAATCGATATCTACCGTCACGCCGTCCAACGCCCTGATGGAATCCCCGTGATAATGTTTCTTCAGATCCTTAACCTGTATCAGGCTACCTCTTATCGCCATGACTCATTCTCCTTTCAAAGTATGCTATCAGTTTGGAAGTCGGGAAGCACAGGCAGAAATAGATCGCCGTCGCCACTAACAGCGGCTCAAGGATCACAAATGTCGCTCCTTTTACCGCGTTCACAGCCGACATGATGTCCTGCACGCCTATCGTATATGTAATAGCCGATTCCTTGATGATCACGACAAATTCATTCGCGATCGCCGGCAGGATATTTTTCAGCGCCTGCGGCAGAATGACATACCTCAGATTCTGCGCCTGAGACAGGCCGAGCGATCTCGCCGCCTCGGTCTGCCCGCCGTCTATGGACTGGATGCCCGCGCGGATGATCTCGCAAAGATATGCGCCGGAATTCATGCCCAGCGCCACGACACCGGGAAAAAACCTGCCGAATTTAATAAACCCGAACAGCTGAAAATTCGGCAGTTCTATAACGCTGAACACACCGAAATAAATAATGAATATCTGCACGATCACGGGTGTGGACCGCAAAATCTCCACATACGCCGTCGCCAGAAACGAAAGCGGGTTGAATCTGCTGATCACAGCAAGCGCGCCGCCCTCCCGTTGATGTCCGTCACTGTCAATGCCCAGAAACCGAAAAGGCCTGAAATTTGACATCCGCATCAGCGCCAGGATCAAAGCAAGACAGAAACCGATGATAACCGTAAACAGAGACAGCAAAACAGTGACCATCAATCCCTGCCTGAACAATTGCGCATAGGGCGCGATCTTGGAAAAATTGGATAGCTTGATAAATTGATCCATGAGGTATTCCTTTCCATTCTTATGTATCTGACATTTCTGTCATTCACGGGAAACACACTTCACTGCCTCCCGTTTGTTATCCGCCGGAACAAACGATCTCCTCCCGGCGAACCGTCTCCACTATCAGAAGAAAGCCCTCTCCGTTTCCGAAGGGGACTTTCCCATTATGCACCACAGCTGTCCTTTACTCCTGTACCTGGCCTTCCTCATCCAACAGTCCTTCATACTTTTCGCCTGCCGCCAGTTCGTTTGCTTCCGCCACAAAAGTATCCATGGAGCCGTCCGCCACCGCTGCCGCGATCGCTTCGTTCACCGCCGCAAGAAGCGCCTCATTTCCTTTGCTCACACCGATGGAAGAACCCGCCACATCATAGGGAACATCCAGCACGATCTCCAGATCAGGATAGTTCTTCTGGTAACTCTCCGCCACAGCCGTCTCGATATAAGCCGCATCCAGCTTACCGCCGAGCAGCTCGCTGATGATATCCGTCACCTTCGGGAGCGCTACGATATCCGCATCTGCCGAAAACTCGTTCGCAAGGTCCATCTGGATGGAACCGATCTGAGCGCCCACAGAGACTTCCGCTTTATTGCACGCCTCAAAGCTGTTCAGAGTATCCGCATTCGCCTTTACTGTCACAAGGGACTGTCCGCCTTCATAATAAATATCGGAAAAGTCCATAGCATCCATACGCGCCGGATCAGGTGAGAGCCCCGCCATGCCAAGGTCAACGTTCTTCATCTGCAGCTCACTCAGCACGCCGTCAAAATCCATCGGAACCACTTCCAGTTCCAGCCCCATATAGTCCGCCACATACTGTGCCAACGCCATGTCAAATCCCGCAAGGGTAGGATTTCCGTCCTCTCCGATCGCGTAAAACTCATAGGGCGCAAAATCCGGGCTGGTAGCTACTGTCAGTACGCCCTCCGTCACTGTATTCACCTCTGCCCCCTCTGCCACAGGCTCTTTCGCTTCCTCCGCGGGAGCCTCCTCGCTCTCTGCTGTCTCTTCGCCTGCCGCCTCTTCTGTCTCAGCTGCAGGTTCCGCTGTCTCCTCCGGCGCATCGGAGCCGCAGGCCGCCAGAGCCGCTGTCATGGATACCGCCATCAGTACCGCCAACAATTTCTTCTTCATAATAATTCCTCCTTCTCTCAAATGCATATTTCGGAATCTGTTCCTCACCGGGTATTTTAACCCGTTCTCTGCTTTATGCATTTTTATGTATAAATATTAATTTCTCGTACCTTTATACATTATAGCCGTTTTTTCCGGTTTGGCAAGAGGGAATTTCACTTTTTTCAAAAAATGGCAGCTGACCGGATCCCTCCAATGTCTGCTTCTGACAAACGATCGGACTTACAACATCATATCATCCCGCAGCGCATCCGCCGGATCGATCTGCAGGATCTTCCTTCCTCCCAGCAGATAGGCAAGCGCCACAGATCCGGACACAGCGAGCACAAACGCCAGAATCGGCAAAACCGGCGCCTCCTCGATAAATTCCATCGGGTCAAGATAGCTTGCCCTGATCATGCCTGATGTGAGCACTGCTGTCAAAAACAGCGTAATGAGCAGAGGGCGTCCCACAATGACCGCCGCCTCGATGCAGAATATCTTCCGCGCTCCTTCCGGTGTCAGCCCCACCGACATATACCGCGCAAACTCCCGCTTCCTCTGTCTGAGAAAACCTGCCGTACAGGAAAACACATGGGCGATACCGATGACGGCGAGAAGTGAACACAATCCGCCCAGTATCAGTTTATATCCCCATATCATCGTATCATTGTCCTTTTTCTCCTGTATGCGGTTCTCACTTTCCACCTCATAATTCCCGCCTGCCATCCGTCTCACAGAGTCCTCCAGCGCTTCCAACGCCTCCGGGGATTCCCTGTCCTTCGCCAGCGCCCGTATATAGATGTCTCTGTCTCTCACCACGCCGTCAGTCTGCGCCAGCGCCTTCTCCCAATAGGACAGTGAAGCAAACTGCACCAACGGATAATCCGACTTTCCATACTCCTCCCGCAGGACAGGTGGATACTGCGTGCAGGCGAGCACAGGAACCTCCACCGGCACACTCGCCGTCTTCTCCCCTGATAGCGGCATTTCCACCGATACCTCCGATCCCCGTTCAGCGCTCCCCTCCGCGGCGGCAATGCTCTGCAGCGCTATCCTCTCCGTCTCTTCCCTGATATAAGGAATATACTCCGGATACCGGAAATTGCTCTCAGAACTGTCCCAGATCCGGTTCAGTACAATGATCCCGTTTTCCGCATTTCTCGTTTCCACCCCGATCTGCCCACAGTATTCCTCAAAACTTTTATCATCCAGAATAACAAGAGGCGTTTCCACCAGCCAGGCGTTTTCTTCCTCTGACTTGGAGATTCCCGCCAGCTTTTCAAGCCCTCCCGCGGCAGACAGCTCCGGGCTTATATCCTCCGTCCGGATCATGCTCACCGCCTTCCCTTTCTGATATATCACGCAGCTCTCAGCCCCTTTCAGTTCCCCCGCCGGGCAGGCCGGCTCAAACTCTTCTATCTTCGCGTCCCTCACCGTCACATAGACATCCCACACATCCTGATAGGCCTCAAAATAAGTATGCCTTGTGCTGATTCCGGAGAGCGTAAAAAAACACTGCATCAGCATAAATCCCAAAAAGGCAAACGTCAGGGAGACAGCTGTGGTCCGAAGCGCCTTTCTCTGCGCCCTGAGCGCCGCTCCCGCCAGTTCCCCCTCTATGCCAAACAGCCCGGACAATACAGGGGTATGCTTCTTTTTTCTCAATTGCAGCTCCTCTGTTCCTCTGATCGCTTCCAGGGGCGTAAGCCTTGAGAGCCTTCCCGCCGGGATCCGGGCGGAGAGATAGACCGTAAAAAAAGATAACAGCAGGATCAGCGCCAGGACAACAGGATGCCACGCAAAGCCCGTCCTTCTTCCCCCCGCAAGGCCTGCGGCAAAACTCCCCATCGCACTGACTATCCCGAAGCTGAAGACTGTCCCAAGCAGAGTCCCCGTAAGGACCGGCAAAGCGGACAGCGCAAACGCTTCCTGCAGAAGGCAGATACGGATCTGTTTCGGCGTCGCGCCGATGCTGGAAAAAATACCGAACTGGCGGACCCTGTTGTTCATGGACACCGCAAAAGAATTGTGGATCACCAGGATCAGCGAGATACATACGAGCGTTATGATCGCCAGATACGCCGGCATCAGAAGCCTCGGCATCTCATCTCCCGGAATGCGGATAAAATACAGGGACAAAAGCTGATAATTATAGTCCGCCGCATCCGCCGGAAGTCCCAGCGAATTTACGATCTTCTGCATATCCTCATAGACTGTCCGTCTGTTGTAAAAATAGATCTCCACCGCTCCAGACCGCCCTTCCGTCCCATCTTCCCTGACATCTCCCCCGGGCACTCTCTCATAAGGATTTATCACCACCTTTTCCACATTGTCAAAGGCATATATCTTCTCCAGGTCAGCATCGCTCAGATCTGCCGTGATGCGCCCGTGCCAGCCGCCCTCCTCCTGTCTTGTTCCTTCTATGCTGTCCAGCCAAAAATTATAAAACAGACTGCACAGAAGGGAGAGAAACAGTGCCGCGATAAAGGAAGCCGCGATAATGGAACTGCTGCCCGGCCTGTTATTTCTCAGATAATCCGCCGCATAATTTTTCCACATAGCATCACGCCTCCTCTTCCTTCCGCCGGACTTCCCCGTTTTTCTTTTTGTCACTGACGATGCGCCCGTCTTCTATCTCCACAATGCGGTCCGCCTCCAGCGCGATCCGCTCATCGTGCGTGATCAGAAGGATCGTCTGATTCAGGTTTCTGTTGGACAATTTCAGCATATCGATGATCTCCCTGGAGTTTTTCCGGTCCAGATTGCCGGTCGGCTCATCCGCCAAAAGCAATGCCGGACGGTAGATCAGTGCTCTGGCGATGGCTGCTCTCTGCTGCTGTCCGCCTGACAGCTGATTCGGCAATGCCTCCAGCCTATCCTCTATACCCAGAGCGTGCACCACTCTGTCAAAATATTCCCGGTTCGGCTTTCTCCTGTCCAACAGCAGGGGCATCAGAATGTTTTTCCGTACCGTGACCGTCGGTATCAGATTATAAAACTGATAGATCAGCCCTACCTTCCGGCGTCTGAAGATCGCCGCCTGCGTCCGGCTCAAAGCCGAGATATCCGCCCCCTCCACAAGCACCCTGCCCGATGTTGGCCTGTCCACACTGCCTAGAATATGAAGCAACGTGGATTTTCCGGAGCCTGAAGCCCCCACGATCGCGACAAATTCTCCTCTCTCTACAGTCAGATCGATCTGGTTCAGCGCAGCAACCTGACTGCCGCCGCTTCCGTATATCCTGCTCACTTTTTCACACCGCAATATTTCCATGTGTTTCTCCTTCCCTGTGCTCTGCAGACTTCCAAAAAGCCACAATAACTCCGTCTGCCCTTTTTGTCATTATAGCAGGATAAAGTGACAACTCAATGACTATAAAAGCGAATCTCAAAACAGGCGCCGCCCTCCGGGAGGTTGCGCACCGTGATGATGCCGTTCTGGCTCTCAACGATCGCTTTTGAGAGAGCCAGCCCTATGCCGACTCCGTTCTTTGCCGCATTCTTTCCCCTGTAAAACCGCTCAAAGAGGTGCGGCATGTCCTCCCTGTCAAATCCCCTTCCCGTATCCGTGACCGTGATCTGTGTATAGAGCGGGTTCTGCTCATAAGCGCAGCACACCCTGCCCCCTGACGGCGTGTGTTCCAGAGCGTTCTTCATCAGATTCATGAGAGCCTCCATCGTCCACTCCATATCCGCCAGGATCGAAATTTCCCCGGCTTCAGGCACCACTATGGAAACTCCCGCCTCCATGGACAGTTCCCGCAGATTGTCCGCGGAAAGTTCCAGCAGCGTATAGACATCCACTTCCTTTTTTATCAGCGCCAGAGTCCCCGCATCGATCCGGGATAAGAGCAGAAGTGCTTCCTCCAGATATGTCAGCCTTGACAGCTGTCTTTCTATCTGCCTGGCATACTCAGACGGCATCGCATCCCACGCCATCTGCAGGGACAGGGACGCGGATGTGATCGGCGTCTTGATCTGGTGGGCGATATTGTAGAGATTTTCAGCAAAATTACTCTTAGCCGACAGAGCCGCCTCTTTCGTCCGATACAGTTCGGTCACCGTCTTATAGATCTCATCCTGCAGCTTTGAGAGGCCGTCCTCCCTCTCCCGAGGCAGGATTCCGCCGCCCCCGGTATTTACCTTTTCCAGATATTCCGTCAGCGCTTCGATGCGCCGCTCTTCCTCTCTTTTCCAAAAGAAAAACAGGACGCTGAACGACAGCGCCCCCGCCAAAACTCCGATAAACAGATCATATATCATCATCAAACCACCCGCTCCTCTAATTTCTTCGGCTCCTCCATGCGGTAACCGATACTTCTGACTGTTTTCAGGCAGGCTGGCCTGCGCAGTTTTTCCCGCAGGCGTTTCATCGTCACAGTGAGTGTATTATCGTTTACAAAATTTCCGTTGCTGTCCCAGACTCTCTCGAGCAGCGCCTCCCTTGTAACGATCCTCCCTTTATTTTCCAGCAGATGCAGGAGCAGCTGATACTCCGATGGGCTGAGCGATATCTCCTCCCGCCCCAGGCGGACGCTCCTGCTTTCCCTTTCGAGGGAGATCAGTCCGCAGGAGAGATAATTTCCCGATACGTCCCCGCATCTGCGCAACAGTGCCCTGACGCGGGACAGCAGGACCTCCAGTTCAAACGGCTTCACCACATAGTCATCTGCGCCGCACTCGAATCCAGAGACAATGTCCCGCGAATCATCCCGTACCGTAAGAAAAATGACCGGAAGATCCCGAAACTGCCCGCGGATCCATTTGCACAGTTCCCTCCCGTTTCCGTCCGGCATATTCCAGTCCACCAGCACAAGCGCCGGGCATCCGCCCTCCAGAGCCTTCTTCGCGGCACAGACTGTTGAAAAGATCGAAACTCTGTATCCCTGCCTCTCCAGAAATTCCTTCACTGTCCCGGATATGCTCTCGTCATCCTCCATATAGTAAATATCTGTCATACGTTTTCCCCCATTTCAATCTACATCACAGTCTGGCAAATATGATCTGCGCCTTGCATCTCGTTATCGCAAGTATGTCATATACGCTATACTCTGACTTCTCTTTCTCCGCTTCACAGGTTACGGAATGCTGATCCCTGCGGTATCCCTGAAAATCTGCTCCCCGGCTTTGCCTCCCAGCCCGCAGGGATATACGATACCCACAGTATACAGGCAAATTAACAGCATTACAACTTATTTGTCAGCAATACTTTTCCTCCGCTTCTCCGTCTTTCGACCGCCTCTTCCTTCAAACCGCAGTTCTCCGCCGCCTGATATCCCGCCTCCTGTCAGACCTGAGCCATGTCTTCTCTCACACCCTGTCACATTCACGCCGCAGTTCTTCCGCCGCCCGCCTGATATCTTCCTGCGCCAGTATCGCGGAAACCACAGCAGCACCGTCCGCTCCCATTCTCATAAACTTCGCCGCGTTCTTCCTGTTAATCCCTCCGATCACCACGATCGGAATCTCCACTACCCGCCTGATCGCGCAAAGTTCCTCCACCGGCACGATCTTTGCGTCCTTCTTTGTCCTCGTCGGAAGCATCGCTCCCACCCCCAGATAATCGGCGCCGTCCTCCTGCGCCCTGACCGCCTCAGACACCGACGTCACCGACACGCCGAGCAGCCTGTCTCTCCCTATCATCTTCCGCACCACAGATGCCGGCAGATCCCGCTGGCCGATATGTATTCCCGCCGCGCGGACAGCCAGCGCAATATCCACCCTGTTGTTGATGACCAGAGGGATATCGTACCGATCCGTCAGCCGCTTCATCTCTTTTGCGGCCTTATAGAAATCCAGTGAAGCGACGCCATACTCCCGCAGCTGTACCATTCTGCATCCGCCCAATATCGCCTGTTCCACCGCTTCGCACAACGTCAGGTTTCTTTTGCCGACGCATGCGCGGTCGGTGACAAGATAAAGTGAATAGTCAACTTTCAATTTTTCATCCTCCACAATCCAAATTTTTTCCCTATCAATACCATCTTTTATCTTCGCCCGACGGAATCCTCAAAGGCATATTCGCGTAGCCCCTTCCGGTACAATTCATAAAAATGGTCCGTCGGACCGTTCCCCTTTCCGATCGGCAGCGCATGCCTGATCGCCGTTGTCACATAAGCTTTCGCCTCTCCCACCGCCTCCTGCACGCTCTTTCCCTTTGCGAGCTGCGCCGCGATAGCCGATGAAAAAGTACAGCCTGTTCCGTGGGTGTTCTTTGTATAAATCCGCTCTGTGTCAAAGCGATAAAAATTCCCGCCGTCATACAGAATATCCAGCGCACTTCCCGCCCCATGTCCACCCTTTATTACCACTGCCCCCGCGCCCATCTCATATATGCTCCGGGCGGCGCACTCCATGTCCCCCGCGGACATGATCCTCATTTCCGTTATCTCCTCCGCCTCCGGAATATTGGGCGTCAGCACATCCGCAAGCGGAATGATCCGCCTCTTCAGGGTAGCTGCCGCCTCCCTCCTCATAAGAGGACTGCCGTTTTTCGCGTACATGACCGGATCGATCACCACATTTCCCGGCATGTACCGCTCCATCCTCTCCGCGACAGCCTCCATACATGCCGGAGAGGACAGCATGCCGATCTTCACCGCATCCACCTCGATGTCTTCAAACACGGCGTCAATCTGTTTTCCCACCATATCCGGCGCAATATCCTGCATGTCGATCACCCTGCCCGTATTTTCCGCCACCACGGAGACGATCACGCTCATCCCGAAAACGCCGTGCGCGGAAAATGTCTTTAAATCCGCCTGTATGCCAGCCCCACCGCTGCAATCCGAACCTGCTATGCTCAATACTTTTTTCATTCCGTTCACCTCCCGCCGCCATACGCCATCTCCCAGAACTCCAGTTCCAACAGGCTCCCCCGCCTGAAAATCCCGCACAGCTCTTCCTGTTTTTTCTCAGGCAGGTTCCCGCATTTTGCATCCGCAAAATCACACCATCTCCTGCAATCCTCAAAATACTTATCCTCCGCATAGTCCTGAATAAAGTCGAAATATGCCGAGGCTAAAACCCCCGGTTCCCTAGCTGCCTTCCGAAAAATATAACTGTAACTCAGCATACAGGGCAGCACAGCCATCAGTATCTCCGGTATATCCCCCCGCTCCGCCGTATGGATCAGAAAATCGATATACCGCTCATTTTCCGGCAGCGGTTTCACCTTCTCGATCTCCTGATCTGTCAGCCCATATTTTTCCAGGTATGAAAGCCTCACAAGCGACTCCTCCTCCGTCACCAGGCTCAACATGGAATACCATGTCTGAATATCCTTTAAACTCACGGAATGATAGACCGCCTTTCCGCACACACGGGCATAGTTTTTCAGGTAGATGCTGTCCTGTATGATGTACCGCCTGAACTTCTCAGTTGATAGTTCTCCGCTTTTCATTTCCCTGATAAAGGGTGTCGCCGCACATGTATCCCAGATCGGGATATTTTTTTCTACAACCTTCTCCATAAATGTCATCCGTTTTCCTCCTGTGTGAAATTAATCTGTAAATACAAAAAGCCTCCTGATATTCGGAAGCTCTTTCAAACGCAAAACCGGCGTAAGAAATTGCTTCCCTACGCCGGTATTAGCCGACAGGTCCAGAGGTCAGGCCTTAACCTTTTTCAACTTGTTCAGTTCCCTCGCAAACATGTATTTTTTTTATTCAGTTATCGGAATCCTACACGCTAAGCTGTCATAGACAAATTATAACAAATCTCCGGCGTTCTTCAAGGCCTTTTTCCATATCAGCTCAAAAGTTGTAGCAGTTCAGACTTCAGGCTTCACTGTTACAAAAGTTTTTCAGCCCACTCTTCCTCCTTGAATCCCACGAGTATTCCGCTCTCCTCTATGATCAGGGGGCGCTTTACCAGCATTCCGTCCGTTGCCAGAAGCCTTAACTGTTCCTCCTCACTCATGGAAGGCAGCTTATCCTTCAACTGCATTTCCTTGTACAGCACCCCGCTTGTATTGAAAAACCGCTTGAGCGGCAGCCCGCTTTTTTTGTGCCACTCCTTTAACTCATCATAGGAGGGATTGTTCTCCGCGATATGGCGTTCCGTATAGGCAATATGATGCGCATCCAGCCACTTCTTTGCCTTCCGGCAGGTGGAACATTTCGGATATTGTACAAATAACATAAAATTTCCTCCCCTATTCTCCATCCTTCTTTCGGTACATACGTTCCAGCTTCCCATGACAGACGATCATTGCCGCTATACCGCCCATCACCTCTATCATGCACAGATATCCCGCCGCCAGTCCTCCGACGATAAATCCACAGCCAAAGCAGAGAAGAAACCCCGCCCCCAAAGATATCCACATAAGCCCATGCTTTCGATTATAAGCTTTTACATCTGTAATCTGTTCTTTTTTCGGCGGTTTCTTCCCGGACCAGAAACCGACCGGCTCTTTACTTCTGTACTGAACAATGCCTATTATGATAACAGGTGCTATACAAACCAGCGCTGTCACTGATGAAACGATTGCCTCAGCCGTCATATGGTCCGTCCCTCCTTATCCCACATAGATACCTGATAAGCCTCAAGGCAAGCATATCCAGGACATCCTTTTCCATCTGCCCTTTCTGTTTCTCATGTATGGCTTACCTTATATACTTTGCCTCGCTGAATATATTATAATACCTGTATTTCTAAAGTCAATATTTACAGGCTGCTTTCCATGTTCAGGTTTTCCTGGTAATTGTTGCGGGAATAAAGGAACCATAATCGCCTGCCCTTCATATTTATATTAAGTAAGAGGCAGATACAGCTTCTTATGGTCCCACTAAAACGGCAATGACCCTGTCTGTCACAGGAACAATCCCACAAAATGATGTAAAGGAGAAATTTTATTATGGCTATCGGTTATTTGATAATACAGGCTCGGACAGCTCACGATGCCCTGCCCCTGAGCGGGGCGCAGATCTGGATCACGGATGGCGGAGAAAAAAGTGTTTATCATCTGACAACAGATGAAAGCGGAGAGACGGAAAAAATTCCCCTGGAAACCCTGGACCGCTCTCTTTCCTTAGATCCAAATTTCCAGGGAATACCGTATATCAGCTATCATGTACTTGCTTTTGCAAACGGCTTTAATTCTGTCCATATTTCCGGTATTCCGATCCTGGAAGGTGAGACAGCCATCCAGCCGATTGAATTTGTTCCGATGCGGGAGAAACAGCGGATTCCGACCGTAACGGAGATCCGGATCAGCGCCCCCGCCGTCTCCATGAGCGGCAATCGTTATCAGACAGCTCCCGATACAGATCCACAGGTGCTGCGCCAGGTGGCAATCCCGAATCCGATCACTGTGCATCTGGGCTCTCCCGGCGCAGCCGCAGCCAATGTCCAGGTGTCTTTTCCCAACTATGTGAAAAACGTTGCCAGCAGTGAAATTTATCCCACATGGCCTGAGGCGTCACTGCGTGCCAATATCTATGCCGTCATTACCTTTGCACTAAATAGAATATATACTGAATGGTATAGATCCCGCGGTTACAGCTTCGACATAACAAACAATACCGCCTACGACCAGTATTTTATATACGGGCGGAATATTTATGAATCCATCAGCCGGATCGTGGATCAGATCTTCAATGAATTTGTGCGCAGACAGGGACAAAACGCACCTTACTTTACATCCTTCTGCAACGGGACCACCGCAACCTGCCCGGGGCTGTCCCAGTGGGGTACTGTCACGCTGGCAAACCAGGGATTAAGCCCCTTGCAGATACTGCGCTCCTATTACCCGAAAGATGTGGAGATCGCGGAGACAAATATTATTACCGGTGTTCTATCCTCCTATCCCGGCACTGCGCTCAAAACGGGAAGCACGGGACTTGATGTACAGACGATCCAGGCTTATCTGGACAGGATTCGGCGCAATTACCCGGCAATACCTGCCATTACAGACGAAACGGGCGTATTCGGAGAGAGCACAAAGGCAGCTGTTACCAGATTTCAGAGTATTTTCAGCCTGGCGCCCGACGGCATAGTCGGGAAATCCACCTGGAATAAACTCTCCTACCTCTATACCTCCGTGACCAGGCTCGCCGAACTGGACAGCGAGGGGACCTCTCTCGGAATAGGAACCGTCCCGCCGTCCTCGATCCTTCGCCCAGGCTCCTCCGGGCAGGATGTCATTACCCTGCAATATCTCCTGAACATGGCAGCCGAATTTAATCCTGCCATTCCGGCTCCGGCACAGGACGGGGATTTCGGCATGGAAACCCAACAGTCGGTCGCGGCATTCCAAAGCGCAGCCGGGCTGAAACCGGATGGCATAGTGGGGCCTCTCACATGGCAGGCACTGTATCAGACCTATCTGGGCATAGAGGATATCATCCCGCCTGGGACTGATACCGGATATACAGAATATGTTGTCCGCTCAGGGGACACACTCTGGCTGCTGGCTCAGCGCTACAATACGACTGTCGATGCCATCAAAAAACTGAACAACCTGACAGACGATAACCTGAGCATCGGCCAGGTACTCAGGATTCCGACAACAGAATCTTCGGACGGATCATACTTTGAATACGTTGTCCGCCCGGGGGATACGCTCTGGCTGCTTTCTCAGAGATATCACACAACGGTTGATGCGATCAAAAATCTGAATGGACTCCCGGGCAATGACCTGAGTATCGGGCAGATTCTCAAAATTCCTGCCGCTGAGCCTGCTCCTGCCCCATATTTTGAGTACACCGTCCGCTCCGGAGACACACTCTGGCAGCTCGCGCAAAGGTTTGGCACTACGGTTGACGCGATCAAAAGCCTAAATGGGTTGAGAAGCGATGTTCTGAATATCGGGCAGGTGCTGAAGATACCCGGTAATTGAAAGTAAACCCGGCAGCTAATACTGTACCATCATTTTTTGGATGACCGGCTCCCAAGATCACCATACCTCACCGCGGACTGCCGGAAGCCTGTTAAAAATGAAATAAAATAAGACAGGAGCAACTCTGTTTCTACCATACAGGTTTGCTCCTGTTTTGGATAAGTGCGCACATTATTCTATTTTCCGAAAAAGTTAATTTCGCTTTTTTTTGAGTTTTTCGTATCCATTTTGCAGCCATGCTTAATCATTGACTAATACTCTTTCTCTTGTAGCGTCTATCACGATTACTTCCAACCATCTCAATGTCATCTGAAAGCCCCCGCAAAATAACTTTCGTGCGGCTTTCTTTCAAATCCAACAACTCGCAGAAATCCCAAATACCATACTCTTTTCCTTCTTCCATAAATCCAAGAATTTTATCATACTGCATTTGAGTCTTTTTCGTCACTTTTTTATCGCCGCTTTTTATCGCCGCTTTTTTATCGCCGCTTTTCTTACTTACATTTTCTTTATCACGCCAAATACCATCTACACCTACTTGTCCATACTGACCGTATCTCAGCATAGACATATATTTTTCACATCCTGACGCGTTGATCGAAACACCTCCGTTTTCAGCATCTATGAGCGGAAGCGGCGCATTTACTTTTTTGCATTCTGCTTTTATCTTTAAAAAGCCTCTGCCCCATGCCTCCACATCCCCTGATCGAAAAGACACATCTGCAATTTTAGGATTATGTGGTACAGATTCATGTTTATCATATACACGCTCATCAGTAGGTACACGCTTCGACCACAAGCCCATATTAAATATAACGATTCGATCTTCATATATAGATACCTGAACCGGTACACCCGTTGCATAATCCTTATGATTAACTGCATTGAGAAGCAATTCACGAATCATGCCTCTGGTCAACATATAGGTTTCTGTTCGTTGAATGCCTTCATAATCTACCAATGCTTTAAAATATTTTGTAAAAATCAGATCAATCGCTTTATCAACCTGTAAGAGAAGCGATCCCTCCACAACATCCTGATACTGCAAATCCTCTATCGGTTCCGCATTTTCGCCAAAAGCTCCTACCAATGAAAAATAACCGATTTTAATATAGGAACCTGTCACATAACGTTCCGGTGTCGGATGAAACAATAGAATTGCCGCTCTCGTTAAATATTCGCCATCAAATAATTTCAAATTGCGTAACAATAACTCATCAGAAACATTTACTTCACTCTCTGTCATCCTGTTGCTTCTCACTGCTTTCTTTCTAAATGCGTCCAATGCATCTTTACTTAAATCTGACACGCTAACCTCTGGGACAGGAACTGTATCCCACGTTTTTCCGGCACGCTCCAGCAGAAAATTTTGCAGTTCAAAGCCATTCAATTCATGCAATGTCGAACCGGAACGTTTATAATATTTTCCATCACACGAAACAACAAAGGGATATATTATGATTTCTTTTGTAGCCACTTTAGTTCTCTAAAGTGGCTTTTCACGTAAAAAGGCTTTCGGAGAAATCAGGATGATTTCGTGTTATTTTCAGGGCTCTTTCGGTGGTTTTTTCTTTGATATGCACCCTGTATCTGAGGTTTTTGGAATTTTTGTTATCATGGTGTTATCACAAAACTCTTTCTAATTCATTCGTGCAGACGGTCTGCACAATTTATTTTTTCATATCAATCCTACTTCTAATCTCCT
>CAJUDM010000042.1 GCA_910584915.1 uncultured Lachnospiraceae bacterium
AGTTTGTGGCAAGCAACGCGCAGACACAAATCTCGCGATTGAAAATTTTAATTTTCAATCTTTTCTCCTTTCTAGCGCAGATCCTTCATCTCCACACCGTCCATATCGTCGAACGCCTGATTCTCCCCGACCATGCCCCAGATAAATGTGTACGCCCTGCTGCCGCTGCCGGCATGGATCGACCAGCTCGGGGAGATGACCGCCTCCTCATTGCGCATCACGATGTGCCTTGTCTCATCCGGCTCGCCCATATAGTGCATCACAAAGGCGTCCTCCGGCATCTCAAAGTACAGATATACCTCCATGCGCCTGTCATGGGTATGGCAGGGCATCGTATTCCACACGCTTCCGGGTTTTAACTGCGTCATCCCCATCACCAGCTGGCAGCTCTCCACCTGGCCGGGGAGAATATACTTACAGATGACTCTGTGGTTGGAATCCTCCAGGCAGCCGAGTTCAACCTTGTTTTCGTCCCTGATGATCGCCACGCCGTCCTCCGGCATACCCTCCGGCTTTATCAGAACTGTGGGATATGTCCTGTGAGCCGGAGCGCTGTTGATATAAAATTTGGCGGGCGTCCCGCCGTCCCTGCTGGAGAAGGAGATATCCTTCGCCCCCATGCCGATGTACATCCCCTCTTTGAACGCCACATCATAGGATTTTCCGTCGATGGTGACCACACCCGGTCCCCCGATATTGATCACGCCCATCTCCCTTCTCTGCAGGAAATACTCCGCCCTGAGTTCATCCCCCGCCGTCAGCTTCAACTCCTTTGACACCGGCGTCGCCGCCCCCGTGATAATGCGGTCGATATGGCTGTACACCAGCCTGATCTCATCTGCCGTAAACAGCCCCTGGATCAAAAATTCCTCCCGCAGCCTTTCTGTCGTATAATGCTTCACATCCCTCGGTGAAGACGCTGTTCTCAGTTCCATGATCATCCTTCCTTTCTTTTTGTTTCCGCGGCAGATCTTTCTCAGAACCTCCCGCTGGTTTGTCATTTCATGGCAGTTCAGCATCTCGCCAAACCGCCCCTGACTCCTGTTTACTCCGTGAGAAAAATGCCTGTTCCCGGCATTTCCCCGTGTGAAAAGATTTTTTCGGCGGCCGTCCTTTGGCTGCCCGGAAAATCGCTTCACATTTTCCACCCGTATTTCGGGAATACCACCTTCGCCAGTATCAGAGAATGGATATAAGCGATCCCTCCCGCCGCAAAAAACAGAAGAGGCCAGAACACAAACACCCCGACAGCCAGCATACAGGCAGTCATCACCACCATCAGCATGATCCACGAAAAATTTTTCAGGCAGACCATAAACGTCATAAATATAAGTTTTCCGACTCCTGCATCCAGCCTTGCCGAAAGCGGAAACAGCAGCGTGAGCAGAAAAACATAGAGCACCGCGAACACCGCAGACAGCCAGAACATCACCGCCGCCCCGCCGGCTCCCATGCGATACCAGTAATACAGATCCCAGCCGAAAAACGCGCCGATCGCCAGCATAATCATCCACAGCAGCGTGGATACGCCGAAGTTCTCCCGAAATGCCTTCCAGAATGACGGCAGAATATATCCGGCCCTGTTTTCAGCCATTTTTAACGTCACATTATACAGCGCCGTGGTGGAGGCGCCGGCCGTAATAACCGGCAGGGAAAATACCGCCCACAATACCGTCAGAAAAAACAGATCCGCCGCCTTTCCCATAAAACGCCATATCGGGTTGTCCATATCAAACAGTTTTGCCATAATATCCCGCTCTCACTTCCGTTATGATCTCCTGCTGCCCTCTGCGGATCCTGTAACACACCGCCGGTATCCTTGTCATCGGGTGCAGCAGATTCGTATTCGGGTCCGCGATGATCACCATGCCCCTTCCGCCTCCGCTCACAGAGATCACCTTGCAGCCGCTGTAATGGTTTTCCACAGACGCCGCCTCCGCCTCCTCGACGATCGCTTCCCCCGCCACATCGATCTCCACCGCAAAGCCGCAGTCATAGGCTGTGCATTCCCTGTCACTCTCCACGGTATGTCTTCTGGTATGCCCGAATCTTGTCGGCGTGATGACGGAAGTCACCCGTATCCCCTCACAGGGACTCCACACGGATTCCACTTCCTTCTCCGTCACCCGGAAACTCTCGCATATCCTCCTGACGTAAATATAGCCTCCCGTCTCAAACGCCAGCATACTGTCCGGCGCCGTCTCGTGCAGTTCATACTCCGACTTCGATATGTTGATGGAAAACCCCGTATCATAGACAAACTTGCCGTACTTTGCCGGCAGCTGTCCGTGTCCCTTCGGACTGTATTTCCCCGGCACAAACGCCGCCGTATGGTGCCCATAGCGCCGTATCAGCATATCTGCATAAGGCAGCGCCGTCTGTTCCTTCAATTCCGGCATCGGCTCCGCCTGCGCCCGCCAGAATGGATGCTCATCGGGCAGCATCAGCACCGCAAAGGTCTTCAGTGCCCAGTAGGGAGATCCCGGTCCGTTGTAGCGCTCCCCCATCACCAGATTGGGATAGCCGTACCCGATGGTCAGGATGCCGTCCCGATCAAAGATCGGCTTTCTCATCCAGTCCTGCAGGTGCCGCGCGATCAATCCCTTCATAACGCCCGCCGGAAAGGGCTCCACATCCGCCATCAGACAGGCGGAAAAAAAGCTGACCTGTGAAAACCGGTAGGTCAGGGAGCGCCCAAACGGAAGCGCCGCCCCATTCTCGTCAAACCAGTAGATAAACTGCTTCGCAAACTGCAGCGCCCGCTCTTTATACAGCGCCGCCCGCCGGGGATCCTCCTCCCCCATCACCTTCGCGTAAAAGAGGGAATAAAAGTGGATCGCAAAGGAGACATAATAGTCCTTCTGTCCGGAATCCCCGTCCTGGTACCAGCCGTCGCCCAGATAGAACGTATCCGCGCCCTCCAGATAATATTCCAGTTTATCCGCGTCGTAACGCCGCCCCAGCTTTTTTAACGCTACATTTACCAGCACTGCAAACAAAATCCAGTTGCAGATCGGCAGTTCATACTCATTGATGCCGTAGAGCCATCTTGCCAGATTGTCCTTTTCCTTTTCCGCCAATGGCTCCCACAGTTTTTCGGGCACAAGGATCAACCCGTAAGCGATCGCCGCCATCTCCACAAATCTCTGGTCAAAGGCATGAAAACCGCCCCAGTACTCCGCTCCGTCAGGATCGGTCCCCGCCGCCAGCCCCCTCCTGTAAACTTCCTCAAACACCGGATCTTCTCCGCCCCCCGCCCAGAAAGGCACAAGCCCCCACAGAGGCCTCGAAAAAGCCTCCAGGCGGATTGCCTTCTGATCGTAATTGGTAGCCGTCACCCCCAGTATAAGTTCCGCCTTTTCCCCGCTGTAATAGGGGATGAGCGGCTTAAGAATATCCATCAGAAGATTCTGAAAATCTTTTTTGCTGTCTAATGTCAATGTCATAGCTTTCCCTCTGTCATTACACACAGAGAATGCATTTATGCATTCTCCTGCATGAAACTTAGATTTTCTTAGCCGGCGTCCTTTGGCGGCTTAGAAAATCTTTTTATGCTACATAAGGACAGTTCGCAGAGCGTACTGTCCGTTGTTTTTACCAGTACAGCTCCCAGTCCTTATGGATCCTCATCAGCGCCTCCATATAAAAATAATCCCCCCAGGAATTGCACTCATCCACCCCCTTATGGTCGCAGGTATTATAAGGGGAATGGTTGGAGTAGGTGCTGTGCAGCACCAGGCCGTTGGAAACCGACTTATCCTTCACCGCGTAGTTGTCAAAGACGGATTTTATCAGCTGCCTTGCGTACCTGTGATACACCTCCGCCTCCCCTTCTCTCAGCGACTTCGCCATCTCCAGCATGCCGCAGGCGGCGATGGATGCCGAGGAGGAATCCCTGGGCTGGTCGTCCCCGTCGGTAAACTCCAGATCCCAGAACGGCACCATATCCTTCGGAAGATGCTCCAGAAAATACTGCGTCACATGCCGGAAGATATCGATATATTCCTCCCGCCCCGTATATTTGTACGCCAGCGCGCAGCCGTAGATCCCCCACGCCTGGCCTCTCGCCCAGGCGGAACCGTCACGGTAGCCCTGACATGTCGCCCCGTGGTCAGGTTCCCCGGTCTCCATATTGAAAAAGAACGTATGCCAGGTGGAATAATCTTTCCGGATCACATTCTTTATCGCCGTATGGATGTGCTTCTCTGCGATATCCCTGTACTTCCTGTCCCCGGTCTCCCCGGACGCCCAGTACAACAACGGCAGGTTTAACAGGCAGTCAATGATCAGCCGGTAATTCTCCGGCGCGTCCATCGGTCCCCACGCCTGGATAAACTCTCCCACCGGATGATATCTGGTGATCAGCTGGTCCGCCGCTTTGACCGCCGCCTCTCTTCCCTTTTCACTGCCCACCAGCTTATATCCCGCCACGCAGGACGGGGAATACAGAAATCCCATATCATGGTGGTCCACTTCGATCTTCTTATCGATCCGCTCGAGGAAACTCTCTATCTGAATCTCCCCTGCCCTCCGAAACTTTTCCGCCCTCGCCTGTCCCTTCTCCTTCGCATACTCATAGGAGAGCCATATCTCCCCGGTCCAGAACCCGGTCGTCCAGTAATTGTTTTCAATGGGCTGATAAAAACCGCTCTCACTGTAGGCTTTCTGAAATTTTGTCGTAAACCGGGGCAGATTGTCTTCTACCTGCCCCGCGCAGAATGCCAGGGCGGCATCCGCTTCCTGCTCTGTCATAACCGCTTTCTCTTCAAACATATTTTCCCACACTATCCTTTCAGCCCCGTGGAAGCCACGCCCTCCACAAAATACTTTTGCAGACACAGAAAGACGATGATGACCGGTATCAGGGACAGCACGGAACCTGCCATGATCAGCCCGTATTCCGCGGAATACTGTCCGATGAACATTTTCAGCCCCAACTGTATGGTCTTCTTTGTCTCCGTCTTTAAATAGATCAATGGTCCCAGATAGTCATTCCATGTGTTCACAAAGGTAAAGATCGTCAGCGTGGACAGCGCCGGCTTGGATAACGGCAGCATGATCTTCGCGTAGATCCCGTACTCGCTCATGCCGTCGATCCTCGCCGCCTCGCACAGGTCGATGGGAATCCCGTCATAAAACTGTTTCATCATAAACACACCGAAGGCGGAGAATGCCTGCAGGCAGATCATCGCAAGCAGCTTATCGTTCAATCCCATCGCCCTCATCATGATAAACTGAGGAACCATATACACCTGCCAGGGCATCGCGATCGTCGCGATATAGGCGAGAAACAGCGCATTTTTATGCTTGAACTCCAGCTTGGCGAAGGAATACGCCGCAAAACTGGAAGTCAGAAGCTGCAGACAGGTCACGACGATCGTCAGAAATACCGTATTCTGCACAAATTTAAGCAGTGGGATCTTCGTCCAGATTTTTATGTAGTTGTCCCATTTCGGTACCTTCGGTATCCACTCGAAGGGATCCATCAGGAACACTTCCCTGTTCGACTTGATCGATGCGGAAAGCATCCACAGAAAAGGTACCACCATAGCCGCCGTGATCAGCAGCAGTATCGCATAGATGCATACCTTGCCGATGACCGCGTTTCTTCTTTTAGATCTGAGTTTCTTTTCTTTTTCAGCGCTCATGTTACATCCGCTCCTTTCTTCGTTGTCTGCCGTCATGATTCCAGTTTCTTCTCATACCGGAACTGGATCAGTGTGATGATCAGGACAAGTACGAACAGAACCATCGCTATCGCGCTTGAATATCCCAGATCCCAGTAATTGAACGCATTCTGGTAGATATAGTAGACAAGGACCGTCGCCGATGTACTCAGCTTGCCGTCGCCGCCGCCCGCCAGCATCACTGCGATATCATACACCTTAAAGCAGTTGATAGTCAGCATGACAACAACAAAGAACGTCGTGGAACGCAGCTGAGGCCAGGTGATATACTTGAATTTCTGCCATGTGTTCGCGCCGTCAAGGCTCCCCGCCTCATACAGTTCCGCGGAAATCCCCTGAAGCCCCGCCAGATAGATGACCATATAGTACCCCATATACTTCCAGACGCTGAACAGAATCAGAGTAAACAGCACCAGGGAACCGCTGAACCACTTGGGAAGCTCATTCTGGGGCACGCCGAACACCGTCAGCAGCAGATAGTTGACAGGTCCTTTGGAGGGATGGAAGATCATGCCCCACACCGCCGTGATCGCCACCAGGGAAGCCACGTACGGGAAAAACGCCACCGTCCGGAAAAATCCTCTCGCCTTTATCTTCTGATTCAGCACGATCGCCAGCGCGAGGGAGGCAATCATTGTCAGAGGAACCGTGCCTATCACATAGATGATCGTGTTCTTAAAAGCCGCCTTGAAAAACGTATCCTGCGGAAGCTTTATAAAATTGGCAAGTCCCACAAACCTGATCGCGTTGCTCCCGTCCCAATCCATAAAGGCAAGCGCAAAAGCAAATATGATGGGCACCAGAGTAAATACGGCAAAACCGATAAAGTTGGGAGCGATAAAGGAATATGCCACAAGATCCCGCTTTGCCTGTCTGCTCAGTCCGCCCTTTTTGCCCGCGGCTGTTTTCTGCCCGTTGCCTGCATTCGTAGTCTTTCTCTTCTCTTTCATATTCTTTCCCTTTACCATGCAGGGCCGGCCATAACATGCCAGCCCTGAACATCTCAATATTTGTCAGTCCGAAAGCATTTCGCTCTCCGGGCTGTTCGTTTTATGCGCCGCCTGTCTTACTGTCCCAGCACTTTTCCCACTTCCTCGTTCATGGACGCGATACCTTCATCGATGGAAACCTCGCGGTTCATAATGGATTTGTGGTATGTATCGAGAATGTCGTTGATCGCGGACACGTTCTCTGCATAGGGAACTTCCAGATACAGGTTGGAAACGCTCAGCGCCTCTTTGCTCGCATCATCTGCGGGGAATCCTTCCAGTCCGGAGATGATGGAAGCCACTTCATCGTTCATCAGTGCCGGGAAGTTGCCTGTTCCCGCCATCACCTTCGCACCTTCTTCACCGGATACCCACTCTACGAAATCAAACGCCGCATCTTTCTGGTCGGAAACGCTTGTCACTGCAAGTCCTGTGATCGTGCCCAGTGTGGAACCCGCCTCCACGCCTTCCGCATGGGGATATTTCACCATGCCCCAGTTGCCGCACAGAGAAGAGTCATACTCGCCGCTCTGCAGGCTGGAGATCAGTGTGGAAATATACCAGGAACCCATGTTCATCATCGCCACATCGCCGCCGGAGAATGCCGCGGAGTAGTGCAGTCCTTCCGCGCTCAGGTCAGCATAGTTTCTGCAGATCTGGTCGTCTTCCTCACCCAGCACCATCTCATAATAAGGTTTGAAGAAATCATATTCGCCGTCCAGAATAGAGTGCTGCCCGTCCAGTACGCCGAAGAGCTGAACTGCGCTTCTCCAGGTGTGGTAATGCGTACCGTAAACCTGTGCGCCGAAAGCAGGATCAGCCACCTCTCTCGCCAGAGCGTCATATTCCTCAAATGTCATATCGTTCGTCGGATAGTCCACACCTGCCGCATCGAAGATATCCTTGTTGTAGAATACCACCCAGAAGTCATTTCTGAAGGGCAGTTCATAGAGGCTTCCGTCCACCGTCACCTGTTTGTCAACGCCGCCGTACTGTGCAAGGTCGATGCCAGCCTCGGAGATATAGCTGTCGAGGGGCTCCAACGTATTCTTGGAGACCAGAGTCGCATAGCCCGGAACATCCTTGATCGTCACCACATCGAAATCGGAACCGCTTCCCGACAATTCTGTTGCCAGCACCGTCATATAATCAGTGGAGCCGAGGTCTGTCATCTCGATCGTCACATTCGGGTTTGCCGCCTCATAGGCATCTTTCAGAGCGTTCCAGTAAGGTGTCGCATCCTTGTCCCAGATCGCCCACTTTAAAGTGACCGCCTCTCCGTCCGCCGCGGGCGCTTCCTCACCGGGCTCCGCCACATCATCCATTGTCGGTTCCGCCGCCTCCTCCGCGGCATTCGCCTGGCTGTCCGCCGCAGGCGTCTCATCCGCCCCCCCGCAGCCGGCAAGCAGAGCCGCCGCCATAGACGCTGTAAGCAGTACGCTTAAAAGCTTTCTTTTCATTGTTCACGTCCTCCCTTTCGTTAATTGATTGGATTTTTATACACAACCTGTCCGGTTGATGTTGTATTTATGATATAATCCATCTCCTGTTTTTACCATGAATTATTTTTCTTTTTTATTCATAATTTCTTCATTTCTTTTTCACATATGATAAAACATGCACAATTTTTGTTTTTCCTGTCTTTTTTATCCGACCTGAAATATCCCGGTCCGGAGCCCTTTCAAACCGCCTGTTTTTGTGCTATAGTAGACAGCGGGCAAATTCTGATGTCTCCCGGCAATAACCGGGCGGGGAAGAGCCATTTCCCCTGCTCATGACAACCCGTTTACTCAATCGTCCGATGGCCCTGAGCCATGCCGGACGCCACAGGAGCCTTCCATGAGATTAACTGATAACCAGCGTAAATATCTGCATACCATACGCTTCCGCATCCTGCTGAGTACCATATCCCTGGTCATCCTCGTCTCCGCTGTGATCGCCTGTATCAGCTATTTTATCGTCTCCGACAATCTTCAGAAAAACATGATACAGACATCCGAGACAAGACTTACTTTTTTATGTACTTCCATCGATTCCAATATCAGCAGCGTGAGAAGTTTCATCCACACCTGCCAGAACAGCAGTAAAGTACGCTATTTTACCAGGGAGGAGGACGGGAGCAATGCGGTGAAGAGAGAGGCGAGAGAGGCTATCATGGAGGCCTATACAAGCAGCACGGCACTTCCCTCCCAGCTGGTCCGCCTTGTGGTCCTGAAAAATGAAGGCAGAGATATCATACAGGTCGTGGAATCCCCCTACTCCACCTCTGCAGTCTCCGCTGAAGCGATCCGCAGCCTTTCCTATTATGAACTGCTGCATGACAATCCGGAACAGTTCGCCACAGGCATTATGGCTGATCCCTTCCTCGCAACAAAGACCGTACAGATGCTGCCGCTTCTCCACGGTATCCAGCACCCCTACAAAGCGGACGAGAGCGGGTATATCTATACGGAATTGTCCGCTTCCGTCATCACCGATCCGATCAACAGCCTGTACCCGGAAAGCGAAAGCCGCTTCCTTTTTCAGTTGAACGGCAGACAGTATCTGTGCGAGGGCAGTCACCTGATACCGGTCCAGGATTCTTTCTCCCTTCTGGAAGATATCACCGATATGGCTCTGAGCGATGACACCGTGATCCGGAAAATGGCAGGTACAGAGGACGGCAGAACCTTCCTCACTGTCACCAGGCCTCTCGATATCAAAAACTGTTACGTGACAGAATGCCTGGACACCAGGCTTTTAGAGGAAGGCATCACCCGCACTTTTTTCCTGATCACTCTTGTGATCATCACTGCCGCCAGCGCCATCGGCGTCTTCCTTTCCCTATTTTTAAACCGCACAGTCAATGTCCCGGTAAAAAAACTGCAGGAGCGGATGACAAGGATCTCCGAAGGCGACTTTTCCAGGGACGCTTCCACGGAATGGCCGCATGAACTGGGCGATATCGGCAAAAACATCAACGATCTCTCGGAGAACGTACTATCCCTGATGAATCAGCGCATCGAGGACGAGCGTCAAAAAAAAGATTATGAATACAAGATGCTGCAGAGCCAGATCAATCCGCATTTTCTGTATAATACCTTAAATTCCATCAAATGGATGGCGACGATCCAGAACGCGCCCGGCATCGCGGAGATGACCACTTCCCTGTCCAAACTGTTAAAGGATATCTCCAAGGGAACCACGACACTGATCTCCTTAGAACATGAACTGTCGCTGATCCGGGATTACTTCACGATACAACAGTACCGTTACGGCGGCACTGTCACCCTGCGGATCGACACGGAAGATGAGGCGCTTCTCTCCTGCAGGATCCTGAAATTCACCCTGCAGCCCATCGTGGAAAACGCCATCTTCCACGGCATCGAACCAAAAGGCAGTTCCGGCTGCGTCGCCATCCGCATCTACCGGGATGAGTCCCTGGATGTCCGCATAGACGTCACCGATGACGGAATCGGCATGACACCGGAAGTGGCATCCTCCATCTTAAGCGCCAACGCTCCCACCGGGTCCTCCTTCTTCAAGGAGATCGGGATCAGCAACGTACATAAGAGACTGCAGTACGAATTCGGCAGCCGCTACGGCCTTACCATCACGAGCACTCCCGGAGAATTCACCACTGTCTCCATCCTGCTTCCGCCCGGAGATGCATCAGATCCCCCGCCGCAGAGCCTCAGGCATCAGACCGAGAGCGCGCCCTGATGAAGATGTATCCTGAGGGAAACCGGCTGTTTTGCAAAGCACAGAAATACGGAAAGGATAAAAACCATGTTCAATTTACTGATCGCAGATGACGAACCCCTGGTTCAGGCAGGCATCAAATCCATGATCAACTGGGATAACTATGATGTCCATATCATAGGAACCGCCCCCAACGGCGTGATCGCCTATGAAATGATAAAAGAATATTCCCCTGAGATCGTGATCACCGATATCAAGATGCCTCTGATGAGCGGACTGGAACTCGCCAGAAAATGCAGGGAGGAAAACAGAGAACTGCCGGTATTTATCATCCTGACAAGCTATGAGGAATTCGGTTTTGCAAAGGAAGCCCTCTCCTGTCAGGTTGTGGAATATCTCGTGAAACTCGAACTCACCCCGGAAAATCTCGGAAAGACACTGAGACAGGCTATCGAGAGGGTGGAAAAGCTGCAAAATGAAAATCAGGCGCTTGCCGGGAATTCCGTCAGCAGTGTCTATCTCCTGCGGGAACAGTTTTTTACCAGGCTTATCTTAAATCTGTTCGAGTCCGAGCACCAGTTCCTCACGCAGGCCGCAAATCTGAATATCAATTTCCGGTATCGATCCTATATCGCCGCATATGTGGAGATACACAGTAAAAAATCGGAGGAGATGTCCGCGGAAAAAAAGCTGAACCTCTACACCAGCAGTTTACAGATGACAAAGGAACTTCTCTCCAAGTATGCCGCGTGCCATGTCATCTCTCTCGACACCAGGCATTTCTCCGTCATCTTTTTTCTGGATCAGGAAAACGCTGCAGATTACAGGGAGATCGTCCAAAATGCTTTGGAACAGGTCTCTTCCATGCTGTTCAATTATTACAGTGTTACCATCCATGCAGGTATCGGCACTGTGACGGATATCCCGCTGCAGATCGCATCCTCCTTCCAGGATGCCAAACAGATTTTTTCCCATGCAGGCAAAGACCGTCCTATCTTTTTTGCCGAGGATGTCCCTGTGCAGGAATCTCCTAAAAATGTTTTCAACATGTCCCTGTTTAAAGAGGATATCCGTAAAGCCTACGCAGAATTTGATGAAAAGGCTCTCTACGATATTTTTACTTCCATCATGGAACTGTTTGAGGACAGACAGAGCCACTATCTGCAGGCTCTCGACGCCGCCGGGAACATTCTGTATCTCTCCCTCTCTCTGCTGGGCAACGGGGAACAGGTCGTCTCAGAGATATTTAAGGATAAGCCGAACGGTTATCGCTCCCTGTATGAGCTGACAAGTGTGGAACAGATCATGGGATGGCTCAGGGTGCTGCGCAACGGGCTCTGCCTCAGTTTCGCCGCCCACAACAAAGACTATAAAAACCATATTGTGGTGAACGTAAAAAAGTATATCAACGAACACATAGAAGAAAAGCTCACTCTGAACAGGGTGGCGGAAGTTTTCAGCATCAGCCCCAACTACCTCAGTGTGCTCTTCTCCAAAAACAACGACCTGGGGTTCACCGATTATATCAACATGCGCAAGGTGGAAGCCGCCAAGGAAATGCTGAAAACCGGCACGCTGAAGGTCTATGAGATCTCTGATATCCTCGGGTTCGAGAGCGCCTTCTATTTCAGCCGCGTATTCAAAAAAGTGACCGGAGTCTCTCCCCGGGAATATATGTACCAGAATTAGGGAAAATATCGTGCGCTTTATTTTACTGCCTAGCGGATATGGATCTCCAGCGAAGAGCCTTCGGCGGCGATCAGGCTCCTGCATATTTCGTGCTTCCATGTCTGTCCAAGCCTCTCATCCGTGACAGGGATCGTCTCCGTTTTCAGGTACCTGCCGCCCACAAGCCCGATCTCTCCCAGCGTGCCGAGTGCCAGGACAGATCCCCTCTTATCAGAAGAATACTCTGGTCTTTCATAAGTCATGAGGCTCAATACGACAGGCGGCAGGCCGCCCATTGCACTGCCGACATCCTCCCCCGCATTACTGCCTTCGCGGAATACAGAACCATCTCCATGCACAGGCCTCTTTCCACTCTCGGATCCATCCCTGAGCACAAATTCATCCCGGATCACGATCTCCCCTCCCTTATGAAGGATACCTCTTCTCCTGTAGGAGAGCAATCCCGCCTCCGGCGGATACGCTCCGGCAATATCCATCTCTATCTCTCCTGTCGAATGGTCCATATAACACTGTACCCCGGATGCCCTGTATGTCTCTCCGTCCGACTGCATGATCCCGTTTACAGTGGGCAGGTTATGGTATGCCGACTGCATTGTCCAGATCTCATAGCGCCTGGGCGAAAAAGTCTTCTTCGTATAACTCTCCACTCCCGCATCGATCAGAAGCGGCTTCCCGTTTTTATATACCGTGAAACTGCCGACATCGTTATGGTTGTGGCTGTCCCCGTTGTCACCGGCTTTCACCGCAAGAGTAAACCTCTCGTCCCTGGCAATAAAAAGCCCCACACTGGGATAATAAATATCTTTATGACAGACCGCCTCCTCCCTGTGCCAGACGGCATAAGCCTTTATGTCTGCCGCACAAAACCCGTTTTCCAGGCGATAGAACAGATTGCTCTCCCGGGGTAAGAGAAGGCTGTCAATTCCCCCTGCCATGAAATCCTTCGCCGCGAACGCCGCCATATCCTTATTTCCGGTGTTCTCCGCAAAAAGAAATTCTCTGACGCCCGCCCTTCCGGCAACCGGTGAACAATCTGCAAAGTTCACATAATATTGATCGTCTACATGTACGTTTAATATATAGGACGCTATATTTTTTATCTTATCCTCTCTGTAAAGGCTGGAAAATGCCCGGTCTGTCACGGCATTCAGGATATCCAATACATGAAAAAGGCACAGCCCCGCATGACGGTAATACTGGGCTCCCTCGTCACAGCATCCGTCCTCCCCGTACTCCGCAAGAAAATAGTCGGCGCTGACACATGCCTTTTCGAGAACTTTCTCCCGCAGTTCATTCCCCGTGTCCGTCAAAAAAACAGAGAGCAGCACATTCTGCGTGCACCAGATCGTCCAGTTGTTCATCGGCTCTCTTCCATTTCCCATCCACCAGAAATGCCTGGTGAGATAGGGCTCAAAGATCCTATGCTCCAGTTCCCTCATGATCCTGGATGAAATAAACGGGCTGACCTGATCCAGCCTTTCTTTCAAAAGATAATACACTGTGGCAAGCACCGCGCCGCTCTCACAGGCAAACAGGTCTAACACCGGATGCGCCGCATCCGGCAGGGGAAGCTGTGGCGTATCCCTCACATAGGTATTGTGCGGCGGAAGCTGCCACGCGCTCTCTTCGCAGATGGAAAATATACCGTTTACGATATCGTCCAGAAATCTTCCTTCATCCTCCACGCATTCCGCCAGCACAAGGGCATTGAGCGCATACCGTTTCCGAAAATATTTCTCCTCAAACCGGGTCCTGTTGCCGGTCCGGCAAAAATCCATATAATCCGCCGCCGTAATATAAGGATAGGAAACTCCCAGAAAGTCCTCTCCCAGAGAGACTGTCTCCCTTTTCCATTGCTCATCCACAGACCGCCACATTTTCCTGTCTGAAATCTTCGCCTTCGGATAAAAACCGGAAAGCTTTTCATAATGCGGCTGCCCCCGAAACGACTGCATGACCTCGCAAAGCATTTTATGATCATCTCCTTATCCGCTTTTTATATTGCTGTCCGATACCACTCTCCAACACAGACAGCTTTCTCTCTGCCAGTATAAACCAGGTCCCCGGAAATAGACATGAAATATATTATGATTAACTGTAATATTTTATTTATCTCTCCTCTCATGCAGGCGACACATCCCGTTTCTTAGCCGTGCTCTGTACAGGCGCAACAGGAAAAGGCGTCTGACAGGCATATCAGACGCCCCTGCCGATGTACCGGCTGATCTACGACTCGTAAGAACTTTCACCTGTCCTGCTGTAAAATGTCAGAAGATACAACCCGCACAACCCCACAGCTGCATATATGATCCGGGCGATCCAGCCGATCCCAAAAAGGGATTCCACCAGATTAAAGTTAAAAAATCCGATCAGTCCCCAGTTTATCGCCCCGATGATACCGATCGTAAGCGCTGTTATATTTAATGCTTTCATAAGAACACCTCCCCACTGCCATTCTTAAAAATTTCATTGGACATATTGCATGTCATTATATAGAATTCCCCGTGTTTTTCAATTTATCCTGTCGGGATCCAAATGGGGAAATCTGTCAATGCAGCAGACAGATCTGATCACGGTATGAAGAATCATTATAAAATCAAAAAATTTTTAAAAAAGTACTTGCATTTTTTAGAAAAATGTAATAAGATAAGCAAGTGCGATACAGCAGTGTTGCAAATGGCTGATTGGTCAAGCGGTTAAGACGCCGCCCTCTCACGGCGGAAACAGGGGTTCGATTCCCCTATCAGCTGCGACTGTTTATGACAGCCCAACCCTGAAAGAGTTCTGAAAGCCCGGTAAATAAGCGGGATTCAGGGCTTTTTTGTTTTTCGTGAACAAGCGTGCGGCGCCAGCGAAAAGAGCCGCCTGAAAAACATGTGGCTCCGATATATATCCTGGAATGCGGATGACCTCAAGCACCTGGCGCGATCCGCGATCTCCTCCGAAGAGGGCAGGATTTTACCCCTGCCCCGCCTTCACAAGATCAAACAGGCTGATCTGGTTGCTCTCCGGCAGGTCTCCCAGGATTCCCAGGTCACCTAACTGGTCCGCCATTGTCTTTCCCACCTTCGCCCGCTCTTTAAAATCATCCTTTGACAAAAACTGCCCCTGCTTCGCCGCCTCGCAGATCGCGTATGCCGCCTTTTCCCCGAGCCCGTCAATGCTGCTGAAAGAGGGCAGCAGCTTCCCGTCCACGATCTGGAACAGCCTGGCGTCGGACTTGTACAGGTCGATGGGCAGAAACTCAAAGCCTCTGGCGTACATCTCCTGCACGATCTTCATATCCCGCATGGAATCCTGCTCTTTTTTGGATAGCTGATCTTTCCCTCTCCTCTTATAGTCATTCAGTGTGCGCTCCAGATGTTCCCTTCCCTGACACATGATCTCATAGGAGAACGCCGACGCCCTGATGCTGAAAAACGCCGCGTAGTAGGCGAGGGGATGATACACCTTGCAGTAGGCGATGCGCCATGCCATCATAACATACGCCGCCGCGTGCGCCTTCGGGAACATGTACTTGATCTTTTTGCAGGACCAGATATACCAGTCCGGCACATTGTTTGCTTCCATCGCCTCCTCCCACTCCGGGCGAAGCCCCTTTCCCTTCCGGACGCTCTCCATGATCTTGAAAGAGAGCGCCGGATCTAATCCCATATGGATCAGATAGATCATAATATCGTCACGGCAGCAGATCGCCGTGGAGATCGTCGCCTTGCCCTCCTCGATCAGCGTCTGGGCATTGCCCAGCCATACATCCGTGCCATGTCCCAAGCCGGATATTCTGATCAGATCCGAAAAGTGCTGGGGTTTGGTATCCAAAAGCATCTGAATGACAAACTCGGTCCCGAACTCCGGGATGCCCAGGGAACCCACCGGGCAGCCGCCGATGTCCTCCGGCGTGATGCCCAGCGCCTCCGTCGAGGTGAACAGGCTCATCACCGCCTTATCATCCAGCGGGATCGTGGTGGGGTCGAGCCCCGTCAGGTCCTGCAGCATGCGGATCATGGTGGGATCATCATGCCCGAGAATATCGAGCTTCAACAGGTTGTGGTCGATGGAATGATAGTCAAAATGGGTCGTGACAATGTCCGTCGTCATATCGTTCGCCGGATGCTGTACCGGCGTGAAAGAGTTGATGTCCTCCCCCACCGGGAGCACCACGATACCGCCCGGGTGCTGCCCCGTGCTTCTCCTGATGCCGGTGCATCCCTGGACGATCCTGTCGATCTCGCAGTTGCGCTTATGTATCTCATGTTCATCATAATAATTTTTTACGTAGCCGAAAGCGGTCTTATCCGCCATCGTGGCGATGGTTCCCGCCCGGTAAGTCTGCCCGTGGCCGAAGATCACCTCCGTGTATTTATGCGCCTTACTCTGGTATTCTCCGGAGAAATTCAGGTCGATATCCGGCTCCTTGTCCCCCATAAATCCGAGGAATGTCTCGAAGGGGATGTCAAACCCGTCCTTCACCAGCATCTCCCCGCACTTCGGGCACTTTTTATCCGGCATATCACAGCCCGCACCGCCCACAAAGGCTTTCACCTCCTCGGAATCAAAATCATAGTAGAAGCAGTGGGGGCACCTGTAGTGGGGGCTCAACGAATTTACCTCCGTGATCCCCGCGAGGAACGCCACAAAGGAGGAGCCCACGGAGCCCCTCGAGCCCACCAGATAGCCGTCCTCCACCGACTTCCACACCAGCTTCTGGGCGATGATATACATCACCGCAAAGCCGTTGTTGATAATGGAACCCAGCTCTTTTTTCATTCTCGCCTCCACGATCTCGGGCAGCGTATCGCCGTAGAGCTCATGCGCCTTGTCGTAGCAGATCCTTGTCAGCGTCTTATCCGAATCGGGAATGACAGGCGGGCATTTATCCGGGCGCACCGGCGACATCGTATCCACCATATCCGCGATCAGGTTGGTGTTGGTGATCACGATCTCCTCCGCCTTGTCGCTCCCTAAATACTGAAATTCCTCCAGCATCTCCTCCGTGGTGCGCAGGTAGAGCGGCGCCTGGTTGTCCGCATTCTCGTACTTTCTCGCCGCCATAATGATCCGGCGGTAGATCTCGTCCTCCGGATCAAGGAAATGCACATCACAGGTAGCCACCACCGGCTTGTGAAACGTCTCCCCGAGCTCCACCACTTTTCTGTTCAGCTCTTTTATGTCCTCGAAAGAATGCACATTCTCGATCCGCTCCGACTCTATCATAAACTCATTGTTGGTGAGGGGCTGTATCTCCAGATAATCATAAAAATTCGCGATCCTGGCAAGCTCCGCCTCCTCTCTCCCGTCGAGCAGAGCCTTGTACAGCTCCCCCGCCTCGCAGGCGCTGCCGATGATCAGTCCCTCCCTGTACTTTTGCAGCTCGCTCTTGGGTATCCTCGGCCTTCTGCTGAAATAGTCCAGATGCGCCTTGCTGACAAGGGTATACAGATTTGTCCTGCCCACATTGTTCTTTGCCAGAAGGATCACATGGTAAGTCGTCATCTTTTTGATGATCTCAGGGTTCGAGCGCCCCGCCTCCTCAAGCTGTGCAAGGCTCTCGATGCCGCGCTCTGTGAGCATTTTCAAAAAAGCCAGGTACATATCGGCGGTACATTCCGCATCGTCCACCGCCCTGTGATGGTTTTCCAGGGAAAGGTGCAGCGTCTTTGCCACCGCATCCAGGGTATGCTTCGCCTGCCCCGGCAAAAGGAGCCTCGCGATGCCCATCGTGTCGAGATAAGTAAATTCCCCTGCCATCCCAAGCCTTCTCGCGTTCTCTTTGATAAAACCCATATCAAACCCGGCGTTGTGGGCGGCAAGCACGGCGTCCCCGCAAAATGCAAGAAACTCCGGCAGCACCTTCTCGATGGTGTCCGCGTCCACCACCATGCTGTCGTTGATGCTCGTGAGCTGTTCTATTTTAAATGGTATGGGGCGCTCCGGGTTCACAAAAGTGGAAAAGCGCTCTGTCACCTTTCCGCCTCTCACCTTCACCGCGCCGATCTCTATGATCCGGTCATTTACCGGCGAAAAGCCCGTCGTCTCAATATCAAAGACCACGATCTCGTCACACAGAAGCTGCCCCTTATCGCCGTTTACAAGGGGATTCAGGTCATCCACCAGATACCCTTCCACGCCGTAGATCACCTTGAAGAAATCAAACTTATCCGGCTCGGCATCCCCCGCCTCTTTCCGTCTCGCCTTCTCCGCCTTCCAGAGATCCTCCCACACATGGTTCGCGTCGGGAAAGGATTGCAGCACGCCGTGATCGGTGATCGCGATCGCCGGCATCCCCCACTGGTACGCCCGCTTCACGATATCCTTCACCTCCGAAACCCCGTCCATATCGCTCATCTTCGTGTGGCAGTGCAGTTCCACCCGCTTCCTTGCGCTGTTGTCCATCCTCCTTGTCGTAAAGTCCGGAATCTTTTTGATGCCGGCAATGGAGGAAAGTCCCAGCTCATGGTCAAACTTGTCCATCATCGCGACGCCCTTGATCTTCAAAAAGTTTCCCTTCTGCAGAGCCTCCTTGATCTCTCCGACCTGCTCCGTCTTCACAAAGATCTTGACGCCGATGGTATCCGTCAGATCCGTGACCGTGAAGATCAGGATCGTCTTTTCGATCTTCGCGATCTCCCGCTCATCGTAGGATAATACCCTCCCGCGGATGATCACCTCGCCGATCTCGTCGGTGATATTTTCGATGGGAATATGGTCCCCCTCGAAATCCCTGCCGAAAATGACATCCGGATTTTCGGAGCGTTTGAGCGGACGATAGGCATCTCTGTCCTGCCCTCTGCCGCTGCCTGCGCCTCCACGCATACGCCCTCTGCCCGCCGCTGCCCCGGGCAGGGAAACACCCTGCATCCGTCCGGCTCCTGCTGCTTCTTTTGTCGTGCCGCCGTCTCTTGGCGCGCCGGGAGTTCCGTCGCCTGCGCTTTTCCCCTGCGCCGATGCGCCAAATACTTCCGCCTCGGCTGCCTCCCCGCCAAAGGCTCCCTCTTCCGCGCCTCTCTCTCTTGTCATGGCGACGATCTCCGCCACCCGGTTCTCGATCCTCTGCTCCTGCTCCGCTCTGTGCTTTCTCTCCTTTTTCTCCCGGTAATCTGTCTCAATCTGCGCTCTCAGCCCGCAGCGCTCCTGAAAAATCTTCTCCAGAATCCGTACCAGCTCCCCCTCCTTCTCCCTCGCCAGAACAGACTCCTCCAACACCACCTTCACTGTCTGCTCATCCGGGTAGGAAACCTGCGCATTCTTAAAGAGAGTGTACTCCAGCGGAGACAGTTCCCTGAGTTCCTGCATAATGCTCTTCTGGTATGCCTCCATCAGCTTTTCCGGGGTATACAAAGAGGAGAGATGGAATCTCTCATAGATTTTTATGGTCGTTGCCGCCTTCGGAAACAACTGGTTTTTGATCTCCCGCTCTAACGCCCACACCTTATCCTTTTCGATCAGATGCTCACTGCCCAGATAAATGCGCAGGATACTCCGATCCTTCGGCGCGGAAATGCGTTCGATCTGCACATTCTCAAACAGTGCTTTTATCTCGCCCTTCAGCTGCAGGGTTGGAAATACGTCCTCAAATTGTTTCATGTTCTACCTCATATCTCTCACACTACCCGCCATGTCACAGCTTCTCTGTGACTCAAATTCGTGCGGAGAATGCCGTATTTCAGGCATTCTCCTGTGTGAGAAAAGTCTGCTTCGCAGACTTAGTACTTCTTAACGAAGCAGTCTCTGCTGCTGAGTTCTAGAAGTACTTC
>CAJUDM010000043.1 GCA_910584915.1 uncultured Lachnospiraceae bacterium
ATTTGCATATTTCCATGATATTTAGATACTATTTTGCGAATGCTTTTTATTCCAAACCCATGTTTGAATTTATTGGCTTTTGTGGTGCTTAGTATACCGCTTTGCTCATCAAAAGGATTTTTCCTACTGGAATTAACAACAGTTATCACAACAAATGGCGTTTTTTCACGCCTGTAAGCACTAACCTCTATAAAAGAATCCGGAATATGTTCGGCGGCTTCTATGGCATTGTCCAACAGGTTACAAAAAAGGGAAGTAATATCTGCATCAGCAATAAAATCAATAACTCCACTTCGGATATCTGCATGGAAAGAGATATGCTGATCAAGGCAGTTTCGCCCGTATCTTGTAAGGATTGCATTTAGTGTTTCATGGTTGCATAGTTGTGAAACTTCTTTCAAATCGGAAGACCGCATTAACTCATGAATATACAGATTGATTTTATCGTGTTCCCTTTTATCGTTCAACGTATTTATAGATTGTAGATGTTTCTTTATATCATGTATTAAAATGCTCTGATTTTCATGTTGTGAAAGCAGCATCTCATAATATTGTGCGGAATCCGACTCTTTTTGGAGTAACAGCTGCATATCCATAAATTCCAGACTTTTTTTCCTGTTATACTGCTCTATTCCGAATATGAGCAGGTTAATTGTAAGCAGAAAGACAGCACTCAATGTAAGCATCCAGTTTAAGACGGGAGAAAGGTCACAGGAATCGCTTATTTTTGTAAAGGTTACCATAACGAAAACAGAAGTTATGGGAATCAATGCTAATAAAAAGACTGATTTGTCTGGTCGTTCATCATGGTTTTGCCGTCCTTTCAGAAAATGAAGCAGGATAAAAATAACTGTAAAAAACATCAACTTTGAAAATATGGCAAATAAGGCAAGAAAATGAAAATTTTCCCCTCTCTCAAAAAAGTGTGGTGAAAAGAAACGAACAATATAGTATACCATTACTTCGCAGAGTATCATAACTGATGTCAGTATGGAAGAATGGAAAAAAGCAGAACAGGTGTTCATGCAGTACCCTGTGATCAGGAAAATAAAATTAAATACAAAGTATAAAGCCACATTCAGCAATTTCGAATGAAAAAGGGAGACGAAAAACAAAATAAAATACAGGCCACACAGGATTACAGGCTCCTTTTTAGCAGTACGTCTGGCGGCAAAAAGGGTAGATGTGTATTGCCAAAGTATAATAGCTTCTGTAAGAAAACTAAAAAAACACCAGATATTTTTCCCCATTGTATTTCTCCCTGCTTTTTTATGGTTATCCCCCAATTTTATCTTGTGCTTTCGAGATAAAGAAGATAAGCATCTTTAAAGGCACTGTATTTTCGTTTCGTCAGATATGCCCGAAACTGATGATCAGCCAGATGCACAAGGGAATGGTCAAAATCTGATATATGTTCAAAATTAACAATATAGCTGCGATGGGTCTGAAAAAAACAATTTTTGGGAAGCAGATTCAGCCAGTACTGCATATTATGAACAGATTCAAAATCCTGCAGAGCAGTATGCACGGTTACTTTTCTTCCCTGAGCTTCAATCATGATGATTGATGAAGCAGAGAGTGTGTGAATGCCCTGCCTGGTTTCAACAGGCACTTTGACAGTTATGGTGTTGTACAGGTCAACCGCATCTTTCATATTGCGGAAAAAACGCTGCTTCTCCAAAGGCTTTGAAAGATAACGGAATACATGGAAGCGCATTGCCTCATCTAAATATTCGGAATACGAGGTGACAATAAAGATAATAATCCGGTCATTTGCTTTTTTCAATTCATTTCCCACGTAAATGCCATTGATACCGGGCATTTCTATGTCAAGGAAAAGGATATCTTTGTCACCTTTGTCCGCAAGGAGGGATTCCCCGTCAGAAAAGCAGACTATTTCGGGGCATTTTACAGATATTTTTTCAAAAAATGTCTTTATATATCCTTCCAGCTGTTCCATTACCAAAATATCATCATCACAGATTAGTATTCGCATTGCATTCACCTCACCATATTTCTTTCAGTATACATCAAGAAGTTGGGAAAACGCAAAAGAACTGCATGAAAAACATTTTTTGGTTTATTTTTGGAGAAACACGCCCAAAAAAGAATAAAAAATGTCGTTTCATACCAAAACCATTGCAATTATGGCGGATAAAAGGATAATAGGAACTGGCATTGTGCCGTAGAAAAATTAAAAGCGAGGAGAGAAAAATGTTAAAGAAAATAATTGGTACAAAAGGAACTTTTTTATTAGCAGGAGTGATAATGATGGTATCATTATCGGGCTGTGGAAATGACCAAACGGAACAGGATAGTGCTGGTACTATCATTTATGAAGAAGAAGCGTCCGAAAATCAAGAAACAGAACATTCAGAACAGACAGGAACGGAGGATAAAACGGACAATACGGAAACGAAAGCTACGACCAAAGAGGAAACTCCGGGTACTGCCCAATCAGAAACGAAAGAAACCACAACGCAAAGTGAAGTAGTGTCACAGTCACAGACAGAAAATACATCTGTTACACTCACTGACAAAGAAAAATCGTTTTTGGCACAGATATGCAATGAGTTGGCTGATTTCAATTCCGGGACAACAATGGACGAAAAATTTTGGCGTGATTTTCTGTTTAATTCTTATACCGGCGCATCATCAGAAAATGCGGCAACAGAGCAGGTATACCGAGAGGACTTGGGATTTGAGGAAACAGTTGTAAAAGTAAGTTTGCAGGAAGCGCAGGAACGTGTAAAACTGGTTTTTGGTGTTAATCTGCCGGATTTAACTCCCTCTTTTGAGGACATGGAAAAAGGTCAGACGGCTTTTTACTATAAAGACGGCTATTACTATATTGGCGTTTCTGGTCTGCCGGATTATCAATATACATTTTCAGAATGTACTGCGGACAAGGAAAATAATACAAATACCATTGTAAAGTATACCATTGATTTTATGGGCGAGAGTAATGTGGGTACAGTAACCCTTAGCATTTCACCCGAAAATAATGCAAATGGTTTTGTCATTTGTTCAAAGAAAACAGAATTTGTAAAATAACTCTTTTTCAAAAATATCAGAGGGAGGGCATTAAATGAATGACAAAGAATTAGTAATTCAATTTTTTATGGTGGGCTGCCAAAATAAAAATTATGGTTTTGTTTTGCAATGCTTATCCGAAAATTATATCGACCATAGTCCTGCCGGGGCAAGAAGCAACCAAGAAGCGGTGAATATTCTGATTGCTGTTTCAAAAATACACCTCTGTCATGATATCGTCCGGGACGTTGTCCCTGACCGCCCGCTCCTTCCTCGCCGCCAGCGAATCGGTGATATTGCTCAGATCTTCTGAATTGCAGGAAACGACAGCCACCGTGCTGTCGGGGGACTCTCTGGTGACGACCGCCAGAAAATTGAGGATCATTTCCGTCTTTCCGGTGCCGGGAGGTCCCTGGCCCAGCGTGACGGGCTGAACCAGGCCGTTCTGAATGGCTCTTCGCTGCGCATCGTTCAGTAGCAGCAGGCTTTCTATATAAGCGTTCGCCCCTTCGCCGAATCGGCGGCTTATTTCACGCTCCAACGCTTCCTTTTCGTTCGGTGTGAACGAAAGCTTCTTTTCGTGGAAATAGCCCCGGATCAGATCGCTCTCAAGTCCTGGTGCTCTCCGTAAAAGGCTCTGTAGAGAGAATAGGCCTCCTGTTCCGGTTCCCCGTTTTCAGCTGTGATGGCCTCCGTCTCTTTCTCCCCCTTTTTCTCCGGCTTTTTCCCTGCCTCTTTCGCGGCTTCCACAAAATATCTCTTCCGTAGATCCTGAGTAGTCATTTTTCCTTTTCCTCAATCAAATAAAGTAAGCTGCCTGTAACCCTGTTTATAGGATCTTACCGGCCTGTCGGTGATCTTGTCCGTCTCCTTTATGCCGTCGCAGAGAAGCGGAGAATGAATATCGCAGGACCTCCTCCTGTTCGCGGCGACATTCGGACGAAAGTTTGCATAGCAGTAGATACAGCCGTGAGGGCAGGTGTCATAGGAACCGATGTCGTCACATTTGACGCAGCCGCAGTGCTCGCGCTGCTTATCACCGCCGACAAGCAGCGATGCGCCTGTAATGCGCTCGATCAGCGCCCTGTCAATGCAGCTGTTATGCTCGATTCCATGCTTTGCAAGGTCGATGGCCTCCGCACAGGTGGCAAGCACAAGTCCGTTTTGTTTTCCGATGCGGGCAAGTTCCCCGGCGAAGCCGTCAAGCTCCTCCGCGGAAAGGCAGCGGACGTTCAGCCGGTTCAGATTACTGCCGTTCTTCGCGGGGTAAACGTCCACAAAGCTGAACACGCATTTCTCGGTATACGCCCCGAGAGCGGAGGCTGTTTTTTCAAAGCTTTTTAAGTGATATTCAGGAGTGTACCGATCGGAGAACAGGATCGGATCATATCTCCATATCACCCGCTCTCTGCCGATCATTTCGGAGAGCCTCATAAATGTCTCAAGCCGCTCGGAGAGCTCCGGGACATACGGTTCAGCCTCCCTGCCATAATCGTTTACGGTGAACTGAAAATAGTAGTCATATCCCTTTAACTGCTCGAGCTTATCCATCATCGGAGCGGCATTTTTTGTCCAAAACACGATACAGTCCACCACCTCAGGGGAAATCGTGATCCGGCTCACCTGGTGCGCGTTCATCGGGTTTCTCACACATACAAAGCCCTCCCGGACGCGCTCATAAAACCATTCAGAATAAAACGCAGGAATATCGGTCCGCCTGCTCACGCTTAAGATCATTTTACTGGTACTCCTTGTCTTTAGATAAGAATTTCTTTGGACCCCGCGCCTGTATACAGAGCAATATCATTATAAGCCATGTCCGGCGCATAGTCTACCGCGCTGCGCACTTTTCCTCTAAATATCTTTTTCGAGCGGATATTTCCGAACGATCGACATGGATGAGCACCTCCTCTTTCTTTCATAACAGGTTTCTTCCGAAGGGAATCAATTCCTTTCGCTATCTTCCAATATATCATTTACAGAGCGATAGAAAGAATCGAGTAGGGAAGATTTATCTTCCCCTACTCGCCGCGCGACCCGCACGCCGCACATGCGGCATACTTCCTCTGTGCGGGTCTGCGCATAAACAGAAAAGACAGCCCGCCTAAAACAGACTGTCTTTTTTTAATCTTCCCTTTTTTACTAATACATTTATTAGCACATTGTACATCGTTTGCCACCCTCTAATCGTAATGTCCCCTGCATGAGATAATCACTACCGTTTCTTTCTCCACTGCATAGACAACCCTGTGCTCGTCATTGATACGGCGGCTCCAAAATCCGCTCAAATTATCTTTCAGCGGCTCTGGCTTGCCAATGCCCTCAAAGGGGCTTCTCCGTATGTCTTTTATCAACATATTGATGCGCTTTACCTGCATAATCCCCTATTCCTCAATCAGTTCATGTTCCGCCAGTTTCAGCCGCCCTGCCTTGTAGTCTTCCATTTTCTTTTCCAGATATCGGATATTGCTTTTGCTGTAAAAGGGGTCTGGGTCTGCAGTGATTTCAAAGGGGATTCTTCTTTCCTGTGCCACTTTCGTGCAGAAAATGGTGATTGCTGTGGTAAGGTTCATTCCCATTTTCCGGCAAATTTCTTCTACAGATTCTTTCAGTTCTGCATCCATACGAAAATTTACGCTTGTCTGTGCCATACGTTGCACCTCCTTTACGTCCACTTATATTATAGAAAGCAAATGCAGCTTCCGATAAGATATATTATATCATGTTTCGAGTATTTGTAAAGTGATTTCTTTATATTTTTATATATTTTCTTTGCATATTCCCCCTATTTCTTACAATTTATGCTTTTCTCACCCATCTTTTTTCTTCCACCACACATTTATCCAAAGCATCTGCCAAAACGTTGCGTCAAACTCAGACGGCATCTCCCCATCATTCCAGTTCAATCGTCCCAGGCGGCTTACTCGTCAGATCATAGAGCACCCGATTGACCCCCTTCACCTCGTTGATGATCCTGTTCATCACCTTCTGTAATACCTCAAACGGTATTTCCGCGCACTCAGCCGTCATGAAGTCACTGGTGTTCACCGCCCGGAGCGCCACCGCGTAATCATATGTTCTGAAATCCCCCATGACGCCCACGCTCCTCATATTGGTCAGCGCCGCGAAATACTGTCCCAGTCCCTTGTCACATCCGGCTTTCGCGATCTCCTCCCGGTAAATATGATCCGCGTCCTGCACAATGCGCACCTTCTCCGCCGTCACTTCCCCGACGATCCGGACGCCTAACCCCGGTCCCGGGAAGGGCTGCCTGTAGACAAGATGCTCCGGGATCCCGAGCTCCAGCCCGGCGCGCCTCACTTCATCCTTGAACAAAAGCCTGAGCGGCTCGATGATCTCTTTAAAATCCACACAGTCCGGCAATCCTCCCACATTGTGGTGGGATTTGATCACCGCCGATTTCCCCAGCCCGGACTCGATCACATCCGGATAGATCGTCCCCTGCACCAGAAAATCCACGGCGCCAATCTTTTTCGCCTCCTCCTCGAAGACGCGGATAAACTCTTCGCCGATGATCTTTCTCTTGCTCTCCGGCTCTGATACGCCGGCAAGTTTCTCATAAAACCGCTCCTGCGCATTGACGCGGATGAAATTCAGATCGTAAGCCCCCTTTGGACCGAAGACAGCCTCCACCTCGTCCCCCTCGTTCTTGCGCAGCAGCCCGTGATCCACAAAAACGCAGGTGAGCTGTTTCCCCACGGCTTTCGACAGCAGCACCGCCGCCACAGAACTGTCCACACCGCCCGAGAGGGCGCAGAGCACTCTGCCGCCCCCGACTTTCTCCCGAAGCTGTTTTATCGAAGTCTCCACAAAGGAATCCATGCGCCAGTCGCCCTTACAGCGGCAGACGTCCAGCACAAAGCTTTTCAGCATCTTCATCCCCTCAGCCGTGTGCACGACTTCCGGGTGGAACTGCACCGCATAGATACCTCGCCCAGCATTCTCCATCGCCGCCACCGGACAGACCGGCGTGTGCGCCGTGATGGAAAATCCCTCCGGCGCCTTTGCGATATAGTCCGTATGACTCATCCAGCAGATCGTCCTCTCCGCCACATCCCGAAAAAGCACCGACGTCCTGTCCGTCGCCACTTCCGTCTTCCCGTACTCACTGACCGGCGCCGTCGCGACCTCGCCGCCCAATACATGGGCGATCACCTGGGAGCCGTAGCAGATGCCGAGAACCGGGATCCCCAGTTCAAAGAGCTTTTCGTCGCAGACGGCAGAACCCTCCGCATACACGCTGTTGGGGCCTCCTGTCATAATGATCCCCTTCGGATTCAGTGCCCTGATCTTCTCAAGGCTCATATTATACGGATGTATTTCACAATATACACTGCACTCCCTGACTCTTCTGGCGATCAGCTGATTGTATTGACCGCCAAAGTCAAGAACAATGATCATCTCCTGTCCCTGCATCATCTGTCCTCCTGTCCGTTTTTATCATATGTGTTCTTTCCGCGACCAGTTTAGCGTCCGCTGATCGGCCACAACCTATTTTGCCTGAAATGCTGATAAATACACATACTATAAGTATAACCCGAATACCCCTGTTTGTCTATTTGCCTTTTCAAAACGTAAAAACAAACATGAAAACAGACCATTCCGGGTACACTAACCCTATGAAAGAGTATATGACACAGAGACAAATATCCGCGCAAAAACTGAAAGCTCTGCTGAAAGACAGAGAAAAAAACAGACGGGAATACATCTCCCTCCTGGCATGCTATTTTTTTGCCACATCCCTGTCCGGTTTTTTGTGGGAGATCCTGATCTTCTTTCTGAAGGAGGGACATTTCCGAAACCGCGGATTTCTCTACGGGCCGTGGCTCCCCGTCTACGGCACGGGCGCTGTTTTAATGTACCTTCTTCTGTCCGGGCTGAAGCGGCGCCCGGTAAAAGTATTTATATATTCTGTCCTGCTCGGAACTTCGCTCGAATTGATGATCGGTATAATACTTGACTTTTTCTGGGATCTGCGGTATTGGGATTACAGCGCCTATCCGTTCAATTTCGAAGGATATATCTGCCTCGCCTCCGCCCTGGGGATCGGGATCGCCGGCGTCCTCTGGATCTGTCTGCTGTCCGGTATTCTGGAAAATCTTTGGTTTCATGTCCCGGCAAAGATCAGACATATCGTCCTGACCGCCCTGGCCATCTTATTTGCTCTGGACTGTATCGCCGCATTGATCTTTCCGAACACCGGCAGAGGTATCACATTTCCGGAGTAAATCCCTGCCATCTGAAAAGGGGCGGCAAACGCCGCCCCTCACAAACTTATTTCCCTTCTTCCTTCGCCTTCTGATACTCCGCCGTCCAGTCGAGGCTTCTGAATTCCTCCGCCCTGTCATCGGTTTTAATAAACTCTACCAGTCTATCCATCATATCCGTCGGCCATACGTCGATGTCGACCTCCGCGGTCGTATAGACGCCCTTCTTGATCATGTCAAACCCGAACAGATCCTTCACATGAGACTTCTTCGCCGCCTCGATCACATCCTTCACCAGATAGCTTGGAATAAAGATCACGCCGCCGCCATAGCCGAACACCACATCGCCGGGCAGGCATACGGCACAGCCGATCTTCACCGGCGTATTAAAACCGTTCATAACAAAATTTTTGATTGGGGTGGGATCAACGCCCCTGTAGTAGATCTGCAGGCCATCGATCCCCTCGATCTGTTCCAGATCACGGATACCGCCCCAGACTACCGCACCGCCTGTTATGGTCCTGTTTCTGATCGCCGTGGACAGATTTCCGCCCACAAAAGTCCCCTCATAGATCTTATCGTACATATCGGCGACCACAACATCTCCCTCCATCAGCGAGTCGATCACCCACTGATTGCAGGTCCCTTTCCTGCCTTCCTCTGCACCGATCGCCTTCACAGTCTCCTCCAGATCAGGCCTCGCCGGCAGGAAGGATGCCGTCACCGCTCTCCCCACCAGTTTCCTGTCATCGTGGAGCCGGTGCAGTTTTTCCTCAAACTGGTTCAGATAACCTGCATTGTAGAGCGGCGCCCAGATTTCCTCCAGTGTCAACTTCCTCAGTTCCGCCAGATCCTCATCGGAGACCTTCGGCCTTCCGTCCGGCAGCCTTTCTCCCTCCCACTTTGATGTGAGCTGAATGATATCTTCCTTTACATTAAAATGCATGATTTATCCCTTTCCTTTGCAATCGCAGTACTTTGCCCGCGCTTTCTCATATCTCATTTGATTTATCTTCTTTGTCCGCTGACTGTCATCTGTCTTTTATTTCCGCGGGCAACGAGCCATATAGCCGTGCTTGCAGGCGAACTTGCTCGCCTTGGATATCCACTGGCGTCTGCCTTTTATCCGGCATCTGCTCTCTATCCGACATCTGTCTTAAACAGGTTAACTCCAGCAGCGGTCATGCGAATAATCATTATCCCACTCCGTCGTCGGAAGCCACATTCCCGTATAATCCGGATGCAGATGCTCTTTCAGCACTTCATCGTCGAGCTCCTCGATACCAAGCCCCGGCAGATCCGGCACTGTGATAAATCCGTGGTCCACGATCGGCGCCTTCACGCCCTTCTTCACCATCTTATCCCACCATGGAATATCCACGGAATGGAATTCCTGGGCAAGGAAATTCTCCGTCGCCGTCGCCACGTGAGCTGCCGCCATCGCCGAGATCGGCGTCTCCGCCATATGTATCGCCATCGCCACACCGTAATCCTGCGCCATATCGCCGACCTTCTTCAGTTCCAGCACGCCGCCCACTGTCAGAATATCCGGGTGGATCACAGAGACGCCGCCAGCCTCCAGAAGCGGTCTGAAATTCTCCTTCAGATAGATATCCTCCCCTGTACAGATCGGAATGGCTGTGGATTTCGCCAGTCTCGCGTACTGGTGTGTCAGCTGCCAGGGAATCATATCCTCCATCCAGGCGATATTATACTTCTCGATCCGTCTGGCCAGCTTGATACAGGACTCCACACCGATATGCCCGAAATGATCGATCGCCAGTGGCACTTCATAGCCGATCACTTCCCTGACGTCCTTCACATACTGTTCAAGAATGTCATAGCCGTGCTCTGTCACCTGCACGCCCGTAAACGGATGAGGGATGTTCTGGTTGTCATACCAGTGATTTCTCTGCATCCGTTCCTCTTCCGTGAGACTTCTCGGTATCGCGTTATAATTCTCGGAGGACTCCTTTAATTCCTGCACAAATCCAAGCGGCGCACACAGCGCTCCCGGTTCATCGTACAGAAGGTCGATGCCCAGATCCATTTTCAGGAACGTAAAGCCTTTATCCATCCTCGCTTTCAGCGCGGCGCCCATCTCTTTCCCGGTATGTTTGCCTTCCACATCCGTATCCGCGTAGACTCTTACCTTGTCCCGGAACTTTCCTCCCAGCATCTGGTATACCGGCACGCCGTACGCCTTTCCCGCCAGATCCCACAGTGCCATCTCCACCGCGCACACGCCGCCGCCCTGTCTCGCATGGCCGCCGAACTGTTTGATCCTTCTGAACAATTTATCGATATTGCAGGGGTTTTCTCCGAGAATCCTGCTCTTTAACGCAAGCACAAAATTTCTCGAACCGCCGTCACGCACCTCGCCGTACCCGACAAGCCCCTGGTTGGTGTAGATTTTTGCAATGGTACAATGCATCGGTGCACCCACAATGTCCACCACCCTCAAATCCGTGATCTTCAGTTCGGAAGGGCTGGAACATGTATTCACATTGTCCAAAACTCTCTCAAATGTCTCTGCCATATCTTGTTTCTCCTTGTCCTTTTTTATTTACTTCTTTATTTTACACTTCCATCCGCCTTGCCCGAGACAAGCAGGCTCTGGGCAATGATATAAATGACCGTCACCGGAAGGGAAGCCACCACGCACCCTGCCATGATCCGCCCCCAGTTGACGATATCGCCGTACTTCCAGCTTGAGATTGCCACCGTCGCAGTCATCTCCTTCATGCTCGTCGTCATGATCATCGCATACAGGTATTCATTCCAGGACATCGTAAAGGCAAATGTCGCCGTCACCGCGATACCCGGCAGCGCGATCGGTACGATAATGTGCCGAAGGCTCTGGAGCCTTGTGCACCCGTCGATCAGAGCAGCTTCCTCCAGCGCGTAGGGGATGGAACTGAAATAACTTCTCAGCATATAACAGCAGTAGGGCACTACAAAGGTCGGATAGATCACGAGCATCGCCCATCTTGTTCCACCTAACCCCAGCCTGCTGACAAAAATATACATCGGGATAAACAGCACCGCCGTGGGCAGAAGGTAGGAAATAATGACCGTACTGCTGAAAAACTTTCTGCCCGGATATTTCAATCTTGTCATCGCATAGGACGCAAAAACGCTGACAGTGAGTCCGAATACTGTCGTGATCGCCGCGATCATCAGGCTGTTTCCGAGGTTTACCAGAAACTTCGCGTTGACCATCAGATCCACATAGTGCTCCGTTGTAAAGGCAATATCAAACAGAGCCGGCCTCGCCACATACATCTCCTTGTCGATCGTAAAGGAAGACTTTACCATCCAGTACAGCGGGAAGATCGTCCAGAGCAGTGAAATGATCAAAATGACATAGGTTGTTGTCATCTTTATTACTTTTGACTTTTTTCTAGAATGCATGTCTCCTCCTCCCTCACTGTTCTTTCTTATTAAAATATGAGAATATCAACATCATGACGATCAGGATCGGGATCACCGATGTCGCCACAGACAGCGCCTGCCCCAGCGAGTTCTGAATAAACGCTTTGTCATAAGTATAAGTCGCTATCACGCTGGACGCATAGAGCGGTCCTCCCCCCGTCACAAGCCAGACATTCTCGAAATCATTGAATGTCCAGATAGTGGACAACAGCGTCGTCACCTTTAAGACCGGTGCGATGGAAGGCAGCGTGATATACCAGAACTGCTTGAAAATACCCGCGCCGTCCACAGTTGCCGCCTCATATACCTGTTTATCCAGCGTCTGTAATACGCCCAGGATACTGAACATAAAGAACGGCACGCCGCGCCAGATATTCACGAGCATCGCCGAATACAGCACGATCTTCGGATTGGACAGCCATGCCACCGGCATATCCACTAGGCCGGAGCCAAGCAGCAGGCTGTTGATAATGCCGTATGTGCTGTCATACATCCATCTCCAGGTCATAGCCACGACCATTCCCGGCAGTGCCCAGGGAATTAAGAGCGTTGTCCGGAAAAATCCTTTTCCTTTAAAATCCTGATTCAGGAGGACCGCCCACAACAGCCCGAGCAGGAGTTTTACAAGGATGCACCCCCCCGTATAGATCGCCGTATTTTTTAAGGACTTCCAGTAAACCTTATCCTGAAACAGCCCGATATAATTTTTTAATCCGATAAAATTCGGATCCGAGCCCACCACCTTGTCCGTAAAACTCCAGTAGATCGCCCGGATAAGCGGAATACCCATAATGATAAATATTACAAGTACAATGGGAATCATTAAAATAAGTCCGAGTCGTTTATCTTTTACAGTCTGTGATTCCGTTTTTTTCATCGTTAAACCTCCATTTCTACACAGCCTGGCAGGCGGCAGCATGTTCCGCAGACAACTTTATATTTTTTGAACGGCCTGCGCTGACTGACATCTTCACGTTCTGTGTCCTGCCGGCTTTGCAGCTTAACCGTCCCGTATTTTGTGCGCTGCTTTACATCTCCATTATCCTTCTGCTCACATGCAGCCCTGCCCTGACAGAATATGAGGCAGCCACCGGGGCCGCCTCACATTCAAACCTGTCTATATTTACTCGGCCTCATACACTTCTTTAAAGGATTTCTCCAGAATTTCCGCTGCCTCTTCCGGCGTTGCGCCGTTGATCAGCATTTCCTGTACAGCTTTCACACAGAGCTGGCTGCTGAAGCAGGTCATAGCCTTCTCATCGGAGGGCGCCGGATAATAGGTCTTCACACTCTGCTTGGCGGATTCCATCCAGGGTTTGTTCATCTCATCCTGCCAGAACTCACTCTCATCCATGCCGTTGATCACAGGCTGCCACATGGAACCCATAACCTCGATCATCGCCTCATAATTTTCCATATCATTGTAGTAGAAGCGGATAAAGTCCTTCGCCTCCGCCACATTCTTACCGGACGCGATCACGCCGAATACATTGCTGCCGCCCAGCGTATAGCTCTCCTTCGGGCCTGCCGGATAAGCGATAACCTGTGTTTTTGCCAGAAGATCGGGATCATCGTTCTTCATGGAAGCGATGATGGAACCCGCGTTGCAGATCACGCCCGCCGTCCCCGCGAGATACGCCTGATTGTTCCACATATCGTCGCCGGTCACAGCATCGGGGGAGATCAGTCCCTCGTCGTACAGAGATTTGATAAATGCCAGTGCCTCGACCGTCTCCGGGGAATTCACTACTACATTGCCGTTTTCATCAACAGTCTGGCCGCCCCAGTCGAGGATGATCGTGCGGCAGAAACCTTCCGCATCACCGCCGCCGGAAGCGCCCATCGCAAATCCCAGCGCATAGAAACCGTTTGCCGGATCATTGACGATCTTTGCCTGTTCCTTCAATTCTTCCCATGTCTCAGGCATGTCGAGCCCTTTCTCCTCCCACTTGTCAGCCCTGATATACATACCGGGAGCAGTAAACGCCTGAGGCACCATGTACTGGGTGTCGCCCAGAAGGCCTACCTTCAGCGCCGCATCGGTAAAGTCATACTCGGACATGATATCGTCCACATTTTCCAGCTGATCCAGGGATGCAAACTGTCCTACCAGCGTATCATCGCCGACGATCAGGTCAGGCGCGTTTCCGGCTTCGATCGCAGCCATCAGCTTCTGCTTCATATCCGCGGAGGGCACGTTTACATAATCTACCTCAACGCCCTGCTCCGCCGCAAATGCATCTACAACAGCTTTCATCATGGTGCCGTATTCATCCACATATTCCGCTTTGTCCCAGAATACCAGTTTCTTTGCGCCACTGCTCTCACTCCCGGATGCCTCGGCCTCACCGCCTTCATCAGCCGCCTGTGCCGGAGCTTCGCTCTCAGCCGGCGCCTCTCCTTCTGTCGCCGCATTAGATCCGCAGCCGGCAAGGCATGCCGCGACCATACTTACCGCTAAAATTACAGATAACAATTTCCTTTTCATGTTTTTTCCTCCAAATCATTTTTTAGTACAGACGTTGTTTCGCCGACCGTGATCTCAAGAGGTACCATCTGTGACTCAAATTCCGATGCCGGATTATATATGACCTGGAGCAATTTCTTAAATGCCGCCTCCGCCACTTCATCCGCCTTGGACACGACCCTTGTCTGGTTTTCCTCCTCCGAATTGTTTCTCTTATAATACTCAATGTTTACATAAGAGATATCTTCCGGTATGGACAGTCCTAAAGTCTGTGCCGCAAGCTGAAACTGCTGACGGATTGTTGTTGAAATGATATATGCCGTCGGGCGTTCCCCCCGTCTTAAATGCTCCATCCAGATATCATATATCTTCTGGTCGGAAGAATCCGGCGGAAACTCGATATATGTGATATTGCTCTCTCTCACGGCATACTTCTCACAGATTTCCTCAATTCCCTTTTTTCTTGTCTGTTCCACAACGCTGCTGTCATTTTGTGTGAAAATCCCGATCTTTCTGTGTCCTAACCGGATCAGATGTTCCATGGCATCCTTGATCGCCTTTTTATGGTCGGACGCCACATAACGGTAATCCTCATAATCCTCTATCTTCCCGCAGCAGACATACGGTATGCCCGCCTCCTCAAACTCTTTGAAAAACAGATCCTCCGCCGACAGGTCAAAAATAATGTACCCGTCTACCATGGATGCCGCCATTCCTTTCAGAAAACTCATCTCATTGTCCTTGTCGAACGCCTTCCTGGAATAGATCAGCATGTTATATTTCAGTTTTTCCGATATTTTCTCTATCGCCGAAAATACCGTGGGATAATAGAATGAATTAAATACCCGTGTCAGGCTTCCCGGGATGATCAGACAGATCGTTTTGCTTTTCTCTTTATTCGGCAGACGCCTCGCACTCAGGTTCGGTGTATACCCCAGTTCCCTGATCGTGCTTTCGATCGCCTTCTTTGTTTCCGCCGACATCTTTCCATACTTCTCGTTGAGATAGTTGGAAACCGTTGATTTCGATACGCCGGCACGCTTTGCCACATCGGATATTGTTATACTCATCTCGTTCCCTCCCGTGGTAAACTGTTTGTAAACCGTTTTAGTAAACCGTTTTACTAATAAGGGAAAAAATAAAATCAATTTTCTGATTGATTTTACAAGTATCCGATGAAATTATTAGTAAACCGATTTACTGCAGGAGCAAAATTACTACTCGTGTTATTACCATAGTAAATACTGACGGAAAAGTCAATACCCTTTTTCAATTCGTTAGTATTTTTGTGAGATTTTAACAGAATTTATGTGTCATTTTTATGCAATCTGGCTAATTTCTGTTTTCTGTTCTCCCTCTTCTCCCTGCCAAAAGAAAAACTACCGAAAAGCACTCTCTTTCCGATAGTTTTCAGTCTCTTTTCTTTCCGTTTACAGAATCAAACCATTGTGTGCTGGTGCAGGTATTTCTCCCTTGTCGCCAGTCCTCCGCGGATATGACGTTCCGATTTATTCACATCCAATACCGATCTCACCTGTTTTGCCAGAGCCGGATTTATCGCGGTAAGCCTGTCGGTTACGTCTTTATGTTTCGTCGTGACGAATCAGAACTGTTTCGTCCAATCCCAAATCCCCAATCAAACGCAGGTAAATGTCCGCATTCCCGTCCTTATCCACTTCGATTTTCTGGATAATGCGTTTTAACTGAGCATTGGTCATCTGGTGTACATCAGTTATATCCTCAATCTCTTTGAATGTCCGTCCGAGGACGCTTTCCAGCTGTTCCCCTTTGGTAAGATGATACGCTACCATCTTCAGTTCGTTTTCCAGCCGTTCAATTTCTTTTCTCATGCCGCCGATTTTATCATTCAGTTCCTCTCTGGAAATCAAATCGTCTGCGTACATATCCATATATTTTTGCCGGGTTTTTTGCAGCTTTGCAAGCTGGGCATTCAGCTCTTTTTCATAATTCAGGTTTTCGTCCTTTGCCTTATAAACCCGCTGAAATTCTCCGACCACATAATGGATCACATTCTTCTTTGCTTTCAGAAGTTCAGCAAAATATTCCTGCAAAACTTCAATCAATTCTTCTTCATCTACCGTCACAGCATTGGGGCAGTTGTCTGCACCACGCCCGTTATGCCCGGAACACACCCAGCGGACATAAGTGTTTTTATAGGTGCGGACTGTGCGCCGGAAGGACCAACCGCACTCCTTACATTTAATAAGAGTAGAGAATAAATATTTATTGCTTTGGCGTTCCTTATCCACCTTAAATGCTTTGCCTCTGGACTGCATAATCTGCTGTGCCTGTTCAAAAACCTCCGGCTCAATAATACGCAAATCTGGACGCTCCACGACCATCCACTCGGTTTCATCTTTGTCTGCTCTCTGCCCGGTCAGAAAGTCGGTTACTTCCTGTTTACCGTTGATGATCTTACCCGTATACAGTTCATTCGTAAGAATACGGCAAACCCCATTCTGGCTCCACTGGCAATTCCGCTTTGTCCGCAAACCTCGTTCATTTAAGAAAATGGAAATTTTCGCAGCACCATACCCGTCTTTGATATACCATTCATAAATTTGGCGGACAACCGCGGCTTCTTCCTCATTGATTGCAAGGTTAAAATAATCTCCAATCGTCTTATCATATCCGTAAACGATATTCGGGACACGGCCTTTTTCAGCATTCATCTTTTTTCCAAATTTCACACGCTTTGAAGTATTCGCACTTTCCTCCTGTGCCAATGCTCCAAAAATCGTCAGCACAAATTCACTGTTCCCCATACTGGTCATGTTGGCGGTCAAAAACTGCGTTTCAATTCCCAAAGATTTCAGCTTGCGGACATTCTGCAAAAGGTCAACGGTATTTCTGGCAAAGCGGGAAATATCCTTGACTACGACCATATCAAACAGCCCATGCTCGGCATCTGCCATCATGCGTAAAAATTCTTTTCGGTTTTTTATTTTGGTTCCAGAAATACCCTCGTCTGCATACAATCTTACTAAGGTGTCCCCTGTGCGTTTTGTGTATTCAGAAAAAAACTCTTTCTGTGCTTCCAGGCTGTTGAGCTGGTCAGCCTTATCGGTGGAAACACGGCAGTAAGCAGCTATATTCATGGCGAAACCTCTCTGTTAAAATCAAATCGTTCTGTTACATCTTAATATTATCACATAAAGCCAGCGTTTTCAACCATGAAAAAGGACACTCCGCTCACGCAGAGTGTCCCTCGTCTAATTTTTCTTCGGTATCATCTGGTGCGGCTGCGGCTTCTTGAATAGCCGACTGTACTTTTTCCGTATTTGCTTCAATTAGGATTTTCAGCAAGTAGTCGGCGGTCTCTGCCGCAGAATTAGGATTATGAAACCGATAGTTTAATTTTCGCTTTTTCACAGCAGAGCTTCCACCTCCCCCTTGTGCTTTGCTCTTTGTCCATATCTATGAGAACAAAGCGGAAAATAGTACCATATAACTTTTGTCAAAGTTCACGCCCACGATTGTGGGACTGCCGTTTCAGCTCTGCCAGCACTTCCGGCGGGATACGTTCTACCAGCCGCTGAATGTCTTTCAGCTCGCTTTCCAGCTTTGCCCGTTCCACCGTATCTTTCATCTTGCCTTTTTCGCTGGCTTTGGCTCTGGCTTCCAACTGTTCATTTTCTGCCAAAAGGTTGTTTATCGTGACCTTGTATTTTTTGAGCTGCCCGGAGAAGTTCTCCATCTGCGGAAACCACTTTTTCAGCAGGGAGAGGGCTTCCTCTTTCTTCTTTCCGGCGTTGAACGGGGTAATACCGTCCAGCGTGGCTTCAATGGCTCTTGCCTGTTTGGAGAGATTGACCGCCTGCTTGAACAGACGGGTGGGGATATGCTTCCTGCCTGTCTTGCTGGCACTTTCCCCACGCTCCAAGTCGGGATATTTCTCCACCATATAGGCGTGAAAATCGTCCTGCCATTTTGTGAGGTTGGCTCTATTCCCAATAATCTCCTTTGCACACAGGCGGTTGTCCGCTGTCAGCGGGACAAAGACCAAATGCAGGTGGGGTGTTTTCTCGTCCATGTGTACCACCGCCGACACGATATTTTCTTTCCCTACCCGCCCGATTAAGAAATCAGCCGCCCTCTGGAAAAACGCCTGTATCTCCTTTGGGGACTTCTTCTTAAAAAATTCCGGGCTGGCGGTAATCAGCGTATCCACAAACCGGGTGCTGTCCCTGCGGGTGCGGCAGCCAGCTTGTTCAATGCGGCTTTTAATGAAGTGGTAGTACCTGCCCTCCGGCTTAACAATGTGGAAGTTGTACTTGCTTCGGCTGGTGTCAATGTCGGGATTGCTGGCGTACTGTTCCTTTTGCCGTTCGTGATGGGCTTCCAGCGGTCTTGCTGGGTTGCCTTTGTGTTTTTCAAATCGCAAGATTGCGTGTTGCGCCATGAAACTCCTTTCCCCATTCCGTTCCTTTCCGGGACTTTTCCACAGGAAAATCCCGCAGAAAATATCTCGGATAGGAAGGGAATGGATAGAATATAAATCAATATTTTTATTTCTGTATTTCTATATACCGTCCGGTTTCCGTACTTCAAGAGGATTGATTATCGTACTCCATGAGTGCGGTTTTCAGCCCTCCGGCGTTCCATAATTGGATTTCTTGAAGTCGGTGTTTGGAACCGCTTCATAGGATTTTGGGTAAATGCGGTTGGGTTTTCCACAGCCCTGTTTCTGTATTTCCACCAGCCCCGCATACTGCAACTCCCGCAGGGTATTCACCGCCTTCTGCCGCCCACAGTGGAGCAGGGCGACCACCTCGCAGATGGGGTAATACAGGTAAATCCGCCCGTATTCGTCCGCCCAGCCGTTCTTGCGGGACAATTCCGCCCGCCGCAGGATAAAGGCGTACAGCACCTTCGCTTCGTTGGACAGGGGCTTGAATGATGGGGCTTCAAAAAGGAAATTGGGGAGCCGGGTGAAGCTGATGACTTTCTCCGGCTGGTGAATGTAAATCGTGTTTGTCATAGCGTGTTTTGTGGACGG
>CAJUDM010000044.1 GCA_910584915.1 uncultured Lachnospiraceae bacterium
CCCCCGACCCACGGCTTAGAAGGCCGTTGCTCTATCCAGCTGAGCTACGAACACAGATCCATGCCCCCGGCATAGCTGCGCCTTGTGCTATACATCCACTTCACAAGGCTCACCCCATGTCTGGCGACAATTCAAGCGGGTGATGGGAATCGAACCCACGTGTCCAGCTTGGAAGGCTGGTGTTCTACCATTGAACTACACCCGCATATCACAACTATTTCCCCGAACTATAAACTGCAGTGTTTCCAATCGAGGTGACAGGATTCGAACCTGCGGCCTCCTGGTCCCAAACCAGGCGCTCTAGCCAAGCTGAGCCACACCTCGGCGCTTTTCTCAGGCACGTTTCATCTCCCGGCTCACAGCATCCCTAACTGTGACGCAAGAGTTATTATATAATACCGCCCTTTCCCTGTCAAGAAATTTTTTTATTTTTCTGATTTTTTTATGTCATGCTTTTTTATGTCACGGTGAAACCGGAATGCCGGACTACATTCCCCACTGACCGTCCAGCCAGTTCTTTCTCTCCTCCAGAAACGCACGCATCTCCTCCGCGCCCTGCTCCCAGGTATTGATCCCCCGGCAACGGTTATCCATTCTCGCTGCCGTCCGGATCTTCTCTGTGTATTCATCGTACCCTTCTTCCAGAAAATCCTCCAGCCAGGGACTATAACGCTCCTCGTAGCACTCCTCCACGGCGGCATAAAACTCCGGCTTCCCGTAAAGTGCCCTGTTCCACCCCGCCTGATTGACATAAAAGCCTTCCGGATCATGAAGATTACCCTCTTCGCCAAAACCGCCGCTGTTTCCAAGCGCCAGATCGTAATCCCACACCGGTCCGGCATAAAGCCTGTCCGCGTATCTCGGTTTATAGAAGAAGACACTCGAGGAATTGGCATCGATATTTTTACTGATCTCATCCAACACATAGCGCCCCGCGAAGGAATCGATGTCAGCCATCTCCGTGTAGGCGAGCCCCGCCCTTCCGACATCCAGAGCCTCCCCCTCAGGGACACGGCCGTCCGCCGCAAAGAGCGCGCTCTCAAAATCCTGCACAAAGGCATAAATATACTGGATCTGCTCCACGGAAGAATACGCCGGGCTCTTTACCACCACATTCTGCCCATTTCTCGTCAGAAATTTGCTGGGCTCCGCCGCATATCTGAGCGGATACTCCATCTCTAACAGATAGCCGCCCTCTATATTTTTCGGATTCTCCGGCAGAAACCACCCCTGCAGCAGCGTCTCCTCCCCTGCTGCCAGTGTATAATTCATGTAACTGCCCACATCGCCGTTCAGCTCCCTGCTCTCCTCCTCCAGATAACCGATCTCCAGCCGCCCCGGCGCGATATCCACCTTCTCTGACAAAAGATACAGCCCCTGATACTCACCGTTCACATACAGATCCGCCCACTCACAGCTTAAGGCCCCGGGCATCCCGCATTCCTTCGCCATATCCAGGAACAGTTTGTTCCGCATCATCGAGGGATCCTTCACATTGGAGATCAGCAGCCATTTTTTCGACGGATCCATCCCGAGCAGAGAGGCTTTTTCCGACAGCTTTATCAGCCAGGATTTCTTGTTTTCATACCATGTCGAATTTCCATGTCCGTGCATGGCATCTATCTCCCCCCGGAAGGATATCCTTCCCGCTGGAGAAAACACCGTCAGTTTTCCCGCACTCTCCTCTTCCTTGTCCGCCTCCAGTTCCTCCAGAGGCGAGTCGGTCTCTATCCAGAGGCAGGGCATATTCCCGGACTGCCATACTTCCGCCTCCACCGTCTCCCCGCCAGTCCTCACCAGGACTTTATCCGGCTCGCTCTCTGAGAGGATGGCCTCTCCCTCCTGCCCGTCCGGCATCCGGACATCCACATCGGAAACCCCCGCGAAAGAGGGCAGAAAAAGGCAGCACCCGCTGCCGCTTTTGTCACTCTGGACGGAGATTGTCAGCCGTCCGGCAGACGCCGTCTGGGGCATTCCGGTTAAAAGGTACACGAAAAAAGATGCCGCCGTCAATAAGAGCACCCTCGCCGCCATTCCTGCCATTTTGATATGATCCCGCTGCCTTTTAAAAGCTTTTTCCACATCGTCTCCCATGCGCCTGCACCATCGGACACCGCAATCAGGTTCAGTCCCTCTCCAGATAGTGTATCGTAACCTCCGCCTTCCCCTCCTCATCGATCTCCATGAGCGCGTAGGAAGGTTTTCTCCCCTCCTGCCTTGGATAGGACAGGCTTCCCGGATTTACCGCCAGGATTTTGCCGTTATCATCCACCACCGGACGATGTGTATGCCCGTAAAATACCATCTGATATCCCCGCGCCGCGGCTTCCTGTTTCAAAAATTCATTGCTCACGGAAATATAATAATTGTGCCCATGGGTCACAAGTGCTTTGTAGGGACCGATCTGGATCTCCACATCATTTTTCAGATTGGAAAAGAAATCATTGTTCCCTGCCGCCATGACAAGGGGGCAGTTATTTACCATCCTCACCGCATTCTCAAATTCGTGCTCCTGCCCCTCCACATCCCCGCAATGAATGACGAGGGACACCGGCCTTGTCTGCTCCAACGCCCTGTAAAAATTCTCTCCCTGCCTGTGAGTATCGCTCACGATCAATACTTTCATCTCTTTCTCATCCTCCGCACACAGACTGCGGGCAGCTTCCCGCCCCGGCAGTCTTTCACTCCGCCAGCTTCTCCTTCATGGCGCGCAGAGCGCACCCCCGATGGCTGATCTTATTTTTTTCTTCCGGGGACAGCTCCGCCGAACTGCAGCCAAACTGTGGCAGGTAAAAGATCGGATCATAACCGAAGCCGTTCTCACCCCTGGGTTCATAACCGATCCTCCCCTCCATCACGCCCTCCGTCGTCAGCACCTCCCCGTTCGGAAAGACCGCCGCGATGGCACAGACAAACCTGGCGCTCCGTTTCTCCTCTGGTACCTCTGCAAGACGCTTTATCAGATCGGCGTTTTTCACCAGATAAGATGTATCGTGCCCCAGATAGCGGGCGGAATAAATTCCGGGCTCCCCGTTCAGGGCATCGATCACAAGCCCCGAATCATCCGCCATAACAAGGGCATCCCGCCAGGTTTCAGATTTTGCCGCCTCCTTTGCCACCGCCTGCGCCTTCATTACAGCGTTCTCCTCAAATGTACTCCCGTTCTCCTCCGCCTCCGCGAAAATGCCCGCCTCCTTCATGGTCACCACCTGTGCTTCCATGTCCCGCAGGATCTCCCTTACCTCTGCCACTTTATCTTTATTTCCCGTTGCAAATATAATCTTCATCCTACAGTTCCTCAAATATTTCAGCAACACCGCTGCAGATGCCCTCCGCTATCCTCTCCTGGTAGGCATCTGTCAAAAGCAGCGCTCCTTCTGTCTCATGGCTCACATATCCGGGACATATGATCACTGCCGGGATCTCCAGTTCCCGCAGGATACCGTCTTCCATCTCAACAAGCCCCAGAGCCTTTCCTTCTATGGCAGTGACCAAAGACTGCTCCATCCGGTCTGCAAGGTCTCCGTTTGTCAGCCAGGGGCGGAAATACAGACTGTTATAGCAGACATAACTGCCAAAACGCGCTGTATCCTCATCCCGATCAAATGTAAGTCCCAGGTACAGGCCCGCCCCGGTCTCCTCCGCCAGCATCAGCGTGTTCTTTAAAGCCGCCTCCCCGCTTCCCCCGGAAGCGCTGTACACCCGGAAATCATCCGCCTCCAACAGCGCACGGCACTTCTTCTCTAAACTCTCAAGCGCCTCCCTCTCCCGGGCATTCAGCCGCTCTATCTCCTTCGTTTCCAATATGACAACCTTGTCATAACGTTCCGACGGCCTGTACAGGTTTACCTGCAGATATCCTTTGTCCAGAATACTCTCATACTCATACAGCTCCGACAACTGCAGATACAGCGTGACGCCTTCGCTCTCCACCGTGTAGGACGCCGCCTCCACCGGCTCAACAAAGCCCGTTATCCGATTGTTTTCATAAAAAAATCCTGAGGCGCCGCGGACAGATATCACCAGCCGCCTCTCCGCGTACCTGTTCTCCATCGTGATATTCTCCGGCGATATGGAGTTCTCCATCGGTATCCTGAGGAACATTCCTTCCTCCCCGCTCTCACGCAGGGAAAGTTCATGTCCCGGCAGTTCCTCCGAAAAAGCCAGTCCCGCTGTGTCCGAAACGCTGCCCGTATCCGCGATGACCACACTTTTGTTTACTCCCAGCCAGATCACAAGCCCAAACATTACAGCCAGGATCCCTCCCCCGAGAAAGGCGCTCCATCTCATCAGTCTTCTCATCCGGCACTCTCCCCGGCTTTCTTTTTTCTCGGCGGTTTAGGACCCTGATACTGATAAAAATACGTTTTCATCATCCCGTTGTATATCTTTCTGTTTTTATCCGCCTTCCTGCCGATATCATTCTCTGTTCCCCCGTAAGCGGAGATCAGATACATGGACCAGCTGTCCAGGCTTTTAAACCGTTCCCCGAGGGTACGGTAAAGTTCCGGCAGTTTCTCCTTATCCTGAAGCCGCTCTCCGTAGGGAGGGTTGGTGATCAGAAATCCGTATTTTTTCGGATGGCTCAGTTCACCTACCGGCCTTCTCTGAAAATGGATCAGTCTCTCCACACCCGCCCGCTTCGCATTCTCCCGCGAAATCGCTACCATGGAGTCATCGATATCATACCCCTGGATATCCGTATCCACCGAAAGATCCACCAGGTCGTTCGCTTCCTCCAGCACATCCTCCCACTCTTTCGGGGAGATCAGATGCTCCCAGTCCTCCGACAGAAAGTTCCTGCTCAGTCCCGGCGCCATATTCGCAGCCATCATGGCAGCCTCGATCGGGAAAGTGCCGCTGCCGCAAAACGGATCCACGAGGATCCTGTCCCTGTTCCAGGGTGTCAGCATGATCAGCGCTGCCGCCAGGTTTTCCGCGATGGGCGCTTTAGCTGTCAACTTCCGGTACCCTCGCTTATGTAGAGATTCCCCTGTGGTGTCAAGTCCGACAGACACTATGTCCTTCCGGATAAATACCCTCAGAGGAAAACTGTTTCCCTCCTCCGTGAACCAGTTTATATGATACACATCCTTCAACCGTTCCACGATCGCTTTTTTCATGACGGACTGGATGTCGGAGGGGCTGAACAGGCTGCTTTTCACGCTGGCGGCTTTCGCCACCCAGAACTTTCCGTCCCTGGGAATATAACTCTCCCAGGGCAGCTCTTTTGTCCCCTGGAACAGTTCCTCAAAAGTGGCGGCAGGAAAATTTCCCACTCTGATCAGGACTCTCTCCGCCGTTCTCAGATAAAGGTTTGCCCGGCAGACAGCCTCCTCATCGCCCTCAAAAAGGACCCTGCCGTCCTCCACCTGCAGGATCTCATATCCCAGTTCCGTGATTTCTTTCTTTAACACCGCTTCCAGCCCGAAATGGCAGGGAGCTATCAATTCAAATTTTCTCATAAACCTATATTAAATTAGGATATTTGCTCTGTCAACAAAAACGTAACAGATAGGAGATCTATATTTCCCGTGAAAATAAGAAGAGGAAAGCTTTCGCTCTCCCCCTCTGCTTCCTCTTAGTAATTGTTGCTGCTGTTCTTGCAGTTTTCAGAAGAATTGGATGAATTCTTGTTGCTGTTCTGATTCTGGTTCTGGTTCTTCTGAGATTCGTTCTGAGAATTCCCTGTTTTGTTTGTGTCATTCTTAGACATATGCATACCTCCTGAATTTTTGTATCCTCCGCCTTCCTGATCAGCAAAACGGAAAATATTTTTTATTACAGTCAGTAGTATGCCTCACATATTCAAAGTTTATACATGAAATTTTAAATTTTCTTTCTCTCCGCATGCTATGAGCCGGGCGCCGTATTGAAAGCCGGCCGAAGGCAGACATGAACATATCAGCGAATACCGCAGGGGATGATACTCCACTGCTCTGCGGCAGAGTATCCGGATCATCGAAGCTGCCTGATCAGGCGGTAAACTCCTGTGGCCAGCACGATCAGAAGAATAAACGGAAACAGCGCCTGCAATACGGTAAACACCACAAACAGCACAAACGCCGTGATCAGCACCGACATCATCGTATGCAGCCAATGAGGCCTCTCACGATACCACTGTTTAAAGCTTTTGCCGCTGCCGCCGGCAGGAATCTCCCCGCTGCCGTCCTCACCATATGTCTCCGAACCCTCCGCATATTTGTTTGCCTCAATAATGGTTTTGGCAAGAAGCCTTGGGTCTCCGAGGCCTTCTAACACTTCTTCCTCGCTCCTGCCCTGACGAAGCTGTATCTCTATATACTCTTCATAATAGCGAATATTATCTTCTACTGTTGTCGCCGGAACCTTTCCGGTAAGCGCCGTGCGCAGCGTACTGATAAATTCATATCTGTTCATGAAATATGTTCCATTCCTCTTCTCTGCTTCGTGTTAAATGACCACTTTTAAAGAAGTGTATCACATCCTGATATGCTTTTCCATAAAACGAATATAAAAAATACATAAACAGTGTGGCAAAATGTCACTGTTTACGCAGCGATAGCTGCATATCTGCTGTTTACAGGAGCGGCGCAAAAAAGTTGAGCACCTTTCCGAACAGGCGGTGATACCATGGAATGGCGAGATAATATTCCATAGTGACCTCCTGACAGGCTTCCAACGTTCTCTGAAAATCCTCCTCGATCGCATCGATCACAGGATTTCTGTAAATATAAGTCGCGCATTCAAAATGATGGTAGAGACTGCGGAAATCAAAATTGATAGATCCGACGACCGCTTTATTGTCATCGGATACGACGACCTTCGCGTGCACAAATCCGGGCGTGTACTCATAAACCTTTACGCCCGCCCTCAAAAGCACTGGATAACTGATCCTTGTCACATCATAGATCGCCTTTTTATCCGGAATATGGGGCACGATCAATATCACTTCCGTTCCCCGCTCCGCCGCGTACTTAAAAGCACGTATCGTCTCGTTGTCGTTGATAAAATAGGGCGTCATCACATGGATATAACGGTTGGCGCGGTTCATCATATCCAGATATACATTCTCCGCGAGAGAATGCCTCGAATTCGGTCCATCCCCGTAGGGCATCACATAACCGCCCTCCGGCACCGCCCACCCGTCCTGCTGCAACGGCAAAGGTTCTGTCTTCCCGGGTATTTTCTCCGGCAGATATTTCAGATAATCTCCGGGGATATAGTTCGGGCTGCTCTCCGGTCCGATGCTGTACCAGAGCTGCAGAAACATCATCGTATAACTCTTTACGGCATCTCCCTCCACCTTCACCGCCGTATCCTTCCAATGCCCGTAGGGATGGGTCTTGTTGGCGTATTCATCCGCCAGGTTAATGCCGCCGTTATATGCTATCTCACCATCGATCACCAGGATCTTTCTGTGGTCCCTGTGATTCTGGTGGGTGGAGAAAAAGGGAACAGCCGGCAGAAATATCCTAACATCGATCCCTGCCCTCTTCAGCTTCTCCTCATATTTTCTCGGCAGTCCATTGATCGCGCAGGTGCCGTCATACATCAGCTTCACTTCCACTCCCGCCGCTGCCTTTCTCTCAAGGATCTCCAGAATGCTGTCCCAGACGGCACCCTCATATATGATAAAATATTCCATCAGGATAAAGCGTTCCGCTTTCTCCAGTTCCGGCAGCAGATCCGCAAATTTATCCTCCCCCATGGGAAAATAAGTCACTTTTGTGTTTTCATAGGTGGGGAAGCCTCCCGTATTTTCTACATACCGTGATATGGCGGACATGGAGCATGGCTTCTCATTCAGCCTTTTTCGAATTTCCCCATCCTGTTCCAGATAGGGTTTTCCCTCCTCTATCCTCCGATTGATCGTCTTTTTGATCGCGATCGTTATAAAATTTGCTTCCACATATAAATACAAAAGTCCGCCAAACAGAGGGAATATGCAGAAAGGGATAGCCCAGGTCAGTTTGAATGCCGGATTGATATCCCTGTTGACGACATAGATCAGAAGGACGCCTGTAAGAAGCATCAGGGCAACAGATATGACAGGCATATAATTGCTGAGCCAGTAAAATGTGGCAAACAGAAAATATGCCTGTGCCAACACCAGCACGATCGTAATGACCAGGCGGCTGAATATCAGGTTTTTCATCTTTTGCAACAGTTTCGTCATACTATTTTCCCCCGCTTCCTTAAAACACCAGAGGATGCCCATCGATAAGTAAAAGCCTTATAAACCATACAGTTTACAAGGCTTTCCGCGTACGTGACAGGATTCGAACCCACGACCTTCTGGTCCGTAGCCAGACGCTCTATCCAGCTGAGCTACACGTACTCATGTCTACGAATCATTGTTTCTTAATCCGTACTTATCTATTTTACATATCTTACAGAATTTTGTCAAGCAGTTTTTTTGCCCGCTGTTGTCATCCTGATAACATCCCGGCAGCGGTTCAGCCTTCCGGCTTCCCTTTCCCCCATCCTGTATTGTCACTTTTTCTTAAAGACAATAAATTTACTCAATATATAGTTCATTACCACTACCAGCACCGCCGAGATGAATGTTGCGATCCAGTCATCCATCTTAAAGACGGTAGGGAGCAGCCACATAACGAACATATCCATAAGCAGGGTGACGATCCTGGAGGTTGTAAAATCAACCGCCTCTCTCAGCATCTTCGGATTTTTGCTCTTAAATACAAATCTGCGGCTCATGAAATAGCTGAATACCACCCCAGTAAACCAGCGAAGGAACACGGCTATCTGCATGATGAACGCATTATCTACATCCATGATCAGCCTGCACGCCGCATATGTCAGCCAGCTGATCAGCGTAGTCATCCCCCCGACTGCCAGATAGTTGATCAGTTCCTCATATTTCCCGTATAACGCCCAGATCCTCTTCATCTGTATTTCTCCTATTCCAGTTCCGCAGCTTCACCTGCAGTACACACTAAACTAAGAGGATATCCAGACTCTTCCGTCTGCATATCCTCTTGTGCACTTCCGCTGAATCTGCTGTCCCAGTTCCGCAGCTTCACCTGCAGTACACACTAAACTAAGAGGATATCCAGACTCTTCCGTCTGCATATCCTCTTGTGCACTTCCGCTGAATCTGCTGTCCCAGTTCCGCAGCTTCACCTGCAGTGCACAATCTCCCTCACATCTGCGATGCCGCCAGAGCGGCGACTGCGCCGTCAGCCGCTGCCGTGGTAAGCTGCCTCACCGTCTTCTTACGGCAGTCCCCGGCCGCAAAAATCCCTTCAACGTTTGTGCGGCAGTCTTCTCCTGCCACAATATATCCGTTTTCATCCAGTTCCACCAGCTTTTCAAAAACGCCATTTTCCGGTATCTGGCCGATGGCGACAAACAGCCCGTTTATCGGAACCCTGCTCACTTCCGCACTGTTCTTATCCCGCAGGACCACCGCTTCCAAAACCATATCTCCCTCTATCGCCTGAACAGTCTTATTTAACAGGAACTCCACATTCTCTCTCTTCCGCAGTTCCTCTGCCAGCTTTTCCTCGCCGCGGAACTGTTCCCGTCTGTGGATCAGGTATACCTTCTCGCAATAGTTCGAGAGAAACGCCGCGTCCTCCAGCGCCGTATTTCCGCCGCCTACGACCGCAACCCTCTTCCCCCTGAAAAACATGCCGTCACAGGTAGCGCAATAAGAAATCCCCCTGCCGACAAACTTCTCCTCCCCCTCAATACCGAGAGGGCGGTTTTTCGCTCCTGTGGCAAGAATAATTGCCTTTGCGCAGTAGTTTTGTTCTGTGGTCTCCACGATCTTACATCTCTTACACTCCGCTGCCGCCTCATCGAACCCGAAATCCATAGAAGGATCCCTTTCAGTTCCATCTGTGCTTGCGGAAGAAAGTTCCACACTATCCGCTTCCCCGTTCTCCTCCATCCGGATATCTGTCACCTTCTCATTGCGGTACTCCATCCCCAGCTTTTCCGCCTGCCTGAATAATCCGGCAGCAAATTCATAACCGGAGATCTGCTCAATCCCGGGATAATTTTCCACCTTGGGCGTATTGATGATCTGTCCCCCGTATGAAGCCTGCTCCAGCACCAGGACGCTCTTTCCCGCCCTCAGGGCATAAATTGCCGCCGTCAGTCCCGCTGTCCCGGCGCCGATGATGATCACATCTTTCATAACTCCTCACTCCCCGCACACATTCTGTTTTTACAGCCCGCCGGCTGTCCGGACAGGCTCATCTGTCCGGTTTCTTTTTTATCTGATATCACAGGAGTGCCAGCAGTTCCGCTTTCGGCTTTGCACCCACCGAGACAGTCGCAGGCTCCCCGTTTTTGAATACAATGATCGTTGGGATGGACATCACGTTATATTTTCCTGCGATATCCGGCTGTTCATCCACATTTACTTTGCAGACCTTCACATCCTTCCTCTCATCTGCGATCTCCTCAATAACCGGTCCCACCATCTGACAGGGGCCGCACCAGGATGCCCAGAAGTCTACCATAGCGGTGCCTTCGTATTCCAATACTTCCTTTCTGAAATTTTCCGTAGTCAAGTGTAATGCTGCCATATTTTTTTCCTCCTATTCCAGTTCCGCATAACCCCTTACAATACACTGATCGACTAAGACAAATTTCCAGCCGCTCTGCGCCTGTAAATTGTCTTGTGCATTGTCCGGGCTTATGCTGTTTTCCAGTTCCGCATACCCCCTTACAATAGGTTTATGCTGTTTTCCAGTTCCGCAGATACTAAAACCCCTTCCGCTTTAATTCCGCCACCAGATCCACATAAAATTCCCGGACATCAAACCCCGGGATATTTTCCCTGTTTAAGTCTATCATATCCCCGTGGGATACGCCCCGCTTCCCCTTTACCGTCACAAGGCAAAAATCCTCACCCCAGGGAAAAGATTCCGTTGAGACCAGGCCGTCATTATCCCCGCTGAAGCGTTTTACAAGCGGATAGGTGACATTCAGGGGAAAACGTCCATTCCATGCGCGCCCGCATCGGGAACCCGTACTCTGATAGTATACCCCCGGCGCATCCTTAATATGCTGATTTCTCGCTGTGCAGGCACTCTCCGTCAGATCCCGCACTGCCGCCATAAAATCGGGATTTTCATCCCCCAGCACTCTCACCGCCTTATTATATGCGTCCGCCGTCTTCATCTGTATCTCCGGCGGGATCTTTTCCAGCAGATAATCCGCGAAAAGACAGCCTCTGTGAGGCGTATTCACAGTGGTGAGGGACGCCACCCTGTCCTCAATTCCCAGCTCGGAGAGTGCATACCTGCAGTCCAGTCCGCCCTTGGAATGGGCTATGATATTGACTTTCCCGCAGCCTGTCTCCTCTGTGATCTGTCTGATCCTCTCCGCCAGTTCCTTCCCGCTTCCCTCCACGGAATCCGCCGACTGATGGTTTCCATAGTAGATCACTGCGCCGTTTCTCTCCAGTTCAGACGGAATCCTTCCCCAGTAATTCAGGTATTTGAAATCTCTGAAAAATACGCCGTGTACCAGGAGGATCGGATACCTGGTCGCACAAACCTTCTCCTTCTTCCGCCTCTCATTCAAGAGCAGCTTTTCTCCCTCAAACCTTGCCTCATAGCCTGTGATCCGGATAATATGATACAGAACCACCAGATTGGCGACCGGCACAAATCCACAGACAAGCCCTAAGAGCCTCCATTTCAATGCAAGCTGCTTTGAAGTCAGATATACCCGTATGATTCCGTTCCAGAAGACAACAGCCTCCGCCAGGAAGATGTTCAGCAGATGAAACAGCCATATCTTCACCTCCCCGTCAAAGAGACGCCCCATCTCCGCAAGCAGATACAGCACAGATGCCGCTGTGCTGACACAGAACAGCACAAGCAGATCGCTCCCCTGCAGACAGATCTTCAGCCGCCTGTCCGGGATCTTCCGGTCCCCAAGCGTCGGTTTGATATTCCCCGCTATAAAAAGAATACTGATGATTGTGCAGGCAGCTATTCTGTATTCCCCGAAATATCCTTTCAACGCATAATAGTTTGCCGCGGCAAAGAATGCAATACCGTTAAAGATCAACATAGAATCTCCAACAACTCCTCCGGCCTGCTGATCAGACAGGCCGGTTTCAGTTTTTCCAGTTCCTCCCTGTCACGAAATCCCCAGTCTACAGAAATACAGGGCAGGCCCGCATTGTCCGCAGTCATCTTATCCACCTCCGAATCGCCCACATAAACCGCACTCTCTCCGGTACTGCCGAGTTCCCGCAGCGCCTGATAGACCGTGTCCGGCGCAGGCTTTTTCCGGATGCCCTTATCTTCATTTTCCCCTATCGCCACCTTCACATACGCCTGAAAGTAATCGCGGTTCAATGTCTTTACCGCCTCGTCCCTCTTATTGGAAACGATCGCCATTTTATATCCTCTTTTACCAAGCTCCTGCAGCGTATCCATAATCCCATCATAAGGCTTTGTCCTGATCTGGCAATGTGCCTGATAGTAGGATGCAAAATCCGGCAGAAGCCGCTCCACCTCCTGTTGATCTGTCCCCTCCGGCAGGCACAGAGTCAGCGTCTGTCTCAGGCCGTTTCCGACAATGCGCCGCACCTCTTCCAGCGTCCTCGTCGGATAACCGTTTTTTCTCAGTATCTCATTGACGGCATTCGCCAGATCCTCCAGCGTATCCATCAGCGTTCCATCCAGATCAAAAATGACAGTATCGTATTTTCCTTTCAACCTTATCATCCTCCTGCACAGCTTCTACATCTATCATCATGTCCCCTGTGTCTTTGCCTGCTCTTTTTACTCTCCTCTGCGGACAGAGACCTGCCCGCATATGCCCGTACTTCACCGCCCGCCTCTCATACGCCGTAACTCTCCCTCCTTCAGGCTTCGCCGCTGACGGCATCTGTTTTAAGGTTTCCAAATATCCGACGCAGCATATACACCGCGCACAGCGCCAGCATAAACTCCGCCACAAACGCCGCATAGGCGATACCGTAAACTCCAAACAAAACATTCAGGAGGATCAGTGCCGGGATCTCAAACACGATCTTCCTGAGCACCGCAAACAACAGGGATTTCTTCCCCATGCCGATCGCCTGGAATACGCCCACTGCTAGAAAATCCACAGCGAGAAACGTCATTGCAAGGGAATCAGCCCGCAGGAAGATCCTTCCGTAGTAGATGATCTCCTCCTTTTTCATAAACAGGCTCACCAGCCATCCGGCTCTGAAATAGCAGAAAATACTGGAAACCACCATGACCGGCACCATGACTTTCGCAATAAACAGGATCGTTTCCTTCATCCGCTTATAATTCTTTGCGGAATAGGAGTAACCCACAAGCGGCATCACTCCCTGGCTGGAACCCATTGCGATCTGCATTGGCACCAGATAGATCTTCTGGACGATACCGATCGCCGCCACGGCATCCGGTCCGTACACAGCGGTAAAATTATTTAAGATCGTCATTCCCGTCACATTCAAAAGATTCTGGATGGAGGCGGGAATCCCTACGCCGCATACTCCTCTCACGATATCTTTTTTCCATTTAAAATCTTTTGGCGCGATACTGACAAAGGTACTCTTTCTCTTCACATAAAGTAATATAAAGAAATACAGACACGCCGCGCAGTTCGAGACAAAAGTTGCACAGCCAGCCCCCGATGCCCCCATACCAAGTCCCCAGGGCATGATAAAGATCGGATCCAACACAATATTTAAAATGCAGCCGCTCATTGTGCCGATGCTGGCATGCAGGGCAGAACCTTCCGCCCGCACCAGATAGGCGATCACCACGTTTAAGATAGAGGGAGACGCCCCGAGCAGTACTGTCCACTTCATATAGGCTGCCGTAGACGCCACAGTTTCTGCGTCCGCTCCCAGCAGATGTAAAAGCGGCTGAAAAAATACCGTACAAAACACTGACATGATGATCCCGCAGAACAGCGCACAGTAAAAGCCGAAAGCTGAACTCTTTTTCACCCTGTCAATATCCCGCTCTCCCAGCGCCCGGCTCATCATGCTCGAGCTCCCCACGCCAAACAGATTATTCACTGCGTTAAAAGCGAGCAGCACCGGCGCCGCCAGCGTCACCGCGGAGTTCTCGATCGGATTATTCAGCCGCCCCACAAAATACGTATCCGCCATGGAATAAATGACCATCACCAGCGAACTTAAGATCGTAGGTATCATCAGACGCCTCGCCGCTCTGGGCACAGGCATCTGCTCAAATAAAACGCTTTTCTCCGTATGTTCCATTTATACAGTACACCTTCTTTCGCTGTCTCTTCGCCATATATTGCCTGATCCCGGGCGCTGTCCTTTTCCTTCCGTCCAGGAGCACCGGGGCAGTCCTGGTTCCCCTATATCCTCACCTCTAACGGCGACTCCTTCCCCTCTGAGAGCCGCACTATCGCTTCCACCGTCTTCCCCACCATGTCCGAAACAGCCTGCCCGGTATAGAACGCCATATGGGGTGAAAGGATCACATTCGTGAAAGCCGAAAGCACCGCCCTGTGTTGGTTTAAAATGATATCTCTTTCTCTGTTCAGATAGTAAAGCCCGTGTTCTTCCTCCACAGTATCCAAAGCGGCAAATCCCACCTTTTTACTCTCTAACGCCGCGATCAACGCATCCGTATCGACTAACATTCCTCTGGCGGCATTGATCAGGATCACCCCGTCCTTCATCTTTTCAAAAACCGCCGCATTCAGCATATGGTAGTTTTCTTCCATCCCCGGTATATGAAGTGTCACAATATCACTTTCCCGATACAGCCTCTCAAGGCTCACATACTCCGCAAACTGTTTTACAGAATCCTTTTCATACAAATCATATGCAAGTATCCTGCAGCCAAAACCGCCAAGATGTTTTATCACCGTCTCACCGATCTTCCCGGTTCCTATCACGCCCACTGTACAGAGTGAGAGTTCCTTCCCGATCTTTCCCTCCAGACTGTAATCCTGAAGCCTTGACTTCTCCAGGATATAGTTGATATTCCTGCAGGCCATCAGCATCAGCATGATCGTATAATTCGCCACACTGTTCGGCGAATAGGAGGCATGGCAGACTCTGATCCCCAGGCGATGCGCCGCCTCCACATCAATATGCTCGTAGCCGATGCTTCTCGTAGCCAGAAATCTCACACCCATACCGGCAAAAAGTTCCAGAAGTTCTCTCCCGATCGGATTGGTGATCACCGAGACCGCATCGCAGCCCTTCGCCAAAACGGCATTATCCATACTGGGATATGCTGTCGTATAGTCAAAGGAAATACCGTACTTTTCCCGGCACTCCTCAAAATATTTCAATTCATCAAACTCCCGCATGGCATACACAAAAAGCCTCATCACGGTACCTCTTTTCTTCTGTTATTGTCACTGACCGCCGCGCGTACATCTTATCCTGCTCTGCCATCCCGCTCAAACGGCATATCTGCCCGCTCTTTCTCAAAAACTGAATCCCAGCGCCTGCAACAGCAACAAAAGCAGGATCACCGGCGCGATCACTTTGACCATCACGATATAAAGCGTTTTCCTCTGGAATTTGTTTCCACCTACCGTGATCTCATCTATCACCGTCTGCGGTTTCACTACCCACCCGATCAGAATACAGGTGAGCAGGGCGACAAGCGGCATAAACAGGTTATTGCTCAGATAATCCATCACATCCAGGATCTGTGCAACCGCACCGTTCGGCAGTTCCAGTTCAAAGTAGAGCACATTGTAGCCGAGACATACAATAATACCAGCTATGATAGCATATATCGTCACAAACACTGTACTTTTCTTTCTCGTCAGATGGAACTTGTCTACCGTACTGGAAACGATTGCCTCCATGACCGATACGGAGGAAGTCACCGCCGCAAACGTCACCATCAGGAAGAATAAAAATCCGATAATATTGCCGATTCCTCCCATTGCCTCAAATACCTTGGGCAGCGATACAAACATCAGCCCAGGGCCCGCAGACATGCCCTCCATACCCATAAAAGTGTACACCGCCGGAATGATCATCAGTCCTGCGAGCAATGCCACCAACGTATCAAAAAATTCGATCTGATTGATGGACTTCATCAGGTTTGTCTCTTTTTTTGCATAGGAGCCATACGCAACCATAATGCCCATAGCCACGCTGATAGAATAGAACAACTGTCCCATGGCATCCATCAGAACCACAAAAAAGTCATGCACAGTCATTCCCGTAAAATCAGGGATCAGATAGACAGAAAGCCCCTGCAGGCCTGTCCTTGTCATCCCTGTCTCATCCGTATGGGTGAGTGTCAAGGAAAAGACCGAAATTCCCGCTATCAACACCAGAAGGATCGGCATCAGGATCTTACTGTACTTTTCAATGCCCTTGTCCACACCGCTGTACACAACAAAAGCAGTCAGCAGCAGATAGACGATCAGCCAGATGATCGGCTGCCACATACTTGTAATATATCCGGTAAAATAGCCGTCCTGCGCCGCCTCCACGCCATTCCCCGTCAGGAAGACCGTCAGATATTTTAAAACCCAGCCGCCGATGGAACAATAGTAAGGCAGAATGATCACAGGCACCAGACAGGCAAGAACGCCGATGCCCCCCCATTTGGGATGTATCTTCTTATACGCCGTCAGAGGGCTCTGCCCTGTCTTTCTGCCGATCGCAATTTCCGTTGTCAAAAGTGTAAAACCAAAAGTCAGCGCGAGAATAATATAGCAGAGAATGAATACGCCTCCGCCTCCCTTTGCCGCCAGATACGGAAACCTCCAGATATTTCCAAGCCCTACAGCACTGCCCGCCGCCGCCAGTACAAAACCGATCGAACCGGTAAAATTACCTCTTTTCGCATGATTTTCCATTCAACTTATCCCCCGTATAAAATTTTATCTTCATATAATTATATAGCTTATAAGAAATTCGCTTGCTTACAAGGACGAACTTCATAAGCTAACGAGCAACTCTGTTGCGAGTATAATACAGCTTACCACGGCGCACTGTGGTAACGCAAGCATTATATCAAAAAGAACACCTCACCACAAACCCAATGAAGTGTCCTTCCCCAAATGCTGGTGGCCGGACTTGAACCCGTCATAAAAGGCGCTATAAATGCCTAAAATACGGGCTTTTTTGTTTTTCGTGACAAATTTCATGACAAAATATTCTATACAGCAGTCCTCTTTTCTTTCTGGCCCAAGTGAATATAATGCTGATAGTAAGCCGGAAGATTGTCGCCGAATGCTTTCTGCAGGTCTGGATACCGCGTCCGGTATGCCTGTACGTTAAAGCTATCGACAGCCTGCCTTCCCTCCCGCATGCCATGTACGATGAAATGGGTGAACAGTGCCGCTCCATTGCTCCCATAAGCGGCTTTCAGGTCCTTGTACCGGTCACTGTAATATCCAGCGTCAAACACCGGCGCATAATCCAGTCCGCCATATACCGTAGGCGATGCGGCATCCTGCACGGTCTGTGTCCCGCCCGCGATGCCATACCACAAGTTCAGGTCCACATCCCCGATTATTCCCGGAACCGCCGCCTTGCTGGTAAACTGCCATCCTTCCATGATATGCTTGATAATAGGTTTCTTTCCCGCCGCAGGCATGGAGGATACGTTCATTTTTTTTGAGGACGGATATCGCGCCACCCAAAAACGGCAATTGATAAGATCGCTGTAACGCTTGATATAGCTGTTGTAAAACGAGAGCCCAGTATACACACCGAACTCAAGCCCAACGGCCTCTATGACTGCCTGGTATGCTTTGATGATATCAACGAGCATCCTACCCAAGCCTTTCTGGATCTTATCCTCTACGTCGATCCAGACTTTTACCTTCCTGCCAGACAAAATAGATACCACTCTTTCTGCATCCGTCCTCGCCTTTGCCGGCGTCGTCGCATAGGAATAGTTATACACGCCGACGACCGGTACTCCTGCCGCCGCACATCCCCGCCAGTTGTTTTCAAATTGCTTATCCGGATTTAAATCTTTTCGGATAATCTTGAGGATTGCACCGTCAACCCCGGACGCTTTTACCTGCCTCCAGTCTATAATCCCCTGGTAGCTAGAAACATCTACTATTTTTTTACTCACCTACTACCTCCTTTTCTTGTGTACCGACCGCCGCCGCATCTGTAAGTCCCTCGCCGATAATGTAAGCGATCAGAGCACCGCCCGCCATGATGATAGCCGTCACCTGCACCACTGTATTTTCCGGCACCTGCGCCATCGTCAGGATAGGTGTCACAAAGCCTACAATCGACGCCCAAAACTTTCTGCTTGTCAACTTTCTTGCCCAATCAATTTTTTTCATGATTTTATACCTTCTTTCTTCTCCAAATTTTCAACGCGGTTATCAACCGCATTAATTCTCTCTTTCATTACCGCTTGATCTTTTTCAAGCTTGTCCACCCGCCCGTCCATAACAGCACAGTTATCACACTGCTTTTTCATCTTTTCCTCAAGCTGTGTGATCCGATATGTAAGAAGTTTCGCGCTTCCGATCACACCAAGCGCAGAGCCGATAAGACTGCATATTCCACCAATAACGGCGATCCATAATTCGTTTGACATAGCAGCATCTCCTGTGTCTTTTCTTTCTATATAATATAGAATACAGCAAATCTTAAATTTATTTGTACCAAAATATATTGTTTCTCCACCCTCTCTGACGGCACAGTCACCGGGGCGATTACTCAATTATATAGTGAGATTGTGGAAAGACATATAAAAGACATAGTCATAACAAAAACCC
>CAJUDM010000045.1 GCA_910584915.1 uncultured Lachnospiraceae bacterium
AAACTGTTACGCTGATGCACACAAAATGCTCCGAAGTCGCATTTTGGCGCCTGCACAACTCGCAAAATCGCTTGCAGAGCGATTTTACTCGCGGAATATTGGAAGGCTGAACTGTAACTATTCTTCCCCCAGCCCATATTCCACAAGCCTGATCAGCCCTCTGTTTAAGACATCCATCTCCTTCTCCCCCAGCGTATAATGCCCGGCAAGCATCGCGTGGACATATAAAACCTCTATCATCGTCCCTCTGATCCCCTCATCCTGCACCCGCGCAAGGCGCCTGAGCAGAGGATTTTTCCCGTTCAGATACAATTTCGTTCCATAGCTGTCATCCGCCTGTGCAAAATTCCCCGGATCAAACTCCTCCAGAAAACCGGAAAAGCTGTCTGCTGTCGGAAAACCGCCCAACATACTGTCCTCTCCAGGCACATAAAAGGCGGGGGATCTCGGCGGATCAAACTGTTTTAAAACAGCGCTGCACCCAAAAGGCTTAAGCGCGCGCGATGCCGTATCCATCAGCCCGCTCAGTTCCTCCCTAATCTCCTCGTTCGGCTCTTCCAAAAGTTCTCCGTAGGAAGCCTCATCAAACAGTACCAGCCCGATATTCGGATGATAACGCCTCAAAAGCTGCAGCAGCTTTGCGTCGTAGATATATCCCGCGTTGACTAAAATCCCCGCGCCGCCGCCGATCAGGGCATACGCCCTCCGGTAGTCATCCACATCCACGCAGTAGTATACCACCGCTCTTTTTGCCGCCTCCAGGATCTGGAAGCCGGTCAGCCTCCCTTTGTTGGAGGAAAAAGTGAGAAACTGGAAAAACAGCTTATATATCTTCTCATTCTCCACGGCGAGGGACTTGATCGCCACATTGTGCACTGTAGTGAGCTCTTTCAGCATATTGACATCATAGAGCGAGAGCGCCACAAAATACTCAAAAATACTTTTCTCAATATCGCCCCTCGCCCTGGAGAGCCTGAAATCCGACACAAAGCCCTCCCGCGATGCCATCGGCGTCAGATACTCCGCCGCCAGAATGCATCTTGTGAAAAATGCCCATTTCGGAACCAGATCCTTCCCGTCCTCCGTGATCAGCATATCCCGTAAAAAGATTTTATGCCGCCCGGCTGCCGCCGCGTTTGTCTCTCTTTTCGAGATAAAAGCATAACCTGTCAGTCCTTCCCCTTTGACCGGCACTGCGCCGAAAAATGTTTCCTCAAATATCATCTCACCGAACCGCAGAATTTCCTCATTGCTGCAAAAAGACTGCCGCCACGGGATAAAGGCGTCATTGATGCGCCGCTCCCCTCCATCCCCCGCAAAATCTACCGGAATCCGAAGCAAAAAGCCATACTCCTTCAACAGCCTGACCACTTCCTCCTCATGGTATCTCGCCGCCGTCTTTCCCTTCAGCGAAAGGACCACCTCCGTCCCCACAGGCAGCTCCCGCTCCTCCCTCGTCACCTGATAGGTGCCATCACTCTTTCCGAGCCATCTGTGGCCTTCATTTTCTTTTACGGACCTGCTCCGCACAGTGATCTCATCCGCCACAAGAAAGCAGGACAACAGCCCGATCCCGAACTGACCGATAAAATTGCCCCTCTCCACGGCTCCCCGCTTCGATGAGAGTCCGATCACGGACAGAAATGTATGTATCTCCTCCTCCGTCAGCCCGACGCCGTTGTCCGTAAAGACAAGGCTCGCTCTGCCCTTCGCCTCCCTGTGGTAAGCGATCTTTATCCGTCCCTCCCCAAAGTCCGGCTCCGCCATTTTTCTGGCTTCTATGGCGTCCACCGCATTTTGCAGAAGTTCCCGCAGAAATACATCGGAACTGGAGTACAGGTTCTCGCTGAGCAGACGGATAATCCCCCGCAGGTCAACCTGAAAGCTGTGATCTTCCGTTTTTTCTCTCTCTTTTTGATTTTCCATATGATTTACTCTTTATACTTTCTTGTATATTTTTTGCAAAAAAGACTCTCCGCTATTTTTCAAAACATGAAAGATTTAAGGAATCGCCGACGAATGAAACGATATCTTCATGGCATTCGCTGATAAGCCAGTCAAATTTTTTTGAAACAATATAAAAATCATACAGGCTGTACAACTCTCCGATCATACAGATCAACTCCGGTATGCACATTTCATAAACCCAGTACTTTGGCTGGTAATTTTTCGTATCTTCAAACAGCACATATACAGGTTTACCGCTTTCCGGTATGATATCAGGTAATTTCGTAACCCACATTCTGTCTTCCGATATATTCCTGGTTCTGCACACCAGATTTTTTTGAAAACCACCGCCCATATTGGACCAGTGGATGTTTCCGCCGTGTAAAACAAAAGCCTGCTCTGTCTTTTTGATGATAGAGCCATAAGTTGTTTTGGAGCACTCAAAACACTTTGAGCGGTCGATGTGATGCTCCTTGATCACCTCTTCTATTTCATTTCGTATGTACATAAAACGCCTCAAATATCCCTATTTTCCTCATTATCCGCAGGAACTGATCCCGATTTATATACCTGATTATAAAATATTCACCCTCTGTTTACAACGCATTTTTTAAGTCCATTTCCTCAAAGATGACAAGATATGTTTTACAATTCTCCGAAAGAATAACACTGCGATTCTTCCGAACCGGTAATGACGATACAGCCGCGCAGAGATCGCCGCGCGGCTGTAGCTATATCATCAGAATATCCGCCCTCTTGTGGACAAGTATATTTTCCCTGCCATCTCGGAAATAAACAAATTTTACTTCCCGGCCGCCTCCTGCCTCACCCGGATAAACCGTTTCCACAACGTCCCCATACCGCCCGGTCCGAAGGGATTGATATAACTTCTCCCTGTGATCGTTCTGTTGGATGCGATCGAGATGATAAAAAGCAGGATACCAGCCGCGTAGCCCCATACTCCGGCGATCCCTGTCAGGATCAGCGTGATGATCCGCATAAATTTCAGCGCATATCCCAGTTCATAGTTGGACTGTGTATAGTTGGCGATCGCCACGAACGCCATGTATAACATGACCTCCGAGTTAAACCACCCGGACTTTACCGCAAACTCTCCCAGCACGATACCCGCCGTCACACTCAGGGGCGTACTCAACATATTCGGCGTATTTACTGCCGCCAGCTTCAGCCCATCCAGCGATAACTCCAGGATCAGAAACTGCAAAATCACCGGCACGTTCACATCATCCGCGATGGCGATAAACGAAAGCCACTCGGGAAGCCATCCGGGATACATCGTGAGGAGCAGGAACGTCGGTGTCAGAAGGTAGGTGATAACGCCGATGATCGTCCTCGAAAACCGCAGGTAAGTCCCCGTGATCGGCGGAAAATAGTAATCGTCCGCCTCCTCCGTCATATCGAAAATGGAGACTGGGAGGATCATCGCCGAGGGGGAATTATCCACAAACACAATGATATTGCCCTCCAGTATATGCGCCGCCGCCGTGTCCGGGCGCTCCGTGTATTTAAACTTCGGAAACGGATTGAACCATTTTCCCTGGTACAGACACTCCGCCAGGCTTTCCTGGTTCATCGTCAGCGCATCGATGTGGATGTTCTGAATCCTGTTCTTCACCTGACAGAGAAGCTTCCTGTCCACCCTGTCATCCATATAGCAGACCGCGATATCTGTCTTAGAGCTCTCCCCCGCCCGCATCATCTCCATCCGCAGCTTCGGGCTCCTGATACGCCGCCGCACGAGCGCCGTGTTAAAGACGATCGTCTCCACGAAACCGTCCTTCGAACCCCGCAGCGCCTTCTCCTTCTCCGGCTCCGAGACGCTTCTCGCCGGATATGTCCTGCTGTCGATCAAAAGACACTTGTCAAACCCATCCAGCATCAGGACGGTCTGCCCCGACAGCAGGGCGACAATGATCTCATCCCAGGTCTTTCCAAGATCCGCCTCTATCGTGGGCAAAAACCCTTTCGACATCCCGTGGGCGTCCGCCGGAATATCCTCCGGCTTTAAGCCTATAAAATACTGCAAAAGCTTCTGCATCAACTCATCTTTGCAAAAGCCGTCCACAAAAAACAGACAGGCATCCCTTCCGCCTATCTGTATCACCCGGTAAACAATATCATAGCTGATATCCGGCGACAGAATCTCCTTCATAACTGCCAGATTTTCCTTAAAATCTGCAGTCATCTCCGCTCCTGTCTGTTTCGTCGGATATAAAATTTCCTGATCTTTTTCGTTCATAGCATACCCCCGTCGGAAAACGGCGTATATCCCGTTTTTTCTGACTTTAGTATAAACTGCAGATCAGGAAATTATGCATGCGTTCTTTTCACAGTCGCTTACCTGGCTCCAGAGCGCACTTCCTAAAATCTTTTTTTCGTCGCTCTGCAAGCCGTTCCATCCCTTTCACTTATCTCCCTGCCTATATCCCGGTGCTCCCGAACCCTCCGCGGTCTGTACCCGACATATGCTCCACTTCCTCAAACTCGATCCGGGGCTGGTTCTCCATAATGCGGAACTGCGCGATCCTGTCGTTGACATGGATTTCCGTATCCCTCACCGCATAGACCGGCATTCTCCAGATATCATTCTCCCCGCAGTAACAACAGTCGATCACGCCGTAACTGTTCGCCTGCAAAATACCAAAATTCTTGAACGTGGAACTCCTCGGCACAACATGCGCCTCGTACCCCTCCGGGATCTTCACCGAGATCCCAAAACTGATCAGCCTGTACTCCCCGGCTTTCAAGGAGACATCCTCCGCCGCCCGCAGATCGATCCAGTCGCTCTTTCCGTCAATATACCTCAGCTTTTCAATCTCCTTCACATGATATTTTATCTGTAAAGTCTCCTGTTTTTTCATAACCGCTCCTGTCTCTCTTTCGTTTTTCACTTTCAGCATCTGTTAGGCAATCCCGCAAAACAGAAATTGTATCATTATACGCCCTTCGGACATTCCATACGATCACTGTACCTTCAAAAAAGAAAGCCAAAGACCGCGGGTAACAACAATACGATAATCGCCCCGATCACGCATGTTGCTATTACTCTCCAAAAATCTTTCTTCTGATGCTTTGTCATACTCTCATACCATACCATAAAAGCCATCTCCATAAACATACCATTCAACCTTACGGCTTCACCACACTTCCTTTTTCATAAAACATCATGCAGAACCACCCGCCCGCACCGCAGGCTTTCCTTCACATCGATCACTCTCTGGTTGGCGCTTCCCCGCCAGTGCAGCAGATTGTCCTTGCTTTCCCTCTCAAACCTGCCATCCACCAGAATGTCTATGTACTGCAGCGCCTCCATGCTCTGCATATCCTCCCAGATCTCCCCCGTGTACAGCCATATCGTTTTCTCCGGAAAGCGCTCTTTCAACTCCCTCATATAAGATGTCACCTCCCGCAGATTTTCCGGAAAAAGCGGATCGCCGCCGGAAAACGTGATCCCCGAAATATACGGTGCCCGCAGCTGCTGCTCTATCTCCTGTTTTGCATCCTCGTCAAAGATCAGACCGTCATCCGGATTCCACGTGATCGGATTTTGACAACCCGGACAATGATGCCTGCAGCCCGAAAGCCACAACACCACCCGCAGGCCGTCGCCGTTTTTCATATCATCTTTTGTAATGTCATGGTACCGCATACCCTGCCTCCGCCAGCTTCCCTATCAGCTCCGGCGTAAATTCCCGCAGCTCTCGGATCACGGCCTGCGCCTTCTCCAGATTCTGATCTCCCGAATCAGGATTGCGAAGCCCCACGCACACCATCCCCGCAGAAGAAGCCGCGATACTGCCGTTCTCGGAATCTTCCAGCACAACACATTCTTCCGGTTTTACGCCAAGTCTTTTCGCCGTATCCAGATAGATATCCGGAGCCGGTTTGGAACGCGCCACATTCTCCCCGCTGTTTAACAGTGAGAAATAGTGACCCGCACCGATATATTCCACCGCCTCCCTAATCCTTTTCAATGGCGAAGAAGAAGCGACCGCCAGTAAAAAACCCGTCTCTTGCAACTTCTGCAGCATTCTCTTTACCCCCGGCATTTCAGGAAAACGCTCTTCTCTCGGCGCGCGCTCCTCGATAGCCATTCTCTCTTCCAAAAGCTTCTTATCTCCCCGGAAATCACGGCCGTAATTATCCCATATCAGATCCATCAGGTAATCGTCAGTCGTGCCGATACAGCCTTTATATACTTCGTAGCTGACCTCCAGACCCCGATCATGAAAGGCCTCCTTCCACATCCGGTAATGTACCGGTTCCGTGTTGACCAGTACGCCGTCCATGTCAAATAAAACTGCTTTAAACTGACTCATATTCTCTCCGATATCACACTTGTGCCCATCACTGACACTAATGTTTTGTGAAAAGGGGCACAAGTATAAGATGCATACACGCAGACAAGCTGCGCAGCACGTGTACGCTCAGCGCAGCAAGTGCGCAGAGCTGTTGCACAGGTCTTCTTTCACACTTCCACGATACTCTTCTTCGGACACTTCTCAATGCAGGTCCCGCAGCCGGTACATTTCTCCGGATCAATCTTTGCATTGAAATTCTCAACCGTGATCGCCTCGGAAGGACAGTTTCTCTTGCACAGCCCGCAGCCGATACAAGCCACATCACAGGCCTTCATCGCAACCGGGCCTCTGTCTTTGGAACTGCAAGCCACCTGGTAGGGCGCATCATAGGGGATCAGAGAGATCAGCTTTTTCGGACACGCCTCCACGCACTTCCCGCAGGCTTTACACGCCTCCTTATCCACCACAGCCACGCCGTTTACCACATGGATCGCGTCAAAGGGACATGCCTGCACACAACTCCCGTATCCGAGACAGCCGTAATTACAGGTCTTTGGTCCGCCGTTCGGCACGAAGGAAAGCATACGGCAGTCCTCGATGCCCGTATAATCATAATCCACCTTCGCCTTATCGCAGTCCCCCTGGCACGCCACGAAAGCGACCATCCGCCTGCTCTCCCCGGCTTCCACTCCCATGATCTCGGATATTTTCTTCGCCACTGTTTCGCCGCCCACCGGACACTGGTTGACCGCCGCCTCTCCTTTCGCGATCGCCGCAGCTAACCCCGAACATCCCGCATAGCCGCAACCGCCGCAGTTGTTGCCGGGCAATGCCTCCAGCACCGCAACCTCTCTTTCGTCCACCTGTACTTTAAATTTAATCGCAGCAACCCCGAGAAACAGACCGATAAACAGCCCGACGCCCCCCACTACGAGCATCGCAATGATAATTCCTGACATAATGATCCTCCATGCCGGAGCGTTTTTTTTTGCGTAGGCACGCGAGCCGAATGTCAAATTGTAACAGTTCAGCCATGCCATTCATAAGTCACCAGAATGTACATTTTTCCAGGCAATGTCATGAATTAGCCGGTGACTTATTTCATGACGGGCGTCCGCCCTATAGAAATAATAATACAAATTGTCCTTTGCAAGCAAGCTTCCACGGACAACTTACATCATTATTTCTGCATGGCTGAACTGTTACATCAGATTCGGCTCTGCGATTCAAATTTGTGGCTCCGGCACAAATTTGCGTGTAAAACATAAGCTGTCAGGCTTATGCTTTACACTATCCTCATTTCTGTACTGTTTTATGTATTACTGAAAGCCTGCGGATACAGTACGGACACAGGCTTCTTCTCTTTTACACCTACAGACATTTTAACACATATTTTGCGTTGTGTAATCATTTTTATGTAAGATAGAATACAAAAGATTTTCGGGACCGCTTTACGCATACTATGCCTCTTTCTTTAAATAGCAATACCAGTATTCCCACTCTTTTTCCGATTCCGCATCATCGGGCAATGTTTCCGCGCCTCCCTCGATCCTGTACTCTTTTACCGGATTCCCCAATATATCATATTCTTTTATAACGGAAAAGCCGCCCCCGTCCCCGTCCAGATAATCTCTCCGGATCAGATTTCCCGCTTCGTCATACGCATAATATTCCGCGTATCCTTTCCATACGCCGTCGGTACTTACCTCTTTTTCCAGGAGAACACCCTCCCCATCATATTTCCAGACGGTCGTCTCGCAAAAAGAATACTCTCCCTCATCATACTCATAATAAATCTCCTTTATCAGATTGTTTCTGTCGTCATACTCTCTCTCATAGACCTGATAACGTCTCCCGTCCCTCCCGGAAAGATAAGAAGTCGACACGGTATTTCCGTTTTCGTCATAGGCATAATCGTACTGTACCAGAGGCGCCGCCTCCCCCGCCTGTATCTCCTCCGGGGAATAAAACAGCGAATAATAGGATTCTCTCAGAAGCTTCCCCTCCTCATCCCATTCCTGCGCGATGTAATAAACCGGCTCCTCCCCCTCTGGATGATCTGCGGTATATTCCCTGTCGATCTGCATATGATCGGAACGCAGACAACATTGCCGCTCCGTAAATATTTCTCCGTCGTAAGACTCCAGATAATAGGTCTGATGCCCCTCATCGTCATAACCGCGGCTCATCTCATAGGTTTCCCTGCCTCTCACCGTATCATATTTCACGTTATAGTACAGATTTCCCTGTTCATCGTATTCCAGATATTCCTCCCCCGTTTTCTGCCTCTCTTCCTCCCCCTCTTTCTGCTCCCATCTCTCCACAAAAATCAGATTTCCCGCCTCATCATAATCTTTGTACTCCCCTATGCAATTCCGGTCCGAATAACGGATATGGAGTACTTCCCTGCCCTGCTCATCATACTCTTCATATTCACTTCTCTCCCCGCGCACATACTCCGTCACCCCCGCCACCCGGCAATGCGCAAGGATATCTTCCCTTTTATTCCACATACTTTGCAGAATCTCTTCCCTGCGCCCCGCTTTCTTCTCCCCTGCTTCCTGTCCTGCAACAGCCTCCGCCCCCTCTGCGTCCCCTTCCCATACGATGGTTTCCGGATCCTCAAAAGTCTCTATCCCTCTCTCCAAAAGTCCCGCCGCCCCCACAGGATCGTCCTTCATCAGATAATATTCCGCACACTCGAAATACCAGCCGGAAATATCCATCTCCTCCGCAAACAGTTCCTGATGATAAAACAGATTTTCATAATCCCGGATGATGCTGTCCGTATAGCCATCCCTTTTCGCCGTCTCCACAGAAGATAACAGCATTCCCTTCAACGCTTCTTTATCATCCTTCCGAATCTCCCTTGCGGCATAATAAGCCTGATAAGCTCTGGAAAACTCACCGCTCTCATACCAGCTTTCCGCCTGCCTCATATTCTTCCGATACAGATACTCTTCGCTGTTTATATATTGCCAGCCTCCGAAACCTGCTGTCAGCAGGACAACTGCCATAAGAGTACCGCCCACTGCCATTGCCGCAGTTCTCCTTCTTCTCGCGGGATAGGAATCCCTCACTTCTCCAGACAGGAAAGCCGCCCGCTCCGCCTCCGTCCGGAATATCTCCTCCGCCTGCCTTTTCTGTTCTCTCCCATACCCAAGAATCGCCCACGGACAGCGCGCCGTAAACCAGGAAACGATATCTTTATAGGATACATTGGCAAATATCCTGTGCCTCCTGCCATCCTTTGTATAAAAACACAGGGAAAAGAACTGAACTCCGGGGGACACAATATTTTTCTCCATATCGGGAAACGAAACATCCGACCGCCCGAGATACCCCCATACAATGTCCTCCGTCCGCACGATCTGCGGCATCCCGAAAAGATATCCGTCATAGAACAGAATGTACCCTTCCGCCTCATAGATTTTCATGCCGCCCGGATGCCGTTCTCTGAATTTTGCCTCGAACAGTTTTTGCTTTGCCGCCTCCGGCAGCGTCCGACAGACACGCCGAAACCGCCGTTCCCCGACACCGAGCAAAATGTGGATAAACAGCGCCGGAATCCCCAATACCGCCATCCCCGGAAGCAGATATATCATGTTGGGTATCTGAAAAATCTCCTTCGCTATCTCCGCCGGCTCTTCCCCTGCACGCGCCGCGATTCCAAGCGTCAGAACTGTGGATACCACAACAAGAGCCAGGTATAAGATCAAAAATCCCGGCATGATATATTTTCTTCTGTGATATATCAGAATACCTGCCAGTTTATCCTCAGGCTTTTTACATTTTTTATCGTATTTTTTATCCATCACGGAATCTCATCTTCTCCTGCCCATATACCGAGGGACTTTTTCTATAATACAGACATTCGCCCCGAAAGTTTTTTGTAAAACCATTTTCTCCACATGTACGATCTGTAAATGCAATACATTATATACAAAAATATCTTTTACAGTATGACAGCCTCCCAGCCTCACTGCCGCGAAAAATACTTTTCTGACAATTCTTTCGGCCTCTCACCCCTTTTCCCCAGAAAGCTTCTTGTCTCCGTCGTCCCGTCATCGCCGTAAATCGTCTCCACCCACTCCCAGACTTCGCCTCCCTCCGGCACCTCCAGTTCCTCCGGGATCTCATCGTCAAAGAGCAGAGATTCCTCCATTTTACTCTTCATGACAAACTCGCCGTCCTCATAACGGTAAATGCCAAATCCGTGGGAAGCCGCTCCGTTTCGCCAACTGCTCCTGATAAGTTTCTGCTTTTTATCCACTGAAGGGTTTTGAATCCCCCGGTAGGATTCACATTCTGTATATTCTCCCGACTCCCTGTCCCAGATCCAGGCAAGATCGTAACTTACCGCTCCGGTTCCCTGGCTTCCTGTATCAAGAACAATATCCTTTATCCCGTCAAAATTGATATCCTGCATCTGAAAATTATCTCTTCGATATTCTCCAAACGGGGAATCCGGAGATGTCGCACACTCTGTCATAATGACCTGCCTTTTTTCTCCGTCCGTCACCCGGAAGAACGTCACAACATTTTTGATTTCATAACTGTCTCCTCCCGTCTCCTCCTTAAAGCGCACAGTAAAGCATTCTATCATCCGCCCTGCATCCATACAGCGCTGATAGATCGCCAGAAAGTAACCAGGCTTATCCGGTTTAACGGATTCCCTGATAATGTTTTTCCATCTCAGAGACTTATCAAGCGAAGAAATGACCACCGGCTCCTCCTCACCAAAGATATCATCCTCAAATTCCACCTCTTCCCTGCAAAAGCGCAGCCGAAGTTCCAGCTTTTCCCTTGAGAGCAAAGATGTCAGGTCCATCTCTTTTGTCACGGCGAGAGAAACCTTTTCCAGCGATGAAAGTTCGTTCAATATCGCTATATCTTCACTCCCGTCTACGCGGCACTGCAGATAAGACAGCCCCATCCCTTTCAGACAGCTTCTGTCCCTCACCCGCACAGCATTATCGTCCAGATACAGCGAACGCAGTTCTTTCATATCTGTCACATGGTCCAGCCAGAATATCCGGGGAAATGTGCTCCCAGCATCCGTATATACAGGATGAAGCTGACGCACAACACCGCATACACCGTCCTTCTTATCACGCTCACAGTTTCCCCTCCCGTTCATACACCCATACAAAACACCGCACCCGGAAGTGTTATTCCTTTTATCCGTCAGCCGTTTTACATCTGCTTCAGACAGCCCGCTATGCTCTATAGCGATATTCATAATCCCATTTTTTATCCGATCCCCTGTCCGTCCTGTTCTCCGAAAGAGTCCTGTTTTCTCCGTCAATCTCATATTCCTTTGTCTGATTGCCCATTCTGTCATATTCCCTTATGACAGAATGACATACTTCCCCCTCCACCAGATGATCCACCTGTACCAGATTATCCGATGCATCATAAGTATAAATCTCCGCAGACCCCCGCCTGTCACTGTAACTGTTGCCACTGTAACTCGTCTCACTCCGCACCGGCAGGCCTTCGTCGTTATAATACCAGATCGTCGTCATCCGCCCTGAAGTATCAATCCATTCATTTTCAGAATACCGAACCTCTTTGATCAGATTGCTCCTGTCATCATACTCTTTTTCATAAACCCGAAAAACCATACCCTCTTCCCCATGCTGATAAGAAAACGACGTACAGTTTCCGGCACTGTCATATGTACGATAATACCGCGTCTGGAATTCCGCCTCCCCCGCCTGTATTTCCTGAGGCGTACAATCGGCATCATACCATGCCTCCTCCACCGTACGCCCCTCTTCATCAAATCTCTCTTCTTTATAAGAATATTCCTCTTTTTCCACACCGTAATCCCAATAAACCTCATATACTTTATCGATCCGCATTCGATCAGATATCACACAGCACTCTGACTTCAGAACACCCTGATCGTACTCCTCCTCGGAGACTTTTTTAAATATATCCTGTTTCCGCTCTCATCGTACTCATAATCTGCCTCATAAGTTATTTCTCCCCGTTCCAGATCATAATGCTCCTCATGGAGCAGATGCCCATCTTCATCGTAGGACCAGTTTTTTTCCTTTTTCTTTACCTTCTCCCCGGATTCTTCCTCACGGCAGATCTCCTCGCAGACCAGATTTCCGGCATCATCATAGGTCTTATAAGTCCATCTGCGCGGAAGATAGCGACCGTTCGTCTCCATAATTTCCCGATTTTCTTCATCATACCATATACGCCTGCTCAGCTTGCCATCAGTGTACTCCTCGACCGACGCCACCTCACAGCGGGCAAGAATATCCTCTCTTTTGCTCTGCATGTTCTGCAAAATCTCTTCCCTGCACCCCGCTTCCTCCTCCCCTGTTCCCTGTTCTGTAACACTCTCTGGCTCCTCTGCGTCCCCTTCCCATACGATGGTTTCCGGATCCTCAAAAGTCTCGATCCCTCTCTCCAACAGTTCTACCGCGAACAGAGGCTTCTCATCCATTAAATAATATTCCGCACACTCAAAATACCAGACGGAAATATCCATCTCACCCATAAACATCTCCTGACAATCTATCAGCTCCTCATAGACTAATGTAATGTAGACAGGCTCTGAATTTATCTTTTTCAACTCGAGTCCGGACAGCATCAATCCTTTCATCGCCGCCTCATCCTTTCCCTCCCTGTAGCCTGCAACAGCCCTGTAAGCCTGCCAGGCTTCGAAAAACTCTCCTTCCGCATACCATCTGTCCCCCTTCTTCATATTTTTTTGGTACAGATAGTCGTCACTGTTTATGTATTGCCAGCCATAAAATCCTGCCAACGACAACATGACCGCCAAAAAACCGCCTCCCACTGCCAGCCATGCCGCTCTCCTTTTTCTGACCGGATAGGAATCCTTTTCCTTTCCGTACAGGAAGGCTCTCTGTTCCGCCTCCCTTTTGAAAATATCCTCCGCCTTTCTCTTCTGCTCAACTCCATACCCCAGGATCGCCCGGGGACAATGTGTCGTAAACCAGACAGCAACTTCATCCAAAGACACATTGGCAAATATTCTGTGCCGTCTGCCATCCCTTGTATAAAAGCAGAGAGAAAAAAACTGGAGACGGGGGAAAATATAATTTTTCTCCATATCCGTGAACTGAAGATCCGAACGCCCAATATAACCCCAGACAACATCTTCCGCCCGCACGATCTGTGGCGTACCAAAAATACACCTGTCGTTGAAAAGAATATAGCCGCATGCCTCATAGACCGTCAAATGCTCCGGACTCCGCCCCTTTATCCAACACTCATACAGCGCCCGTTTTGCCTCCTGCGGCATCTCTCTGTAAACGCGCAGAAACCGCCGCTCTCCAACGCAGACAGCCCCATAAACCAACAGGGCCGGTATCATCCAGACAGACACGATCACAAGCAATTCCGCAAACAAATAAAACAGGTCCCGCATCTCAAAATCCTGCATCATTTTCCGCATGAATTCTGCCAGGGCCGCCATATCTACACCCATAAGTACTGTCGTCGCCAGCCCTACCCCCAAACACAGGGGAAACGCGATCAGATACAGGCGCAATGCTCTCACAATAATCTTTTTCTTCCATCCATAGATCAAAACATCCCTGAGTTCATTTTCCCTTTTCTCATTTTTCTTCTTTTGACCCCATCTGTTCCGCAATGCCTTTTTCCGCCTCCTCCCTCGACCGAAAGACGAAAATCTCACGCCCGCCCCCATACTTCTCCAACAGACGATAAATAACCGGCAGCTGATCCACTGAAAAATCCAGGATCCACTGCCGGAACTCATCATCCAGTTCTGTCTCCACCCAGGGCATATCCTCCCGCACTCTCCAGACCCGCTCTCTGGCCCCCGCCAGACACACCTCGAGCGGATAATCCAGCAAAAACACCGTATCCGCCATTTTCATACGCATCTCAAGCGTGCGCAGATAATTGCCGTCGATGATCCATTCATCCTTTTCCAGGATCTCCCGCAGTTTTCTGTCAAATTCTTCTCTCGAACAGGTCGTTTTATCCGGCTTATGCCAAAGCATGTCCAGATAATACAGTGGAAGAGACAGCTTTTCATTCAATTTTCTCGCAAAGGTGCTCTTTCCCGCACCCGGACAGCCTATGACAAGTATTTTCTTTTTCGCAAGTTTTAAATCCTTTTTAAACTGATTGGATGGAACAATATCAAGCATCATCCAATACCTCGCTCACCATTTCATCAAAAGATTTATAGCGTTTGTAATCGCCCGGTCTTTTTTGCATTTCTTCATACTCCTTCAATGCAGCCCTTGTCTCCGCATTGGGATTAAAACGCTTTATTTCAAACGGGATGCCCTCATGATTAACTGCGGTTTTCAGAAACATGGTAATCGCCGAAAACATATTTAAGCCAAGATCACTGAAAAGAGTTTCTGCTTCCTTCTTCAATGCAGAATCTACACGGATATTAATATTTGTTGTAGCCATGTGGTTTCTACCTTTCTCAATTTATATTTATACCATAAATGCACAAACTATTGTTTATCATATTATATCTCCGTATGCAGACATCGTCAACAAAATACAGTAATATGATAGCGTAAGTTTATTGTAGGAATAGGACAGACAGAATAGCCCCTTGATCTGG
>CAJUDM010000046.1 GCA_910584915.1 uncultured Lachnospiraceae bacterium
CTTAACTTTTTTTATTTAAGTTATTCTTGCTATTTCTATTGCACCATGTTATACTGACTTCAACAGATTTGTTTAAGTACAGTCATGCAGGGCTGTACCACTTTCACTACAACGGAGGTTTTATTATGGCAATCGGCAAACGTATCCGCTTTTTCCGCAACCGAAAGGGCATGACACAGAAACAGTTAGGCGAAATCCTCGGCTTTCTCGGAAAGACCTCTGATGTCCGCATGGCACAGTATGAAACCGAAGCAAGGACACCAAAGCACGACCTTGTAAAAGAAATGGCGGGTATCTTTGATGTAAGCACCCACGCCCTCACCGTGCCGGATATTGATACCTATATCGGGCTTATGCACACGCTCTTTGCGTTGGAAGATATGTACGGGCTGAAAATCGGGGAGATTGACGGGGAAATCTGCCTGCGCCTTGACAAGTCCGACTATTCCACTTACACGTCCATGTTTGATATGTTCCACGCATGGCAGGAGCAAGCCGCCAAACTGGAACAGGGCGAGATAAGCAGAGAGGAATACGACCAGTGGCGGTACAAGTACCCCGAACTGGACACTTCAAAGCATTGGGCGAAAGTCCCCTCACAGGCGGTCAGTGATATGCTTATGGAGGAATTTCAGAAAATCGAGAAAGAAGAAAAGAAAACAGCGAAAAAGAAAAAACAGAAATAAGCATAAAAAGACCTTGCCGATATTCAGTTACATATCTGAAAATCAGCAAGGTTTTTCTTATGCCATTGATGTAATTATTTAATGCGTGATGTGAAAAATGTTGCCAAATCGTTGCCAGTTCCTAAACAAATTTGTTTGCAACCCGCATAAATACTAGCTTCTTAAATCCCATTTCATCACTCGAACTCAATCGTTGCCGGCGGTTTCGGGCTCATATCATAACAAACCCGGTTCACATTTTCAACCTCCGCCAATATTCTCCCCGTGATCCTCTCCAGCACATCCCAGTCGATCTTCTCGATCGACGCCGTCATCGCGTCCACGGTATTGATTGCGCGGATGATCACCATATACTCAAATACTCTGGCATTGTTCTTCATCCCCACCGATTTGAAATCCGGGACAACTGTGAAATACTGCCACACCTTCTTATCCAGTCCTGCCCTGGCAAACTCCTCTCTCAGGATCGCATCCGACTCGCGGACTGCCTCCAGCCTGTCTCTGGTAATCGCTCCCAGACATCTCACGCCGAGTCCCGGTCCCGGAAACGGCTGTCTGTACACCATGTCATGGGGCAGTCCCAGCTCTGCGCCGCAGGCGCGCACCTCATCCTTGAAAAGCTGTTTTAATGGTTCCACAAGTTCGAACTTCAAATCCTCCGGCAGACCGCCCACATTGTGATGGGATTTCACCATCTTCGCAGTCTTTGTACCGCTCTCAATGATATCCGGATAGATGGTGCCCTGCCCCAGGAAATCGATACCTTCCAGTTTTCTTGCCTCTTCCTCGAAAACGCGGATAAACTCACCACCGATGATCTTCCGCTTCTGCTCCGGATCCGCCACATTCACGAGTTTACCCAAAAAGCGCTCGGACGCATCGACATAGATCAGGTTCGCGTGGAGTTCATCGCGGAAAACTTTCACAACGCTCTCCGACTCATTTTTACGCATCAGGCCGTGATTCACATGTACGCACACGAGCTGCTGCCCGATCGCCCTGATCAGCAGCGCCGCCACCACGGACGAATCCACGCCGCCGGAAAGCGCCAGAAGTACCTTCCGATCACCCACCTGCTGTCTGATCAGTTCCACCTGATCCTCAATGAAGTTCTTCATATTCCAGTTTGCCTCTGCCCCGCACTCCTCAAAAATAAACTTTTTCAGCGTATCCTGATCCGGAAGGACGGCGAGCTGCGTCTTGCATTTTGACTGGGGATAATCTATGGATATCATCGGAATGCCCATATCGTACAACTCCGGTCTGACTTCCACTTCCTTCCCGTCAACCACACGGTTCTCTCCGCCGTTTAACACGATTCCCTTTACATTCTTTAAAGCCTTCAGTTCATCCGCGGTAATATCGTGCGGATGTATCTCGCTGTATACGCCGAATTCACGGATTTCACGGGCGATCACGGTGTTACTCGTACTGCCCAGATCCAAAATTACGATCAGATCCTGTCTCATAGGGTAAAGCCTCCTTGTCCTTTGTTTTGCCATTCGGTTCTCTATTATCCTGCTGCCTGTGCGTGCACAAAAGCTGCTGTCATTTCATTATATAGTAACTTTCCTCACTTTCCAACCACAAATTTCAGGCTTCTGGTATTTCTCGTAACAGTTCAGCATTTTGGTGCCTTCACAACTCGCAAAATTGCTTACAGAGCGATTTTACTCGCAGAATATTGGGATGCTGAACTGTTACTGTTTCTCCAATCCGCTGCATATCCTCTGTCACCATAACAATACCGGAACTCATCCTATCCCCGCCCCGCTGCCGCAGATTTATTCCAAATGCCTCTCATAGTGATACTCCCCCATCCGCAGGTAGGGCTCCACAAACAGCATGTACAGATTCATTACCGCCATATTGATCTCCCGCATGGCATGAGCCAGCCGTTCCTCGGAGATACTCTTTTCTAAGAGCTCCCTCAGATCCTGGGAGGGTGATTTCTCCGCCAGCTTTCTCAGGGCGTCGGGGCTGTAGTCCCGCTCAGAGAGGAATATCCGGCTGCGCAGGGTTCCCGGGGCGGTATTCTCGCTGCCGGGATCCGGCACATCCTCCGGGTATTCATAGGCCAGGGAGAAGTAATACCCGCGGGGGTCCAGGTACCGCTTATCCTGATCCACCAGTTCCCATCCCTCCAGGTCGGAGCCATAGCGGCAGAGCGCCTCCCGGAAACGCCGGATGCGGTCTTCCTCCTCCTGCGGGAGCGTCCTTCCCGCCTCCTCCTGCTCCAGATAGCAGGAGAGGGCTCCCATGCAGCGGAGAATATGGTCCAGATGGTCGAACTCCTGCCACGCGGCGATATAACGCCGGAGGATCTGTGCCAGAGCCTCTTTCAGAGACCACGCGCCGTCGTTATCCTTCAGGAACGTCTCCCGCCAGATCCAGAAAGACTCCGCCCGGTCCTCATCTGGCGTTCCGTCCTTCTGAAAGCTCAGATCCACCAGGGCGTCCAGATACTGCTTCAGGCTCATCCGCGTGCAGTGATAAATATTTCGGTATCGCATCCTGCCCTTTGCATGATCCAACAGGAGCAGTCCAAGCAGGACCAGGGCATTGCTCGTCCGGACACTCCATACGGGCCGGTAAGGGTCAGGGGGCTCCAGCGTGAGCCTCCCGGACGAAAGCCCCCGGAGGACATCATCGTCGCGCTCGATTGCCAGCCGGAAGCTGTGGCAGAAACCGCCGTAATGAACCAGGTTCTCCTCCAGGCAGTCCCAGAACTCACCGGTCAGCCCTTCCATGATGCCTGAGTTGGCGCTTCCGCAGAATAAATACGCTGTATGTACCCCCGAAAGCCGCTGTACCAGCCTGGCGGCTGCCTCAGGCGAAGTCGCCTGAGGTTCTGCCGCCATCTTAAGCCGCTCCTCCAGTGTAAAGAGTGTCCTGTCTTCGTTCGTCATAGTCATACAGCCTCCTTTCCGGGCTCCGCCCCTGTTTCTGCCTTCGCCTTCTCCCCCGGTTTTATCCCGGCTTTCTCCGTCTCTTCCGGCATCATCTTCAGGCTGCGGTAGGCAATATCGCTGTCCAGTTCGTACTTCCTTGCCTTTTGGGGCTCGCTGCCCCTCTCGAAAATGAACAGAGTGTCTAACGGCAGATTGAGAACCGTGGAGACCAGACAGTTGAACTTTCTGGCGAAATATTCCGCCGTCTCAGAATCCGTCCCTCCCAGGTACAGGCAGTGGTCGCAGTTGTTGATGATGGTCTGGGCTTTGGCATGGTCATAGAGGCCTTCCAGCTGGGAGAGGCTCTGGATGACCAGGCTGACATAAATCTCCCGGGAACGGATCACGGAGATGATCTTATCGAAATCCGGGATCACTGTGTTGGTGCTGAAGTCATCCAGAATGAAGCGCACCGGGATCGGAAGACGGCTGTCCGGCTGTCTGTCCGCGGCGGCCATGAGGTATTGCAGCGCCTGAGTGTAGAAGAGGTTTACCAGGGCGTCCTGGCTGCGGTCCGAATCGCTGACGGACAAAAACAGCGCCGTCTTCCCCCTGAGAAAGGCTCCCATATCCACCTGTTCTTTCATGCAGAACATCCTCTTCACACCGGAGTATGTCACCACATCCAGGTGCTGCGCCAGGATTCCCTTGATGCTGGCATCCATCTTCTCCGCTTTTGTGTTCTGCTGGATCATCCGTATCTTGCGCGCGAATGCGCTGTCGGGATGGGTGGTACACTCCTCCTCGATCATATCTTCCAGGTTATCGCTCCCCATCTTCGAAAGGAAGGTGTATGCTTCATACAGGTTATGCTGCCACGGGGGCAGCAGGTTCATGACAAAGAGAAGGATCGCCTCCAGATACATCTGGGCCGCCTGATCCCAGAAGGGTTCTTTGGAATTCAGGCACGGGCAGATCGCCTGTGCGATCTTCTTGATATCCTGCTCGCTGTAGTAGTCGCCCTTCTTATTTGTCTCGCTGTCCCGGCATTTCCGGATATAGGCCAGAGGATTATAACCCCACGGGGTATTGGCTGCGTCCGTAAAGTCCAGATGCATGACCGTGTAGCCCTTTCTCCTCAGGTGTTCCCCATACAGCCGGCACAGGTTTCCCTTTGTGTCTGCGACGATCAGGCTGTCTTTGGCATGAAGGATGTTGGGCACCACATAGCCCCTGGTCTTGCCGCTGCCCGCCGGTCCCACCAGCAGGTCGTTGTTGTTGATCCCTGTGGCCCAGGTATCGTTGCTGACAATTACGTCCTTTGCAAGGATTCGTTTGGATTTTACATTGTTGAACATACTTTTTCCTCCTTTAATATGGTTGACTTTTTCATTTCTGCGGACAGCGAGTCAGGCATCCGTGCCTGCACAAATATCTGGCGGCTGCCGCGAGGGTGAAATCTCCAATATCATTTAGTTAGTTCCTCACGGCGTCCGGTTACCGTTGACTAAACGACATTGGTGAAATCCCCATTGCCTGCTGCCGGGAAATTTACCTGTTTTCCGCAAGGCTTGTGATGATATGGTCGGCAAGCCCGAATCTGACTGCCTCCTCCGCCCGGAAATAGCAATCGTTGGCGGTCTTTTCCAGAACCTCTTCCATGCTCTTGCCGGAGTGCTCCGCAATGACTTTTGCGATAATCTGTCTTGTTTCCATCAGGTCGTCGCTGACCGCTTTCAGCTTCAGGGCGCTGCCGCCGGTCTGGATGATCAGCGGATCATGGATCATGAGGCGGCTGTGGGGCAGCATGTCGCGCTCTGCGCCCGAGACAAAGAGCAGCGCCGCCATGGATGCCGCCAGCCCCACACAGATCGTCCGGACGGGGCAGCTCACCGCCTGCATCACATCGTAGAGCGCCATACCGCTGTCCACGCTGCCTCCGGGGCTGTTGATGTACAGTGTGATCGGCGCCTCCGGATCCTCGCTTTGCAGGTAGCGCAGCTCTCGAACCAGGGCGTTCACCGAGTCCGCATTCACCTCCCCGACCAGCTCCACCTCCCGGCGGGTCAGCATCTCATCCCGGATCGGGATGAGATCGTAACCTCGGGATGATTCTTTGATGATTCTTGCTTCATTTGCAATATACATAATGATTCCTCCTGTTCTGCATCATCAGATGCCGTTTGTTCTGTGTGCGCTTTGCTGTTTAATAATCGTCATCGTCCCAGCCAAGCATTTCGCAGGCCTCTTCCACAGCCTGGTCGTATGCGTCCTGAAGATCGTCGCCCTCTGCATCGAGCAGATATTCCCAATCGATCGACATGGATGATCACCTCCTTTCTTCCATATCAGTTTTTCCCAAAAGGGAAATCATTCTTTTTCGCCGTTTTATCCGATGCCGTTCCTGCCCCTGTTTTTCAGCGGCGTTTTGTTCCCTTTGATACGTTTTATGCGCTATATCTCCGGGGAACATATCCCTTCGGCCGGTCATTCAGTTTTCAAGGTTCCTGCCTTACAGTAAACAGTATATCGGCTTTTTCTTTCGTGATTTGTAAATTTTACAAATTTTATTTATATACAAATGCTGTCATCCTAAAGTCATAACAGAAAGTCATTAACTCTGCCGCAGAGCAATGCGTGTTAAAGCACGCAGGCATGAAATTTGAAACGCCCCAAAGAGCGGGGCATTGCCCCTCGCGGCATTCGATGCGTTCGCAAAAGACCATCCGGACATTGCGTATCGATATATTCCCACGGGAGATTTTTTAGATGTGTATAAATGCTCAGGCTTCCAGGCGAGCCCCCGGAAAGGGTTGAACCGAAATATCTTTTCCCAAAAATGCCGCCTGATTCCCACCGATAAAGGCATGATCAGCCTGGAGGAGCTGTTTGAAGAGACAAAAAATCTGCGCGTCATTGGCAGTTCCCTTTCCTTTATAAGAGGAAGCGTTGGCAATTACCTCAATTGCAAGAGTACGGAACGGGAGCTTCTGGATGAATATATATATCCCGAAGAAACCGTCAGGTATGCGAACAGTTATATCTCGATCACTGCCGATATGTTCCGTCATGTCCGCAGCACATTCTTCGAAAATCCCGACGAACCGGCGGCGGACGAATTTGTGCGCACTGTGCTTGAGGAGGAGCGCATTGACGCCGGCAGTTTATTTGAGATACTGCAGGGAAAGCCCTGGTATAAGTCCTTCTTGACCCGGGGAATCCTTCCTCCACGATATTGGACAATTATATCGGGGAGCTGTCCGAGATGAGCATCCGGAAAGATGACAACGAGGGTATCCGAGCGGAACCGTTTATGGATTTTGACGGTATAGACGGACTTACGGAGTTGCTACAGGAACTGTATGACGCGTGCAAAGACCGCCTGGGCGAAGATGATTTTTATGACAGGGAGGTGGTCGCCGACATGACGGCCGTCGATCTGATGGAAACGGCAAAATATTACGATTACAAGGGGGAGCATGCCGCCTGCTTCTGGAACGATGACAGAGAGGATAGGCATCTCGTCATTTTCGGAGAAAAGGCCTTCTATAAGGTTCTGGAGTTGTTGTGAAAATATGGATCGAGCAGGAAAGAGGGGCTGTTGCAAAGCAGCCCCTTGTTTTTATGCTTTTTCCGTCACTGATCGTCAAAAGCCCAGCGGAACATATCCGTGTCCCGGATGCCGGCGGGCCTGTTCCGATTGTATTCTCTGACCAGAGCGCGGGGACCATCCTCCCTGCCTATACAGTACTCCTGAAACTCGATCAGGATATCCTCATAGCTTTTCCCCGTGTTCTCATGAAAGTGGGGGCCCAGCCGCAGCGCGCCCTGCACATCTCCTTCAAAATCCATCAGGTGCTCTTCATCCAGGCGGAGGTAGTCGAAGCAGAAAAGGCTTTTCGTATCCTTGAACTCCTTTTGTGCCTTCCAAATGCGGATGTACTCTTCCTTAGCGGTTTTAGAATCTCTTTTCGCGTCCGCCAGATTTTCTTCCAGTATTTCCATGCGGCCGCTGTCCTGCTGCATCCTATGTTCACGCGCATACCGCACATACTCTTCTTTGTTCTTCCGCGCGTCTTCACAGGCTTCTTCCGCGCTTTCACGAGCCTCATCACGCTTCTCTTCTTCCCGGCGGTATACCTCCTCATAAAGCGCCTTCCCCGCCAGGAAAAAGACGCAGCCGCTGTACAGATCAACCGCCAGCGGAATACTGAGAGGCATCTCCCCGCTTTCCTTCAGGGCGTTTTGCAGCGCGTAGATCTGATCCGGATCCAGCCTGCAGAACCCGGCGCTGTCCACGCTCCAGCCCTTCGCGACCGCTGCGCCGGCTAAATTCTTTTTATGAAACTCATAGCCCTGCGGACTGTCGCAGTACGCCTCGAACAGTCCCATGGAAAAGTCCCGCTTCCTCCGGGGTCCTGTGGTGAAAGGCTCCTTTCCGGCCTTATCCCGCCCCGCCCGCTTGATCAGGGGATACCCACTGTCCTGCAGCCAGGTCTTGATCTGGATGTGGAGCGCCATCCGCGCCAGCCGGCTGGTAAACAGAGGCAGATAGTCCGCCTGCCTTGTGCCTTTTTTTGTCCTGACACGGTATTTCAGGCCTTTCAGCCGGTTGGTGATCTCCGTCCCGCCCGTCTCACGCTCCCTGCGCAGCTTTTCCGCCAGATCCGCCAGATCTCTCTTCAGCTGTGCCGTGGTGAATGGGATCTCCTCCTTCCCATTGCTGCTCTTGCACTCCGAACAGTCTGACTCCGACGTCCTCTTCCTGTCCCGCAGACCCTTTCGCAGCAAAAAGTTAAGCTCTTTGCGCTGATCCCACATACTGGTATCCTTATAATAGATGCCGCGCTTCGCCAGATATTTCACCAGCCAGAAGTAATAATCCGTATCCGAGATCAGCCCCGCCAGATAGCCCGCATCATTCAGCCAGAGTTCCTCCCAGAAATCCCGGCGGCTCCCGCCTGACACCTCCTTCAGCAGCCTGCCCCTGGCCTGCTCCGGATTCTTTTTCAGAGCCCAGGCGAGCCGGTTCCTGATCTCAGGCTCGTCCTTTAACTGCGGGCTTCTCTTCCCGGAAAGCTCCGGAAGATACTCTTCCAGAAGTCCCGATACGCTGTCGGCCCAGAAGTATCGGTACAGGAAGGACCGCTCCCCCTGGTTCATGTATTCGATGATCAGATCTCGGAAAAAGCGATCCCGGATCATACTCACAGATCTTTCCATTGCAGCCCCCTCCCATAGAGCCTCGCCTGACGAAGAGGTCCTTCGCAGACACGTGCATACACATCCACCGCCTTCTCCATATCTGCTAGAGGAGCGATCTCCCGTTCGGCCAGATACAGATTAACGATCTCCTCCAGCTCCTGGCAGAAATCCCGCAGAATCTCCGTGTCTGCTCCCCTGAAGAGTTCCTCAAAACGTTCGCAGGCGGAGCGGTACTCCTTCATGTCCTCAAAGCTCTGGACTAACAGCAGCAGTTCCCAGTTTCTTCCATCCAGCTTTCCCTGTTCTTCATACTCGGCTATCCACCATGCGGTGCGGTCCTCCTCATCCAGCATATCCAAAGGACTTAAGACTTCGTCTTCCTCGGGGTCATAGAAAGCATCTGCAAAGCCGTCGTCATCGTCCTCTTCCTCATAAAAAAGATCCTCATTGCCCATATCCTGCAGCGGTTCCGCCTTTTCCGTTTCCTTCGCTTCCTGCAGCGGTTCCGCCTCCCCCGGCTCATCCGCTTCCTGAAGCTGTTCTGCTTCCGCCGGCTCTTCCTCCTCCTCAGATCCGGCCGTCCATCTGTAGAGCCGGTTCTCGGCCCGCATATGCGGAGGGGTCATGGCCCAGTCGTCCTCCAGATTCCTTACGTCCACTTCCCCGAAGGTAAGATAGTGGTTGACAGGAGAATAAAGGTGGAAACCGAAGTACCCATCATAGCCATTGCCCGGCTCGTTTTGTCTTCTCCCGTCCGGTCCGTCTGTGATACACCAATTTCGGGAAAACCACTTCGCCTGCTCTAGCACAAAGGCGAAATCGGTCCGCTCCTTCAACTCGCTGTCCCGGACGCAATAGTAGCCGCCCCGGTACAGGCTGCAGCGCATGACCAGATAAAGGTACTGGCCGTACAACTCCCGACGCACTTGGAGATAGGACTTTGCCCAAATTGCCTTAGGGAAGCGCGCATACTGCTTCTTCTCCCAGAGGGAGAGCATCTCCTCCACCAGGCTTTGGAGCTTTTCCGGACAGCACTTCCCCTTCCCGTCCGTGATCTCCCGGCGGAAGGAGTAGCCGTGGCCCTTCATGCGGCCCATGAGCTCGTCCGCCGCATCCTGCAGGCGCTGCAGGTTCTTTTCATAGATTTCCATCTTCTCTTTGGATAATTCCATACGTATTCACCGTTCCTTTCCTGAAATATGGATGGCGCGAGGGACTGCCCCGCACGTTCATCCTAACATAATACTGACAGAACATCAAATAGTAGTTTGTAATTTTTACAATAATTTAGGTTTCTTTTTGAGGCGTACGATCTGAAACGCGATCTCCTTTACACTGGTGATACGATGACGGAATATGTTTTCCGCATCGGCGTCGGTCTGCTTCACATTATCAACGGTCTTTTTCATCTCCCCGTCTGTACGGCTTTCGAAAAAATCCGCATTCAGCTTCCTGATCCTTTTCTCGTCGCGCCGGAACTCGTATATGCCGTCCGTTTCTGTCAGCATGTTTTTCTCTTTCAAGCCCCATCGGTTTCGAAAGCCTCCGTCTCTCTCTAAATCAAAAAAGGCGGAGACCGAGCCGCTGTAAGAATGCCGCTCACGGTTTCCCAGGGCGTTTATGAACCGTTCCAGGAACCTGCCGTTCTCCCCGGCTGCTGACTTGCTGTGGGAAGCGCAGAAATAACACTCATCCACATCGGTATCCAGCCGGCATTTTCCGGCTGCCGCAAAAAGCCTGTCTCTGGTATCTCCGTCAAGCTCATTGAGGATTTTAGGGAAGAAGATCACATTGCTGCCAATCGTTCCGTTTTCGGATTCCTCAAAATACCTGGCAATATCCTATCTGACGAATTCCTTTACGGTAATAATCGTATGAAAAGTTAGAGATTCTTGATTGTAGTACATTTGCATATTTCCATGATATTTAGATACTATTTTGCGAATGCTTTTTATTCCAA
>CAJUDM010000047.1 GCA_910584915.1 uncultured Lachnospiraceae bacterium
AGACTTAGTACTTCTTAACGAAGCAGTCTCTGCTGCTGAGTTCTAGAAGTACTTCTCACACTACTCTTCCCAGTTCAGCAGTTCCTGCCGCAGCGCTTCCAGCAGTTCCCCCTCCGGTACTTTCCTGACGATCTCTCCCTTTTTGATCAGAAGTCCCTCACCGATGCCGCCGGCAATACCGATATCCGCCTCCTTCGCCTCCCCGGGTCCGTTGACCACACAGCCCATCACAGCGACCTTGATATCCAGCGGGATATCCGCCGCCATCTTTTCCACTTCCCCGGCAAGCCCGATCAGATCGATCTTTGTCCGCCCGCAGGTGGGGCAGGACACCACTTCGATACCGCCTTTTCTGAGCCCGAGCGTCCGGAGGATCAGTTTTGCGGACCGGATCTCTTCCACCGGATCGCCGGTCAGGGAAACCCGGATCGTATCCCCGATCCCCTGGTTTAAAATTAACGCCAGCCCGATGGACGACTTGATATTGCCGCTCGTCACCGTACCGGACTCCGTAATGCCCACATGGAGCGGATAGGGCGTTTTATCCGCCAGGAGTTCATGCGCCTTCACGCACATCAGCACATCCGAGGATTTGATACTTATGACAAGGTTGTCATAATCCATATCCTCGATCATATGCACCTTATCCAGGGCGCTCTCCACGATCCCCTGCGCCGTCACGCCGTGATACTTCTCCACCAGTTCCCTCTCCAGAGAACCGCTGTTCACGCCCACCCGGATCGGGATCTGCCGCTCTCTCGCCGCATCCACAACGGCTTTCACCTTCTCCCTGCCGCCGATATTGCCCGGATTGATGCGGATTTTGTCCGCTCCGTTCTCGATCGCCGCGATCGCCATCTTATAATCGAAATGAATATCCGCGACAAGCGGTATCGCGATCTGTCTTTTGATATTCAAAAGCGCCTTTGCCGCCTCCAATGTCGGCACCGTACAGCGGATGATCTCACATCCCGCCGCCTCGAGCCTTTTGATCTGCGCCACTGTCGCCGCCACATCCTCCGTCGGCGTGTTCGTCATGGACTGGATCGCGATGGGGCTTCCCCCGCCGATCACGCGCCCGCCGATCCTTATCTTTTTTGTCCGCTCTCTGTATGTCATACTTTCCATCCCCCTTATCCAATCTTCGCTGCCGCCCGGCAGCTTCCCTCAAGCTTTCCTTATTTTGATACCGTTCACAAGATTCCTCTTCCGCTGTTTTCCTATTCCACTGTCCTCAGCTTCCATTGTCCTCCTCCGCTGTCTTTCCCTTCCGCGCGCTCTCTCCAACGCGGATATAATGCCGCATTTTATGATACGCTCCAATTTTCCACTGTCAGTTCCGGCACCCTCTCAAACTCTCGCACATTATTTGTCACAAGAACCATACCCTCCGCCTTCGCATGGGCTGCGATCAGCATATCCATCACCCCGATCGGCGTGCCCTGCTTCTGGAAATGCGCACAGATCTTCCCGTACTCCACAGAAGCCATATCATCGAAGGGCAGCACTGTCAAAACAGAAAGAAACTGCATGAGCGCCAGCTCATTTTTTTCCGGATTTGCGCTCTTTTTCACACCGTGTTCCAGCTCCGCAAGCGTGATCGCCGAAATGCACAATCCCTTCTCCAAATTTTTTTTCAGCCTGTCAAGTACCTCTGCCGGCCTCTTTTTTATCGCATAGATACAAATATTTGTATCCAACATATACATCATAAAACTCCTCATTTCTGCGCATGTATTTTGCGCATGACGAGTTTGTGGCAAGTGCGCGCAGACACAAACTCGCGTGTGAAAAATTTATTTTTCACACTGCTCCCCTTTCTGCTTGATTTTCCGAGATTCTTCCGTCCTCCAGAAAATCATCGGAAAAGCTGTCTATCCCGTTCAAAAAGGTCTGCCAGCACTCTTCCTTCGGAACCAGCATCACCGCCTGTCCCAGTCTCTGCACCAGAACCTCCTCACCGGAAAAACGAAATTTTTTCGGCAGGCGCACAGCCTGGCTTCTGCCGTTCTCAAATATTTTTGCTGTCTCCATCTCCGTCACCTCCCACATAATATATATCATGATATATATTATGTGTCAACCATTTCCGGATATACTTTACTGTCAAAATTCCGCCCTGCATGTTCTCCTTCCCTTTCCCTCGTTGCCCGCAAAAATAACACATTCCTCTTCTCCCTGCCCGCCTTCAACCTCCTCCTCTGCACCAGATGGATTTTTTATTCCTGTTTCTATTGACATACTTCTCCCTTTTCAGTACAATCGTTTTATAAAGAAATGGGTTTTCACCGTACAGTTTTACGCAAGCGGGCTGCTCGTTTCTTTTTTCTATTTTCCGAAAATTCCCTGTTTGTCGCAATTTGAATCAGTTCAGGAATTCCCTGCACCGCATTTGCTTTTGATTTCGCCACAGCTCCCTTTAAAGCTAATCTGCTTTCGGATGAAGTATATTCATCAGGAAAACTACTGGAAATAAAAATTTTTTCCGATGTTTCTTCGATCTCATAAAATTCTCCAACATATTCCTTGAGATAATCCTCCACGCCCTTCCAATCTTCCTTCTTTTTGCCTCTGAATCTGATATCGTTGATCAAAACTGTCTTCTTCCCATCAAGGCCTACAATAATGTTTACGTTTCTTTCCACAATACCCCCTCTGTCTTTGTCCAAATACAACATAAATTTCAGCCTTACATTACACCCCTCTGCACCAGATAGATTTTTTCTGCTCCCACCTCTCGCTCTGCCTCCGGTATGCCCACTCCGCCAGTTTCAGCCACAAATACCCCGCAAGGAACTGCAGCGCCAGAGGAGAAAACTCCTCTCTATACCATACAATATATACCGCCGCATATAGAAAGCCAATCTTCAGCATCCCCTCCGCCCGAATTATCAAGGTCCTGCTTCTCCCCGCTCTCTTATACCGCTTCCAGTCCGCCAGAAAAGCCTCCGCCGTGGCGTAGCGCCTCTCCCGCTCGTGCCTCAGGCAGCGCCTTACCGCCCGGCGCATCCCCTCCGGCATCCCGTTCATCTTCGCCACATACTCCGCTCCCGCCTGACCGTTTTGTCTGTCCTTCCCCTCCATCACGGCGCACAGGACAGCGCCCATGCCGTAGATATCCGCCCGCTCATCCACAGCCTTCCCCTCCCACTGTTCGGGCGCCGCATAGCCAAAGGTGCCCACCCTCTTTTTTCCGCATAGTCCTTCCCCAAGCCGCACCGCCGCGCCCACATCCACCAACCGCAGTGTCTTATCCGGCTGCACCATGATATTCTCCGGCTTCAAATCCCGGTACAATACTTTTGGATTTCCGCTGTGGAGCCTTTTGAGAAACTCCCCGAGCTGCAATCCCCATTCGTAGATCTGCCTCTCCGGTATCTGCCCGTGGAGCGCCAGATATTCTTTCAAATTCTGCCCCTCCACATACTCCATGACAATGACGCCTGTCCCATCTTCCTCCACCCAGGCGTCAAACACCGCGGGCAGCATCAGAAAATTCTGCCTCCGAAGGAGTGCCACCTCCTCCTGAAACTGTTCCGTCACCTGTTCCAGGATCTTGATTGCCACAGGGCGCCCCAGCCTCATATCCATCGCCAGATACACCCTGCCCATGCCGCCCTCTCCCAGAATCTCCCTTATCTCATACCTGTCAAACCAGATACACGCCTGACAGATTCCCTCCACCTGTACGCCTCTTTCTCTTCTGTCTTCTTTCTCAATTTCCGCCTGCCTGCCGCTTCCTCTTCTATTCCCCTTCGTCGCCTCCGCCACTTCTCTCCTCCTCCGATCTCAAACCCAAAATTTACCTCTATTAATCATGGCAGTCATGAATCCAAATACACACCTCTTATGCTCCTTACACAGCCCCATACCACTCCTCATGCATACTTCCCTCGCCCTCACACCCACTCCAGCCGCCTCCCATACCCTCTTCTCCCTCACACACAGACAAACACCGCCGCCTGATTATCCTTCTCCCCCCGGCTCCTTCCCGCTTCCCCCAGCTTCTTAAGTCTTTTTTCCAACTGTTCCTCAGATATCCTCCCGCATCTCAAAAGCCTCCCCCTTCTTCCAAAACTCTCCGCCATCTCCTCCCTCTCCAGATTCCGCCAGAACCCGTCGCTGCACAATAAAAGACTTTCCCCGCGCCGCAGATATCCCCGGCTTTTCTGCACCCCCTGCCAGGAAAAGCTTCCGATGCACCTGCGCAGCACATGATTTCCCAAGCTGTCATCCTCCGTCAGCTTTCTGCATCTTCTCTCACCGCCCCCGCCGAACAGATACCCCCTGCTGTCCCCGGCATGAAAGAGCAGATACCTCGCAGAACAAAAAAACGGACAAAGCCAGAGCCGGCGCCTGCCAGACAAAAGCACCATCGTCACAGTCGTCCCAAGCCTGATCCCGCGCTCCTTTCCGTAAAGCATAAGATACCTGTTACAGTCATACAACATGCCCGTGCAGTCCCTCTCTATCCGCCTCCGGCTGTGATATCTCTTTACATGCCTCAAATACGAGCCATAAAACCAGTCTCTTGCGCGCATCGTAACATAACTGCTGGCATACTCCCCCTCCTTAAGCCCGCCGATCCCGTCGCACACTATCAAAAGCGCCGCCTCCCGCCTGCCGGACGAAACAATTTCCAGAGCCAGCGCATCCTGCTGAGAAGGCGCAAACTCCCCCCTGTTAAAATAAAATGATGAAACCATAGATTCCTTTCCGATCCTTTGAAACGAAGACAAAAAGATTTTAAATTTGAAATTTCTGATAAGATTTTGACCTGTCAGATAAGCTGCAGATTTTTCAGATATATCGATTATAGCATGAAATATGGAAAATGCAAGGAGAAAATTTCCCCTGAAAATTTCACATTGTAGGATTACAATACATGTGTTACAACTGAATATTTAAAAAGCAGAAATACCTG
>CAJUDM010000048.1 GCA_910584915.1 uncultured Lachnospiraceae bacterium
AGATCAAGGGGCTATTCTGTCTGTCCTATTCCTACAATAAACTTACGCTATCGAAATCGTCCCTTTCATTGACAGGAAACCGATTTTTAGATATGCTGTTAATAACTGAAAATCGGGAGGGACAGGCAATGTACGATCCAAAATCCATGCATGCGGAAGAGTTTATTGATCATCAGGAAATTCTGGACACGCTGGCATTTGCCGGGGCGCATAAGAGGGACGCCGAAATGATCGATGCGGTCCTTGAGAAGGCGCGCAGGCGAAAAGGGCTTGACCACAGGGAGGCTTCGGTGCTGCTTGCCTGTGAGCTGGAGGAAAAAAATCAGGAGATCTATGCGTTGGCGGAGCAGATCAAAAAGGATTTTTACGGAAACCGGATCGTGATGTTTGCGCCGTTATATCTTTCCAATTATTGTGTCAACGGTTGTCTTTATTGCCCTTATCATGCGAAAAATAAGCAGATCAGACGGAAAAAACTGTCCCAGGAGGAGATCCGGGCGGAGGTGATCGCCCTGCAGGATATGGGGCACAAGCGTCTTGCGCTGGAAGCGGGGGAAGATCCGGTGCACAATCCGCTTGAATACATTCTGGAGTCCATTCGGACAATTTATGGTATCCATCACAAAAACGGCGCGATTCGCCGGGTAAATGTCAATATCGCAGCGGCAGAAGCAGAGGATTATCGCCGGCTGAAAGAGGCGGGGATCGGCACTTATATTTTGTTTCAGGAGACGTATCATAAGGATAGTTATGAGAAACTGCATCCCACCGGGCCAAAGAGCAATTATGCCTACCACACGGAGGCGCATGACCGCGCCATGCAGGGCGGCATCGATGATGTGGGGCTGGGGGTGCTGTTCGGTCTGGAGGGCTACCGGTATGAGTTTGCGGGGCTTTTGATGCATGCGGAACATCTGGAGGCGGTGTACGGCGTGGGACCGCATACGATCAGCGTGCCGAGGGTCTGTCCCGCGGACGATATCGATCCGGGAGCTTTTGACAACGGGATATCGGATGACATGTTTGCGAAAATTGTAGCCTGCATCCGGGTGGCAGTGCCCTACACCGGTATGATCGTCTCCACCAGGGAGAAAAAGGAAGTGCGGGAGAGGGTGCTGCACCTGGGGATATCCCAGATCTCAGGCGGTTCCAGGACGAGCGTGGGGGGTTACCGGGAGCCGGAGGCGAGGGAGGATAATTCTGCCCAGTTTGATGTGTCGGACAGGCGCTCGTTGGATGAGGTGGTGTGCTGGCTGATGGAACTCGGCTATATACCGTCCTTCTGTACCGCATGTTACAGGGAGGGGCGGACCGGGGATAGATTTATGTCCCTTTGCAAATCCGGGCAGATCCAGAACTGTTGTCTTCCCAACGCGCTGCTCACGCTGCAGGAGTATCTGGAGGATTACGCGGCGCCCCGCACACGGCAGATCGGGGAGGAGATGATCCGGCGGCAGCTCGGGGAGATCGGCAGCGATAAAGTGCGGGAGATGACGAGAGAGCGGCTTGAGAAGACGAAAGGCGGACAGAGGGATTTCTATTTTTGACAAAAGGAGTGAAGATGGTGGGCGGCATGAATCAGACACCCGCGGGCGAGCGGGTACATATTGCTTTTTTCGGCAGGCGGAACGTGGGGAAGTCCAGTCTGATGAATGCCTTTACCGGGCAGGACCTCTCGGTGGTATCTCCCGTGGAGGGGACGACCACGGACGCGGTGTATAAGGCGATGGAGCTTCTGCCGCTCGGACCGGTGGTGCTGATCGATACGCCGGGGCTTGATGATACCGGGGAGCTGGGCGAAAAGCGTGTGCAAAAGGCAGAGCAGGTGATGCGGAAGGCGGATATCGCTGTTGTGGTGGCGGAGGCGGGAGCGCCTCTTAACGAGACGGAGAGGAAATTGATAGATGAGTTTGAGCGGAGAGAGATCCCGTGGATGCTTGTCTATAATAAGGAGGATTTGGCGGAGGAACTTCCGGCGGACGAAAAAGAGGATATTTCGGAGAAGGTTCCGGTGGATGGCGAAGCAGATATTATAGAGAAGCTTCCGGTGGATGATAAAGCAAATTTGCTGGGGAAGGGCATAGATGATAAGAGAATACTTCGGGTGAGCGCGAAGACGGGTTTCCATATCCGCGAGTTAAAAGAGCGGGTGGCGGCGCTTCTGCCGGGAGAGGCTGCTGAAAAGCCACTGGTCGGGGATCTGTTGTCGCCGGGGGATACGGTGGTGCTGGTGGTGCCGATCGATGCCGGGGCGCCGAAGGGGCGGCTGATCCTGCCCCAGCAACAGGTGATCCGCGGGGTGCTGGAGGCGGGGGCATCCGCCCTTGTCTGCCGGGATTCGGAACTGGAAGAGACATTACAAAAGCTGACATCTCCCTCCAGGCTGGTGGTCACGGACAGTCAGGTTTTTGACAAAGTAAACCGGATCGTGCCGGATTCTGTGCCCCTCACCTCTTTTTCCATCCTGATGGCGCGGTATAAGGGGGATCTGGCGCTGCTCGCGGAGGGCGCGGCGGCTGTGGAGCGGCTGAGCGACGGCGACAGGGTGTTGATCTGTGAGGGCTGTACCCACCACAGGCAGTGCGAGGATATCGGCACGGTGAAAATCCCGAATCTGATCCGGCGTTATCTGAACAGGAGGTCGGAGGCAGGGTGCGGCAGGGCAGGCGGCGATATGGAAGCGCAATGCCTGCAATGGGGGCGTGAACCAGGTGTTTGCGAGCCGGCGTTTACTTTCACATCCGGCACGGAGTTTCCGACAGATGTGTCATCTTATAAGCTGGTGGTACACTGCGGCGGGTGCATGCTGAACAGGAGGGAGATGCAGTATCGCCTGGAGCGCTGCAGGGAGCAGGGAGTGCCGGTGACGAATTACGGGGTGTTGATCGCTTATCTGAACGGGATATTGGAGAGGGCGGTTAGGATTTTTTAAAAGAGTATGCAGAAAGGTATTTTGAGATGATTGGATGGAGGAATAATGGGAAAAATAGTCAAGGATACAATTCATGCAAATGGAATAGATATTGGAATTTATACACAAGATTTTCAAAATGAATTTATTTCATTGACAGATATAGCTCGATATAAAAGCGATGATCCAACAGCGGTTATTCAAAATTGGATGAGAAACAGGGATGTGATTGAATTTCTGGGGTTATGGGAGAGGCTTCATAATCCGGATTTTAACCCCCTCGAATTCGAGGGGTTTAGAAAACAGGCAGGAGCGAATGCATTTACAATGT
>CAJUDM010000049.1 GCA_910584915.1 uncultured Lachnospiraceae bacterium
CGCGGTTCATCATCGCCCTGGTGTATGTCTCGTCATTGAAGATGGAGGGCAGCCCGGTCCCAAGCCTCACCACCTCCGCCACGCGCATCTTGAACTCCATAGGCGTCTTTTTGTGGAAGCGGACCGTCAGGGACGGCTGAGGTACTCTTGTATTGTAGGTCGCATCCAGTGCGATATAGCTCATATCGTTTGTGGCGTCGTCCATCGTCTCCGGATCCACACCGCCGATCGTCAGGTTCTGGAACATCGGCACACCGCGGTAAAAATCTGTGTCGATCCAGCTGCGCACCTTATTGCAGGTATATATCTGCAGGAAGAAATTCTCTGTCAGTTCCGTCGCCAGTTCCTTTGTCAGGGTGCCATCCGCAATGCCAGCCTCATAGTAGGGCTGCATAAACTGATCAAAACGCCCGAAGGAAACGCCGGCGCCACTGTCCTCGATCTGGATACAGATGTGCGTCAGGATGATGAACTGCAGCGCCTCCCTGAAATTGCGCGCCGGATTTCTGGGCACATGGCGGCAGATATCCGCCATCTCCAGAAGTTCCGTCTTTCTTGCAGGATCGCTCTCCTCCTCCGCCAGTTTTTCCGCAAGAACGGCATATCTCTCGGCGAACCGGATGATCGCGCCAGCGCTGATGATCGCCGCTTCATAAAAGTCCTTTTTCTTTACACAGTCCGGATCGTTTTTATAGTCGATCCTTTTCAGTCCCTCCTCGCACTGGTCGATGATCTCCTGTACGCCATGTCTGATCAGCCACGGATGGTCCGGTGCAAAATGTCCGTCTCCGCCCTGAAAATATGTACCAATATCAGCCGCCTTCAGGTCGTAATGCGTCGCCAGCGCCTCTTTCGGCAGGCGTGTTCTCAACATATCTGTGATCGTCTGTCCCTTCCACCAGTCACAGATTTCCTGTATGACCGGTTTGTCCTCCTCCTGAAGAATATAGCAGTCTGCAGGCCTTTGATCCGGAAAGTACGGTTCTCCATGGATCATCTCCTTCTCTACCCACTCCACTTCATACTCAGGGAAGAGCGGAGCCCACCTTGGCTTGGAAGCCTGATTCCCCGCAAACAGGCTTCCCGGCAAAATATAAATGCTCATGTTGCGGAGCACATGATCGATCGCATTTGCCCTGCGGATGATAGGCGCCTGATCGGTGTGGGCTCTGTAATACTCCGTGATCAGTTTTCCTCTTTCAACACAGATCCCGTATGCGGAGGAAGTGATATACTTGTGCAGTGTATCGATCCTCTCTGATCTTACAGGCTCGGTTGAAATTTGATATGAATCCTTTACAACCATTTTTCTCTCCTTTTCTCATTGATTTCTTGTATTATTTGTCCGTTTTTGATGATAATTTTATTATAGGCATTGTATATTTTTTATAAAACCTATTATATTTTGTTAAAAGTGTATGATTTTTGGATATCTTGCATTTTCAGCTGTATTTCCATCCTCAGGACAGTTCCTCCGGGCTGAATTTCATGTTATAGAGAGAACCGCAGGAGAGCAGTTCATTGTGCAGCTTTGCCACCGAAGCGATCGCAGCCGTCGGACCGTTGACGTCCGTGCCCCTCATAGGGG